>NZ_DATMLW010000102.1:0-4247 GCF_035570375.1 Bradyrhizobium sp. | reverse complement strand
CCGCCGCGACGATTTCTCGTCTACGCGCCTCGCCGTCGAGCCCTTACTCGCACTGACGGAAGAGCACAATCTGAGGACTTACGCTGACGTGGGTCAGGTGTTAGCGAATTGGGTTCGTGGCCGACAAGTCGATCCAGAGTCTGGGGCGCTTGGGCTCAGGCAGGCGCTCGAGTCGTATGTAGGTCTAGGCAACACGAGCAGCGCTCCATCCTTTTACGGAATGCTTGCAGAACTCGAGGCCATGACCGGTGGTTACGACCGGGCCCTAATGCAGATCGACCAGGGGTTGGCAATGGCGGATGAGACGGAGGAGCATTTCACCGACCCGTACCTCCATCGGCTGCGCGGTGAATGCCTGCTGAAGCGAGAACCCGAGAACTCCGCTCCCGCCGAAGAGGCCTTCCAAACCTCCATCGCGGTCGCAAAGCAGCAAGGTGCTCGTAGCTACGAGTTGCTCGCCGCGCTTTCACTCGCCAAGCTCTACCAATCGACCGGCCGCGCCGCCGAAGCCTGCGCCATTCTCACGCCAGCCCTCAATGGCTTTTCGCCGACTGTGGAAATGCCCGAAATCAACGAGGCTAAGGCGCTGATCGAGCTGTGGACGCATGGCGCATAAGGGCTTCTGCAACGGAAGGCGGATCGCTGAAGTGGAAGGAGCATCGATGTGATCGTGGCGCTGGCTACGTCGGGCGTACAAGCAGTCAGGAACACCACGATCTCGATTCCAATCGTTATGGCCGCGAGAGGCGATCCAGTCGGCCCGGGCTTCGTTGCCAGCTTGGCAAGGCCGGGCGGCAACATCACGGTTTACAAATTCAGCCGACGCTTCTTGCGCGTGCCGACCCTATCGCGACATTTCACTGCGTTGCAGAATTTGGTCGCTTTCGGGGCACAGCGGACATGGTCGTGCTTGTTGCTGGCTCGAATTGGTCGCGAATGACCCAACTTAGACATCGCCCGCCGAATTTGCTGTGACGCGCAGCGGTGCTGCTCATGGGATGGTGTGGTAGGGTGTGATCCTCGCTAGGGACGACCCATGAGGCGACGGGATTTTGTCACTCTGCTCGGCGGCTCGGCCATCGCGTGGCCGCTCGCGGTCCATGCGCAGCAGCGGGCGATGCCGGTGATCGGATATTTGGGTATTTGGTCGGCAGAATCCGATGCCTCCCGGCTGACCGGCCTTCGGCGCGGGTTGAACGAAACCGGCTATGTTGAGGGCCGGAATTTAACGATCGAATACCGCTGGCACGGAAACCAACCTGATCGACTACCCACATTGGTGGCTGAGCTGATCCAAATGCGGGTGGCCGTGATCGTCACACCCGGCCATCTCTCGACACTTGCGGCAAAGGCTGCGACCACCACCATTCCAATTGTTTTTAGTGTCGGCGCTGACCCGGTGCAGCAAGGTCTTGTCGCAAGTCTCAATCGACCTGGCGGCAACCTCACGGGCCAAAATCAGCTCAACATCGAGTTGGCCGCCAAGGGGCTCGCGCTATTGCACGAGCTGGTGCCCAGCACCACGACAATTGGCTTTCTTGGGAACCCGACCAATTCGATGATTGACGAGCTGGTTACGAGAGACGTGTTGGCGGCCGCCCCTGCCATGGGGATACGGATTCAAATTTTGAAAGCCACCACCGACCGGGAAATCGCCGCCGCCTTCGAGAGCCTAGTTCAAGCGCGAACCGGGGCGCTGCTCGTCGGTAACGATGCTTTCTTCAATAGCCGGATCGAGCAAATAGTTGCGCTCGCGGCACACCATGCGATTGCGGTGATGTACGCATCGCCTGAGTTCATCGTAGCTGGCGGGCTCATAAGTTATGGAGCCAGCCTAACGGAAGCATATCGACAGGTGGGACTTTACGTGGGCCGCATTCTCAAGGGCGAGAAGCCAGCCGACTTACCGGTCTTTCAAGCTTCCAAGTTCGAGTTGGTCATCAACCTCAAGACCGCGAGGGCGCTCGGGCTTGCAATTCCAGCGAAGCTACTCGCACTTGCCGATCGGGTGATCGAATGAGAGACTTTTGCTGCAGCGCATGAGGCCGCTTTTGGCCCTTTGCGACATATTGCACCGCCGCGCAATCTTGGTCGCTATCGGGAAATAGCGGACATTGGATGGCAGCCCGGGCTGGGCCGTTCAGTCGCGAATGACCCAAACCGGAAGTTCAGACTGGCGCGACGGTGCGGCGTACGGCGGAGCCATGCTAGGCGCTAGACGGAGAAGCTGAAATCTTTCAATCCTAGAACGGTCAAGAAAGGAGCCTGCCGATGATCACTGCGGACATCATCAATGCCGGGAAGCTTCGAGTGGGCGTCGGAGTCGGGGCGGCCCCGATAGCACTCAAGGATGCAGCAAGCGGCGATCTGAGCGGACCCGCGGTCGACCTCGGCCGCGCGCTTGCAGCGCACATGGGAGTCGAGATCGTTTTTGTTGAGTATCCGAGGCCTGGCGCAGTTATCGAAGGCGTGGCCAGCAATGCGTGGGACGTTGCGTTTCTCGCTTTCGATTCGTCGCGAGCCGAGGTGGTAGACTACACGCCCGCGTACATTCGTAGTGATTTCACCTACATGGTGCCTGCCGGATCTTCGCTTCGCAGCGCGGCCGATGCCGACCAGCCCGGCATCCGCATCGTCACGCCTCGGAACGATGGCTCGGATTTACAACTGACCCGCGCGCTAAAGCGGGCGCAATTGATCAGGACTGAATCTCAAGCCGCTGCGCTTGAACTTCTACGCACTGGAGGCGCCGAAGCGCGTGCAGCGCCTCGTCCAACCCTGCTCGCCGACGTGCCCAAGTTGCCTGGATCGCGGGTGCTGGACGATGGCTTCGGCCCCATGACCTTTGCGGCACTGGTGCCGAAGGGCAATTCCGGTTGGTTGGCTTATGTCAGCGACTTCATCGAGCAAGCCAAGGTTTCTGGCGTAGTGAAGCGCTCGATTGGGGCAGCCGGCCTTCAAGGCGTCGAAGTCGCTCCTTCTGCAAGACCGCGCGACCTGTAGCGTCGTTTACAACCGTGCCGTGATGGGTGAGCTTCGGCCCGCCACGCGCTCGGCCTCGACGTGTCGCCGTCGTTGGCTGGTCCGCGAAGCACCTCACTTCCGCTATTGGCCCATCACGTCATTTCGCTGAGTAGCGGAATTTGGTTGCTATCGGGCCATAGCGGACATGGCCGAACTTGCTGCTGGCTCGACCCGGTCGCGAAAACCCGAAGCGGACGTTGCAGTGAACAGATTTTTCTAGGCTGGGCGTACCGGACCGCTTTGCGAAGCTTCATCAGATCGGAGCTCTACCATCGCCTCTCAGGCAATAGTCGCGCGGTGTTGCAGCCGAACTTCCCATTATACGATCGTGCAGCGTTATACACGGGAGCGAATCTCTTATTGGCTTTGCATGCCCGCCGTCCTAGAATTGCGGCGATCGCAGGACGGGCGAAATGCAGTATGTTTGCGACGCGCCGAAGGGTAAGACCTGGTTCCGTATCGAGACGGAAGGTGAAGCGGCGCATGAGTCGCGCCTGATGAGCCACACAGTCGAGAAATATTTCCGCCGCGAGCGGGAGAAGGCAGTCCGGTCCTGGCGTCCGGAGCGGCCCAACGCGATCGAGCGCGACATCGGCCTCGAGGCCCATGTACAGCGAGAGATGCCGCTTTTCCTCACGTTGCGCGACAGGGAGGGCAATGCACTGACTACAGCGATGCTGCCACCGGGTGGCAAAGATCGCGGCGGGTTCCGGATCATCATCGTTGCCGCATCCAATGCCGACCCTTATCCTCAGCAGGACGCGGCCATCGCTGCGCTGGGAGCGCATTTCGGTCTCACACTCGATCGCGACCGCTGCTTCCCCTACGGCCGCTAAGGAGCCTGACAAGTATTGCTGCTTGATTGGAGCGATGTCGGCTCATGGCACCAAACGGACCTCCGACTGCGGTCGCCGCGCTTCTATTATTCGGGGATAAGCGGACCTAGCTCAGGCACAGTCCGAGGTCCGATTTTGACCCGAAGCGGTCCTAACATACCTCCCGCGGTTTCCTCCTTTGGAGGTCTGCGTACGCCGGCCCCGGTGCGGGCCGCGCCACCTTCATGGGGCCGGCATCCGCAAACCTTCACATGAGCCGACATCGCTCCAATCAAGCAGCGATACTTGTCAGGCTCCTTAGCGGCCGTAGGGGAAGCAGCGGTGGCGATCGAGTGTGAGACCGAAATGCGCTCCTAGCGCAGCGATGGCCGCGTCCTGCTCAGGATA
>NZ_DATMLW010000101.1:0-3259 GCF_035570375.1 Bradyrhizobium sp. | reverse complement strand
GCTGACACCTGAGGTGAAGAACAAAATCTTCGGCGAGAACGCCGCACGGATTTTTGGGATCGACATCGCCGCGGCGCGTCAGGCGATAGAGGGCGATCTGCTCTACAAACTGCGCGACGACCGTAATCCGCTCCCGGCCGGCGCAGTCCACTTGTAAAGCACGTCGGATCTGTCGAGCCTCGAGGACGTTCGGTCTCAGCCAGGACCCTTCAGCTTAAGCCGAGGCCTTCTGAACCATGGCTGGGATGAGCTGCTTGATTGACGGCGCTCCGACTTGCTGCATGGCAACGCGCGTCTCGTTGCGGAGAATTTCGAGAACGCGCTCGACACCGGGCTGACCGAACGCGCCGAGACCCCATAGGTAGGGCCGCCCGATACAGACAGCTTGGGCACCCATGGCCAAAGCCTTGATAATATCTGTGCCGCGACGGAACCCACTGTCGACCAGCAGCGGTACGCGGCCACCGACTGCCTCGACAATTTCGGGCAAGATCTCAATGGTCCCGCGGCCGGTATCCACCACACGCCCGCTGTGATTGGAGACAATAATCCCGTCAATCCCTATAGCGGCAGCAAGTATCGCGTCTTCGTAGGCAAGAATGCCTTTGAGTACAATCTTCGTCTTGACGGTATCCCGCAAGCGCTTGATCCAATCCCATGTTAGGTTTGGGGCGTTCAGAACGGTCACGCCACTGAGATCGATACCATCGAAATTCGGTTTGCGGGCGACATACTCCTGAAAAGTTCGGCCATGGCAGCCATCGCATTGTCGAGTATCAGTACGCCGTAGCCTCGCAAGAGTTTCCCAATTCGCCGGCGAGGGGCCGTCCACAGTGAGAACGATTACCGGGGATCCAGCTCGTTCCGCTCGCATGACAAGAGCTTCGGCGATCTCCCACTTTCGCGTCGGGTATAATTGAAACCACACCGGTGCGCCGCGCGACGCGATCGCCTCCTCAATCGAGGTCGTTGCCACCGTCGAAAGCATCTGCAGGTGATTGCCTGCCCTCGCCGCCTTGGCAACCGCGACCTCTCCGTCCGGATGAAAGGCCCGGTTGCTGGAGGTTGGCGCAATCACAATCGGGCTGTCGTACCTCGCGCCGAAGATATCGACGGTCATGTCGATCGCGCTGACATCCACGAGCCGACGCGGTCGCAGCTGGAACTTTAAGAAGCCCTCGCGATTGGCGCGGAGCGTCACTTCATCATCTATACCGGTGGCCATGTAGCCGAAATGAGCCGGCGGCACATTCCTCTTGGCGACCGGTTCGAAGTCGAATACGTCGAGGGCTTCCTTCGGGTCGGAAATGAGACTGTCAAGTTGGCGCGGCGCCCACACCATCGGGTCAGGCAACCTCGCCGCCCCAATGTTCTGTGCGAGGGCTGGTGCAACACAATGCGCGAGTAATGGACTGGCGGCGAGGAAGCGGGTGAAACGACGGCGGGTTATGGCTCGATCCAATCCCGTTGACAACGTTAGCCTCCTCGCCCCCGGAGCTTACCGCCAAACCGCCTGATCATTGCCGTGGAACCTTGCATTGCGTTGCTCGCGAGTTGCATCGGCCGTCCCCTAAGCTTCGGGCTCCACTTGACGCTCGGAGACTGCTAGACCCGGCGCACCTGTCCCGGAATCCCAATCGGACATTCCAGCGACTTGCGGTCCCAGCCTCCAGTCTCCGCTGCGGCCGCATACGTCGTGGACAAAAAGTCCAGCAGCAGGGCGTCAGGTTCCGGGGCCGTGCGCATGGTGTCATACGGCAGGATGAACTCGCCCAGCGTCTTGTCGAAGTGGGCACCCGGCGTTACCGGTCGATCGCGGAAGCCCGTCGGCTCCGGATAAGCATAGGAATAGAAAGCAGCCTGCGGAAACGCCTCATTGCCCGGCCAAAACCCGGCGCTGCTGACCTCGTGCGAATAGGCTTCGCGCGTGACCGCGTCGGGCAACCCCGGTACGCCGCCCGGATGACGCGGGGCGGTCCGCCCGGAGAAACGGGTCACAGCGAGATCGAAGCTGCCCCAAAAGAAATGAACGGGGCTCCCCTTGCCTAGGAAGCCCGTTCGGAAGAGCTTAAAGACACGATCAGCCTGCACCAGCGCCAGCCAGAAGCGATGGGCGGCAGCCGGGTCATAGGCAGCGTGGGTGCGGTCCTCCGAGAAGCGGATCGGGTTAGGCACCTCGTTCGGCATCTCGTGGATGATGATCGCGACCCCGATGTCGTCCAAGAGATCGATGACGCGGTGATAGAAGTCGGCAACTGGTTGCGGTTCCAGTGGCAGCTCCCGTTCACCGCCCTGGCTGGTGCGTGCGACGAGGCGGTGGCTGATGAAGTCAAACTCGATCTCGAGTATTTCACGGCCGGCCGGGATTGGTAACGTTCCAAGCCCGTGTGCCGTGATGTACAGGGGAACTTGCCAGCCATGGTTGAGCCAGGGCGTCAGTGTCAGGCGGACCTTGCCTACGATCTGGGTCCAGAGCTGTAATGTTGCGGCCGTCTCACGCCAGCTGGCATAGGGTAGATCGGGCCAAACGGTGACGGCGTCATCCATTCCGATCATCCTAACCGAGGCGGTCCTTCTAGGGTTGCACCGGCGGGAGCTTGTCACGGCCTATCTCAATAATAATGCCAATGACCGTGACGATAAACTCGATGCGCATAATATCGATTGTTGTAGCGGTATGGGTAATGTCGACCGTGGTAGTAATATACTTGTTCAAGTGAAGGCCCGTGAAGGGCCGTTGCAGTTGCGGGAGGCACGATTGGTGCAGCAACAGCTCCTTGGACAAGGGAGGCCGCTAACAAACCAGTGAGACCCATCGTGGTCAACAGGCCCTTCCGCATCTCTAATCCCTTCCGACAAAGCCATATCCAAACTAGCCCGCTGCGGCTGACGCTTATTAGAACCGATCGCATTCCTTTGCAGCTTTAACATATGCGGCAGCGTCGGCGGGAAGCAGCAAATAGTCGGCGACGAGGGCAGCGGCCGTGGCTTCGACCCGAGCGACATAAGCATCTCGGCTGCCGTAGCGTTCTTCGAGCGAGGGGCGGGGATCGCCGGCAGCGTCGCGGTCGGTTCTGGTGCGAGCAAACGGGATCAGCGAACCGTCGCGGTCGCATAACTCGCAAGGCTGTGCCCGATATACGTTCCATCCAGTATAGGTCCCGAGCGGCACAGCAATCGGCGGCAGCCTGACGCCCGCGACCTCGTTTCCATCAGCATCGACTGCGCAGACCTGTGTACCGTAGAAATTGTCAAGCCG
>NZ_DATMLW010000100.1:0-3409 GCF_035570375.1 Bradyrhizobium sp. | reverse complement strand
GCAACGCGGGCCGAAAACGGCCCGCGAGCAGGCGGTTTCTAGGCAGAAACCGCTGCCCTGTCAATGAGAACGCCCCGGTACACCGTCATTCCGGGGCTGGATACTTCGCATCGCCCCGGAATGACTGTGCTATCGATTGACAAGGCAGCCGATTTGCCCTTAGAAACCGCCCTGCTCGCGGGCCGTTTCGGCCCGCGAAGCGTTTCGCGACCCGTGGTCCTAACCCTTGATGCTTTGGGGTCGGGACCTGTCGGTGCCGGGACATCCCGGCACACAGGAGGGCGCGTTTCCTCAAAACTCAATCCTTAAAAGAGGACGCGATGACTAAGCGCAGTGAGGCGAAATACAAGATCGATCGCCGTATGGGCCAGAACATCTGGGGCCGCCCAAAGAGCCCCGTGAACCGCAGGGAATACGGCCCCGGCCAGCACGGCCAGCGCCGCAAGGGCAAGCTCTCCGACTTCGGCGGCCAGCTCCGCGCCAAGCAGAAGCTCAAAGGTTATTACGCCAACATCAGCGAGCGCCAGTTCCACGGCATCTATGTCGAGGCCGGCCGGATGAAAGGCGATACGGGTGAAAACCTGATCGGCCTTTTGGAGCGCCGTCTCGACACCGTGGTCTACCGCGCCAAATTCGTATCCACCATGTTCGCCGCGCGCCAGTTCATCAATCACGGGCATATCAAGGTGAACGGCCGCAAGGTCAATATCGCCAGCTACAAGCTGAAGGTCGGTGACCTCGTCGAGGTCAAGGAAGCCTCAAAGCAGCTCGTGGTCGTGCTGGAAGCAAACCAGCTCGCCGAGCGCGACGTGCCGGATTTCCTCGAGGTCGATCACAGCAAGATGACGGCAAAGTTCGTCCGCATCCCCGCACTGTCGGACGTGCCCTTCCCGGTGCAGATGGAACCGCATCTGATCGTCGAATTTTATTC
The DNA here is from genome assembly GCF_035570375.1 of Bradyrhizobium sp. GTDB lineage: Bacteria > Pseudomonadota > Alphaproteobacteria > Rhizobiales > Xanthobacteraceae > Bradyrhizobium. The sequence continues at coordinate 2,478 of NZ_DATMLW010000100.1, read as the reverse complement.
GCGCTGATTTGACCGATCGCGCTGACAGAGATCGAAGGCCCCGGTTTGCCGGGGCCTTTTTTCGTCATGAGCGGCCTTGTGCCGGGCATCGACGTCTTTATCGTCGACACAAAACAAGACGCGGATGGCCGGGCATAGGCGAGCGGAAGCGACGCCGTTCTTCGAACGGCTATGCCGGCCATGACGCGATAACGGAGACCATCGCCATGACCTACACCCCTGCCCGTCCCGATCCCAAAGCCCCGCTTGTACGCATCAACCTGTTGTCGGACACCCAGACCCGCCCAACGCAAGGAATGCGCGAGGCGATGGCGCGTGCCGAAGTGGGCGACGAACAGGTCGGCGATGATCCATCGGTGAATCTGTTGTGCGAACGCGTGGCCGACCTGCTCGGCAAGGAAGCGGCCGTGTTCATGCCGTCCGGCACCATGTGCAATGTGGCGGCAACGCTGGTGCATTGCCGACCCGGCGATGAAATTCTGGCGCACGCCACCGCCCACGTCATCGCCCGCGAGGGCGGCGCGCACGCAGCACTCGGCGGTTTCCAGATCACCGGACTGCCTGGCGCCAACGGGCAATTCGCCCCTGAGGTGTTCCGCGCCGCGCTTCACCCCCGCACCCGCTATCAGCCGCCCCAGACGCTGGTGAGCGCCGAGCAGACCGCCAATATCGGCGGCGGCACCATCTGGAAGAAGGCAGCTCTTGATGAGATCGTCGAAATCGCCAAAACCAAAGGGCTTGCTACCCACATGGACGGCGCGCGGCTGTTGAACGCAACTGTCGCGACCAGCATCAGCGCACGCGACATGGCAGCGGGCTGGGATTCGGCCTGGATCGATTTTTCGAAGGGGCTGGGCGCGCCGATCGGTGCGGTAATCGCGGGCAGCCGTGAATTCATCGATCAAGTCTGGCGCTGGAAGCAGAGGTTGGGCGGCTCGATGCGCCAGGCCGGCATTTGCGCAGCCGCCTGCACCTACGCGCTCGATTACCACGTTGAGCGCCTGGCGGAGGACCACGCCAATGCGCGGGCATTGGCGCGGGGACTGGCGCAGGTTTCCGGCATCGAGGTCCAGGAGCCCGAAACCAATCTCGTCTTCTTCAAGCCGGATGGCGCGGGCGTGACCGGCGACGCCATGGTCGGCGCCCTGCGCCAGCGCGGCGTCATGCTCGCGATGATGGATGGCCGGATCCGCGCCTGTACCCATCTCGACGTCACGGCCGCCATGATCGAAGAGACGGTCGGCCTGGTGCGGGAGGTCGTGCGGAAAGCTTGAACAGCCAATATGGGCTTCAGCGATCAGCTTTGTCGGCGGCAAGCCGTAACGCCGCCAGCATCGCGGTGAAGAACATCGTGAACAGCATGGTCACGACCGTCGTCTCGCGCAGATCATGAATGCGCCAGAGGTGGCCAGCCGCATCCACCACCTCGCCGCTCTGGCCGATCAGCCATGGCGTCACGTGGGTCAGACCGGAAGCAAGATAAAGCAGAACAGCGACAAGCCTGAGTGTGCGCGCGTGTTGAAGCGCAAATCGCGACACATCACGCCGGCCGCTCAGATAGATCGCGAACGCCTGGTAGAACAGCCAGGATGTCAGCAGCCAGCCGAGATAATTGGACAGCGGAACGCCGAAATGCGCGCCGCCGTCGTGCCAGATCCAGATTTTCGAGATCGTGGATTCCGGCGGGTCCATCACCACATCCCATTGCGTCATCACGAATGCCGCGACGATCGGCAAGGCCACGAGCCGGAATCGAGGGCTCAGCCGTGCCTGCGCGCCGCCGAGCAAGGTTTCCGCCAGAACCCACGAGAAATATCCCATGCCGAACCAGAGCGGACCGACAATGGGCGGGATAGCGCCGACATGCGGCAGGTTCGGCTCGATCTCGAAATGGTAGTGACCGAAAGGCCATCCCGTGGTGACGCCAATATTCTCCATCGTGAAGGTGATGAGGACGCAGATCGCCGCCAGTACCAACGCATCCCTCCAGCCATAAGTCAGGACGGCATGGACGCAGGCCGCGAAAATTCCAATCGCTGCCAAAACTTCCGCCAGCGGGGTTCGATTCCAGGCAAAGCCGATGACCAGAGCGAGATAGATCGCAAGCATTACCCACAAGGCTGCCTCGCCCAGCGGAAAAAAGCCGCCGCGCTTCGTACTCTGCGGCGCTGATAGCGCATCACTCATCTGTTCAAGGCCTCATAGATCAGGGTCTTCAGCTCGATCCGGATGCGTTCGCTCTGCGAGGGCGCCTGCATCATGCAAATCGTAAACATGTCGCCTTTCGGGTCGATGAAAAAGAAAGCGCCGCCGGCGCCACCCCAGCGGTATTCGCCCGTTGGCCACGACGGCGTCTGTGCCGGCACCGACGTGCGCACGGCAAAGCCAAGGCCGAAGCCGCTGTTTTCGCCTGGAAAATAGAATTGGTCGCGGGCGATTTTTGTCTCCGGCCCGATCTGATCGGATGTCATCAGCGCG
>NZ_DATMLW010000099.1:0-5647 GCF_035570375.1 Bradyrhizobium sp. | reverse complement strand
TTCCATCGAGATTGCCCAGAACAAGGCGTACACGGCTCTGTTCGGCGTCTCCACGCAGGACTTTTTCAACTTCATCCAGCGCGACCCGTCGCTTCTGGCTGGGATCCCCACGCTTGCGCGTGTGGCGGCGTACGGAGGAGGGTTTCCCATCAAGGTGGGCGGAGAAGTCGTCGGGGCTATCGGGGTGAGCGGGGCCCCCACGGTGCAGCACGACGTCGATTGCGCGAAAGCAGCCCTTGCGCTCGTGCCCGATGCGATGCGGGACGAATAATTGGAGCTCAGACCATGGTGATTCATACCCGTCCAGAAATGGTTCATCCGCGTCAAGAAATGACTCACACCCACCAGACCGCGCCAACACAGTTCGCTGAGGCCAACGGCATCCGCTTCGCCTATCGCCGCTTTGGGAAGTCGGGCGGGGTGCCGCTCGTTTTCAACCAGCACTTCACGGGAACGATGGACCATTGGGATCCGGCGGTGACGGATGGCCTCGCAACGACGCGGGAGGTGATCCTGTTCAACAACGGTGGCGTCTCCAGCAGCTCCGGGGAGGTTCCGACCTCCTGTGAACAAATGGGGACGAACGCGGTCTCTTTTATCAAGGCGCTTGGACTATCGAAGGTCGATGTGCTCGGATTTTCGATCGGCGGCTTTGTCGCGCAGGAGATCACTCTCCAGGCGCCCGACCTCGTGAGGCGCCTGGTCCTGGTCGGCACCGGCCCGCGCAGCGGCGAAGGCATGGCGACCCTCACGCCGGAGGCGCAGGAAATCTTCGGCGCCACTTATGACGACCGCGATCATCTTTGGCTTCGGGTCCACTTCACGCGGTCCGAGAAAAGTCAGGCTGCAGGCCGTGAGTTCCTCAAGCGCTTCCGCCTGCGCGCCCAGAACCGCGATCCCGAGGTCGACGAAAAAGTTGCGCCCACACAGATCGAAGCCATCACCAAATGGGGCACGCCGCGGGAGAAGCCGTTCGAATATCTGAAATCGATCCGCCAGCCAACGCTGGTCGTCAATGGCGACAACGACGTGATCATCTATTCGGTGAACTCCTCAATTCTGCAGCGGCATCTCCCGAATGCACAGCTGATCCTCTATCCGGACGCCGGTCACGGCTCACTGTATCAATATCCCGACCGGTTCGTTCGGCATGTGTCTCTGTTCTTGTCCGAAGAACAAACGCCATGAGCACATATTAAGAGAGCGCGATAGTGACCACCTGCACCTGCCAACACGGAGACAAGTCATGACTGACAAGCCAGTGAAGATTCCGGGGCCGGACCACCCGATTTCGATCGAAGCGAACCCGTCTCGCGTCGTGGTCAAGGTCGGCGGAAAAATCATCGCCGACACAAGCGCTGCGTTGACACTTCGCGAGGCGTCGTATCCGCCCGTTCAGTATATCCCCCGTCGGCACGTCGATATGGCCGCGCTGGCGCGCAGCGAACACACCTCGTATTGCCCCTACAAGGGCGACGCTTCCTACTACAGCATTCCCGCTGGCGGTGAACGTTCATGCAACGCGGTGTGGACTTATGAGGCCCCATTTGAAGCGATGGCGCAGATCAAGGATTACGTCGCCTTCTACCCGGACCGGGTTGACGAGATAAGTTAACCGGCGAGAGGAAGGAGCATGAGAGATGGCGTCGAACAAAAAAAGGAACAAAACGCTTGTCCTCGAAGCATTCAATACACTGAGGCGGCCGCGCGATATTGGTCGCCGAACTACATCCAGCACAGCGCCCACATCCGGGTCGCGAAGGTCTCTTCAACCTCATCAAGGCCAGTCCCGCGTCCCTCAAATAAGAGCCGGGAGTGATCGTGGCCGAAGGCGATTTCGTGATTGTCCACGGTCGCTTCTCCGGCACCGGACTGCCGAGAAACTGGATAGCCGCCGACATCGTGCGCATCGCGGACGGGGTGTTGGCCGAGCACTGGGATGTGCTCCAGGATGAGGGGGCTCGCGCGGACTCAAAGCGCGGTCTGCCGATGTTCGGCGACAGTTTCGCCGATCGATCTTGATGGCGACGGAGCGGAGGCGCGCGAAGCGGCGGTGCAAACAGGAACTGAGGACAACCTAAGGTTCGCGGCATTTATGGTGGTAGCGAGCGCTAAGGCATGACCGCTTATGGCCCATCGCGTCATTTCGCTGCAAAGCCGCCCTCGGTCGCTTTCGGTAGGAAGCGGACATCAAATGGCAGGCAGGACCGACTGACTCAGTCGCGAATGACCCAACTGAGACATCGCGTCCCAGGCTGGCTGGCACCATTCGTTTCTCGCTATTGGGTCGTCGCCACACAGACGGCACATCCGTTCGGCGTTCGATCCCATTTTGGACTCAAATTTGCCCGCGACTCAATCAACACCGCTGCTTAGGCAGGACCGGCGCTCGTCCAAATTGGGGAACTTGCCCATGGTACCGTCACCTGACGAATTCGTCGATGTTCTGACATCGATGCTTGAGGAGCTCGCGAGCGTTTCAGACCCGCAGCGTCGGGTAACGGATGACCTAAAGTTGCTGCGAGAAGCGAATTCCCGACTTCGCGCGGTTGCTGTTCAACTATCGAATCTCGTCGGCGATCTGCCGCCTCTTCCGAGCAGGGCTGCGCCGCTTGCCACGTTGCGACGGACGAAAGCCGCCGACGGCAAACGCGATGGCGGCTAAAGATTTCCGGCTTTGGCACGAAACCGACAGCCGGAATGGCCTGCGATGTCCGCTAACCAGGGAAGACCAGAAGTGAGCCGCGTGGGGTCAAGGTGACGCGATTGACCCTCAACGGACATGGGCCGTCACGATTGGCCGAAGCCGCTCGCGCCTCCGCAACAGTGCTATAATCGCGCCGAGACTATGAGTGGGTCGAGGATATGAGGCGGCGCGAATTTCTCGGCGTGATCGGCGGCGCGGCCGTGTTGTCGGTGGCGGCGCACGCCCAGCAGGCACCGATGCCCGTAGTGGGATTCTTGCACGGCGGAGCACAAGAAGGATACGCGCCAATGATGGCCGCGTTTCGGAAGAGCCTGAGCGAAGCCGGCTATGCAGAGGGCCAGAATGTATCGATTGAATTGCGCTGGGCCGAAGGTCGACTTGAGCGGCTGCCAGAACTGGCGGCCGATCTTGTGCGCCGTCAGGTATCTCTCATCTTTGCGGGCGGGGGACCGGAACCTGCTCTCGCAGCCAAAGCAGCAGCCACGTCAAAAATCCCGATTGTGTTTGCGAGTGGCGTTGATCCTATCGAAGTTGGACTTGTGGCCAGCCTCAGCAGGCCGGGCGGAAACATAACGGGAGTGAGCTTTCTTATTAACACTCTGGGGCCTAAGGAGCTGGAGGCGCTGCATACCCTGCGACCCCGGGCGACTGTTATTGCCGCCCTCATCAACCCTGATCTCGCAACTACCGTCTTGCAGTCGAACGACGTGGAGATGGCGGCAAGCACCCTCGGTCTGCGAGTCCGTATCTTGCATGCGCGCACGGAAGGCGAGATCGAGACGGTTTTTACCTCCTTATCCCAAATGCAATTGGGCGGGCTTGTGATTGGTGCCAATGCGTTCTTCTTCAGTCGTCGTGATCAGCTCGTTGGGCTGGCGACACGCTACTCGATTCCTACGGTCTACCCATGGCGCGAAGCTGTAGTGGCTGGTGGGTTGATGAGCTATGGGGCCAACGTTACCGATGCCTATCGTGTCGCTGGCCATTATGTCGGCCGTATTCTCAACGGCGAGAAACCCGCCGACCTGCCGGTTCAGCAATCAACGAACACCGAATTGGTCATCAATCTCAAGACCGCCAAGTCGCTCGGCCTTGCCTTTCCGATTGCTCTGTTGGGTCGCGCCGACGAGGTGATCGAGTAGCTTCTTTTGTTGCCGGTGCATGAGTGGGAAATTGGCCCATCGCGTCATTTGGCTGCAAGTCAGAACTTCGGTCGCTTTTGGAGAGAAGCGGACGTCGACTGGGAGGCAAAGCCGGCTAATTTGGTCGCGAATGACCCAACTGCGACATCAGTCCTCCGCCAGAACTCACACTCGGCCCCTTCCAGTGTGCTAGTTTGAGCCGGTACGATGTCTTCCTGAGCCTTGAGGAAGCCAATGAGACGGCGGGAGTTCATTACGCTGCTCGGCGGCGGTGCGGTGGTTGCCTCGCCGCTTACGGCGCGCGCGCTGCAGACCGACAAGATGCGCCGGATCGGCGTGCTCAGGGCCGCGACTGCGGGCGATCCGGACGTCCAAATGAACATCGCGGCCTTCGCGCAAACATTGGAGCAATTAGGCTGGAGCGACGGCCGCAACGTGCGCATCGATTACCGCTTAAGTGGGGCCGACGCCGACAAAACCCGTACCGATGCGGCGGAATTAGTGTCGCTCGGCCCGGACGTAATCTTCGCTTCCGGCACCTCTGCTGTGGAGGCTTTGGCCTGGGCAACTCGCACCGTACCGATCGTTTTTGCGCTTGTTGTCGATCCGGTTGGCTCCGGCTTCGTCGATAGCCTGTCGAGACCGGGCAGCAACATAACCGGCCTTATGCTATTCGAATACGATTTGAGCGCGAAGTGGCTAGAGCTTCTGAAGCAGATCGCGCCAAACGTGACGCGCGCGGCGGTTCTTCGAGACCCTGCGATAACCGCCGGGATCGGGCAGTTTGCAGTCATTCAGTCCGTGGCACGGTCAGTCGGCGTGGAGGTGAGCCCTGTCAACGTGCGAGACAAATCCGAAATCGAGCGTGCCGTTACGGCCTTTGCAGGCACATCGAATGGCGGCCTGATTTTGACCGCGAGTGCGTTATCGGTGTTCCATCGCGAACTGATCATTTCGCTGGCGGCCCGACACAGACTGCCTGCGGTCTATTACCGGCGAGTTTTTGTCGCCGACGGAGGGCTGATCTCCTATGGGGCTGATATCACCGATCAGTACCGGCGGGCTGCCGGCTACGTGGATCGCATCCTCAAGGGCGAGAAGCCGGCCGATCTGCCGGTGCAGGCGCCCACCAAGTATGAGCTTGTGATCAATCTCAAGACCGCCAAGGCGCTCGGCCTCGAACTGCCGACCTCTCTGCTCGCCCGCGCCGATGAAGTGATCGAGTAAACCCTTACAGCCGTGTGTGGTATTTGCTGCGCTGCGTGAGTCCGGAACTGACCCCAAACAGATGTGTCGCCGCAGTCGCCGCGCGTCCGCTGTTGAGGCATGAGCGGACCTGAACTTCCGAATTTGACCCGAAGCTGGACATCTGGCTCTTCATTCAATTACCTCATCGGCGATGGAAAGCACTGCCGGCGGCACCTCGATGCCGAGCGTTCGTGCCGTTTGCAAATTGATGAAAAACTCGAACTTGGTCGATTGCAACACCGGCAGCTCGGACGGCCTCGCGCCCTTGAGTATGCGGCCGGTATAGACGCCGACCTGATGAAATGTCTCCGCGTAGTCGCTTCCGTAGCTCATCAGCCCGCCGGCCACGACATACTCACGCTGCGAATAAGTCGCCGGAATTTTGTTCGCCGCAGTCAAGATGGCAAATTGAACGGCGCGGCTGTTAAAGAACGAGTCGCCACCGACGAAGAGGGCGTCGGGACGCTCGCGCGCAAGGCTGGCAAAGGCCGCATCGATCTCGCCGATTGTCGTAGCCTCGAATATCTGGATTTGCAGCCCCATGATTGTG
>NZ_DATMLW010000098.1:0-53080 GCF_035570375.1 Bradyrhizobium sp. | reverse complement strand
GCCGCTGACGTATTGCTACGCCCGCTCGACTTGCATGTGTTAAGCCTGCCGCCAGCGTTCGCTCTGAGCCAGGATCAAACTCTCAAGTTGGACTTGAAACTTTGAACCGGCTGATCACAACGTTTGACGAGGTCCCACCATTTTTTGTCAGCCGAAGCCGACATGCCGCCTGCGATTCACATCGCGGGCAGCGATGGTGTAACCTTTTCAAAACGTGTACCGCCGAAGTCTTTCGTCCGATCTCGAAAGATGAAAACCGAAGTTTTCAAGTATTCGAGATCCGCAAGGACTCCGCCGTCCACGTTTCTCTTTCTTCATCTTCACTTGTCAAACAGCCCGGGGCCGAGACCCCTCTCCCCATCACGGGAGTTTTCTCACGGAAACCCCCAAAGGGGCCTTTCCGAATCCTCACTCGACGACAAATGACAACCGATGGTTATCGGCTGTTGAGTCACTCATCTTAGTGAGGAGCTTCACGGGCACGAAAACATGCCTTGGCCGAGGGCCAAGGCAGCGCCGCGCTCAGTGGGCCGGTTTATAAGCCCGCCCGATCGGCGTTGTCAACGGTTGTTGTCAACAAATCGTCGCATCGCGCAGTGGAATCTCGCACCACAAAGAAGTCCCGATTTTTAGGAACCTGACGCCGTACTTTATCCACATTCCTGCGACGTTCTGGCATACATAGGTATTTGAATCGCCGGGTGCCAGTGGGGGCTGCCGGCGAAAGGGTACCGGGGGGATCGGCGATCTTTCGAACCGATCGCCTTTGCCTTGTCGACGAACAACACCGAAGAGATTTGCACACCATCAAGGTTCGTGATTTCGGCCAAGTTTTCCGGCTTCTCACGAACATCGGCGCGGAACGCCGCGCTCCCGAATCTGCCTTGAGAAAGGGCGAATGCGGGTTGAAGGATGGACGCAGATGTCGTCGAAGGTCGAAGGAATTGGGGGGACGGTGGGTTGAACCACAGGGCGCCGCGCGGGGGCAGTTACGGACGCGAGACCGGGATCATCGATCTTGGTCACGAGCCGCCGCTTTCCGTGGATGGGACCGAGGCCGCCGTCATCGATCGCCGCCGCGTCTCCGTACAATGGTTTAGCGGAACCATCCTGACCGGATTATGCGGCGCGGCCTTGATCGGCGGCGCCGTTTTCGCGTCCCTGGACGGCGAAATGACCTTTGCCAAGGTTCCGGAGCGGGTCGAAGGGGCGCTGCGTGGCGCGTTCGGCGCCAACGACCATACCCTGAAAAAGAGCGACCGGTTGCCGCCTCCGGGCGAAGCGACGGCGGCGCGAAACGTGGTCCGGGTTTCGACGGTCACCCGCGTCGGCAACCGCGACGTCATGCGGGTGCGGCCGTTCGTCCGCATCTCCGGCAATCTGTCGATGACGACCAGCGATCTGAGCGCCAAGATCCCGCCATTCAACGCCCAGCGCATGCTCAGCGACGTCGGCAGTCCCCCGCCTGCCGCCTCCGACGATCCGAACAATGCCGACGCCGTCGAACCCGATGCCGAGGTTTCCTTCGTCACCAAGGATCTCGCGCCGATCCTGCCCAAGGCCAAGATTGCCGCCGTGGTCGCCCTCGACGAGGTGATGCTGCGGGTCCGCGACGCCTCGAACTGGCGCGGCAACGGCGGTGGTGTGCGCTACGCCTCTCTGGCCAATGCAACCGCGGACGTGAGCGGCGCGCAAACCGGCCTCAAGCTCGCCTACGCCACCGAAGGCTCGGCCTCCGATCCCTATGCCGGCTTCGAGACGCGGATCGTACCCGAGAACGTCACGCTGCTGCCCAAGACCAAAGAGCAGATCACCGGCGGCAATCCCAACGGTGAACGCGTCCACATCGTCAAGAAGGGCGATAGCGTCATCCCGATTCTGCGCGAGCAGGGCGCAACCGCGGAAGAAGCCAGATCCATTGCGATCATGCTCGGCGCGAAGGGCCGCGATGGCGGGCTGAGGGAAGGTCAGAAGGTCCGCATCCTGATGGCGCCTGCGGGGCCTGGCCAGCGGCTGCAGCCCTACCGGGTGATAGTCGCCAACGATACCAATATCGAAGCGGTGGCGGCGCTTTCCGATCTCGGCAAATATGTCGCCGTCGACGTGCAGAGCATAAACACCGTCACCGATACGGCCGATAACAGCGACGATGATGACGACGACGGCAGCGGCGTGCGGCTCTATCAAAGCGTTTACGAAACCGCGCTGCGCAACAAGGTGCCGGCGGCCGTGATCGAAGACATGGTCCGCATCTATTCCTACGACGTCGATTTCCAGCGCAAGGTCCAGCCCGGAGACTCCTTCGACGTGTTCTTTGCCGGAGAGGACGAGGGCACGAACAGCAACGAAAAATCCGAAGTCTTGTTTGCCTCTCTGACGGTCGGCGGTGAAACCAAGAAATACTATCGTTTCCAGACGCCGGACGACTCCGTCGTCGACTACTATGATGAGAGCGGCAAGAGCGCGAAAAAGTTCCTGGTGCGCAAGCCCGTCAACAACGCCATCATGCGATCCGGTTTCGGCAGCCGCCGCCACCCCATCCTCGGCTATGTCAAGATGCACACCGGCGTCGACTGGGCGACGCCGTACGGCACGCCGATTTTCGCGTCGGGCAACGGCGTGGTCGAAAGCGTCGGCTGGGAAGGCGGCTACGGCAAATACGTCAAGCTGAAGCACAACAACGGTTACGAGACTGCCTACGGGCACATGTCCGCCTATGCCAAGGGGCTGGAAGTCGGCAAGCGGGTTCGCCAGGGCCAGGTCATCGGTTTTGTCGGTTCGACCGGACAATCAACCGGCGCCCACGTCCACTATGAAATTCTGGTCAATGGCCGCTTCGTCGATCCGATGCGCATCAAGCTGCCGCGGGGCCGCTCGCTCGAGGGGCTGGTGCTGGCAAGCTTCGAGAAGGAACGCGATCGTCTCGACACCATGATGAACAATCGCGGTAGCAGCCCGGCGCGGATTTCGGACGCCACTGCAACCGGCGGCGCGCGGCATTCCACGCGCTGAAGCCGGGACGTTTGGGTTCCTTGCATCGGCGTCGACGCTGCCTTGATCGTGCAAAGTCCGGGCGCCTCAGTTCAGCTTTCGTTTTGGCACCGGCGCTTCGAACTGCGCAATCTCCGCTGTTTGCCGCGCCTTGCCGTTGAACGTCAGCACATTGCCTTCCGCTGAAATAACGACGCGATCTCCATCGGCAATTTCGCCCGCGAGAATCATCTCGGCCAGCGGATCCTGAAGATTACGCTGGATCACGCGCTTCAGCGGCCGCGCGCCGTAGGCGGGATCCCAGCCCTTGGCGGCAAGCCAGTCGCGCGCCGCGGCGTCGAGCGTAAGCGTGATTTTCCGCTCCTCCAACAGCTTCTGCAGGCGAGCGAACTGGATTTCGACGATCCGGCCCATCTCGCTCTTCTGCAAGCGATGGAACAGGATGATCTCGTCGACCCGATTGAGGAATTCGGGACGGAAATGCGCCCGCACCATTGCCATCACCTGTTCGCGGACCGCAAAGGTGTCTTCGCCTTCGGGCTGGTTGACCAGAAACTCCGAGCCCAGATTCGAGGTCATGATGATCAGCGTGTTGCGGAAATCGACCGTGCGGCCCTGACCGTCGGTCAGGCGGCCGTCGTCCAGCACCTGCAGCAGCACGTTGAAGACGTCGGGATGAGCCTTCTCGATCTCGTCGAACAGCACGACCTGGTAGGGCCGCCGGCGGACCGCTTCTGTCAACGCACCGCCCTCGTCATAGCCGACATAGCCCGGAGGCGCGCCGATCAGCCGCGACACCGAGTGCTTCTCCATGTATTCGGACATGTCGAGGCGCACCATCGCGGTCTCATCATTGAACAAATATTCGGCGAGCGCTTTTGTAAGCTCGGTCTTGCCGACGCCGGTTGGCCCCAGGAACATGAACGAGCCCATCGGGCGGTTTGGGTCCTGTAAACCTGCGCGCGAACGGCGCACGGCGGTTGCCACCGCACGCACGGCTTCGGCCTGACCGACCACGCGCTTGCTGAGGCTTTCTTCCATCCTCAACAGCTTGTCCTTCTCGCCTTCCAGCATCTTGTCGACGGGGACGCCGGTCCAGCGCGAAACCACCTGCGCGATGTGGTTGGCGGTGACCGCCTCCTCCATCATCTCGCCGGCATTCTCCTTGGCCTCGATCGCGGCGAGCTTCTTCTCGAGCTCCGGAATCCGGCCATAGGCAAGCTCGCCCGCGCGCTGGAATTCGCCGCGGCGCTGCGCGTTGGCAAGTTCGATCCGCAAGCTATCGAGTTCGCTCTTCAGCTTCTGCGCATTGGAGAGCTTGTTCTTCTCTGCGCTCCAGCGCGAGGTCAGGGCGGCCGACCTTTCCTCGAGTTCGGCCAGTTCCTTTTCCAGGATTTGCAGCCGGCTCTTCGAGCCGGGATCGCTCTCCTTTTTCAGAGCCTCCTGCTCGATCTTGAGCCGAATGATCTCACGATCCAGCGAGTCGAGCTCTTCGGGCTTGGAATCGACCTGCATCTTCAGCCGGGCCGCGGCCTCATCCATGAGGTCGATGGCCTTGTCGGGCAGAAAGCGGTCGGTGATGTATCGGTTCGACAGCGTGGCCGCTGCAACAAGCGCCGAATCGGTGATGCGCACGCCGTGGTGCTGCTCGTATTTGTCTTTCAGGCCGCGCAGGATCGAGATGGTGTCTTCAACGGTCGGTTCGGAGACGAAGATCGGCTGGAACCGCCGCGCCAGTGCTGCGTCCTTTTCGACGTGCTTGCGATACTCATCGAGCGTGGTGGCGCCGATGCAGTGCAGGTCTCCCCGCGCCAGCGCGGGCTTCAGGAGATTGGACGCATCCATCGCGCCGTCGGCCTTGCCGGCGCCGATCAGGGTGTGCATCTCATCGATGAAAAGGATGATGCTGCCTTCGGCCGAGGTGACCTCCTGCAGCACGGCCTTGAGCCGCTCCTCGAATTCGCCGCGGTATTTGGCGCCGGCGATCAGCGCGCCCATGTCGAGCGACAAAAGTCGCTTGTCCTTCAGGCTTTCCGGCACGTCGCCATTGACGATCCGCAGCGCAAGGCCTTCGACGATGGCGGTCTTGCCGACGCCGGGCTCGCCGATCAGGACGGGATTGTTCTTGGTACGGCGGGAAAGGACCTGGATGGTGCGACGGATTTCCTCGTCGCGCCCGATCACGGGGTCGAGCTTGCCGTCGCGGGCGGCTTGCGTCAGGTCGCGCGCATATTTCTTCAGCGCGTCATAGGCGTTCTCCGCCGTGGCGCTGTCGGCCGTTCGTCCCTTGCGCAAGGATTCGATCGCCGCGTTGAGATTTTGCGGGGTGACGCCGCCGTCCTTGAGGATCTTGCCGGCATCGCTGTTCTTCTCCAGCACCAGGCCAAGCAACAGCCTCTCGACAGTGACAAAGCTGTCACCGGCCTTGTCCGCGGCCTTTTCGGCCGCATCGAACGCGCGCGCGAGATCGGACGCAAGATAAACCTGGCCGGCGCCGCTTCCGGAAACTTTCGGCAGTTTGTTGAGCGCATCCTCGACTGCTTTCAGGATCGCCCGCGAGTTGCCCCCGGCACGATCAATCAAACCGGCGGCGAGGCCCTCGTTATCGTCAAGCAGGACTTTCAGGAGGTGCAGCGACGAAAACTGCTGGTGGCCCTCGCGCACCGCCAGCGACTGCGCCGACTGGATGAAACCGCGCGAACGCTCGGTATATTTTTCGATATTCATTGGTATGCCCTCAGCCTGCCGCTACCACCCGCGAAGCATGGCTAACGGCATCTTCATTGGGAATCCGCGCACCGCATTGACATCCGTCAACCGCTTCGCGGCCCAGCTTGAGGCAAATGTGGGAACGGGTGTCCGGAAACGGAAGAGGCGTTTTCACAAATTCGTGTGCGGTGGCCCTGGTGCGGTGGATCCGGGACACTAGCGCGCAAGAATCCCCTAATAAGGCCCGATGTCCCTGAGCCCAGCACAAGTCACAAGCCTTTATCGTTATCCGGTAAAAGGCCTTTCGCCCGAACCGTTGCCACGCGTCGCCCTGGAAGTCGGCGAGACCCTTCCCTCCGACCGGCGTTACGCCATCGAGAATGGCCCGAGCGGCTTTGATCCCGAAGCGCCGGCATGGCTGCCAAAATCCCATTTCCTGATGCTGATGCGAAACGAACGCCTGGCGGGGTTAGAAACCCGGTTCGAGGATCGCAGCAACCTTTTGACCATCCGCAAGGGCGGCGACGTTGCCGCACAAGGCGATCTGGAAACACCTGAAGGCCGGCTTGCGATCGAGCAATTTTTCGTTGCGAATTTTGCAAGCGATCTGAAGGGAGCGCCGAAAATTCTTTCGAGCGCCGGCCACAGCTTTTCCGATGTCGCCCGCAAGGTCGTGTCCATCATCAATCTCGCGAGTGCCCGCGCCATCGAGAACATGGTCGGCGCACCAGTCCATCCCTTGCGCTTCCGCGCCAACCTCTATGTCGAGGGCTGGCCGGCGTGGCACGAATTCGACTTGATGGACCGCACGCTTGCCATTGGAGCGACCCGACTGAAGGTGGTGAAGCGCATCGTTCGTTGCGCGGCCGTCAATGTCGATCCCGACAGCGCCGAGCGCGATCTCGAAATCCCGCAAGCGCTGCAGCGCCGCCTCGGCCATGGCGACTGCGGCATCTATGCCGAGGTGATCGCCGGCGGCACCATTGCCGTCGGCGATGCGATCACGGTGGAAGAACCGCGGTTGCTTTGACGATGGCAAGCCTCTGCCCCACAAGGGGAGAGCTGTCGCATATGGTTACGTTGCCGCTTTTCTTCTCCCTCCCCCTTGTGGGGAGGGTCGGCGAGCTCGGAAGCGCGCTCTTGCGCTTCAAAGCGAGCCGGGGTGGGGGTTTTCTTCACATTCTGTTTTCTTCACATTCTGCTTTCTTCATAACGCCCCCACCCGACCGTCGCTTCGCGACGGCCACCCTCCCCACGCGTTCCGCGGGGGAGGGATAGGAGGCGGCACCGCCAAATGCGATTGTCGCAGCGATCAACCGGTCGGCATGACGTAGGTATAGATCCGGCCGCGCGAGATCGGTGCTTCCCTGACGCGGTTGCCATTGTTGCCCGAAATCACGATCGGATTGCCTTTGGCATCAATGCCGCTGACGACGCCGACATGGCCCCCGCCGCGCCGGCCCATGACGGCGATGGCGCCGACCTGCGGTCCGGACACACGTTGGCCGTAGTGAGAGAAGGAGAGCGCCATATCCGAGCCGGTGCCGCGATGGCCGGTATGCTGCAGAACCATGTTCATGAAGCGGGCGCACCACAGGCTGCCACGGCCGGTCGGATTGCCGCCGAGGTAACGACGCGCTTCGGAAACGACGTCCGATCCGCCACCTGACATATTAGCGCTGCCGGAAGTGCTCGATGGCAGGCTGGCATTGGCCTCGCCAAGACCGCGCGATTTCATTTTCGCAACGCCCGCCTCGCAGCGGGACGAGCGCGCCATGTGGCGGAAATGATGCAAAGCGTGGTGCCGTCTGGCGTGGTGACCGGCAAAATGCACGTGTGCGTGCCGCCTTGCATGATGGTGGGACCTTGCTGAAGCGGGAGTGGCGGAAACGGCGAAGGCCGTGGAGCACAGCGCCAACGCGACCAGCGACCCGCGTAACGAAGAAAACTGAAGCATACTCAACCTATCCTCTTTCACATTCCCAATTCCCGCCGGCCTTTGATGGCCGGCATCCGGGGCGCCGTATGAAAAGTTTTGATGTGGCGAGAAAAAGACGCGACGCATCAGCGCCGCCTTAAGGTCCGGGGTGATTTCGTGACGAAAAAATCGATTTTGCCTCATTGCAGCCGCGAGTATTAACTGCGACCTTCAAGCGCGAAACTTTCGCGCCAATCAGCCAATCGTCGCGCAAGCAAATTGCGTCAGAACAAAAACGGTGGAAGGAAACTCGAATGCCCCACGCGGTTACGAAGGAAAACGTCCGTCTCTATTTCGAGGAAGCGGGCAGCGGAACGCCCATTATCTTTCTGCATGAATACGCAGCCGACCACACCAATTGGGAGCCGCAGATGCGCTACTTCTCGCGTGGCCATCGCTGCATCGCCTACTCCGCGCGTGGATATACTCCCTCCGACGTGCCGCCGTCGAAGGACTCCTACACCTACAAGCACTTCTACACCGACGCGCTCGCCGTGCTCGATCATCTCGACATCGGCAAGGCGCATCTCATTGGGCTCTCGATGGGCGCGTATTCCTCGCTGCAGGTTGCGCTCAATGCGCCGGAACGCGCGCTGTCGATGACGCTCGCCGGTGTCGGCTCGGGCTCGAGCCTGGAAAATCTCGACGCCTTTCGCAAGCAATGCGTGGCCAATGCCGAGCAATATGAGACCATCGGCGCGGTCGAAGTCGCCAAGGTCACGCGTGAGGCGGCGAGCCGGATTCCTTTCCTGGTCAAGGACCCGCGCGGTCACGCCGATTTCTATGATGCGCTCGCCCGTCACGACGCCAGGGGGTCGGCCAACACCATGCGCGGCTTCCAGGGCGGCAGGCCCTCGATCCACACCATGGCGGATGCGATTGCGAAGGTGCCGACGCCGGCGCTGATCATCTGTGGCGACGAAGACGATGCGTGCATCGAGCCCAGCCTGTTTCTGAAGAAACATCTGCCGGCAGCGGGGCTCGTGATGTTCCCGAAGTCCGGCCACGTGCTCAATCTGGAAGAGCCGGCGCTGTTCAACGAGATGGTCGAACGCTTCATCGCCCTCGTCGAGGCCGGGCGCTGGGGCGTGCGCGATCCGAGGTCGATGGCGGTTTGAACGTCATTCCGGGGCGCGCATCAGCGCGAACCCGGAATCTAGCTCCTGTAGGGTGGGTTAGCGAAGCGTAACCCACCGCTCATTCCACCACGACGGCGGACTACGCCTTCTCAGGCGGATTGCGAGAGCACGATCTGCCATTCGTCGGCGACAAAGAGGTGGGTTACGCCTTCGGCTAACCCACCCTACGGGCTGGAATCGTGACTCACGCTAAGGATGATATATGTGCTATACTCAATCTCCAGTAATACGGAGGAAAATTATGGCAACCGTTTTTATTGAAGCGCGTCCAAAGGGCAGACCTGAAGGAAGCCCCATCACCGATTATGTGGTTGAAGACCACGCGGACCATCCGCTTGGAACGTTCAAGACTCAACACGAAGCAATTGATTGGGCCAAGAAGAATGGTCACAGGCCTCATGTGGCCAGGGTTCGCCATCTTAACGATAAAAAGAAGCCTGATCACTGGCGCGCGGTGTGATGGCTAGTTGAGAGGCGAAGCAAGTGTAGTCCATAAGTATGGGACTCGGAATCTCGAGATTCCGAGTTCGCTGCTTGCCCCGGAAAGACGGTGGAAGGATGGACTGAGCAACGCAGCAGCCCCTGCGCCTAACGGCGAATTTGTCGAACCCCATCAAGCTGTTTCTACCTGTCCAGTCCTTCGCGAAAAAATATTTCGCTTCGCGTTTTCCCCAAATCAAATCCATGATTCCCGCATCCCGTGCCCTTGAACAGAGGGGCGTTTCGCGATCGTCACGGACGTTGGGCGCGGGATGCGGTGGACGCGGTTGCGCCCGAAGACGAGGGGTGCAACCGCGGACGGCGAAGTCGTGTGGTCCTGACGCCCCGACGCTGGCGTCAAGTTGGCGGGATGATCCGCCGGCGATGGTGGCAAAACAGCCCGGTCACCAGGGAGAGCGCGAAGGAAACCGTTAAAACCATTCGCGTGCGGGAATGCCGGGTGAAACCGGCGTGTACCTGCGGTGACTATGCTCGTGTGGTTTTTGTTTTTCCCACGCGAGGCTGTGGGTGCGCTTGTGCATCCGGCATTCCCCACGCCCTCTATGGGCGGACGGATTTGTGCAAGACTCGGGCGGATCACGCTGCGAGAACGTAGAAGTGTGGCTTACGCGCGTCATCGCGAGCGTAAGCGACCTGTCCGCCGTAACTTTAGCGAAGACGGAAAGCAATTGAGACTTCTTCCGCGTCGTCATTCCGGGGCGCGAGTGTAACGAGCGAGCTTTGATGTGCAATTGCACATCAGAGAATCCATTTCTCCGCAGAGTTTGTGGCGCGATGGATTCCGGGTTCAGCCCTGCGGGCTGCCCCGGAATGACGAAAGGCTGTTTGACAATTGAATCAGATAAGCGGCGAGCGCGCCCTTTTCCCTCCCCCAGGGAGAGCTAGGGAGGGGGGTGGCCGCATCGGGACTACCCGCGTGAACCCCTCTCCCCAACCCTCCCCCACAAGGGGGGAGGGAACTCACCGACGTTGCGGCGACATTGACGATAACTGCCCATGGCCGGGCGCTGCAGGCCTACCGCCCCTTCCCGGCGCGGCTCAGGAGAAACACGCCCTGTTCGCCGAACATGTTCCAGAACCACCACGGCGCGCTGAGCCGCAACGGCCGGCCATAGAGATCGAGCGCGACCGCGCGCTCCATCTTGACGTTGATCTCGCCGCACAGCTGCACGAAATCCTTGATGGTGCAGAAATGAATGTTCGGCGTGTCGTACCAGGTCGCGGGCAGGTTTTCGGTGCGCGGCATATGCCCGCCGATCAGGAGTTGCAGTCGCATTTTCCAGAATCCGAAGTTCGGAAAAGAGACGATCGCGCGCCGCCCGATCCGCAGCAGATTTTCCAGAACCGCCCTGGGCTGCCGCGTCGCCTGCAGGGTCTGCGACAGGATCACGTAATCGAAAGCGTCGTTCGGATAGTTGACAAGGTCGGTGTCCGCATCGCCCTGCACCACCGCCAGCCCCTTGGCCACACAGCGATTGACGCCTTCGCGCGACAGCTCGATGCCGCGGCCGTCGATGCCGCGGCTTTCCAGCAGCTGCAACAGGTCGCCGTCGCCGCAGCCGACGTCGAGCACTTTTGAGCCGGGCTCAACCATTTCCGCGACCAAAAGATGATCGCCGCGATAATGGGAATCGTCGCGCTTGATCGTGGGATCAAGCGGAAGCACCTGTTGCTGCAGCGTCATTCGCCGCCTTTCCCGGAAAGTCCGCGCGCTTTCGCAGCCGATTGCAGGAAGGCGCGGGAGATGTCGAAGAATTCCGGCACATCCAGCAGGAAGGCATCGTGGCCGCGATCGGTCTCGATCTCGGCGAACGACACCCGGGCGCTGGAGGCGTTGAGCGCATGCACGAGCGCGCGCGATTCCGAGGTCGGGAACAGCCAGTCGCTGGTAAACGACACCACGCAGAAGCGGGTCTTGATGCCGCGAAAGGCCTCCGCCAGCACGCCGTCATGATCGCCGGCGATGTCGAAGTAATCCATCGCGCGCGTCAGATAGAGATAGCTGTTGGCATCGAACCGTTCGACAAAGGACGAACCCTGATAGCGCAGATAACTTTCGACCTGGAAATCCGCGTCGAAGGAAAACGTCGGCAGATCGCGGTCCTGCATCCGCCGGCCGAATTTGCGGTGGAGAGCGGCGTCGGAAAGATAGGTGATATGTGCCGCCATCCGTGCCACGCCGAGGCCACGATGCGGCTGCGTGCCGTGTTCGGCGTAGCGGCCCTGGTGCCAATCCGGATCGGCCATCACCGCCTGGCGGCCGAGCTCGTGGAAGGCGATGTTCTGCGCCGAGTGCCGCGTCGAGCAGGCGATCGGCAGTGCGGAGAACACGCGCCTTGGATAGGCCGCGGTCCATTGCAGGACCTGCATGCCGCCCATCGAACCGCCGACCACGCAGAACAAGGTTTCGATCCCCAGCCGGTCCAGCAGCATCGCCTGCGCGCGCACCATGTCCGGAATCGTGATGATCGGGAAATCCAGGCCCCACAATTTTCCGGTCGCCGGATTGGTCGAGGCCGGCCCGGTCGAGCCCATGCAGCCGCCGATCACGTTGGGGCAGATGATGAAGTAGTTGTCGGGATCGAGCGGGCGACCGGGACCGACCATGGTCTCCCACCAGCCCGGCTTGCCGGTCACGGGGTGCACATTGGCGACATGTTGATCGCCGGTCAGCGCGTGGCAGACCAGGATGGCATTGGAGCGCTCGGCGTTGAGTTCGCCGTAGGTCTGGTAGGCGATCTGGAATGGAGCCAGATCGATGCCGCAATCAAGCGGCAGCGGCTGATCCGCACCGAACAACGCGATCCTGGAACTCGGATGGTCCGCCTCCTGCGACCGCTCGTCGGCATGGATCGCGGGACTAGTGCCCACTTTTCGAAGCTCGTGTCCCATATCAGCCACCACCTTTCACGAACTTCGAAAAGTTATGGGCACTGGCAAATTCATAATCCAGGAGCCGCCTTTCCATTTGGAATTCCTGTTTGGAATTCGCCGCTTGTGGCGCAGGAATTTCAAATGGGCGGCGCCTGGAACCGACTGTATTTTTACCATCTTGCTACCGACCTCCTAAGGTGGCTTTCAAAACCGCCACGGACATCAGGCCAAAAAAAATCCGGCCTGAACAAAGGTTCGGCCGGGATCACTTTTGTCCCCGGCCTGTTTAGCGAGTTGTTTAACGTGGCTGCAAGCCGGCCGGCTCAAATGACCACGGAACGAGCAAAATTTAGTCCCAAGCGCTCCCAACGTCAAGGCAAGCCGCCCGTTAACCAAGACTGCCTCGCCGGCAGGCACTGAAACTCTCAATGTTTTCTTTGCTTTCGGCGCCGCTCTTACCTAATCAATACGTTTCAGCCGGAGCCATTCAACCGAACCGGTTTTCAGGGTTTGAAAGATGTCCCAGTCGCCGCCCGCTCCGCCCTCGCTCGATGTGCTGCGCAAGGAGATCGACGCCATCGACGCGCAGATGCACAGCCTGTTGATGCAGCGCGGCGATATCATCGACCGGCTGATACAGGTGAAGAAGACGCAGGAAACCGGTTCGGCTTTCCGCCCCGCGCGCGAAGCGGACATGATGCGGCGTCTGGTGCAGCGCCACCGCGGCATCCTGCCCCTCGACACGGTAGAGAGCATCTGGCGCGTCATCATCTCGACCTTCACCTATGTGCAGGCGCCGTTTTCGGTTCACGCCGATGTCTCGATCGGCGAGTCCGCGATGCGCGATTCGGCGCGCTTCCATTTCGGTTTTACCGTGCCCTATGTCTCGCATTTCAGTGCGCCGGCCGCAGTCGAGGCGGTCGCAAAATCCAAGGGCGATCTGGCGCTGGTTTCGGCGACCTCGAGCCATGCGCCGTGGTGGATCGCGCTCGAGGCCAGGGAAGCACCGAAAATCATCGCGCGATTGCCCTTCGTCGAGCGCGCCGATCATCCTGCCGCCTTGCCTGTATTCGTGGTGTCGCGGGTCGCCGACAGCGCGATGGTGACCGAGGTCGAAACGTGGAGCGTGCGTGTGTCCGGCTGGAACGCCGAGATCGCCCGCGCATTGTCGCCGCTGGCGGAAGTCGTCGCGGTGCCGGATACGGCATTCGACGGCGCGGCCCTGCTGGTGTCGGTTTCCGGCACTAGCGGCCTTGAAAAGATCAAGGCGGCGCTGATCGAGGCCGGCGCTTCGGTGCGATCATCGGCCCTCGTCGGCAGCCACGCAACGCGCTATACGGTCCCCTAGTGCGGCGAATTTGGTAGCCCGCCCGCCATCCGGAGTTGAAGATGTCCCGACCCGTGCCGAACGCCGGCATTCTCGATATTGCGCCCTATACGCCGGGCAAGAGCCCGAAGCCGCAACCGGGCCGCAAGGTGTTCAAACTGTCGGCCAATGAAACGCCGTTCGGCCCTTCGCCGAAGGCGATCGAGGCCTACATCAACGCGGCCGCGCATCTGCAAGACTATCCGGAAAGCACCTCGCGTATCCTGCGCGAAGCGATCGGGCGCGCCTTCGGGCTTGATCCCGATCGCATCATCTGTGGCGCGGGCTCCGACGAGCTCCTCAATCTGCTGGCCCATGCCTATCTTGACCGCGGCGACGAGGCGATCTCCACCACTCACGGCTTTCTGGTGTATCCGATCGCGACCATGGCCAACGGCGCCGTCAATGTGGTCGCGCCCGAGACCAATTACACCGCTGATGTCGATGCGATCCTTAAGCTTGTCACGCCGCGAACCAAGCTCGTGTGGCTTGCCAACCCGAACAATCCGACCGGAACCTATGTGCCGTTCGACGAGGTCAAACGGCTGCGCGCCGGACTGCCGTCGCACACGCTGCTGGTCCTGGACGCGGCCTATTCGGACTACGTGTCGCGCAACGACTACGAGATGGGCATCGAACTGGTAGCGACCACCGACAACACCGTGATGACCCACACATTCTCGAAAATTCACGGGCTGGCGGCGCTGCGCGTCGGCTGGATGTTCGCACCCGCCCACGTCGTCGAAGCGGTGAACCGCATCCGCGGACCTTTCAACGTCTCGACGCCCGCCATGCTGGCGGCGGTGGCGGCGCTGCAGGACACCGCGCATCTTGAGATGTCGAAGGCGCACACCGAGAAATGGCGCAGCTGGCTGACGGAAGAATTGACAAAGCTTGGGCTGAAGGTGACGCCGAGCGCGGCCAATTTTGTCCTGATCCATTTTCCCCTCGACAAGGGCAAGACGGCGACCGATGCCGATGCCTTCCTGACCGGGCGCGGCCTTGTGCTGCGCGCGTTGAACAATTATCGCCTGCCTCACGCGCTCCGTATGACCGTCGGCACTGATGAGGCCAATCGGCTGGTGGTCGAGGGCCTGCGCGATTTTCTGGGGGTGAAGTGAGCGGCAGTTTGCAGTTCAATCGCATCGCGCTGATCGGCTTCGGGCTGATCGGCGGCTCGATCGCGCGTGCCGCGCGCGAGCAGGGACTTGCCGGCGAAATCGTCACCACCGCGCGCTCCGCCAAAACACGCGCGCGTGTGACCGAGCTTGGCATCGTCGACCGGGTGGTGGAAACCAATGCCGAGGCGGTCAAAAACGCCGATCTCGTCATCCTCTGCATCCCGGTGGGCGCCTGCGGCGCGGTCGCGCAGGAAATCGCAGGCGATCTCAAGCAGGGGGCGATCGTATCCGACGTCGGCTCGGTCAAGGGCGCGGTGGTGCGGGACATGGCGCCGCATTTGCCGGCGAGCGTGCATTTCGTGCCGGCACATCCGGTTGCAGGCACCGAGCACTCCGGACCCGATTCCGGTTTCGCCGAGCTCTTCATCAACCGCTGGTGCATCCTGACCCCGCCCGAGGGCACCGATCCCGATGCGGTCGAGAAGTTGCGGGCGTTCTGGGCAGCTATCGGCGCCAGGGTCGAGATCATGACGCCCGAGCATCATGATCTGGTGCTGGCGATCACCAGCCATTTGCCGCATTTGATCGCCTACACCATCGTCGGCACCGCCGACGAGCTTGAAGAGGTCACCTCGTCGGAAGTGATAAAGTTCTCGGCCGGCGGCTTTCGCGATTTCACCCGCATCGCCGCTTCCGATCCGACCATGTGGCGTGACGTGTTTCTGGCCAACAAGGATGCGGTGCTGGAAATGCTCGGGACCTTCAACGAGGATCTCTCGAAGCTTACCCGAGCCATCAGGCGTGGCGATGGGGAAGCGCTGTTCGAACATTTCACGCGCACCCGCGCCATCCGCCGCGGCATTGTCGAGATCGGCCAGGATTCGGCAGCGCCCGATTTCGGTCGCCCGCACGCGCAGCTCGAGAAGAAGGCGGAGTGAACTTGTCGTTTTCGCGAAGGCGACAAAAGCGGTGGCGATGCTTAGAACAACGGCGAGACCTGCCCTACTTTCAGCGGGCCGAGGTATACCGAGCCGTCGACAAAGCGCAGCGGGAAGGACCGCGCCTTTTTGCCTTCGAGCACGGCTTCGGTGCCGAGCGCGTTGACGCCTGCGGCGACCCCGATATTGGCGCCTTGCTTGACCATCTTGCCAAGGCCGGGAATCGCCCGGTCCAGCGCCCCAAGCAGATTGTTGACGTCCTGAGTTTTGACCCCCGGCGCGACGCGGTCGAGCGTCGCCTGCGGCACGCCTTCATCGAGCATCTTGTCGATGCCAAGCGCCGCAATCACCTTGTCGAGGCCGGCAACCGTCATCTGCAGTTCGCCATCGAGATTGCCTTGCGCACTCAGCCCAAGGGTGCCTGCCGCTACCGCGATCAGATCGTCCTGCTGGAGTCGGGATTGCACGATCTCGACATGCCCGCCAGCGGCCTGCAATTCGCGAAACCGCTCGGGCCAGGGTTTTGGCGCGAGATCCTTCAGTCCGCTCAGCATCGCGCGAACTTCTGCATCGAACGGCTGGGTAAGCAGCGGATGCACGTCCTGGACACTGCCTGCCTGGACCCTGAGGACGGTTTCAATCACGGGATGTTCAAGCGGGCTGCCTTCGGCGAGACGGCCGTGCAGCTCGATGTGCTTTGCGCGCGCCAGCGGCACCTGCACCGAAGCATTGACGCGGTCGACCGATGCGTCGTCGAAAACGATCGAGGCGCGCTGCGGAATTGCCGGCAATCCCACCACGCTGGAGCGGCCCTTGCTCCAGTTCACCACCATCGACGGCGTCCCCCGCGAATCGAAGACTGTCGCAGGCGCCGAAAATTCCGCGATCAGCAATTTCGGATCGTAGACCTGCGCGATGACGAGGATTTCGCCGAGCCTAGCGGTGACCGGCGTCTGCGCCGCGGCTTGCGCTGCGGTCTGCGAGACCAGCGATACGCTGGCGCCGGCGCAGCGCACTTCCAGGCGGAACGGGAAACCGGCCACCGTCCGTCTGGCGCAATCATAGACCCGGCCTGACTTCGCTTCCTGGGCGCGCCAGGCATCGGCTTTCACTTCGGCCTGGGAGGCGGCATAAAACCAGAACCCGCTCCATGCCGCCGCGGCGAGGAGGAGCAGAATCGGCATCATGAAAAGGCGCCAGTGGCGGCGGTTTTGTGTTGCGCTGGTCGTACCGGTCATGGAGCGACCATTGGAGGACGATTTTGTCAATTGTAAGCGGCGGGCGGGGTACCAGAGGACAGCGATTTCTGCTTCGTTTCGCTTCGATGTTCTGATAGCCCTCCCTAAAAATGACCGCTGAAATCGCCTCCCGAACGAAGCCCGCCAGAGACGACCTGTGGGTTTTTGGCTACGGATCGCTGATGTGGCGGCCGGGCTTCGAGTTCATCGAGCAGGTCCCGGCGCGCCTGATCGGCGAACACCGCGCGCTCTGCGTCTATTCGTTCGACCATCGCGGCACGCCGGAAAAGCCGGGCCTCGTGCTTGGTCTGGACCGCGGCGGTGCCTGCCGCGGCGTCGCTTTCAGGGTTGTCGCAAAGCGGCGCGAACAGACGATTGAGTATCTGCGCAGCCGCGAGCAGACCACCCATGTCTACCGTGAGGTCATGCGATCGGTCTGGCTCGAAAACGAGGGCCGGGATCGGGTCAGCGCGCTGGCCTATGTGGTCGATCGCGGCCATATTCAGTATGCAGGACGACTCTCGCTGACCGAGCAGCTGCGCCTGGTTCGGCAGGGACATGGCCGCTCGGGAAACAACCGCGACTATGTGTTGTCGACCGTAAAATCGATCGAAGCGCAGGGCTTTCGCGATCCGAAATTGCATCAGCTTGCGCTCATGCTGCACGATGACGCAACGCTGCATCGCTAAGGCCGCCAGCAGCAGAAATTATCAGATTTTCGCCGAGGCCGAATCCTGCACGCCGCCAAACAACTGCGCCTGTTCGCGGCGCGCCGCTTCGACAAGCCTGCCGGTTGCATCCTCGATGGCGCTTAAGATGCGCTTGAGGAATTCGTCGCGCGACAGGCCCGGTGGTAGCGGATCGAGGAATTCGACGACCAGCGTCCCCGGATAGCGCATGAACGTCCGTCGCGGCCAGAACAGTCCCGAATTGAGCGCCACCGGCAGACAGGGTGCGCGGCAATCGATGTAAATCTGCGAAACGCCGGCCTTGTAGCGCGGCGGCGCGCCGACCGGTGTCCGCGTGCCTTCCGGAAAGATGATCAATTGACGGCCCTGCCGTACCTGCTCGGCGGCGCGGCGCGCCATCCTCAGCAGCGCCCGGCCGCCGGCGCTTCTGTCGACATCGATCATGTCGGCCTTGATCAGATACAGGCCGAACACCGGTATCCATTTCAGCTCGCGCTTGAGGATGAAGAGCGGTTGATCGAAGAATTGCAGGAGCGCAAAGGTTTCCCACATCGACTGATGCTTCGAGGCGACGATCAGGGGCCCTTCGGGAATCTTCTCGACGCCACGGTACTCCACCCTGGTGTTGCAGATGATACGCATCAGCCAGATGTTGCTGCGCGCCCAAAGCCGCGCCAGGGTCATCAGGGCCGAGCGCGGCATGACGAAGGTCGGGATGGCGACGATGAACCACAACAACAGCATCACATAGAACAGCACGTTGTAGATCAGCGAACGCACGAAAATGGATGCCATCGAGAACCCGATCAATCAATTGGCTTGAGCCGTCGCCGGCGGCGGAATGCCCGGCCTCTCCGAATCGGCCAGACGCACCCGCACCTCGGCGGCGATATATTTGGCATATTCCGTGAGCAGCAGCCGCACCGTCGCGCCGTTGGTCCACCACGGCTCGTCGCGCCATTTGTCGCCGACCACCACGTAGGGAATAAGAACGATGTCGGGCATCGCATGGGATAATTCGACGATCGCCCGTGGCATATGGTAATTCGACGTGACCACGATCAGCGACTTGAAGCCGCGCTCGCGCACCCAACGCCGCGCCTCCGCCGCATTGCTGCGGGTGTTGACCGCGGAGCGATCGAGGTCGACGCAGCAGCGGAGCAATGACTGATTGTCGGGCAGCGAACGCGATATGTCGCTCGCGGCATTGGTTGGATGCACGCCGGAGATCAACAGCCGCTTGCCGTAACCATCGGCCAGCAATTCCATCGCATCAGACACCCGCGACGATCCGCCGGTCAGCACCACGATCCCGTCGGCCGTTCGGGTGGGTTTGGTTTCACTCCCGTGCAGTTGCGACAGAAATCCGACAAAGCCGATCGCACCGGCAAGAAACGCGATCGTCAGCAGGACGACGAGCGCGGCGCGCAAGTAGTTCGGGGGCGCGGCGATCAATGCCGGTTTCGACCTATCGTCGGGCGGCTGGTTCATTTCCGATGTGGCGATCCCTTTCCGTTCGAGTTTAGAAGGTTTTCTGGCGAAGTGGAATCTGCAACACGCCGTATTGCTCCGTCAGTCGATTTCGTTGAGCGTCGCAAGCAGGGTCCGTCGCGACGCCCAGGCTGTGATTCCGGCGATCAGCACCGCCTGCACCGCCAGTGCCAGATAGCCCGACGGGCGCAGCGAAAACGTACCCAGCAGCGCGGCAAACTGATCGCCGACGGGCGTGCCGGAGAACCAGCTCGCAATCGATTCAGAAAACCCGAAAAACAGCATGGCGATGCCGCCGCCGATGATGCCGCCTTCGAGGCCCAGCCGGAGAAAATGCCGCAGGAATCGATTGGCGATGAAGCGGTCGCCTGCACCCACAAAGTGAAGGACCTCGACGATCGGACGGTTTGCGGCCATCGCGCCGCGCGTCGCAAACGACACCGAAATGATGGTCGCGATTATGACCAGCACCAGAATGCCGATGCCGGCAATCACGGTCGCGCCGGTCATCGACCGCATCCGTTCGATCCAGGCGCGATGATCGTCGACGCTGGCCGACGGCGACACCTGTTTCACCCGGTGGCGCAGCGCCTCCAGGTCGAGGGCCGTTCCCGGTTGCACCCGCGCGACGATCACGCGCGGCACCGGCAACTCGTCGAGCGAGAGTCCACTGCCGAGCCACGGCTCCAGGAGTTTGGCCGATTCCTCCCTGCTGAACGGCCGGATATCGACGATACCGGGTTGGGCGCGCACCGCTTCGGCGACCGCTGCCGCATCGCGCTCGATGTCGTGGCCGGGCGAGGGGCGCACCTGAACAGTGATTTCGCTCGCGACTTCCGACTGCCACTCCGCCGCCGACGCGCTCACCAGCAGCACGGTGCCGGTTGTCATCGAGGCAAGGAAGGTCATGATGGCGACGACGGCGACCAATGCACTGCCAGCGATCGAGCCGCGCGGCACGATCGGCGACAAGTTGCGCGCCTTCGCCGGTACCTGGGGACGCTCACGCGCGAGATCCACCAAAGGGCCAAGCTGTTGATCGGTCCTACTCATAGATATGAAGCCGTCCCTGGTGCAGCACCAGCCGTCGCGCGTCATACTGGTCCATCAGGGCCATATCATGGGTCGCGATGATGACCGCGGTGCCGGACCTGTTCAGCTCGATGAACAGCCGCAGCAATCGCCGGCCCAGCGTTGGATCGACGTTGCCGGTCGGCTCGTCCGCCAGCAACAGATGCGGCCGCGAGATCACGGCGCGCGCGATGGCTGCCCGCTGCTTCTCACCACCGGACAGGATCGGCGGCAGCGCATCCATTCGATCGCCAAGACCCACCCACCTCAGAAGATCGATGACCTCCTTGCGGTAGCTCGATTCCTGCCGGCCTATGACGCGGAACGGCAGCGCGACGTTCTCGTACGTAGTCATGTGGTCCAGAAGCCGGAAGTCCTGCAGCACGATCCCGATCCGCTTGCGCAAGTCCGCGATCTGATCCTTGCCAAGCAGCGAGACGTCGTGGCCGAACAGGTTGACCAGACCTCGGGTCGGCCGCAGCGATAAAAACAGCAGTTTCAACAGCGAGGTCTTGCCGGCGCCGGACGGGCCGGTGAGGAACTGGAAGGAATGGGCGGGAATCTCGAAATTGAGGTCGCGCAAAATCTCCGGGCCGAGCCCGTAGCGCAATCCGACATTTTCGAACCGAACCACGTTCAGCTCCGTTCGATGGGGGGCGCGACCTTAAACATGGTGGTTGCCCCTGGCCGGCCGGCCTCGCTGCGGCCGGGAAGTCCGACAAAGTGGTTGTGCTTCGTTTATGGTTTCCGATTCGTTAACGGTCACGTTGTAGCATCCCACTGCCCTGCTTTCGAATTTCGCCCGCGCGCCTCTTGGAGCGAAGTTCCGAAGCAAGCGGGCATCGGCAATCCGGCGCTTTGGCGCCGCCTTTCGGTCTGAAGCTCCCAGGGCGAGCGTGCGCCGGCGCCCCGGAGACCTCGAACCGGCGGGCAGCAGCCCGTATCCCAGCGGAGAGTGGCTCCATGCACATCGTATGCCCTCATTGCTCGACATCCTATGCCATTGATCCGGCTACCCTGGGGACGGCCGGCCGCACCGTGCGGTGCTCCCGCTGCAAGGAGGTCTGGCTGGCGCGCCAGGAGGATGCCACGCTTGAGGCACAGTCCCCCGCAATGGCAGTGGCGGGCCGCGACGCCGCAGATCAGGACGCCGCCGCCGAGTGGGACGCCATCGCGCGCCAGGGAGATGACCCCGGGCAGGACACACCGCACGTCGACAGCCCCTCGATCGCGGACGACTGGTCCAGCGAGGAGGAGGATTTTGCGGCTCGAAGCGAGGCCAATTGGCCCCCAATCGCCCGGAACGACCCGCATGGGGCGGGAGCAGGCCGCCGGCAACGTCTATCCTGGCTGCGAAGGCTGCTCGGAGCCAAGGACCGTCCGCTTGTGTCGGGCAGGCCATCCCTCGGGCTTCCCACGGTCTGCGCCGCGATGGCCGCGCTGGTGGTAGCCCTGGTCATCTGGCGCGTCGACGTCGTGCGGCTGATGCCGCAGACCGCGGGCTTCTACAAGCTGGTCGGCCTCGACGTCAATGTGCGCGGCTTGCGGTTCAAGGACGTCAAGATCACCTCCGAGATGGTGGAAGGCAAACCGGTTCTGGTGATCGAGGGTGTCATCACGGGGGAAACCAGCAAGCCGGTAGAACTGCCGCGGCTGCGCTTCAGCGTTCGCGACGCGCAGGGTGCCGAAATCTATGCATGGAACGCCGTGCTGGAGCAGCCGGTTTTGCGACCCGGCGAGAAGGCCGTGTTCAAGTCCCGATTGGCATCGCCGCCGCCTGAAGCTCGCAACATCGACGTGCGCTTCTTTAGCAAGCGGGACATGGCCGCCCGTATTTGAACGGCATCGCTTACTCACGAAACAGGTGCCCATATGCCGCGCGTGCTGATTGTCGATGATGAGGATTCCATGCGCATGCTGGTGGCGCGCGCCATCGTCATGGACGGCCACCAGATCGTCACTGCTGCAGACGGCGCAGAAGCGCTGGAAATCCTGGGCAGCGAACAAGGCGCGTTCGATCTCCTGCTGACCGATATCCAGATGCCGGTGATGGATGGGATTGCGCTGGCGCTGTCGGCAGCTCGTGATTTTCCAAGAACGACGATCCTGCTGATGACGGGATTTGCCGATCAGCGCGAACGCGCTTCGAACCTCAGCGCGATCGCCCATGACATCATCACCAAGCCGTTTTCGGTAGCCGATATCCGCACCGCGGTCGCCGATGCACTCGCTGCGCGACGGGCTGGCTAAAGCAAATCAGATTAGGTTGCACTGTAACCGCGACGAAAGTGTGCTCCCTCTCCCTTTGGGAGAGGGTCGGGGTGAGTGGTACGGTCTCTGATGAGAGTGCTGGCCCTCACCCGGATTGCTTCGCAATCCGATCTCTCCCCAATGGGGAGAGGTGAATCGAGTCTGCCGCACAACGCCCTGAGCAATCCCGATCAATAATCCTTCAGCAAGCGCTCGATGTAATCGAGCTCGATCTGCGGGCGCGCGGGATCGGCAAGACGCCGGCGAAGCTCTTCCAGGATCCGACGCACCCGCTGCACATCGATTTCACCGGGAATCTTTACCGTCAGGTCGTCGCCGAATTCGCGGCCGTGCAAGGGTCGTCCAAGTGGATCGCTCTGGTTGCCGCCGCTCTGCTGGCGGCCAACCCGGTTACCGGGTCCGTCGGCCTGACCTTCGCCATCGCCCTGCTGCATCGCCTCCGCAAGGCTCTGGGCGCCCTTGCGAAGCGCATCCAGTGCCTTGCCTTGCGAATCAACGGCGCCCTCGGCGTTGCCTTCGCCGAGCTTGCCGCTGGCATCGCCCATGGCGGAGTCGGCTTCGCCGAGACCATCCTCGCCGTCACCCTGATCGGCGTCCTGGCCCTGTTGGCCCTGCTGACCCTTTTCGCCGCGCTTGCCCTGCCCCATGCCGCGCTTGGCCAGTTCGTCCTGCAATTTCCTCAAGCGGTCGCGCAGACCCTGCTGGTCCTGCTGCAGATCGCTCATGCTCTGATCGCCCTGTTTGCCCCGCTGCCGGTCGCGCCGTGAATCCTGGCCCTGCTTGAAGGTCTTGTCGCGCAGTTGCTGCTGCTTGCGGATCATGTCGCCGAGTTCGTTCAGCGCCTGCTCCATGTCGCTGTCGCCCTGGCCGGGTTGCGCCAGCTGAAGATTCTCGAGCATCTGCTGCAGCTGTTCGAGCAATTGCTTGGCGGCCTCCTTGTCGCCGGAGCGCGACAGCCGCTCCATGCGTTCGATCATGTTGTTGAGGTCCTGCTGGCGCATCACCCTGGTATTGGGATCGAGCGGCCGCGCCAATTGTTGCGGATTGTTGCGCAATTGTTCGGCAAGCTGGCGCATGAAGTTGTCGAGCGCCGCGCGCAGATCCTGGGTGAGTTTCTTGATCTCCTCGTCGCTGGCGCCTCTCTCCAGCGCCTGCTTGAGCGCATCCTGAGCGGCGCGCAGCGCCTTGTCGACATCGGTGATGTTGCCGTCCTCGATGGTAACGGCGAGCGCCCACAGGCTCGCCACCACCTCGCGCATGGCATCGTCGGTTCGCGCCATCTCGAGCTGCCGCGTGACGCTGCGCAGGCCGAGATATTGGCCGAGTTCGGGCATGAACAATTCCGGCGCAATCAACAACGCTTCGAGCGCCGCCTGGACCTGCGAGTTCTGGTTGGCGTCGAGCGCCAGAATGCGGCGCTGCTCGATCAGAGCGCGCGCCAGAGGCTTGGTGAACAACCGTTCCGGCAGGCGCATGTTGAAGGGCTCACTGCGTCCCTCATTGCCGGCCTCGTCCTTCGCGGTGAGCGTGAGCGTGACGTCGGCGCCAGCGTATGGATCTTCACTCAGGTCCCTCACCGTCTGACCGACGCCGTTGCGGGTGCGCGCGTTCGGCAGCACCAGCGAGAATTGCGGCGGGTCGAACAAGGGGCGCGACTCGGCGCCCTTGGGCGCGTCGGCCTTGGTCGCATCGGTTTTGGACGCCTCGGCGCGGCGGACCGCAAACAGCGCCCGCGCTTCAATGACCCCGTAATCATCCTCGATCTTGTAGGCGAGTTGCACCGCGCCGCGGGCCTGACGTTCCGGATCCTTGGCGAGCGCGATGGTCGGAGGACGGTCGGGTATGGCGGTAAAGCTCCACTGCGGCTGCCCCGAGGGCGCGCGAACATGGACCGTGCCGTCACCGGTGATCGCAAAGTGCCTTTCGTTGGTCCCCTTCGGGGCCTCTTCCTTCGGCGCGGCTTCGCTCACCCCGCCGCCCGCCACGACATCGAGGGTGCCGCCGCTCGAACGCACGATCAGCGTACTGCGGTTCGGGACCGCCAACGGCCCCGCGGCGGGGATTGCGGCCTCCTTGTTCGCCGAAGAAAGAATGATCGGCGGCTTGCTGGTATAGAGCGGCGGCGTCACCCACGCGTCGACCCTGACATTGGCTACCGACAGCACGCCATTCAGGTCGAAGGCAGTGGCGACCCGCATGGTCCGCTCGTCGCCGGCGGCGATATAGGTCGCAACCATCAGCACCACGATCAGGGCGCGCAGCGCCCAGGGATCGTGAATCGCCAGCCGCGGCGACGGCAGGCCGGCACGGATGCGCTTGATCGTGGCCAGGGTTCGCTCACGCTGGGCTTGCCAAAGCGCCCGCGCTACCGGGTCTTGCGATTCCAGCGTGTCGGTCAGGGTTGTCGCCGGGCGATGGCGAATGCCGGTGCCGCGATCGAGCCTGCCAAGTGCCTCCTGCCGGCTTGGCCAGCGAAACCAGGCCAGCGGGAACAGAGATGCCAGCGCCAAAGCCACGAACAGGCCGAGGCCAATGGCGCGGGCCAGAAACGTCAGCGCCAGCCATAATCCTGCCCACGACACCACCAGGAACAGCCCTGCAACCGTCAAAAGCCGGGCCAGATGCGGCCAGACTCGTTCCCAGGCGATCGCATATTTGGCCCGCTGCACGGCCCGCGTCAGTTGCAGC
This sequence comes from Bradyrhizobium sp., assembly GCF_035570375.1. Classification (GTDB taxonomy): domain Bacteria; phylum Pseudomonadota; class Alphaproteobacteria; order Rhizobiales; family Xanthobacteraceae; genus Bradyrhizobium. Next base: position 28,015 of record NZ_DATMLW010000098.1, on the reverse strand, counting down.
CGTGAAAGCGCATCAGGATTTTGTACCGGCTCTGACCGGTCTTGGGTGGCGCCGCTCAATAAACTCTCCAGGTTCCGGATCACACTTTAGCACATCGGCGACAGTGAGGCACCTACGCTGGTGTGGCGGTTCAGAAGTCCGCATCATTGCAGCCCGCGAGTTCGTCATGCGGATTTCTGAACCAAAGCCACACTAGAAACAATGACTTGCTAGTGTCCTTTCGATTCCGAAGTTCGCAAACAAGATCGCAGCAAAATGATTCGAACTTGGGAATCAGGACCCTAGTGTCCCGATTCTGGCATTCGTACCATGTTGCAGCGATCTATCTTACGAATGTCAGAACCAAGGGGAAACTAGCAAAGTATTGATTCTAGTGCGGTTTAGGATTTGGCATTCGCCGTGAGAACTCGCGGAAAAACTGGTGCGAATGTCAAAATCCACCGCACTCGCAGGCAGCCCACACCCGGGAATACGCATAACACGAGGGCGTGACTGAGCCGTTGCGACCTCGTAATAACGATGGAACCAAGGAAGTGCCATCCTGTGAGGGAACGCCATGGACAAGAAAACGCACGACAAGGGATTGGAAATCAGGAAAGCCGTGCTGGGCGAGGCCTATGTCGCCAATGCCCTGAAAAATTCCGACGATTTCAACAAGCCGTTTCAGGAACTCGTCACCGAATATTGCTGGGGCGCGATCTGGGGCCGCGAGGAACTGCCACGCAAGACTCGCAGCATGCTCAATCTGGCCATGATCTCGATCCTCAACCGGCCGCACGAATTGCGGGCCCACATCAAGGGCGCGCTGACCAATGGTGTGACGCGCGAGGAGATTCGCGAAGTCTTCATGCAGGTTGCGATCTATGCCGGCATTCCCGCAGGCGTCGATAGTTTCCGCATCGCCCGCGAAGTGTTCGCCGAACTCGACAAGGCATAAGGCTGTCTTCGGTCTCGAAACGGAACAAAACTCAGACTTCGAGACGGCCGCGATCGACGTTTTGAGAATCGTTGAGGGCCTATCACCATGGAAATCGGATTCATCGGCCTCGGCAAAATGGGCTTTCCCATGGCGCGACGCCTGATCGAGGCCCAGCACCAGTTGTTCGTCTTCGATCAGCGCAAGGAAGCCGTCGATGGACTGGTTGCGCTGGGCGCGCGGGCGGCTTCTTCTCCGAAAGACGTTGCAGACCGCGCCGAAACCGTGATGGCAAGCCTGCCATCGCTGCAGGCCTCGCTCGAGGTGGCGACCGGAACGGATGGCGTGATCGAAGGCAAGCGCGTCAGGCGATTCGTGGATCTCTCCACCGTCGGATCGCAGATGGCGGTGCGGATCCATGACCTGCTTGCGAAGCGCGACCTCGTGCAGCTCGACAGTCCAGTCAGTGGCGGCGTCGGAGGCGCCCAAAAGGGCACGCTGGCCGTCATGGTCTCGGGCCCTCGCGCCGATTTCCAGGCGGTGAAACCGGCGCTCGACATGATCGGCAAGGTGTTCTTCATCGGCGAGAAACCCGGCTCGGCCCAGACCATGAAGCTTGCCAACAATCTGTTGTCGGCCACGGCCGTGGTTGCCACTTCCGAGGCCGTGGTGATGGGCGTCAAGGCAGGCCTCGATCCTGCCGTGATGATCGACGTGATCAATGCGGGCTCGGGCATGAACACGGCGAGCCGCGACAAGTTTCCCCGTTCGATCCTGCCGAGGACCTTCGACTTCGGCTTTGCCACCGGGTTGATGGTCAAGGACGTGCGGCTTTGCCTGGAAGAGGCAAAATCGCTTGGACTGTCGATGGAGGTCGCCGAAGCGGTCGGGCGATTGTGGGAGGTGGTGATCCGCGAAATGGGCGGGGAGTCCGATTTCACGTCCGCAATTCAGCCGATCGAACAGGCGGCCGGCGTCGTGGTTGGCGGCAAAGGCGCTCATGCCGCGAAGTAGCTTTTTCACCTTCTCCCTTTGCGGGAGAAGGTGGCTCGCATCGACAGATGCGAGCCAGATGAGGGGTCCTAACCGCGGATGCCAACCCCTCACCCGGCTCATCTCGCTCCGCTCGATTTCACCGCCCTCTCCCACAAGGGGAGAGGGCACGAGGGCTCACAGCCAGGGCGCAGGCTTGTCCATCGCGATCAGCGCATCGACATCAACGCGCGGACGCACCACCGCGTACTGGTCGCCGCTGACCAGAACTTCCGGCACCAGCGGCCTTGTGTTGTAGGTGCCGGACTGCACCGCGCCGTAGGCGCCGGCGGTCATGATGGCGAGGAGATCGCCAGCCCTGGGCGCAGGAATGGTTCGCGCAAGCGCGAGATAATCGCCGCTCTCGCAGACCGGACCGACGACGTCGGCCACGATCGTCGGCGTGCCTTGCGCGACCGCGACAACCGGCAGGATGTCATGATGGGCTTCATAAAGTGTGGGGCGGATCAGGTCGTTCATCGCCGCGTCGATGATGACGAAGTTCCTTGAAGCGCCGTGCTTCACATAGATGACGCGCGTCACCAGAATTCCGGCATTGCCGACGATCATGCGTCCGGGCTCGAAGACCAGCGTGCAGCCGAGATTTTTGGTCACCCGCTTGACCATGTCGGCATAGGCCGAAGGCAAGGGCGGCGCCTCGCGATCGGCATGATAGGGAATGCCGAGGCCGCCGCCGAAATCGACATGCGAAATCGCGTGGCCGTCAGCGCGCAGCGTCTGCACGCAATCGACCAGCAACCTGAAAGCAGCCTCGAGCGGCTCAAGATCGGTGATCTGGCTGCCGATATGCATGTCGATGCCGGTGGCGCGAATGGCGGGCAGCTTTGCCGCGCGGGCATACACCGCGCGCGCCCGGTCAAGCGGCACGCCGAACTTGTTTTCCGACTTGCCGGTGGAAATTTTCGCATGCGATCCTGAATCGACGTCCGGATTGACCCGAACCGAGATCGGCGCAACCCTTCCCTGCTCGCTCGAGAGGCGCGACAGCGATTCGAGCTCGGATTCGGATTCGACATTGATGCAGAAGATGTCCGCCTCCAGTGCGGCGCGCAGCTCCGTCTCGGTCTTGCCTACCCCGGAAAACACGATCCGCTGCGGCGGAATCCCGGCGGCGAGAGCCCGCTTCAACTCCCCGCCGGAAACCACGTCCGCGCCTGCGCCGAGCTTCGCCAGCGTGCGCAGCACCGACTGGTTGGAGTTGGCCTTCAACGCATAACAGACCAGCACCCTTTCGCCGGCAAAGGCGTCGCTGAATACCCGGTAATGGCGTTCCAGCGTCGCGGTCGAATAGCAATAGAAGGGCGTTCCAACCGCCTCCGCCAGTTCGATGAGATTCACCGCCTCGGCGTGAAGAACGCCGTTGCGATAGTCGAAGTGATTCATGGCTGGACTCGCGTAAAAACGCTGGCGAATATCAAATCTGCCGCACCCGAGTCAGTTGCTGTTCAGGAGCGGATCGAGAACGAACGGTTTTTTTGGCCCTTTGGGGGTGGCCGTCGGCGCATCGGCGCCGTAGCTCGAATTGAACACGCTCGGCTTGCTTGCCTGATCGGCTTCGGGACTGCCCTGCACGGCCACACCCTGGGGCTGCGTGGATGCGGTCGGCGGCAAATCGAGCGGCCCCTTGCGCCCGCAGCCTCCGAGCGCAAGCACGCTCACGCCCAGGACAATGAGCGCCCATCCCTGATATTTTGGCCGGTCGTTGCGATTCACGTCCAAATCCCCAATGCGCGTCGCACCATACAAAGATTGAACTCGTCTGGCGAGACCCGAGCGGCGCTGAAATTGCCGAGAGAATCGCCGCTCAGCCCAACTTTCGCTCTTTTTCCAGCCGCTTGAGCCACGCTTTGGCCTGCGCCGCCACATTCCTGGGCGCGGTTCCGCCAAAACTCGTGCGGCTCTTCACCGAAGCTTCGACCGACAGAACGTTGAGCGCGTCAGGGGTGATCTTCGGCTCGATCCCCTGCATGGCCTCCAACGGCAGTTCGTGCAGCGCCACGCCATCCTGCGATGCCCTGGCAACGATGCGGCCCGTCACATGATGGGCGTCGCGGAACGGCATTTTCAGCGTCCGCACCAGCCAGTCCGCGAGATCGGTCGCGGTGGTGTAGCCCTCACCGGCGGCAAGCTTCATTCGCGCCTCATCCGGTACCATGTCGATGACCATTCCGGTCATCGCACGGATGGCGAGAGAGAGTGCCGCGAACGCTTCCATCGCGCCCTGCTTGTCTTCCTGCATGTCCTTTTGATAGGCGAGCGGCAGGCCCTTCATCACGATCAACAGAGCGTTGAGCGCGCCGATCACCCTCCCCGTCTTGGCGCGCACCAGCTCGGCCGCATCGGGATTGCGCTTCTGCGGCATGATCGAGGAGCCGGTGGTGAACTTGTCGGAAAGCCGCACCAGGCCCACCAGCGGCGAGGTCCAGATCACGATCTCCTCGGCAAAGCGCGACAGATGCACCGACGCAATCGCGGTCGCCGACAGCGTCTCGAGCACGAAATCGCGATCCGAGACCGCGTCGAGCGAATTGGCCATCGGCCGGTCGAAGCCGAGCGCCTTCGCGGTCGCCTCGCGATCGATCGGAAACGAGGTGCCGGCGAGCGCCGCGGCGCCGAGCGGGGATTCGTTGGCGCGTTTGCGCGCGTCCGCAAAGCGGCCGCGATCGCGTGCCGCCATTTCCACATAGGCGAGCAGGTGATGTCCGAGCGTGACCGGCTGCGCAGTCTGCAGATGGGTGAAGCCGGGCATCACGGTGGCGGCATGTTCCAACGCCCGTTGCGCCAGCGCGCGCTGAAACGCGGCGAGTGCGGCATCGGTCTCGTCGATGACGTCGCGAACGTACAGACGAAAATCGGTCGCGACCTGATCGTTCCGCGATCGCGCGGTATGCAGCCGTCCCGCCGCGGGCCCGATCAACTCGCCAAGCCTGCTCTCGACATTCATGTGAATGTCTTCCAGCGCGCGCTTGAAATCGAACGATCCCTTGCCGATTTCTGACAAAATCGTGTCTAGACCCCTGGCGATATTTTTCGCATCGTTCGCCGTGATAATGCCTTGCGCGGCGAGCATTGCGGCGTGGGCCTTGGACGCGGCGATGTCCTGGGCGTAAAGGTGCCGATCGACGTCGATCGAGACGTTGATCTCCTCCATGATCTCGTCCGGGCGCTCGCTGAACCGGCCGCCCCACATCTTGTTGCTCATGATCAAAAACTCATGCCTGCCGCTTGTCTGCCTGCTTGTCGTCGCGCCCGATCACATGCCATCTGCCATAGGCCACGCACGCTAGTGCGGCGAATTTGAAGTTCCCATCGGTATCGCGGCAAGTTCGTGATGGGAACTTCAAATTCAAGGCCGCACTAGAATCAACAAGTGCTAGAGCTCCTTTGATTCCGAAGTTCGCATCAGAGGTCGCCACGATAGGTTGCGAACTTCGGAATCGGAGCTCTAGCGCCCTGCATAGCCGCAACTGATACAGGATGACAAACGATATGCCTGAAAGACCCCCGCAAATTGCGGCGCCCACGCGCCGGATTCCCTACGTCGCCGGGGCTGTCCTGGTCGGGGCGATAATCGGATTCGCCGGGATATACGGGGTTGGCGGGCTGAAGCGTAACGCGGCGGGCGATCCCGGCTGCGCCTCGGCGGTGGACCTGTCGCGAAAGCTCGCGCCGCTGGCCCATGGCGAGGTAGCCGCCTTGACCATGGCAACCGCGCCTCTGCGCCTGCCGGACCTTGCCTTCGAAGACGCCGACGGCAAGCCCAAGAAGCTCTCGGACTGGCGTGGCCGCACGGTGCTGGTGAACCTCTGGGCGACCTGGTGCGTGCCTTGCCGGAAGGAAATGCCGGCACTGGACCGACTACAAACCAAACTTGAGAATAAGGATTTCGAGGTGGTCGCGATCAATATCGATACCCGCGACCCCGAGAAGCCGAGAAATTTCCTGAAAGAGGCAAACCTGACCCGGCTCGGTTACTTTAGTGATCAGAAAGCCAAGGTTTTCCAGGATCTTAAAGCCGCAGGACGCGCTCTGGGCATGCCGACCTCGGTGCTCGTCGATGGCCAGGGCTGCGAGATCGCCACCATTGCCGGCCCCGCCGAATGGGACAGCGACGACGCGATCAAGCTGATCACGGCGGCAATAAAGCCGGTAGCGGCCGGATTTTAGGGGGTTACGTTGAGATTACCGACGATGCCCGAGGCGACATTGGCGAGCAAGACGGTTCCAGTACCAAGCGGGTCTGAACTGCGGATTTCTCCGGATCGGCATGCGATTTCAAAATGGCGGCGTTCGCGAAACCTGCACGTTTGCGGCTGACATCAGCGGAAGTCATCTTGGTTTCGGTCATATCGCAGCCAACACGACGCACGTCATCGCTGCAACTGTCGTTCGGCTTACGTTGTCCGTAAACGTATATATGATTGGATCGTCCGGCATGGCTTGTCGATGAGCCATCATCAGGGCGCGGCCGATCCAGTAGATCCGCGCTTGCTGCTCCATTCAAACTGCTCTTCTGATGACCGACACTCCGCCTGCGTGCCCCGGTAGCCTGTGACTATCCCCTAACGATTGATCAGCCGGAAAGCACAGCCGAGCAGCCAAGGCGCACACGCGACAAATAGCTACGAGATGTTAATGGTGGATTAAAACTTCAGGTTGTATCATTTCAGATGCTCGTGAAAATCCCCTTATCGCATTCGCTGCAATCGCCTCGCTATCAACAATCACTCATCTGCGGCCGATCTTGCACCGCCAGTAGTCGAACCGGGCATCAATGGTCCGGCGTCTACGTCGGAGCCATGGGTCCCCGTGAAGCGGACTTGTCAACGACGGCTCTCACCTGCTTGATCTATGTTATATGATCCCAAACCAGCTCCAGAACCTCACTGTACGAAAGGTCTATCGATTTCTGACGGGCTTTTCGGTTTGGTCTTTGCAGTAATCGCGATGGGTATTTCTGTTTGGGGCTTCAGGACTTTAGGCCCTGCCCTCGACAGCGCCGCCTCTTTCAACATCTGGTTTCAGGCTGACACGCCGAGAGTCATATCAAATCTTACAGACGTAGCGAGCAATCATTACCGAACATCAGTTCATCCGGCTTCATCGATTATTCTCACGCCGATTGTGCTTGGTATCGGCGAGCTCGGTTTTACTTCTCTGGTAGCTGCCAAGTTTTTGATCGCATTGGCGGCGGCCTTGAGCGGCGGGCTATTTTTTTGCGCCCTGCGTAGTTTCGGGTTGCCGCGTGTTCCAACCGTCGTATTTGCCGCGCTCTATCTGTTGAGCGCAGCATTTATCGATTGGTATGCCGTAATCGAGTTAAATTCGGTTGCGGGCGTGACTATCGTTCTTGCACTGCTGGCGCTGGCATCCGGTCGAACCATTTCCCCGCTCTGGTGGTTATTGATTAGTGCTGGAACACTCAGCATCACGGTTACAAATTGGTCCGTCGGTTTGGCAGCGACGCTGGTACGCTGGCCGCCCAAACGGTTTGCTGAAATTTCGGCTGCTGCGCTAGCTCTCATCGTCCTCTTATCCTCGGCGCAGTACTTTCTGTTTTCGAATGCTTCGCTTTTTTTCTTGCCACGTTCCGTCGTGGACGAAACTCAGTGGACTCAAATTGCCCAGCAAAGGAACGGCGGCGACGCATGGGAGCCGCTCGAAAGCTTGCGATCGCTCCTGATTACGACGGTCGTCGCACCGACACCATATATCGAGATTCAGTCAGGGGATAAGGTGGTGACGAACCAGCAAACTCCATGGTCTGACAATATCTGGGGCGGGATCGCCGCCAGTTTGGCTTGGATCGCATTGCTTTGCTGCGGAATTTGGGGGGCCGTGGCAACGCCCAAACTGAAGCCAATTTCGTTTGGTCTGGGGATGATGCTGCTCATCCAAATGGCTCTTCACAGCGTATACGGCACTGTGACCTTTCTTTACGCACCACACTTTCTCCCGATACTTGTAGCGATATGTTCGTTTTCCTGGTTCTCTCCAGCTCGTCGAGGCGCACTGGCGCTGGCTATCTTTGTGTTAGCTGTAGGCGGATTCAATAATGTGGTTCAATTTCGGAATGGAGCACATCTCGCCAATCAGATTCTTAGCTACGGCGGAAACAAGATCGATCCGAGCTTTCCGGCGAACGATGTGATTATCGCAGCGCCCACCAAACGCTAGCCTGCACGGCTTTCGCAAAATGGATGATGCATCTTTGTCCGTAACCGCTGCGAGATCGCCACCATTGCCGGCCCCGCTGGCGCTGGATGGGACAGCGACGCCTCCCCGCTCCTAGAGCTTCCTGGGGTCGCCTTCCGCAGCCCAACCGCATCTCACCGACCCCGCGCCAATCGGGCGCCTTACGCCTCGTCGGCGATGCCGTTGCGCAAAAGCCCGATCCGGTCGATCTCGACCTCGACGACATCTCCCGGCTTCATCCAAAGCGGCGGCGTGCGCCTGGACCCGACGCCGCCGGGCGTGCCGGTCACGATCACGTCGCCCGGCTCCAGCCGCGTGAAAGACGAGCAGTATTCGATCTGGCGCGGAATATCGAAGATCATCTGGCTGATGGTTGCGTCCTGAACCACCTCGCCGTTGAGGCGGGTCTGCAGCCGCAGTGGTGCGAGATCGCCTGCTTCGTCCGGTGTCACCATCCAGGGCCCGAAAGCGCCGGTCTGCGGAAAATTCTTGCCGGGCGTGAACTGATGCGTGTGCCGTTGAAAATCGCGAACGCTGCCCTCGTTGTAACAGGCGTATCCTGCGATGTGGTCCCAGGAATCCTTGCCGGCGATGTAGCGGCCTGGCTTGCCGATGATGACGGCGAGTTCGCCCTCGAAATCGAGATCTTTCGAGACACGCGGCCGGACGATGTTGCAAAGATGCCCGGTTTGGCTGTTGGCGAAGCGGCCGAACACGGTGGGATTTGCGACTTCGGCGCGGCCGGTTTCCACGCGGTGCGTTTCATAATTGAGGCCAATGCAGAGGATCTTGTCCGGATTGGGTATCACTGGCAGCCAGGTGATGTTTGCGAGGCGATGTCGCGAGGCCTTGCCGGCCGCCGCCGCCACCTCACCCAGAGCGCCGGAGGCGATGGCGGATTTCAAATCGGGATATCGGTCGCGAAAATGCGCGCCGAGATCGACGGCTTGTGCGCCATCGATGAGACCCCAGCTCGGGGTGCCGTTGATCGCAAAACTCGCAAACTTCATCGGATGTCCCGTGGTGCTGGAGCCGCTTCGCAAAGCCAATGGGGCTGAGACGTGATCGCGCCGCTTGGGCCGCGCCTCTCGCTATCGCAAGCCGCGAGCACGGGCAATGCCGAAGGCGCGGCAAGGCTTGCAACCGGCTGGAATTGGACTGGGTTGGTTCTGTGAAAGTGGCGGTTTACGCGCAAAAGCCGGGGCGAGAGCGTGCCATCCCCAAGGCCGAACAACAGGATTCTCAGGCCTTTACGTTGACATTGCCGCCAATACCGGGGCCCACATTGGCAAGCGAAGGGGAGCCGGCATCGAGGAGGGTCAGGACGGTCGCCTTCTCCGCATCGAGATTTGACTTCAACAGCGTGGTTGCGACCTGCAACTGGGTGTTTCCTGCCTGGGCAGCGATAAGGCTGCCAGCCAAACTCGCGATATCCGCCATGCGCCACCCTCCGTCTGGGCTCACCCTACCCGGCGGGAGTTAATAAATTCTGGATTGAGAGGAGAGAAAGTGCAACCAGACGACGAAGGCGGGTGTCGAATCGTGTTCGGCCACCAAGGAGAAATAGACCGCTCAGGGAGGGATAGAAACAGGCTCTAGCGCGTCGGGACCGGTTTGTCGCCGCGATAATCGTAGAAGCCGCGCTGGGTCTTGCGACCGAGCCAGCCGGCCTCGACGTACTTCACGAGCAGCGGACACGGCCGGTATTTGGAATCGGCCAGCCCCTCATGCAGGACCTGCATGATCGACAGGCAGGTGTCGAGACCGATGAAATCGGCAAGCTCGAGCGGACCCATGGGATGGTGGGCGCCGAGCTTCATGGCCGCATCGATCGCTTCGACGTTGCCCACGCCCTCGTAAAGCGTGTAGATCGCCTCGTTGATCATCGGCAAAAGAATCCGGTTGACGATGAAGGCGGGGAAATCCTCCGAGACCGCGATTTGCTTGCCGAGCCGGGTTACGAACTCCCTGGCGGCGTCGAAGGTCGAGTCATCGGTCGCGATGCCGCGAATCAGTTCGACCAGTTCCATCCGCGGCACCGGATTCATGAAGTGAATGCCGATGAAGCGCTCGGGGCGATCGGTGGAGGCGGCAAGCCGCGTGATCGAGATCGAAGATGTGTTGGAGGCGACTATCGCGCTGGGCTTGAGAACCGCGCAGACGTCGTGAAAAATCCTGCGCTTGATGTCTTCCTTCTCGACCGCGGTCTCGATGACCAGATCACAGTCCGACAATCCGTCGATGGAATCTGCGGGAGTAATCCGCTCCAGCGCCGTCTTTCGGGCGTCTTCGGTGATGACTTTCTTGGCGACCTGACGCGACAAATTACCGTTGATGGTCGCCATTGCCGACTTCAGGCGATCGGCGGATATGTCGTTGAGGATCACGTCGAAGCCGGCCAGCGCCGCCACATGCGCGATGCCATTGCCCATCTGGCCGGAACCGATCACGCCGACCTTATTGATCATAACCGCCATGTTACCATCTCACCGGAACGACGCGCCCGGCCGTCCCGTCCCTTTGCATCAACACCGGTCGAAACGCCTTTCATCCGGTACAACACTTCGTTCCATTGTTATCGCAAAATCGCCCCGTATGCTCGCGCAAATGCAGTAGCTTTTTCGTCCCCATTACTTCCCGAGCTTGCCGACCGCCTCGGTAAGGTCCGGAACCACTTGATACAGATCCGCAACAAGACCGTAGTCCGCAACCTGGAAGATCGGTGCGTCTTCATCCTTGTTGATCGCAACGATGACCTTGGAATCCTTCATACCGGCAAGATGCTGGATCGCTCCAGAAATGCCGATGGCAACGTAGAGCTCGGGGGCCACCACCTTGCCGGTCTGGCCGACCTGCCAGTCGTTGGGCGCATAACCGGCGTCCACCGCCGCGCGCGACGCGCCGACAGCGGCGCCGAGCTTGTCGGCGAGCGGCTCGATATATTTTGCAAAATTCTCGCGGCTTTGCATGGCGCGTCCGCCGGAGACGATGATCTTCGCCGAGGTCAGTTCGGGACGATCGCTCTTGGCGACTTCCTCGCCGACAAAGCTGGACAGGCCGGGATCGGCGGCCGCAGAGGCGTTCTCCACCGCCGCGCTGCCGCCCTCTCCGGTGGCGGCGAAGGTCGAGGTTCGCACCGTGATGACCTTCTTGGCATCCTTCGATTTTACGGTCTGGATGGCGTTGCCGGCATAGATCGGCCGCTCAAAGGTATCCGGGGAGATCACCTTGATGATTTCCGAGACCTGCATCACGTCGAGAAGCGCGGCGACGCGCGGCATCACGTTCTTGAAACGCGAGGTCGCGGGCGCGACGAAGGCGTCATAGCCTGGCGCCAGCGACACGATCAGCGCCGCCAGCGGCTCGGCGAGATCGTGGGCGTAAGCCGGGTTGTCGGCGAGCAGCACTTTCCTTACGCCCGCAAGCCTGGCCGCCGCGTCTGCGGCCGCCTTGGCGCTTTCACCGGCGACCAGCACGTCAACTTCAGCGCCAAGCGCGACGGCGGCGGTCAGCGCCTTGCTGGTGGAATCCTTGATCGTTGCGTTGTCGTGTTCGGCGATCAACAGCGTTGTCATCTTAAAGAACCCCGGCTTCATTCTTGAGCTTCGAGACCAACTCGGCGACATCCTTGACCTTGACGCCTCCCTTGCGGCCCGGCGGCTCGGAGGTTTTCAGGATCTCCAGATGGGGCGTCAGATCGACGCCATAACCGGATGCGCTCTTGTCGGCGATCGGCTTCTTCTTCGCCTTCATGATGTTCGGCAGGCTGGCATAACGCGGCTCGTTCAACCGCAAATCGGTGGTTACGACAGCGGGCCCCTTCAGTTTCACCGTCTGCAGGCCGCCGTCGACTTCGCGCGTCACTTTGAAGTCGGAGCCATCGACTTCAAGCTTGGAGGCAAAGGTTGCCTGCGACCATCCGAGCAGGGCGGCCAGCATCTGGCCGGTCTGGTTGCTGTCGTCGTCGATCGCCTGTTTGCCCAGGATCACGAGTGCGGGCTTCTCTTCGTCGGCGACCGCCTTGAGAATCTTGGCCACCGCCAAGGGTTCGACGTTGCCGTCCGCCTTGACCAGGATGCCGCGGTCGGCGCCCATGGCGAGCCCGGTGCGGATGGTTTCGGCCGCCTGCGCGGGGCCGATCGAAACCACCACGACCTCGGTTGCCTTGCCGGCCTCTTTCAGGCGCAAGGCCTCCTCGACGGCGATCTCGTCGAACGGATTCATCGACATCTTCACATTGGCGAGTTCGACGCCCGTTCCGTCGGCTTTGACGCGGACCTTGACGTTGAAATCGACCACCCGCTTCACTGGTACCAGGACCTTCATCGACCCTCTTTCGCTCAAAATCCTTCAGGTTTGATCGGCATGGGCGCGGAACCTAAAGCGCCTGCCAAGTCCGGTCAACGCGCGTGCGAGCCAAAAATCGGCTTCGCGGGCCGATCTTAATGCATGATCCGGAAAAGTGGGAACCGGTTTTCCGAAGAGATCATGCTCGGCAACAGGCCAAGGCTCCTGACGGCACTATTCCCGCCGCGGCCGATCAGCGGTTCCGGCCGGGCACCCACAACACGTCTCCCGCCCCGTTATGGTTGGCGGCGCGGCTGGCGACAAACAGGAAGTCTGAAAGGCGGTTCATGTACTGGATCGCGGCGTCGCTGACGGGTTCCTCCGGCTTGGCCGCAAGTTCCACCATGATCCGTTCCGCCCGCCGACAGATCGTGCGCGCCAGATGCAGATGCGCGGCCGCGGGCGTACCGCCCGGCAGCACAAACGACGTCAGCGGCGCAAGCGGCGCGTTCAAACGATCGATATCCCGTTCAAGGCGCTCGACCTGGCTCGACAGCATCCGTAACCGCTCTGCCTTGCCCTCGCGCTGGGGCACCGCAAGGTCGGCGCCAAGGTCGAACAGGTCATTCTGAATCAGACCGAGCATCCCATCGAGTTCGGGCGCACCCGCAAGGTGCAGCCGTGCGATACCGATGGCGGCGTTGGTCTCATCGACGGTCCCGTAGGCCGCGATGCGCAAATCGTATTTTGGACGCCGCTCGCCGCTCCCGAGCGCCGTCGTGCCATCGTCGCCGGTTCGCGTATAGATACGATTGAGGACGACCATGCCTGCCTCCTTCCCGTCCTAGTGATCCGATTCTAACATTCGCTTCCCTTCTCAGTCGGCATTTTTTCGAATGCTAGAACCAAAGGAACACCGGGTAGCGAATGTCAAATCCACTCCACTGGTGCGGCGAATTTGAAGTTCCTATCAGTATAGCGGCAAGTTCGTGACAGGAACTTCAAATTCAAGGCCGCACCAGAATCAACAAGTTGCTAGAGCTCCTTTGATTCCGAAGTCCGCATCAGAGGTCGCCGTGCGATAGCTTGCGAACTTCGGAATCGGAGCTCTAGCGTCCCATCGCCCAGACCGTGAGCATGATGATGACGACCGCGATGAATTGCAGCAACACGCGCAACCGCATCAGTTTCTGGGACCGGTTCGGCGATCCGCCCCGCATCATGTTGATGAGACCCAGCAGCAGTACGAACGCGACGGCAGCTACCGCAACCGGAAGAACCAAGCTACTCAAGAATGAAGCCATTTCTCGTACATAACACCGCGCCAGGGGACGCGCCATTGCCGGGAGGGGGTCCAACCTCGAAGCAACGATCTGGCTTTTAGCTCAATAATATCAGAAGGTAGGTCGGTCTATTTTGCCATCCGTGGGCTCATCGTGCGGCAGATTCGCTACATCTTCGACGTCTGCATAGACGCGTTCTACACGTTCCTCGCCGATGACGGCTGGGCCATCGCCAGCCATATCGCGCTTTCGACCTTGATGGCGCTATTCCCATTTCTGATCGTACTGACGTCGCTTGCCGGGTTCTTCGGCTCGAAGGAACTTGCCGATCAGGCCGCGGGGCTGATGCTGCAAGTGTGGCCGAAGCAGGTCGCCGATTCGCTGACGGGCCAAATCCACGACGTGCTGACGACGACACGTGGCGACATCCTCACCGTCGGCGCCGTGCTGGCCGTATATTTCGCCTCCAACGGCGTGGAAGCGCTGCGGATCGCGCTCAATCGCGCCTATTCCGTCGTTGAAACGCGGCGCTGGTACTGGCTGCGGCTGGAATCGATCGGCTATACGCTGATTGCCGCCTTCACCTCGCTTGCGATGGCATTCCTGATCGTGCTGGGGCCGCTGATCATCGAGGCCGCCCGCCGCCACATCCCGCTGATCGTCGAAAGCAACGAGCAGCTGCTCAGCTTCGCGCGCTACGGCGTCACCATCACGGCGCTGATCGTCGCGCTGTTCATTCTCCATGCCTGGGTGCCGGCGGGCCGGCGGAGCTTTCTGCAGATCCTGCCCGGCATCATCTTCACCATGGCGGCGTCGCTGGTGTCCGGCATCGTGTTCGGGCAGTATCTTGCGCGCTTTGCCAACAATTACGTGACCATGTATGCCGGACTCGCATCGGTCATCATTGCGCTGGTCTTCCTCTATTTCATTGCCGCGATCTTCGTCTATGGCGGGGAACTGAACGCCGCGATCATCAAGTCGCGGCTGCCGCATGGCGTGTCGCTTCAAGCAGCGCAGTCGCTAAGGCCCTCGGAGACACGGGCTTGACCAGAAAGGCGTCCGCGCCGGCCGCGCGCGACGCCGCCTCGTCCTCGCCCCGGCCCGACACCCCAATGATGGCGATGCGCCCGAGCACGGAGGGAAGCGCGCGAATTCGCCTGATCGCCTCGATGCCGCTGATGCCCGGCAGCACCATGTCCATCAGCACCGCGTCGAAGTCGCCTTGCGCGAGCCGCTCCGGCGCCGCCTCGCCGTGGCCGATGAATTCCGCCTGATGACCGAGTTCGCTCAACACCGCGTTGAGCACGACCCGGCCGAAGGGATTGTCTTCGACGCCGAGCACGCGCAGCGCTCGCAGACGGTCGGAAGAAACGTCGCTATCCGATCCCGGACCCGCCGATTCCGGAACCTCCGCGCGCCTCAGCGATACCGTCAATACGAACGTGGTTCCACCGCCGCGCCGTGGCGCGACGACGATATCGCCCCCCATCGCGCGCGCGAGCTGCTTGACCGACGACAGACCAAGGCCTGCTCCGCCGAAACGCGCGGCAATGTTGACGTTGGCCTGCGAGAAGGGACGGAACAGACGCTTGATTTCCTTGAGCGTCAAGCCGATGCCGCTGTCCGAAATCGCAAAGGCCACGCCGATCTTGTCCCCCGGGCCGCTGATCGGTTTGACCTCCAGGGCGACGCCGCCGTGTTCGGTGAATTTGGTGGCATTGTCGATCAGATTTTCCAATGCCGCGCGGAGGCGAACGGGATCGCCGATCACGAATGCCGGCAGTTTTTCCAAAATCTCGGTCTTGGACTGCAGACCCTTGGCGGTCGCCCGGCCGCCCAGTGAATCCCCCACGCTGCGGGCGAAGGCGCGCAGATCGAAAAATTCCTCCCGCAGGGCAAATCCCGAACGGCCGCTTCTGGCGGCGTCGACGAACACGGTCGCCAGACTGGCAAGATGCTCCGCGCCCGCCTTGATGGTGTCGGCCCAGCGTCGTTCACGCTCGCCGAGGTCGGACGTGGCGAGCAGATCGCTGATGGCGAGAATTCCGGTAAGGGGGGTGCGGACCTCGTGGGCGAAGGTGGCGAGCGCGGTCTCGACCACGCCGGGAGCGGCGATTTTGGCAGCGGGCTTTCGCGCCCTGCCGGCAGCAGCTTTTGCTGCGCGTTTTTTCGGCTGAGCTCTTTTCGACCCCCGCTTGGTGCGCCGTGGGCGCGATCTCGACGCCATGAATCCCCCGATCCGGCCGACGCCCAGCATGGCACGTTCGCCCTTGCAAAGTCACGCCGAAGCGCATCGGACCACCAGTGTCCTGATTCCGAAGTTCGTATCATTTTACGGCGACCCCGTTTGCGAATTCGGAATCGAAAGGACACTAGCAAGTCATTGTTTTCTAGTGTGGCTTTGGTTCAGAAGTCCGCATGACGAAGTCGCAGCAGCAATGAGGCGGACTTCTGAACCGCCACACTGGCGAGAATTCGTCCAAAACGGGGCGCTCAAGTCAGGCCGACAAGGCGGCGGATTTCCGCTGGCGTGGCTCCGGCGGCGCGGAGTTCGCGCAAGCCGGTGGCTGCGCTCGATTTCGACAGTTTTCGCCGGTCGGAATCGAGGATCAGACGGTGATGGCGATAGGCCGGCTCCGGCAACGCCAACAGCCGTTGCAACAGCCGATGTACGCTGGTCGACCAGAACAGATCCTCACCCCGCACGACCTCCGTTACGCCTTGCAGGGCGTCGTCGATGACGACGGCGAGATGATAGCTGGTCGGCGTCTCCTTGCGCGCGAGGATGACGTCGCCCCATCCGTCGGGTCGCGCTGCGATCCTTCCGCTCTCCCCGTTCGGCCCCGCCCCATGCTCGGCCCAGTGCAGTTGGCCGGTGCGCGCGAGAGCCGCCGCCATATCGAGGCGCAGCGCGTAAGGCGCGTCCGATCGAAGCAATTGCGTGCGCTGCTGGCGCGACAGGGACCGGGCATTGCCCGGATAATGCGGCGCGCCGTCGGGATCACGCGGCCACGGCCCGACCGCTTCCCTCTCCGCAACCAGGCGGGTGATCTCGGCGCGGCTTTCAAAACTCGGATAGATGAGACGGCGCGCCGTCAATTTTTCGAGCGCGACGCGATGGTCGGCAAGATGCTCCGATTGCAGGCGTACCGGAGCTTGCCAGGTGATGCCGAGCCAGGAAAGGTCCTCATAAATCGCCTCCTCGAATTCCGGCCTGCAGCGCGTCGCATCGATATCCTCGATGCGCAGCAGGAAGCTGCCGCCGGTTCGGCGCGCCAGGTCGAAATTCAGCAATGCTGAATAGGCGTGGCCGAGATGGAGATATCCATTGGGGCTCGGCGCAAAGCGGAAGACGGGCGGCGGCATTGATCTCTTTCACAAGACATGGTGGTTTTAGGTCGCAATGATCCTACATCTCAACAGCCAGGACGATCTTGAAGAAGCTATCCGCGCGCTGGTAAAGCTGGACCCGCGGCTCAAGCCCGTGTTCGAGCTCACCGGCATGCCGGCGCTGCGGCGGCGGGAGGCCGGCTTTGCGGGGCTTGCGGCAATCATCTGCGGCCAACAGCTTTCCACCGCGAGCGCCGCGGCGATCTGGGCCCGCCTCGCCGCCGCGTTCGATCCGTTTCACCACGATTCGCTGCGCCGCGCCCGCGCCGACCGCCTGGGGCGTCTCGGCCTCTCGGCGGCGAAGATCAAGACATTGAAAAACCTGGCGCGCGAAATCGCCACCGAACGGCTGAACCTCGACGTGCTGGCGAACGAGGAGGCCGACGCCGCGCATCACACGCTGGTTTCGCTGCACGGCATCGGCCCGTGGACCGCCGACCTCTATCTGCTGTTTTGCCTTGGACATGGCGACGCCTGGCCGGCTGGCGATCTCGCCGTCCAGGAGGCGGTGAAAATCGGACTCGGATTGAGGACGCGCCCGACCGCGAAAGAGATGGCGCCGCTCGCCGAACCGTGGCGGCCGATGCGGGGCGCGGCAGCGCATCTGTGGTGGGCCTATTACCGCGCGATCAAGAAACGAGAGGGCGTGATTGCGGACAAGGCAAAGGCGAACGCTGTTTCAAACAATGTCCCTGTTGCAAAAGGTTCATCGGTGGACGCAAAGATCACGGCAGCACAACCGCCGAGGTCGAAGAAATGAAATCCACCGACTTCATCGTTGCACGCCACAATCTGCAGGACTGCAAGTTCATCGAAGCCCGATTGCCGGACGCGAACGCGCTTGCTGACGAAACGCTGCTGATCAAGGTCGATCGCTTCGCCTTCACCGCCAACAATATCACCTACGCTGCGCTCGGCGATCAGCTGAAATACTGGCAGCTGTTTCCGGCGCCGGAGAATTTCGGCATTATTCCGGTGTGGGGATTTGGCGAGGTGATCGCCTCGCGCCATCCTTCGATCGAAACCGGCGAACGCCTGTTCGGCTATTTTCCGATGGCGACGCATCTTGTCATCGAAGCGGCCGATGTGAGCAAACGCGGCTTGCGGGACGCTGCCGCGCATCGGCAAGGCGTGGCGCCGGTGTACAATGCTTACGCGCGCGTCGGCGGCGACCCTGCTTACGTCGGCCGTGGCGGCGACTATCAGGCACTGCTGCGGCCGCTGTTCATGCTCTCGTTCCTGGTCGATGATTTTCTTGCCGAGAACGATTTTTTCGGTGCCGCGCGCGTACTGCTTTCAAGCGCATCCAGCAAGACCGCGTTCGGGCTTGCGCATCTTCTGCACACCCAGCGCCCATCCATCCGGGTGACCGGACTGACCTCTGCCGCCAATGTAGAGTTTGTCCGCTCGCTCGGCTGCTACGACGAGATCGTGACTTATGACCGCGTGACATCGCTGCCGCCTGATTCACCTGTCGCCTTCGTCGATATGGCGGGAAACAGCGAGTTGCGTGCAAACTTGCATCGGCATTTCGGCGAGCAGATGAGGTACTCCGGACAGATCGGGCTCACCCACCGCAGCCTGTTGACCAACGAACCGGAATTGCCGGGCGCGAGACCGACCTGGTTTTTCGCGCCCGATCAGATGCGCAAGCGCGCGAAAGAATGGGGGCCCGGTGGCATCGAGCAGCGGTTTGGCGCCGCGTGGTCGGACTTTGCACCCACGCTTGCCGGCCGGCTCGCGGTGGTGGAAGGCCGCGGGCTGGCTGCGGTAAAGTCGGTCTATCTCGACACGCATAACGGGCATATTCGCCCCGACCAGGGCCACATTCTTTCGCTTTGGGACTAAGCCGCTTTCTGAGCGAACTCAAAGGGTATAGCTTCGCGGCAGAGGAAACGCCCGCGAGGTCGCGCATGCTCGACAGGACAGACGACGTCTCGGTATCCGCCGCGCACTGGCTGGCTCAATTCGAAGGCGCGCTCGCGCATCCCGAAGGCGGCGCGCTGCAGGCGCTCTTTCATCCCGACAGCTATTGGCGCGATGTGCTGGCGCTGAGCTGGAACCTGCAAACCAGCAATGGCGCCGATGCCATCGTGAAAGAATTATCGGCGCTGGCCAGGCGCGCCGCGCCGCGCAATTTCAGGATCGATCCCGAACGCGCCGCGCCACGCCGTGTGACTCGCGCCGGCACCAACGCGGTCGAGGCGATCTTCAAATTCGAAACCGCGCAAGGTCGTGGCAGCGGTATTCTGCGGCTGATCCCCGATACCAGCGATGCCAACACGCCGAAGGCCTGGACGCTTCTGACCGCGCTCGACGAATTGAAGGGGTTCGAGGAGTCGCTCGGATCGAGACGGCCGCGCGGGCAGTCCTATTCGCGTGACTTTCGCGGGCCCAACTGGCTCGATCAGCGCAACGCCGCAACGGCCTATGCCGACCGCGATCCGGTCGTCCTGGTGGTGGGCGGCGGCCAGGCCGGGCTTTCGATCGCAGCGCGGTGCAAGCAGTTGCAGGTCGATACGCTGATCGTCGATCGCGAAATGCGCATCGGTGATAACTGGCGCAAGCGATACCACGCGTTGACCCTGCATAATCAGGTGCAGGTAAACCACCTGCCCTATATGCCGTTCCCGCCGAATTGGCCGGTCTATATCCCAAAGGACAAGCTCGCCAACTGGTTCGAGACCTATGTCGAGGCCATGGAGCTGAACTTCTGGACCGGCACCACTTTCGAGGGCGGCACCTATGATGAGGCAGCGCAGCGCTGGTCCGTGGTGCTGCGCCGCGCCGACGGCAGCGTACGCAAAATGCACCCACGCCATGTCGTCATGGCGACCGGCGTCAGCGGCATTCCGAATCTGCCTGATATTGCGGGCCTGAAAAATTTCGCCGGCACGACCATGCATTCCAGCCAATACACCGACGGCGAGGACTGGAAGGGCAGGAAGGCGCTCGTGATCGGCACCGGAAACAGCGGTCACGATATCGCGCAGGACCTCTATTCAAGCGGCGTAGACGTGACGCTGTTCCAGCGCTCCTCGACCTTGATCACCAATATCGAACCATCGGCGCAACTGGCCTATGCGGCGTACAACGAAGGCACGCTCGAGGACAACGACCTGATCGCGACCTCGATGCCGCTGACGCTCGCCAAAAGAAGCCACGTGCTGATGACCGAGCAATCCAGAAAATTCGACAGGGAATTGCTCGATGGGCTCGCGCAGATCGGCTTCAAGCTCGATTTCGGCGATGGCGGCACTGGCTGGCAGTTCAAATACCTGACCCGCGGCGGCGGCTATTATTTCAACGTCGGCTGCTCCGATCTCGTGGTGCGCGGCGAGATCGGATTGAGGCAATTTTCCGACGTCGAATCCTTTGCGGCCGAGGGCGTGCGGATGAAGAATGGCGAGCGGCTCGCCGCCGATTTGATCGTTCTCGCGACCGGCTACAAACCGCAGGAATATCTGGTGCGCAAGCTGTTCGGCGAGGAGATCGCCGCACGCGTCGGAGCGATCTGGGGATTCGGCGACGGACAGGAACTGCGCAGCATGTATACGCGCACCGGCCAGGCGGGCCTTTGGTTCATCGCCGGCAGCCTGGCGCAATGCCGTATCAATTCGAAATATCTGGCGCTGCAGATCAAGGCTTGCGAGGAGGGTCTGCTGCCGCTGACGCGGGAAGCTTCCACGCCGTAGTTAAAGCCTCATCCCGAGGAGCGCCTCGCGCGCCTGCCGAGAGATAATCTCGTGGCTTCATGGTTCGAGACGGCGCTTCGCGCCTCCTCTGAGGCTTGAAATTCACTCTGCCCTGAGGTTCGACGCCTTGATGATCGGCCACCACCGTTCCATCTCCGCCTTTTGAAAGGCTCGCAGCGCTTCCGGGGTCCGCTGATCTTGCGGCGATATCTCGATGCCGAGGTCGGCAAACCGCCTCCCGACTGCAGGATCGGCGAGCACTTGGCGCATGGTCGCGTTCAGTTTTTCGACAATCTGCCTTGGCGTATCCTTCGGCACCCAAAGCCCGTACCACAGCGAGGCAATAAAGCCTGGTAACCCTGCCTCGTCCGCCGTCGGAATATCGGGCGAGGAAGAAAGGCGCGTCTTGCCGGTGACCGCAAAAGGCTTGATGCTTGCGGTTGCGACCAGCGACCTGAAATTGGACGACGGCTCGATCATGAAATCGATCTGTCCGGCCAACAGATCCTGCATCGCCGGCGCATTGCCGCGATAGGGCACGAACTGAAATCGCGTCGCGGTCTCCTTCTGGAACGAGATTCCGGCGAGATGGCCGGCCGCACCGACGCCGGCAATCCCGACCGATGCCTTGTCGGGATTGGCCTTGAGCCAGGCGATCAATCCCTTCAGATCGTCGGCCGCCAGACTCTTCTTGCCGGCAATCAGAAGCGGTTCGCTGCCGATAAGAATGACGGGTTCGAGATCCTTCAAAAGGTCAAACGCGAGCGCGTAGAGGCCGCCGGTGAGCATATGCGTGGTCGAGGTGCCGACGCTGAGCGTGTAGCCATCGGCCGGCGAACGGACGGCGCGGCCGACGCCGATGCTGCCGGCAGCGCCGGCGATGTTCTCGATGATGATGGATTGGCCGAGAATCGGGCGCATCTCCTCGGCGAGATATCGCGCCACCGTGTCGGTTGCGCCGCCAGGGGGAAACGGCACGATCATGGTGATTGGACGGGTCGGATAGGACTGCGCCGCGGCCAGGCCGATCGATCCCGAACCAAGCGTTGCAGCGAGCAGCGCAATGATCCATTTGCGCATCGAACTTCTCCGCGATGGGAAGAGAAAGCGATCAGACATCGCCGACCACCTCGCGCCGCCTTCGTTCGGATTCTTCGGCGTAACGCCGCATCGCGTGCACCTCGGTCAGAATGCCGATGGGGCGGTTTTCGCCGGTCTCGACCACGGCAAGCGATTCGGCTTCAGCCGCATCAAACGCTGCGATGGCCTCGCGGATATCCATCCCCGGATGCAGCACCTCCCGCCGGCAATGAAGGATGCCACGAAGACCTTCCTCGGCGTCGATGTCGGGGGCATGCGCGTCCGCCACCAGCACGAGCCCCTCGTAATGGCCGGCATCATCTACCGCAATCACCTGGGTCTTCGACCCCGGCGGAAATTTGCCGCGGAATTCTGCGATTCCCATTTCTGCGTTTACGGTCACCACGTCCGGCCGCATCATGCGGCGGACCGTGAGATCGCGAATCCAACCCACGTCGGCAGCGCTGCGGATGGTCTCGCCGCGCAAATGCAATCGCCAGGTCGCAAACGAGTAGCCGAACAGTTCGCGGGTGATCTGGGTCGAGATCAGCACGGCGGCCAGCACTACCGTCGTTAACCAGAGGTCGCCTGTCGATTCCAGCGCGATGAAAGACATGGTGAGCGGGCCGCCGATGACGGAGGCCGACAGCGCGCTCATGCCGACGATCGCGTAGACGTCCGGATCGAGGTGAAGGCCCGGCCAAAGCATGCCGGCGGCAACCGCGAACAGGCGGCCGCCGATTGCACCCAGAAACAGCGTGGCGAAAAACAATCCGCCGCGGAAACCGAAGCCCAGCGAAGCCACCGAGGCGACGGTCTTTAACGCGAACACCATCAGGACAAACATCAACGGCATCGAGATGATTCCGGAAAGGTGCAGCGCGCCATGTCCCGACGACATGACTTCCGGCGTGATCAATGCGAGCAGGCCTACGACAAGTCCGCCAAGCGCGGGCCGCAAGGGCGGCCAAAGTCTTGTCTTTGACAGCAGAGCCTCGCAAACGCCGACCCCGCGCATGATGCCTATTCCATAGAGCGCTGCGGCAACCCCGAGCAGGGCTGCGATCGCAAGATCGCGGCCGAGCACGTGTCCGATCGCATCGACGCCGACGCCGAGGGAGAGTGGAGTAAATTTCTGGGCGACGAAATAGCCGATCACCGAGGCGACGCCGACCGGCGTCAGACTGGCCGGCGTATATCCTCCGAGCACGAGTTCGAAGGCATAGAACGCTCCGCCAAGCGGCGCGCCGAACGCACCTGCAATCGCGGCCGCCGCTCCGCAACCGACCATCAGACGCTGATCGGCGCGGCGCAGGTGAAATCCGCGGCCGAGCGAGGCGGCAAGTCCGCTCGAAAGCTGCGTGTAGCCCGCTTCGAGTCCGACCGAAGCGCCGACCCCGCTCGACCAGATCGTCTGCAAGGCCACGATTACGCTTCCCCGAAACGACATTCGTCCTCCATGCAGCGCGTTGGCCTCGATGGGATCGACTTCGCGTGCCGGCCGGAAGCGCGCGAGAAACAGGAAGGCCAGTCCCAACAGAAGACCGCCGAGACTCGGAACCAGCAGCGCGCGCAGCGGCTCAATGCTGACCTGGCTTGAAAGTCGTTCTCCCATTTCGAGGTTGAACAGCACGACGTGGAGCATTTGAACCGTGGCGCTCATCGCCGACACCACCAGTCCGCCGACGGTTCCAACCAGCGCCGCAAGACCGATCAGGTTCGTTTCATGGGCCCTCACAAAGGCCCTCAACCGGCGCGGCGCTTCGAGGTAGCGGGACGTGGTGTCCATTTCTGCCGTGTCCAAATGCGGCCAAAAAGTGCCGCCTGCCTCCTTTAGCGGCCCTGGCACGGCCTCTGCAATGCGGCTCGAGAGTAAGGCGTCAAGTCGGATAAGGCCGCCAACGCTCTTCACAATCCCGTCACGCTGCATGTAGTATGTCAACGCATGCTGCTTCGCAGCTATATGGAGGCCGGGAGCGTTACTTGAACGCACATGTCTCGCAAGGCGGTTGGCCGGTACTGGTATTAAATGCGGATTTCCGGCCGCTGAGTTACTATCCGCTATCCCTCTGGTCGTGGCAGGACGCGATCAAGGCGGTGTTTCTCGAGCGCGTCAACATCGTCGAACACTACGACCGCGCGGTCCGCAGCCCCACTTTCGAGATGCAGCTGCCGAGCGTGGTGTCGCTGAAATCCTTCGTCAAGCCGAGCACCCATCCCGCCTTTACCCGGTTCAACGTCTTCCTGCGCGATCGATTCGCCTGCCAATATTGCCAGTCGAGCGATGATCTCACCTTCGACCACATCATTCCGCGCAGCAAAGGCGGCCAGACCACGTGGGAAAATGTCGTGGCGGCGTGCTCCCCATGCAATTTGCGCAAGGGCAATTTGACGCCGCAGCAGGCACGGATGTTCCCGAGGCAGCAGCCGTTCGCGCCGAGCGTGCATCAGCTGCATCGCAACGGCCGGCTGTTCCCTCCCAACTATCTGCACGACAGCTGGCTCGACTACTTGTACTGGGACACCGAACTCGATCCGTAAACGGAACGATTCGTCTCGCGATGGTAATCTCGGCGTCCGGCTTTTCCACCGCAGCACACGGAAGCTTACTCTGACCGAAGCGGGCGCGCGTTTCCTTACCGGAATTTTTGAAACACTATCCTGATGTCCGTCCCCACTGGCAGTTTGAAAGCCGGCAGGTCGATCCGATCGCCGAAGGATTCGATGCGGCGATCGATGCCGACGGCGGACCGATCTCGATCTATTACGCAAGCCGCGCGCAGCTGCCGGCCAAGACGCGCGTCTTCGTCGATTTCGTCGTGGAGGCATTCCCGCAGCAACGTCTGGCCGAACGGTTTGCAGCCAGCATCGGGTAGCCCACGGAGTTGCCCAACCCGCGGCGTCAATCCTGGCGCGCCTCTGACAGTTTCGCTCAGTCAATTGCCGATCGCTGATCCGTTCGGGGTCAATCGCGTCACTTTGACCCCGCGCCGCTCACTTCCAGTCTACCCCGAATAGCGAACATTCTCAGAGGCGATCGGCATGTCCGAAAGTGCCCCGCAAGCGGACTCATGCATCGCAGCAAACATCAGGCAGGGCCTTTCCCGCGTCAGTTTCGTGTACTCGGGTTGTAACAGTCACTGTGCGGGCACGAGCGCCGGGGCGCCCTTGTCCTTGATCAAGAGCACCAGGAATTTCGCCGGCCGGGTGCCGCTTGCGTTCCGGTCGACGACATGAACATCATCGGGGCCTTCATAGAAGGTCTGTCCTGGTGTCAGTGTCACCTGTTGTCCACCCTTCAGCTGCATCACGACGGAGCCCTCCAGCACGTAAACAAACGCATGTGCATTGTGTCGGTGGATAGCGCTCGACCCGCCGGGCGCATGCTCGACTGTGATCATCAGAGCTTCCCTGCCGGGATTCTCCGGAAGATCCTTAGACATGAGTGACGTGACCTTAGGCTCCTGAGCCACCGCCGTGCCGGTCATGAGGCACAGAAGAACCAACGCAACGAGCTTGATCGTCATAGTTGGTCTTTCGTTCGTTGCCCGGATGATCATGTTATCTCCCGTGCTTCAGCTATGAACCGCGTTGCGGCTGAGCCAGTCGTCGAAGCGGATGGAGCCGAGCCGGGGGCGATCGCCGGGCGTCAGCGAGCGGTCGTTCAACTCCGCGCCGAAGTAGCGCCAATGCACGTCGGCGATCACCTTGCGCTGGTCGCCGCTCGCGGCCAGGAACTTGCGCGCGAACTTGTCCATCGGATAGGCTTCCGGGCCCGCAACCTCGACGGTGCCGTTAACCGGCGGTGCGAGTGTCAGCTCGGCCAAATTGGCGACCACGTCGTCCGAGGCGATCGGCTGGAACAGCGCGGGCGACAGCCGGACCAGATCGCCTTCTGCGCCCGATTTGACGATGCCTCCGACGAACTCGAAGAACTGCGTCGAGCGCAGGATCGTATAGGGAATGCCGGACGCCTTGATCAGATTCTCCTGCGCCACCTTGGCGCGGAGGTAGCCACTGTCGGGACTGCGGTCGCTGCCGACGATCGACAGCGCCAGATGATGCTTCACGCCGGCGGCCTTTTCCGCGGCCATCAGGTTGCGGCCCGAGGTTTCGAAGAATTCGAGCACCGCCTTGTCCTCCCACACCGGCGCGTTGGCCAGATCGACGACGACCTGTGCGCCGGAGAGAGCCTCCTTCAGTCCCTCGCCCGTGATGGTGTTGACGCCGGTATTGGGCGCGGCCGCGATGGCATTATGACTCTTCT
This sequence comes from Bradyrhizobium sp., assembly GCF_035570375.1. Classification (GTDB taxonomy): domain Bacteria; phylum Pseudomonadota; class Alphaproteobacteria; order Rhizobiales; family Xanthobacteraceae; genus Bradyrhizobium. The sequence goes on along the minus strand of NZ_DATMLW010000098.1, from coordinate 1,849 downwards.
CCTGCAGTTTCTTGACGAGCTTTGATCCGATCAGGCCGGTGCCTCCGATGACGACAATTTTCATGATTTTGCCCTCCAAGGGTATGCAAGGGAGTGTCAGGTTGTGTCTTATTCGACGCGAAAGGATGCCGGATCGGCGGCCGGAAAGCCTTGTGGCGGCCTTGAAGCGCGATTGAATTTCGCTTGGGTTTCCGTCCAAGACGGCGAGACAAAAGAGCAAGACGTGCCGAGAAAGCGCCCCGCTGTTCCGGCAGTTTCCGCTTGCTTCTTTACCGGCGCGACAACTCGCGCGAGCTTCGGCGATGATCACCGTGCTATCAATGGCTTGCCGGCCATGGCGATGAGCGGCGATGAGAGGACTAAGTGCGGTACGCGTTCGAGGACTACGTGATCGACTCGGACCGGCGGGAGCTCACGCGCAGCGCCGAGCCGATCGCCGTCGGGCCGCAGGTCTTCGACCTGCTGCTCCATCTGCTGCGGAACCGCGAGCACGTCGTCAGCAAGGACGAGCTCCTGGATGCCGTGTGGGCCGGGCGGATCGTCTCTGAATCGACCCTGACCAGTCACATCAACGCGGCGCGCAAGGCCATCGGCGACAGCGGGCAGAACCAGCGCCTGCTTCGAACGATCGCCCGCAAGGGATTCCGGTTCGTCGGCGACGTCACCGAGATCGCCAGTCGCTCCGCCGCGGTCAGCACCGAGCCCGACGCACCGGGCCAGACCATCGCAGAGGCGCCGGCCCTCCCCGACAGGCCCTCAATTGCCGCGCTCCCGTTCCTGAACCTAAGCGGCGACATCGAGCAGGAGTACTTCACCGACGGCGTTGTGGAGGACATCATCACGGCCTTGTCGCGCATTCGCTGGCTGTTCGTGATCGCACGTAATTCGAGCTTCACCTACAAGGGCCGCGCGGTCGACGTGAAGACGGTCGGACGCGAATTGGGCGTGCGCTATGTGCTCGAAGGCAGCGTGCGCAAGGCCGGAAACCGCGTGCGGGTCACGGGACAGCTGATCGAGGCGACAACCGGCGGGCACCTATGGGCCGAGCGCTACGACCGCGACCTCAACGACATTTTCGCGGTGCAGGACGAGATCACCGCCGCGGTCTCCATCGCGATCCTGCCGACGATGGAGCGCAGCGAGCGCGAGCGCGCCGCGCGCAAGCCGCCCGACAACCTCGACGCCTGGGAATGCTATCACCGCGGGCTGTGGCATTTCGCCAAGATCGAAGCGGCGGAAAATGCGCGAGCGATTGGCTTTTTCGAGCGCGCGATCGAGCTCGCGTTAGCGTTTCTGACCTGGGGTCAATCAGGCGCGTTCGGGCTGCAGAACAATTAATCATTGGCAACCGGGGGCGCGAAAGCCTTACGGCGCGCGGCTCTTTGGCGTTTTCGCGCTCGTGCAAATAGGTTTCAAATTTCCCTTCGGCGAGAGGCGCATCGGTGAATTTGGCCGAAAAGCTCGTGATGCGCCTGATCGGTAATATAGCGTTCCACTTCTTCTACATTCGGGTTCGGGCGGCGCGGAGCCGCTAAAACCCATCGCCCAGCAAGGCGGCGGCGACGCGGTGAGCGAGGCCTACATCCAGGCGCTCGTTCATGAGCACCCGGCGTGCTTACCGATCGCCGAGATCGACGCGATGTTTTCAGGCCCGGTGCCGATTTGCACCGAACTGAACGCGCCCGCCGGCCCAATCGACAATTTCATGGTCACGCCGTCCGGCCTGCCGGTGCTCGTCGAATGCAAGCTCTGGCGCAATCCGGAAGCGCGGCGCGAGGTCGTGAGCCAAATTCTCGACTACGCCAAAGAACTCAGCCGCTGGTCTTCATCCGATGTGCAGCGCGAGGTG
>NZ_DATMLW010000097.1:0-21752 GCF_035570375.1 Bradyrhizobium sp. | reverse complement strand
GCCGATGCGGAATTTCAGGCCGCTCAGATCGGCAACCGTCTTGACCTCCTTCCGGAACCAGCCGCCCATTTGGCAGTTCGTGTTGCCGGCCAGCAGCGAAGTCACGTTGTAGCTCTTGTAGAATTCGTTAAGCAGGTCTTTTCCGCCACCGATCAGGAACCAGCCTTGATTGAGGCGCGCGTTGGGCCCAAACGGCAACGAAGTGCCGAAGGTGAAGGTCGGGTCCTTGCCGAAGTAGTAGTATGAAGAGGTGTGCCCCATTTCGACGGTGCCGTTCTGCACCGCGTCGAGCACCTGCAGGCCCGGCACGATTTCACCGGCGGCGAAAAGCTGGATCTTGAATTTGTTGTCGGTGGCCTCTGCGACCGCTTTGCACATGACTTCGGCGCCGCCGTAAATCGTGTCCAGCGACTTCGGCCAGCTCGCGGTCATGCGCCATTTCAGCTCCGGCACGGACTGCGCAATTGCGGGCGCGGCAATCGTCGCCGCACCGGCGGCCCCGAGTCCGGTGACCTTGATAAAATCTCGACGTTTCATGATTTCTCCCATTTGAAACCCTATCGCCAGCCCGTCTCCCGACGGCCTTTGGAAAAATGAGGATGGAACGTCCCGTTCCTGATTTCCATCCCAGCGTCGTCCCAAAATGAAAAAAAAGGCCCGGCCTCATCGCAGAGACCGGGCCCACGACTTACGACTTAAGGCGTAGATTTGTCGTCCGCGGCATCACCAGCCTCTTTTAGCGACCAACTAATGAACCGAGCCGTCGATTTCCGTTCTTGGCCCGTTGCCGCCGTAGGATTTGGCGCGCTCTTCTGACCCTTACCGAATCGTGATCACCAGTCCGTTGAGGTCAGCAGCAACGATCAATCCGACCTGGCGGCCCGACACGGTAAGCACCGCGCCGTTCTGGTTGGTCAGCAGGATCGCTCCCCCACCGGGACCGGCCGCGGCCCCGGCGCCGGCTGCGACATAGACGCCATTAACGTCGGACGGCCAACGGATGTTGCTGACGGTCCCGAAGAAATCGGTTGCCGAGGCGCCAAAAGTGAAACCATAGCTCACCCCGCCGATGACTAGTGGATAATACCGGCCGTGAAATAGCAACGTGCCGCTACCGCCCGAGCCGCCAATGACAAAGCCGGCCTTGACCACGTTGAACCGGATTCGGCCGCCGTCGGCGCAGACGGCGGTCCCGAACGCGACGGTCGCGGTCAAAGCAATCAGCATGGCACGAATGGCGGATGACAATCGCATGGGCATTCCTCCCGGATAAACGTTATGATAACGCAAAGGCCACGACAGGGACCGACAACAGGGCGGTAATGGCGGCGCGGAGTTTGTCGACCTTACCCTCAAGCGCGAAGGCAGTCGACATTCCTAAAGCGACGCGTTTGTCTCCTGCCTTGAACAACTGCGGTTTGCAGTGGAAGCGCAGCAACCTTCCATGCCGGTGATCTGTGCTGCCGCGGCAATTCATTATGGGTTCACGCCTTGGATCTGTTGAGCTCCTCAAGAAGAATATAAAATCCTATAATAATGACGCGCAGTGTTGCTTGGGCGTGACCCCTCATCGAGGTGAGTATGCCCATCGCTTTTAGATCATCTCAGCGGAGCAGCCTTGGACACTGTTCTGATATTGCAGTTGGTAGCGGCGATCACCATCGCGCTGTTCGTAGCTTACAACTTTTTTCATTACGTGCTTTTTCTCCTGGTGACTCAACCGAAGGACGCGAGCAAGATCGGCCACCAGCTGAATCAATTCGAGCAGCGCCAACTAGTCGAGTGGACACCGCAGCCGAACGACTTTCTCAAGCACGATGACGAGAAGCGTACATATGATGACGTGTTCGGCACGTATCGCGATGAGCAAGCGAACTACAGCACGTGCGTGTTCCCCAGATCGGCATTTTCGTGCCCTTACGAAGCCGAATTCATTCTTCTGAAGCCGAAGGACGGGATGCGGCTGTTGGACCTCGGGTGCGGATCTGGCGCAGCGGCCGATTACCTCGCCAGCCGGCGCAGTATCGAAATTGTGTGCGTAACCAATTCATCCGTGCAAGCCGACATTTGCCGGCGTAAATTTGCAAAACTTGGAGGGCGTGGACACGTGATCGTCACGGACTTCGACAACCTCGATCTCCCGAGTGAGCATTTTGATGCCATCTATGCGCTCGAATCGATAGGCTACACCAAAGACTTGGACGCTTGGCTAGCGCGGTGCTGGCGGATGCTCAAGCCGGGAGGACGCCTGTTAATCCGCTCACCGGGGTCGCTGGATCATTGTCGCCGTGAGAAGGATTACCTGAGCGTCACCGCCTTCTTCGAAAATTGGCGCTACAATTTTGTCGGTGCCAATCTTCTCGTCTACAAGATGCGTCGACTCGGCTTCAGCCCGATCCGCTATCGGCGACTGCCATTTTGGGCCTGGGGCGTCACCTGGAACTTCCTTCAACACATGCTGTTATGGAAATACCGGCTAAAGATGCGCACATTCGTGGAATTGGAACGGATCATTTGGCGCACTTCGAAGGTATTTGTGTTCGGCAACCCGTACAACACGGTGCTAGCCACCAAGCCAGAGGCAGCATTTCGCTCCCGCCAGACTCCTGCATTGTCCGAAGTAGCGGGTGGATCCCGTTCCACTGTCCCACGCGGTCACTCCTTGTTAGATTGACCAATTCCGCATTCCTGTCATCTACCCGTAGCGGAACCACGTGGAGTTAGGCGGACTGGTCCGATATCGTCGAGGTGTAAGATGGCATGGCTGCTTGCCGGAGGTCTCGAGGAGGACCAACGCTCGTGAAGCGGGACTTCGACCTCATCGTCTATGGCGCGACGGGTTACACCGGCCGTCTCATCGCCGAATATCTGGCGACGTCCTATCGCGGCGACGATGCTCCATCCTGGGCGATCGCGGGACGCTCGACCGATAAGCTCGAGAAGGTGCGTGCCGACATCGGCGCGCCGGACGATTTGCCTTTAGTGAAGGCGGATGCCGCCGAGCCGGCCAGTCTGCGTTCGATGTGCGAGCGTGCGGCCGTGATCATCACGACGGTCGGGCCTTATCAGCTCCACGGTGCCGAGCTGGTAGCGGCCTGCGCGGCCACGGGCACGGCCTATGTTGATCTGTGCGGCGAGCCGGCTTTTATGCGGCGCATGATCGACGCGCGTCACGAAGAGGCGAAACGGACCGGCGCGCGCATCGTCTTCTCCTGCGGCTTCGATTCCATCCCGTTCGACCTCGGCGTGCTCACGTTGCAGGAGAAGGCGCGCGAGAAATACGGTCGCCCGGCGCGGCGGGTGAAAGCCCGCCTGCGCAAGGTGAAAGGCGGCATGTCTGGCGGCACCGCGGCGAGCGCTCAGGCGACGGTGGCCGCCGCCGCGCGCGATCTGGCCCTCATCCGGCTGCTGACCGATCCTTTCGCGTTGACGCCGGGGTTCACCGGGCCGCCTCAGCCGCCCGGCCTCATCCCCAAATACGACCCGAGCATCAACGTGTTGCTCGTGCCGTTCCCAATGGCGCCGGTCAACACCAAGAACGTGCACCGCACGAATTTCCTGTTGGGTCATCCCTACGGCACGGACTTCGTCTACGACGAGATGATGGTCGCGCCGGGATTTGGGGAAATCGCTCGCGTGACGACGGAGACGTTCGCCACGATGGTTTCCTTGTTCGGGACCGGTGGTCTCAGGCCCGGCGGTGGCCCGACGCGGGAAGTACGCGAGAGTGGCTTCTATGACATCCTCTTCCTTGGCGAGCTGCCGGGTGGCGGAAAGGTCGAAGCGGTAGTCACGGGCGACCGCGACCCGGGGTACGGTTCGACCAGCAAGATGATCGCCGAAAGCGCTCTCTGCCTCGTGCGCGACGTGGAGGGAGAGGGTGGCATCTGGACCCCGGGCGCTTTGATGGGTCCGGCGCTGCGCGAGCGTTTGAAGGAGCGCGCCGGCCTCACCTTCAGCGCGCGTTGAGGTAACGCTGAGAACTGTAGCGGCGGCTGGATTACCTGGATCGTAACCAACGAAAGCCAGGCTTGGCGAACGCGACCGTCAAAACCGGTTCAAAGGCCGCGCTTTTGGCCCGTTGCTGCCGTGGGATTTGGCGCGGATGTCCGCTTTACGCCAAAACCGGTCCCGGTCACCGGCTTCACGGGACTCGGAAATGCCGACTTGTAACGACTTAAATTGACTCCAATCCGTTTATATGGGGTCTGGTCTCGACCACGCAGCGATGCCAGCCCTGCCTATTGCGATTTGGTCGCAAGCAGGGCGTCCGCCCACAGAACCAGCGACACGACCGCGGCGAGCGCAGAGGCGATCGCCAGAATCCGCATCCTGCGGGCCGAATTCCCGTCGCACTGCTCTGCAGCGGCCGCGCTGGTGATTGGACGGACTTGCCGAGAATTTTAGAAGGCTGGAGGCCGCAACGCGGGGGCGATGATGTAAAATCCGAGCCATGAGCGAGCGTTTGTTCACAGCGGTGCGCGATTTTGTCTTGGTGCGCCTGCCCCACTATCTTCGTGTGTTTGCCATCTTTCTCATCTTCGCATCACCGGTAGTATTGGTGACGCTGTATTTTGCCCCGCTCGATCATTTCAACAAAGCGATGTATCACATCCCGTCCTTTGCATTGCTCGCGCTCTCGGCGACCATATTTTACCGACTTAGGTGGTATGCATACTTCGACCAAGACCCCTGGAGGGCGGACCCAGATCTGCTGGAGCTACCCCGGCATCTCAGGATCCTCTTCGGAATCGCAATCGTGCTGCTGTTTATAGGCCTCATTTTTTTTCCAAGGCCTTTATGAGCAATGCAGCACTTCAGCAAACAGCACGCGCTCGCAGCCGAGTTCCGTCGAACAGCCAACCAAGTTCGTGCTTGTCCTTTTGCTGCGCCGCCATGAGTCCGCATCTGCTGACGTGCTTGCGCACTTCCGCGATGTCGGCTTCTGAGGTTAGAGCGGACCTGGGATGGGGTACGATCAGATGTCCGGTTTTGGACCCGTAACAGGCATTGAGCGGCTATTCCCGTTCTGCTGGCGGAGGTGATATGTTCGGTCTGCCTCCTTGCTCGCAAAAGGAAATGATCCGATGAAGGTGAGTTGGATGGGTGTGCGGATCGGGATGACGGTTCTTGCTCTGGGCCTGGGCCTGTTTGCCGTACCGACCTCGCTCACAGCGCAAAAAGCCGAGGGAGTATCGCGTGTCGGCTGGCTTGAGGTATGTGGCCCCGCTCCGCGGCGACCCAATTTCGATATCTTCCGCGCTCGACTGGCGGAACTAGGCTACGTCGAGGGAAAGAACCTCCATATCGAGCAGCGATTTGCAGACTGCCGGTACGACCTTATGCCGGGCTTGGCCACTGAACTCGTGCAAGCGCCGGTCGATGTTTTATTCACGATGGGCACGAGGGCGTCTCGTATCGTCTCCGAAGCCGTGAAAACCACACCGCTTGTTGTCTACTCGTGTGATCCTTTCGAGCATGTCACCCGCATTGCCCGGGGCCGTGGAAATCTGACAGGCGTTACGTGCATGACAACTGAACTCAGCCCCAAGCGCCTTGAACTGCTTCACGAGGCAGTTCCGGCGGCATCGAGAGTAATGTTTCTTCATGACCCTCAAGCTGCTCCGAACGCATGGAAGCTGACCCAGGAAGCCGCACCTCGTCTCGGTATCACATTGCAGCAGGCCAGGGTTGGCGCGGCCGACGAGCTGCTGCCAGAACTTAGAATGGTAGAGACAGAGCATCCTGACGCGCTGTTCGTGTATCCCGATGTCGTTCTCAGCTCCTATCCCCGACCTCAGCAGCTCGCCGAATTTGCCATCAAGGCCCACCTGCCCATGATGAGTGCGTTCCGCTTTTTCACAGAAGCCGGCGGTCTTATGTCCTACGGCGCGACCGCATCGGAGATTTATGCGAGCGCTGCTGAGCAGGTCGCCAAGATCTTGGCTGGTGCTCGGCCGAGCGAGATCCCGCTGCGAGAGGCGACGCGGTTCGAATTGGTGATCAACAATTGGACTGCGAAAAAGCTCGGGATCACAATTCCGCCATCGCTCCTGGTGCGAGCCGACGAGGTGATCGAATCGCCGCCGCCGTTTGCTACACATTAGTCCGGAAGTGGCCCATCGCGTCGTTTCAAGGGTCCCGCCTTCCAAGGACCCGCGAAACCGATGAGCGGTGGTCAGGCCGTCACTGCCTGCATTACGGCACGGCATCAAACGCGGGGGCGGTGCTGTGACGATTGACACACGCGGCGCACTCTCCCTGCTAGTATAGATGCGAGCTGCGGGTTCGAGCCACAGGTGGGACAGATGAACCAGCACGACTTCGTCCGGCCCCCGTATATGAAGCGACGCGCGTTGATCACCCTTTTTTTTGCGGGCGTCGTCGCCTTGCCAATGATCGCGAATGCGCAACTGCCAAAGCAGCGGCGGATCGGCGTTCTGAGCTCTTTCAGCGAGAGTGACGCGAGAACCTCAGATCGTGCGGCGTTCCGTAAACGGCTTGAGGAGCTGGGATGGCAAGGCGGCCGCAATATCGAGTTTCAGTACCGCTGGGCAGCAGGCGACATTGACAAGCTTCCGGCGCTTGCCAAGGAGTTGGTCGGAAACCGCCCGGACGTTCTAGTGGCGGAGACGACGCCGGCGACGGCTGCGCTTCTGGCGGAGACGCGCACGCTTCCCATCATCTTTGTAGGAGTGACCGATCCGGTGGCGAGCGGGTTCGTTACCAGCCTGACGCGGCCGGGCGGGAACGCCACCGGGTTCATCGCGATCAACTTCGAAGCTACGCTCGGTGGCAAATGGGTGGAACTCAGCAAAGAGTTGATGCCGACAGTGCAACAGGTCGTGATGATCTATAATCCGGCGGCAGCGACCTTCGCCGATTACTACTTGCGTCCGTTCGAGGCCGCAGGGCGGGCGCTAGCGGTGCAGACGAAGGTAGTGGCTGTCCGTAACGACGCCGAGATCGACAGCGCGATAGGCGATCTTGCACGCGAACCGGGCACCATCCTCGTTGTCCTGCCTGATGCCTTCACGGCGACACATCGCGACGTGATCGCTTTGTCGGCTCGCCGCTATCATTTGCCCGCGGTGTGCCCCTATCGCTTCTTCGCCGAAGCAGGATGCCCTCTCTCTTACGGTCTCGTCGACGTTGACATGTTTCTCGGCGCAGCGTCATACGTCGATCGCATCCTGCGGGGTGCCAAGCCCGCAGACCTGCCGGTCCAGGCACCGACCAGGTTCGAGATGATCATCAATCTCAAAGCCGCAAAAGCAGTCGGCCTCGCCATCCCACCGTCGCTTCTCGCCCGCGCCGACGAGCTGATTGAATGAGCAGCCCAGTTCTGCTTCTGGCACTTTTCCGAAGTGATCCGACTGACCGACGATGTCCGTTCACGGGACAAAGGCGGAAGTCGCGGTCTAGTGTGGCGGTTCAGAAGTCCGCACCATTGCAGCCCGCGAGTTCGTCGTGCCGACTGGATCGCGGCAAAATCATGCGAACTTCGGAATCAGGACGCTGCCGCGTGGACCCATTGACACGCGGCCAAATTCGGATTGATGCCTGGCGCCTTCCAAAAAAAAGCCCTGCCGTGAGGCAGGGCTTCCGAGGCTCTTGCAATCGATTGCTTTGCGTGGTCGATCGCCGTTGCAGTTTGGATCAGGGTTGCTGCGGCTCATTGCCGTTGTTGAAGGTGAGCAGCGGCTGCCAAGTCGCGCAGAAATGATCGGTGCTGAAGGTGTTGAAGGGATGCGGCCCTTGCGGTGCGAGCAGCCCTGGCGGTGTGAGCGACTGGATCTTCTGATTGCCATGGTCATCCAAGTCGCCATCGGCATCGGAGTCGCTCCGCGCATTGAAGTGCGGCCAGTGCGGCAGCTGGTCGCTCGGCTTAAGGCTGACAAGGGTGGCAAGATCCCTGCTGCTCCTGTTAGGATCGCCGGTCTTCACGAAATTGGCCCAGTAGGTCTTCATTTGGTTCGCCAGCGTCACTTGCGCGGGGGTGAAGTTCGATCCGAAGTTGAAGATGTACTGGAGTTCGGCTGCGTGCTGCGAAGCCGTCGTGAAGCCTGAGCCATTCGATCCCGGACCTGGGACGCCGGCCTTGCTCGGAGCGTTTGGATCGTTGAACTCGTAAGCAAAGACCTTCACTCGCCTGGACAGGTCGCTGTTTGAATCAAAACCGTTACAGGCGAACACGAAGTCGGTGAAGATCTGTGAGAGCGCCTCATCGACGTTGCCGCCTCCGAAGTTGTTGTTGAGGCCGGGGATCGTCGAGGTTGTCTGCGGAACGAAGTTATGGAAGTTCGCGATCGGGTATTCGCTTTCCGCTGTCGCCGAGGCGGCAACGACCGCCTCGGTGAAGGCCGAGGTCGCGGTCTGATTGGACGGCGTGGCCGTCACGAGAGTTTGAAGAAAGAACTGGATCTCCTGCAAGTAGGTGCAGGTCGCCGGCGTGCCGGTGAACTGCGGTGTCGCACAGAGAATGTTCGCGACCTGAAGGTCGAAGCTCGCCGGGCCGCCGGCGGCGAAGATTGTCGCAGTGGTGCCAAAGGGAGCGGTGACCGCCTTTGGAAAGAAGCTCGACTCGAACAGTCGGCCCTCATTGAGGTTGGTACCCTGGAGCACCGGGACCTGGTTGAACCGGCCGGTCGAAAAGGCCGTATGGAGGTCAAGCGGGAGGATTTTCGTGCCGAAATTGGGCGCGATGCCGAAGCCGCCGAAGTCCCTTTCATTCGCGAAGACTTGCGCTGCAGCCAGTCCCTGGAGGCAGGCCAGGGTCAAGTTGCCGCCGCAGAATTGGTTGGCGTCTTGCTGAGCGAAAGTGTTGCTAAGGGTCTGGTAAGTGGCGAGCGATGGCACGTCATGGTACATGTACGCGCCGCTCTCGATGATCGCACCGCCGAACAGATCGTGGCCGGTGAGGCCCCTGAAGGTGTTCGTGGAGGCAAGATGCGACGAGACGCTGAGACCGCCGGCTGATTCGCCGCCGATCGTCACAGTCTCCGGATCACCGCCGAAAGCCGCAATGTTGTCGTGGACCCAGGCCATCGCGAATTGTTGGTCCATGAAACCGTAGTTGCCGGCGTCGCCGACGTTCTGAAAGGCGTTGGGCGCGGTCGCCGCCAGCACGCTGGCTGCGAGGAAGCCGAGGCTCCCGAGGCGATAATTGATCGTGACGACGATGATTTCGTTCCCGGCCACCATCACCGACGGGTCGTAGTCGGACCCGGCGCCGTTGACGAGCGCGCCGCCGTGAATCCATATGAAAACCGGCAGCTTGGACTTCGCGGTGGCGGTGGACGGCGTATAGACATTGAGGAACAGGCAATCCTCGGAATCGGTAGCCCGACCCTGCACGCAGGTGTGGCCGAAGGCATTCGCGATGATCGATCCCTGGCCGGGATTGGGCGCCTGGGGCGGCTTCCAGCGCAATGTGCCTACCGGCGCCTGGCCGTAGCGGATACCGAAGAAGGCGTTGACGCCGCTCGCCGGATCTCCCGGGAGTTCCTGGAAGTTCTTCAGGCCCGTATAGGTGCCGGTCGTCGTGACGACGGGGCCGTAAACTGTGCATTCGACGCCGATGCGGTAGCCAGGATGCAAGCGGCGCTGATTGCGCCGATTACGCCAAGCCGGAACTGCCGTAACTGCTCTCTCATGGACTTCCCTTTTCCCTAAGGGCCGGCATCACCGGCCTATTTCCTGTTTCCGGCGACTTCTGTGGTGCCGGTCATCGATTGCCGGCAGTCTCGCCGACAACGCAAGGATGACGGCGATCCAATCTGCACGCAAGCGAATCTTGCATGAAAATACCCATTTGGAGACGTCCTCCATGTCAGGGTTCTGCCTTCTCGTTTCGTACTGCGGAATTCGTTTGCATGAACGAGTGAGGCTTACTCACCAGACGTCCGAATCTGGCCCAGCCGTCGCAAATTGATGCGAACTTCGGAATCAAGGCGCTGAAGCGTGATGGCTTCAGGTCGAATTGCCATCGCGCTTTGGCTGTTGTTACCGCATGATCTTTCGGAAAACCGCTACACGCTTTTGCGGATCATGCGCCAGCAACCGATCCCAAAGTTGCGCCGGAACAAGCAGATTTGGTGAGAGCCGCGTTAGCGTTCAGTTTGTAACGGAGGATGCGCATGCCCATAGGTTTTGATGATCTGGTCGATGATGTCATGAGCCGATCGCCGCAGGCGATCGGCGTGTTTCTTCGCTTCAAGATGCGCTGCGTGGGTTGTCCGATCGCCTGTTTCCACACCGTGGACGATGCCTGCCGCGAGCATGGTGTCGACCGCGAGGCCTTTCTGGCCGCGCTGTGCGCCTGCATGTGATTTGCGCTGCTCACGGTCGGTTGGGTGGTCCGCCCGGGGATTCCTCGGCGAGCACCAGCAGTTTGTGGGGCTCGCGCACGACAATGCGCTGCCGCCCGCTCTCGATCAGCCCTCGTTGCTCCCACCCGCTGAGAATGCGGCTGACCGTGTGGAGCGTCGTGCCGGTCATTTGCGCAATGTCCTGACGGCTGATCGGAAAACCGATCTCGACACCGTGTTCGACCTTATGTCCGGCCTGCTTTGCCAGCCGAAGCAGCGCGTGCGCAACACGCTGTTCGACCTGTTGGGTCGACATCTCGACCACGCGGGTGTGGGTTTCCTGCAACCGGCTTCCGATGGTCTGCAACGTGTTGGTGGCGAGTGCCGGAAATCGCGACACCAGACGCGGCCATGTCGCCGATGGCCATGCGAGCGCGACGCTGTCGTCCACGGCGGTCGCCGTGGCAGGGTAGCGCTTTAGCCCGATCGCCGGCGCAACACCAAAGGTTTCGCCGGGCGCGACGTAGCGCACCACCACCTGCTCCCCCGCCGGCGTGGTCTTGCTGGCGCGCACATGGCCGTGCAGCAGGACGAAGAAGGAATGCGCATCTTCGCCCTCTGCGAATACATTGCGGTTCTTTGCAATCCGCAGCGAACGCGCCTCGTGCAGGATCTCGGTGAGTTCGTCAGCGGAAAAGCCTGCAAACAGCGGCAGGTTGGCAACCAGCGAACGATCGACCGTAGCCATATTTCCTCGCTGCACCGTGAATTTCAGTCGAATCTAGAGCATGATCCGGAAAAGTGGAAACCGGTCTTCCGAAAAGATCACGCTAAAAAAAAGAAATCAGATCGGCATCGGGTTCCGATCAAGCGGAAGTTTGCGCTGTCGCAACGAGCGTTCCAACGTGGCCGGTACAATCAACGGGCAATTTCGTCGCATCACGGGAGCCGCTGATGACGAGCCGTTCGCATCCACCAACCCACGAAGCCTGGCCACTGTTCTCGTACGGCTTCCGGCCTTTCTTCCTGCTGGGCTCCATCTATGCCGGATTGGCCATCCTCGTCTGGCTGCCGCTGTTCTATGGCGAGATCACGCTCTCCTCGGTGCTTGCGCCGCGCGACTGGCACGTGCACGAGATGCTGTTTGGTTATCTGCCGGCCGTGATCACGGGCTTTCTGTTCACCGCTATACCGAACTGGACCGGACGATTGCCGATCCGCGGCAAGCCGCTGATGGGCCTGGTGGCGGTCTGGCTGGCGGGACGCGTGTGCGTGACCTTCTCGGCCCTTAGCGGATGGCTCGCCGCCATGCTCGTCGATGCAAGCTTTCTGCTGCTGGTCGCCTCCGCGGCAAGCCGCGAAATTCTCGCCGGAAGCAATTGGCGAAACATGAAAGTCGTGATCCTGCTCTCGTTGCTGCTCGTGGCCAACGCCGCTTTCCATCTCGAGGCGCATTTTGAAGGCACGGCCGAGGTCAGCATCCGCCTCGGTATCGCGGTGATCGTATTGCTGATCGCCCTGATGGGCGGGCGCATCGTGCCGAGTTTTACCCGCAACTGGCTGGTGCGCGAAAATCCCGGCCGCTTGCCGGCACCGTTTGGCCGTTTCGATATCGTCGCGATCGCTGTCGGCGCGCTGGCACTATTGTCCTGGATCGTCAGTCCGGCCGGCATCCTCAGCGCCGGCATCCTGGCGGTGGCGGGATTGCTGCATCTGGTCCGGCTCGCCCGCTGGGCCGGGGACCGCACCACCCGGGAGCCGCTGCTTCTAATCCTGCATATCGGCTATGCGTTCGTGCCATTTGGTTTTCTGCTCAACGCCGCCGCAGCGTTGGGACAGTTTCCGACCAGCGGTGGCATTCACGCCTGGATGGCAGGGGCGGCCGGCGTCATGACGCTTGCAGTGATGAGCCGCGCGACGCTCGGGCACACCGGCCAGCAACTCACCGCATCCCTCGTCACGCAGGCGATCTACGCGGCGGTCGTCCTGGCCGCGATTTCGCGTATATGTGCGGTGCTGGAGCCCGCTTACAGCATGAGTTTGCTGCATATTGCCGCGTTTTCCTGGGCGGCGGCATTTTTTGCCTTCGCGCTTGCGTTCGGGCCAGTTTTGATCGGCAGCCACAAGCAAGCGCGATCGGTGCGAAACGCTGCAGCCTAACGCTCCGGTAGTTCCACAACCACAAGTCGTAGCCTATGGCAAGAATAACCAAAAGATGTGACAAAACAGGCGGTTAAAATCGCGCTTGCGAAGTATTCCACGCAGACCTCAAAGATGATCTTCCCTGACAACTGTCACATCTTTGCCAAGAGTCTGATATAGCTCTCGACTAGGCGAATTTGCGTGTAGATGAGTTCCATAGTTCCATCGGAACTTATCTTAGGTTAATTACCTAAGTTAATTACCAAGTACCTAACGGGTTGTATGTTTGAGCTAGGCAGGGACAATCGGGGCTGGTTTTCTGAAGTAATACGGTGACGTCCTTATTGGAGCGGCTGCTATATTATGTCGAGTGAGCCGGCTGTGCCCACCTATATCCTTCAGAGTGATGGCCTCTTCCGCGAGGGGCTGAGGCTAATACTTTCGAGCACTCGGTTTCGTCCCCAAGGCTGCGCCATTGAACTGGATGATCTCACCGGGGTCCCTTCCGACAAGCCGATTTTGTTCATCATCGGGGTGGGCGCCGATCAGGCGGTGATTTGCAGCAAGATTCGCGGCCAGTATCCGTTGGCGTTCATCGTCGCGGTGGCTGACGAAAGCAATCCGCGCTTTCTTGCCGGCGCGCTTGACGACGGAGCCAACGCGGCGCTCTTCAGTTCTGTCAGCCCGAATGCTCTCGTCAGCACCCTTCAGGCAGTGATCAACGGAAAAGTTATTCTCATCGATTCCCGCCTCTGGTCGCTGGAGATCCAGCCCAAGGCCGAGGAGCGGCTGTCGCCTCCGCTGCAAAATGAAATCCCTCAAAACGAGATCACTCAACATGAGATGCAGTGGGTGGAAGCCGACGAGCCTCACGCCATGAAGCAATTGTCCGCGCGCGAGGTCGCCATCCTCGAGCGCATCGTTCGCGGAGATTCCAACAAGCACGTCGCGCGGTTTTTCAAGATCGCCGAACCGACCGTGAAGGCCCATGTGAAGGCGATCTTCAGAAAGATCGGCGCGAGCAATCGCACCCAGGCGGCGATCTGGGCCCTGAACAGCAGGCTGTTCGACGAGGCCGCCCCGCACGATCTTCCCCTGCTGCTCCACAACGGCTCAGGCCGCAATGGCGCGTCCGACCCCGCGTGAAACCAGTCATCGCCGGGCTCGATATCAAACTTCGCAAAAGCCTTTTTTGACAAAGCAGGATGGGTGCGCGGGTCAAGCCCGTGCATGACGAAATGCGCCAAGGGCGAGGAAGGATGTCAGCTCCTGGAAGCCCAATGCGTTCGTGCGTCCGTGGAGCGGGGAGCGGCGGAGCCGACCCTGGTGCCCTGCCGCCCGGTCGCGACCTCGATCACGGACACGACGGCAAGCACGATGGAGACGAACAGCGCAAGCTGGCTCACGTTCACGGATGGCTTCGGTTCCGGTGTCGGCTGCGGATCGAACTCACGCGGATCGAGCTGAATCAGGTCCTGGTTTGTTTCCGGCCAGCGGTCCATCAGCTTGACAGGCCGCACAAGCGGCGCGACGGCCGGCACGACGGCTTCAGGCGTGGCGAGGCGTACTTCGGCGCGCGCTGGACGGCGGTCATAGGTCCAGCATCCGTCACCGTCCTTGGTCAGGTTTCGCGTCGGCCATGTCCGCGCCGCTTCGGCCTGGTCGAGGCAGTGACGCGAAGCGTGGGCCGTTGAGGATAGCGCCAGCGCCATGATCGTCAGCGTCGCAGCGATCGGCGGCAGGCCATGCCGCAGGCGAACGTAGTTTCCGATGCTCGCGGTATCGGAGGCGTCGAAGTGATCGTCGTCGGGGTTGTACCATTGCGCGAAACATTCCCGGCAGATTCTTGCGTCGCCATGCCAGAACGATCCCCTGACGTAGTCGACATCGCGCCGGCAACAATCGCAGATCATCGCTGCCCCTCCTCGACGACGCGCCGCATCTCTTCGCGCGCCGCGCGCCGGTCAAGCTCCTGGGTCAACTGTTCGGCCCTGCCGTTCGGGTCGGAATAGAACCGTGCACGATCCAACGGTTCGTCGGCGGTTCTTGTCATCGTGCAGCCGCCGACCAGGACGGCGAGCAACACGATGACCGCCGGTGCCGCAACCACGAGGTACGGCACCGCCGAGTAGATGATCACGCGGCCTCCTCGGCAGCCTTGGTCGCAATCTTGTCGCGGAAGCTCTCGCAAAGACTGCGGACTTCATCGGTGGCCTTCGAGCACTGCTCGATCTCGTCGAACATGCGCTTGCCTTCCTTGCGATAACGCTGCGCCGTGGTCTTGATGTCCTTGAGCATGGATGACGCCGATGCGGTGAGTTGCTCGCAGCGCTGCACCATCTCGTTCATCGTCTGGCCCATCGCCTCGATTTCCTTGGCGGTCGCCTCATATTCCTTGACGATGGCCTCGGCCGAGAGCTTGCCGATTTCGCTGACGTCGTCGCGATGGATGACGTATTCCGGAACCGGCCGCGGCACGTAATCGACCGCCTGGATATGCGAGTGTCTTTGTTGAACCGCCTCCTGCACGTCCTCTTCGAGCCGGCTGACATCGAAGGGCTTCACGTTCTGCGCTCTCATCGTACTCACTCCTTTTGTTACTTTTGCACTTTGGGAGCTGGACAGTTTGCGGCCAGCTCGTGGATCGTCGGGCTTTGCGCCTCGGGATTGAGGATGCATTTCGACCCGACAATTTCGATATGATCTTCTTCGAGCCGGTGACCCCAAAAGAAGCGACGAGGATCACCCGGGGGAAGAGCCTCCGTATCGTTACGTCTTGAGGAGCTGAGGTGGCTGAAACCTGCCGCGAGCTGCTCTGAGTTGTCGTCCCAGAGACACTCTCCGCACGCTACGCACTGAAACACGTGAACGGTATTGCCGCGCTGGGAATCGAGAATCGAACGAGTGAGCCGAAAGGACGCGGTACACCTCGGGCAGCGGCGCGTCGCGCTCTCAATGGGCAGTGCTTCGTAGTCCGTCATGCCGGGATCGCCCCCCTGAATGACAAGCTTCAGGCTTTCGCGCGGCACGATCTTGGCGAAGCGAGGTTAAATTGCGTCGCCGCTTCGGAACTTATTGACTAACCCATTGGGATTAGCTCTGCGAATGCACGACAAGGCGCAGAAGGATGACACTGCGAGGGTCACATCGCGTTCACGCCGAATGCCTGCTTTATGGGCAGCCGCAAACGAACGGAGAAAAGAGCGATTCGGCGCCGTCCGCGCTGCTCGCATTGTTCAAGGAAATGCCAGGGCGTGGCGGCGCAGAGGCCAGGGCCGCCGGGTATCATTCGACGACGCTGGGTGAAAACACCACTTCGATCAGCGTGCCGGAGCCCGCGCCGGTCCTGATGTGGAATTTGGCGCGATTGGCCTTGGCGAGCGCCTTGGTCAGCGAAAGGTTCGCGGGCGAACCATCGTCCGCCTGGTCGGAGGGAGGCTGGGTGCGGAACGGCTCCAGCGCGGCGGCCACTTCATCGTCGTTGAGACCCGCTCCGGTATCGCGCACCCGCAACACCACCTCGCCGAAATCGGTCAGCGCGGTCGAGACGATCACCTGACCGCCGGCCTTGGCGAGGTGGATCGAATTGCCGATCAGGTTCTGCGCGATCTGGCGCAACACGTCCGCGTCGGCAACGACCGGCGGCAGCATCTGCGCGAGCGAGGTGCGGATGATGATGCGTTGGCGATTGGCCTCTTGCTGCATCGCCGAGACGCTATTCTCGACCACTTCATTGAGGTTCTGCGGCGTAAAGGCGAGGTCGAGCCTGCCGGTCTCGATCTGGCTGAGGCCGGCAAGCTCGTCGATCAGCGCGATCACGCGTTCGCCGCAAGCGCGAATGTCCTTGATGTATTCGGCATAGCGCTCGTTGCCGAGCGCGCCGAACCGCTCGCCGATCATCACCTCGGCAAATCCGATGATGGCGTTGAGCGGCGTGCGGATCTCGTGGCTGATCCGCGCAAGCAGGTCGGCCCTGGCGTTCGCCGCGCGATCAGCCAGGCGCCGCGCCTCGCGCAATTCGTCCTCGTTCTTCCTGGTCTGCGAGAGATCGCGGAACACCGCAAAGAAATTCGGCCCCCTTGTCTGCGTGCGTCCCATGGTCATCGATAGCGGGATCAGCCCGCCGCCGCGCACGAAGGCGAGAACCTCGCGGCCGTGTTCGAGCAGGCTCGCCGCCCCGCTGCCCTTGAGGCTCGCCAGATAGTCGAGCACAGCGCCTTGGCTCTCCGGCGCGAACAGGCTTGAGAGATTGCGCTTGACGAGCTCCGAGCCGTCGTGACCGAACAGCGCTTCGGCGCTGCGGTTGCACGAGTTGACGTTGCCTTCGGCGTCGAACATCAGGATTCCGTCGGCCGTCGTATCGAGGATGGCGCCGAGCTCCTCGGCATTGGCCTCACCGACCGCTGATGGCACCGAGGCGGCCGGCGCAGCCCCAGCACTTGTTGCGACAGGACTTGTTGCGACAAGACTTGCTGCGACATCACTTGCTGCGACGCCGCCGCGCGGCCGGCCTGAGCCCGCGAAGATCAAGGCATGGGCGGATTCGCCATCCCAGCTGATCGCATGCAGGTGCGCCTCGATCGCCGATTCCTGCGCTTTGTCGGTCGAGGTTTCAGTTACGGAAATCGTCACCGGCGTGCCGGTGTCGGAGGTGCTGGCGGCATTGGAGACGCCGGGCTCGACATACAGCGCATCGAGGCCGCCGGCCTGTTCGAGCGCGTGAAGGCTCGGATAGCCGACGCGTTCGAGAAACGCCTGGTTGGCATAAAGCAGCCGGTCGAGCCGATAGATCAGGACGCCGTCCGGCAGAAGATCGAGCAGCATCCGGTCGCGCCTGCTTTCACTGCGCGCCGGCGGCTCCGGGTGCGCCAGCCAATTCGGTGTCTCGACGTGGTGCTCCCCCGATTCGGATGAAGCGCGCGACCCAGCCAGCGCCTCGGCCACCGCGGACGCCTCCGCTCCGCGTTCACCTTCAAGCCGCGCCGACAATTGCCGCGCCAGCTCGCTGAAGGCGGTGTTTTCGACCGGCGTCAGGATCGGCGCGCGCCCCTCGCCGACAGGCCGGAACGGAACGACGTTCGCAAGCGGGTCTTCGGACGCTTCCACCGGCTTGGCCACATCGTTTGGCTTCGGCGCTGCCGTTTCGACCGCGGCGACGGACTCGATCGCCTGCGCGGGCGGCGCCTCAGTGGGCGGAGGTTGATCGGCGAGGGCGGGGGAGGCGGATGCGACCGCCGCTTTCGTCGGCCGATCGCCGGATGGCTCAGGGCGGCGCTCTACCTCCAGCCGCGCCAGTTCGTCGAGATCGCGGCAAACGCCAAAGCCGCGATAGCCCCTGAAATTTCCCACATGATCGTAGATTGGCAATCCCGACATTTCGATCGGAAGCCGGCTGCCGCCATCGACGGGCCACCGCAAGATGATGCCGCTCCAGGTGCTACGCGTCGCAATCGCTTTGGCCACGCGGCCTTCCGGATCGAGACCGAAGATCTCGGTGATTTCGCCCCATGGCCGTCCGAAAGCGGCGGCGGTGTTCACGCCGATCAGGTGGGTGAACTCATCGCGGCTGGTGGCGAAACGGCCATCGGCATCCATCTGCCACATGAAGCGGAGAGGATAGCGGCGCGCCTCCGCCGCCGGCTCGAGAGCCGCGGGCTGCGCGATCGACGGCAGGGCAGGCGAGGGCATCGGCAGCGCCGGCTCGGCGGTCGAAGACGGCGCTGGCTCGAGGCCCGCTTCGGCTTCGAACAAGGATTGTTCGCGACTTTCCTCAACGCCTGAGGGCTCTGACGGATTTTCGGGCATGATTGGCTCGGCTGCAGGCGTATCCGTGGTCGCTTCCGTCTCCGTGAATTCGTCGATAAGAGCGAATTCGACCGGTGCTTCGCCTGATATCGCCGGCCGCTCATGGTCGGGCAAGGGCAGATCGCCCGGCGGCGCGACGGGTTGCGTGGCTGGCGCGGGGGCGAGCCCTGTGGGCGAAGAGGCAGCCATGTGCCGGGCATGGGTGGCTTCCGTCACGGTGGGTTCGATGATGGCGATCAGGCCCGTATCGGCACCGGTGCCGACGCGGTGCAACACCATGTGCCCGCGATTAAGGGGTGTTTCGGCGCGGCCCTCGGCAAGCGCCTGCTCGCGCGCCTGCGCAAGGCCTGGGTCCGACAGGTCGTGAATACTGCCGAGCAGGGATCGCGCGGCGCCGCGCGCAGCAACGAGCATGCCCTCGCGCGCAAAGGCCGCGACCGGCGCGTCGATGCCTTCGGTCAAGTGCCGCAAGCGCTCGGCGAGCGGCATCGGACGGCCGACCGGCTCGGTGGTCACGATCAGGATGCCAAGGTTGCCTTCGGCAAACTCGAGCCGTGCACAGAAACAGGTGATGAGCATGCCAAGCGCGGCACCGAAGCCGCGCAGGCGCTCCAGCCGGATCGCGCCCGAAGGCGGAAGCCTGCGGGCGAGCTGCGCCACCTGGCGGCGGTGCATGTCCGCAGGGCCGAAGTTTTTTTTCGAAAGGCTCATCCCGTCGGTGGCGCCGAACACTTGTGCGCCGACCGGATTGGCCCACAGCACATGCGTGCCGTCGGTCGACCAGAGCCATGCGGGCAGGGGACTTGATGCATGCGCGGCCAGCCGTGGATCGCTGATGCCTCGCAACTGGAATTCCACGGTGTTCATCGCGGCTAGAGGGACCAATCAATGCGGCTGCCGCTCGCTCGTCGCGGCGGCCACCAGGCGGGATCGTTCGTTAGTATCGCCCGGGACGCCGCACCAGCACCTTGCCGGTCGTGGCCAACGCGTTCGTAAGCTCGATCCTGCCCGCAAGGCTTGAAACCAATCATCGGCCGGGATGTGAATTTGATGTTCGCTACGCGCCCGGTGTCTCGCTTTGGCGCTCAGCCGCGGCTTCCGCGACAGTCATGAACCAGTCGCCAACCTGCTTGCCTGGGCGCGCGCGGGGAGAGGCCCGATTGCCCGAAGCAAGGAAGTTCCACGTATGCTCATATGGCATTGCACTATGATTTGGTTGCATTGCACAAAAATGCCATGATAATGTGCTCATCAATTAGGCGCCCAGAAAGGGCATTTCCGCCTGAACGACCCTACGTCGACGTCCGGCATTTTTCCGGGCGTACGAACGGTTTCCCATTGTCTCACCCAACCCCCCTTGCGAAGGATGCACCCCCCATGGCCAATCCCACCGACCCCTTCTCCGCTTCCATCATACCCTTTGAGGTCCCTGAGCAGATGCGCGCGCTGGCCGAGAAAGGCGTTTCTCAGGCCCGCGACAGCTATGCCAAGTTCAAGGACGTCGCCGAGAGCAACAACTCCACCATCGAAGCCGTGTTCGCCAGCGCCAGCAAGGGTGCCAGCGCCTATTCGGCCAAGCTCTTGGAAATCATGAAGGCCAACGCCGCCGCAAACCTCGACTTCGCGCAGGAAATGGTCAGCATCAAAACGCCTTCCGAGGCGATGGAGCTGTGGACCACTCACGCCAAGAAGCAGTTCGAAGCCTTCACCGCCTACAGCAAGGAACTGGCCGAGCTGTCGCAGAAGGTCGCGTCCGAAACCGTCGAGCCGATCAAGAACAACGCCTCGAAGCTGTTCAAGCCGGCCGCGTAAGAGCCAAGCATTCATTGAAAGAGCCCTCATCCTAAAAAAAGCCCGGGCCTAGCTGCGCCCGGGCTTTTTCTTTCGCGAGAGGGCGCCGTTTTCGTTTCCGCAAGACGCGAGGGCTCGGTGGTTCTTTTGTCCTTCATGCGGCCTTGCCAAAAAGCGGCGTTGCACCTAGTTTCCGCCCTCATTTCGGGGCCTTTTTTGAGCCCCTGCAACGGATGCAGTTGTAGCTCAGTTGGTTAGAGCGCCTGACTGTGGATCAGGAGGTCGGTGGTTCGAGCCCACCCAACTGTACCAAAAAAATAAGCTAAATCATAACATTAAGGCGCAAGTCTGCTACAGTCAATTTCTGTCGTCCTCTGGCGGACCCACAGCGGACCCGCCTGGTTAAGTAATCGGGATCCGCAACGAGCCCTGCATGCCGACGTCTAAGAAAGTACGCAAGATCATAACAGAGAACGAGGTGCCTCGCGTTTTTGACGCCGATTGCATTGAGAGGTTGGCACGGATTTACCAACTTCCTCCCGCGGCCAATCTGTTCCGCTTTGGGGAAGGAGTGCGCGAGGCAGCACTGCTCTTTGCACGAGATGCCCTCGAACCCAACGTCAACCAGGTGAACAGCGAAATCGCGGCGTTGTGGAAGGCTGTTGACCCAGCCACGCCACCGCAGTGGGAAGCAATGACAAACGCGATGGAGGCCTTATCCCCCCGGGCACGCCAGATTCTCGTTTACCGCGGCAGCCAGCGCAGTGCGGCCACTCTTTTGCCGGCACCCGAGTCGCTACGCGATCCCGAACGGCGGGACGCCGCCCGCGCCGTAATCGTCAAACTTGCGTCGTATGGCAGGGAATTGGTCGAGGGTCGGAGCCGTGGGGGCGGGAGACGGTCGGGACCGCGCGTGAAGGTTGATCTGTTTGCGCCTGAAAAAAGCACGAGCCCGCCGCGGTACAATGCCGAACGGATGTTTGTCATGAGGCTGCAACATGCCTGGTTTGATAGCACCGGCAAACAGGCGGTTCGGACTGCTCGACGACCTGAAAAAGTTGAGCCTGGCAGTTCAGAGATCCTTCGAGACCTGGGGCCATTTGCTCAATTTGTTCGCGAATGCTTTCGCCTGGTCGGCACACCAGAAGTGGATGCCGTCGAGCGAATTAACGAAGTGCATCGTTTCACCACGCAACTGGCATCGAACAACCCGTGACTGACATGGTGGGTCACCGGACGTAAGGCTCACGTCGTTGGCCGTCATCAATGACGGCTTGAGAGGTGAGCATGACAGGCGAGGACATAAGTGACCGGTTGCTTACGCAACGCGAATACGCCCGCTATCGACGCTGCTCTGTTCGTACGGTTGAGCGCGAGCGCGCCGTCGGTACCGGATGTCCCTACGTCCGGATAGGCGCACGCATACTTTACAGGCTTGCGGATGTCGATCGTTTCGTCGACGCGCACCGGATCGGCGGATCCGATTTGCCCAAAAGGGGTCTCGCTGCCTCGAGCGGGCCTCCTGTTGATACGAGGGCCTCCTCAAAGGTCATGCGATGACTGCCGCGGAAATCGCTGCGGCGCTCGGCGACGCGCGCCATGAGGGCGGAGCCTGGCGCTGCCGGTGCCCCCTACACGGCGGGCGAAGTCTTATAGTCCGCGATGGCGATGGCGGATGCATCCTGGTGACGTGTTGGGGCGGCT
>NZ_DATMLW010000096.1:0-21281 GCF_035570375.1 Bradyrhizobium sp. | reverse complement strand
AGCACGACCGCCAAGGAAGCCAGCGTGCAGAGGAAGAACCCGGTCGCAAACGGCAAAAGCGTGCCGTCATAGTCTTGGCCGATCGTCGTGCCAATGCCGATGCCGAGCAGCGTGGTGATCGACCCATAGAGGGACGAGGCGAAAGATCATCGTCAGGTGACCACCTCGTCACGTTGGTGCAGCAGATTTGACGTTCGCTACGCAGCGCGTCACGATTGCTTGATGCGAACGTCAAATCCAAAGCTCCACTATAATTTTCAGCCCGGCCACACCAGTCCTTCCTCAGACGCGAAATAACGCACCGGCGCGGCCACGTCGCGGCAGGTGGGCGGTGTGCCGAGCCACCGAATACGGGCTGACCATGAGCCAAATCCTCAAGTTCCCCGACGGCCTTTCGCAGCGGATGCCAAATGATGGCTCGCCCAAGGAAGCTAGCGCTGAAACGGTAACCAAGACGCCAAGCCCGCACGTTCCTGTGATGACGGGCGATCAATGGAACGAATTCATCAGGCTACTGACGCCAGACGAGCAACAGGCAGGTTGTTTCCGCCTCGGTCATCGCTTCACCGATGCAGCGCCAGGCCTCCTCGAATTTCCCAAGCTCCGCATGAGCGCGGGCCAAGTGCGGCAAACCGAATGGTATGCAAAGTGTTCCTCCCGTTTTCCGATAGGCAGTAATCCCGGAGATCAACATTTCAATCGCGTCCGAAGCCTTTCCGGCCAACGCCAATGCGCTGCCTTGGTTCATCACTCCGAGTGCCTTCCAATACAACGAGCCCTTTTCTTCGGCCAGAGCGACAACCTCTTGGGCTTGCGTGGCTGCCGCGGCGCGCAGCGGCTGCAGGCAGGGTTGTGAGCAATGCAGCATTCTTCCTAGGGACGCCATCCATTACGGACCGCCGACCATTACGCCTCGAACGCAATCATTATGCCGACGCACGAATGGCAGGTCCCACGCTAGAGGAAGCCTGGTCTTGTCAAAGGTCGCTCGATCTTGATCATTGAACGTTTGCTTTTCGCTGAATGAACACGCTTTCGTTGCCTTGTCTCGACGCTCCAGCAACAGAGGTTTGCTTAAGCCCCAGTGAATGGCATCTCCGCAGTCAATCCACTCTTGAAAAGAACCAAAAGAATCCCAGCTGCCGGTGCAAAGTTCCAGGCTTTGCTGCTCCCGCCTTCTTGCTTCTGAAGTGGTGAGACCGTACACCCTTGCCACATAGGCAATGCGTTCTTCATCATAAACCGGGTCTGTTCCGGGGAATAACGTCTTAAACTCATCATTCCGATATCGGATCAACGCCGCAGGGTCTGTGTTCATCATCTGCTGAAAAAACAAATCGCCCACACCCATTTCCGAAACGTAGCTCTTCACGAGTTCAAATAACTTTGGGAGTTGCTGGCTGATCGCATCTCGGCCTATTTGCGAGTTGCTGGCTGATCGCATCTCGGCCTAACGGTTGAGCTGCTAGGTAAGGGCGATGTAGGCCTAGCTCGCCGGAACTGGAGCGCTGGACTCCAGCTATGAAAATCAATGTGCAGCTACTGTAGCAGCGGCCATTCTTGGGAATGGAGGTCGAGCCATCGAACTTGCGCACAAGCCCGCCAATTCGTATAGCCGCGGCAACGCTCCCACCTAAACTGTCAAGGTTGACCGTAAACCAATTTCTGTTCACTAGCTCTGGCAATTGCTTTTCGAATTGAATCGCGTCCTGATCCGAAATCTCGTTCGTGATGTATACAACACCGTTTGATGTCCGAACGTCCGCTCTTCCGACGCTTGGGGCGCTAAGCGCGGCGCACGCCGCAAACGCGCATAAAACCCAACTAGGAATCCTCATATCTGCCCCTCCGCAATACCGGTTTGTCCTCATTTCCCCCAGATGTTGCGAATCCGCTTGTCGGCGACCGCCGTGTAGACAACCGTATTCGCGATCGAGCGATGCCCCATGAAGGCCTGCAATGTCCTTGTATCGACTCCACGGGCCGCCAGGGCGTAGCCAGCAGCGTGCCGGAGCATGTGAGCATGGATCGGGAAAGGCAGCTTAGCGGCCTCGCCAAGCCGTTCAATCAGCTTCTGGGCGCCGTCGACCGAGAGCGGCGCCTTTCGCTCGGATAGGAATACGAAGTCAGCATGCGGATGCTCACGCCGCAAAGCCCGTAAGAACCGCAGCTCGTCACCCTGTAAGCCATGGATGCCGGGAGTGCCGTTCTTGGCGCGGCGGATATTGACGGTCGCGGTATCAAGATGGATTTGCTGCCAGCGAAGGTCGACCAGCTCGCTAACCCGCAACGCATGCAGGAAGGCCATGCGGATCATCAGCCGGTCGCGGATAGGATTGCGACTATTGCCGGCGGCGTCCACCAGCTTGGCAACCTCGGCTTCCGTCAGATACTCGCGCTTCCGGTAATCGGCATTCTTGGCCCGACCGCCGCGAACTGTCGACTTTTCAGACTGTGAGGGCCGTAATTGGATGACCGTATTCATTGGCAAATTCCCCCCTTGAGCAAATCAACTGTCGACATAATGCCTATTTCGGTCGGACCTCACCAACGGTGTGGCTTTAGCGACACCGAAAAACGGATTATCCGAAAACCCAATTGGCGAGTTGATCCGGCTCGCCGGCGTCACCAGGGGCGCGGAAGGCCGTCGCACTCGAGGCGACCGGGACGCCGGGCGAGGTCTCGAAACGAGGCCGAGTTGATCGTGAGAGGGCCCCAAGCACCATCCCGGTGCAGCCCGCAGCGCGCGCGGGATGGTGCCGGCGTCCCTGCGACCCGAAGGTAGACAGGGAGCCTGCCGACAGCATGCGCCGGGCGACGACTTGGTGGCGAATTAAATTTTTTGGGCGTCGGTTTCTGTGGGGGTCGCAAAAGCACCGCCCGCATGCAACCGTTCCTGAGCGCAACGGGCGGTGCCGGCCTCCCTGCAACCCATGGCGAGCAGTAGGGAGGTCGGGCGAAAGCCTAACACCAGATGGTGCTTCTGCAGACGCGGTGGCTCGTCACTGGCCGGCAAAGAAAGGCCCGGCGCACAGACACCGGGCCAGTCACAGGATAAAAGCGGAACTGAGGGGTTCCCAGGTCCGACTACATAAACGCCGGCGCCGCGGAAGGTTCCTCTGGGCCGGGACAGAAGAAGGCCCGGCGCTGATGCACCGGGCCAGTCACATTGCGGATGCGACAACTTTATCACCGCCATGTAACAGTGGGATGACGGTGGCGACGGCCGGCGGTTCAACGTGGCGCGCGGAGGCGGCACAACAAAAAGCCCGGTGTGTCAGCACCGGGCTAGTACACAAGAGGGTTACATATCGGGCGCCGGCGCCGGACGGGCATTGCGAGGGAACGGAACGTGCCGTTCGAAACCGAGGCCGCCCCGAATTCTAACGGGGCCGAGCGCCTGCCGTTCCCTGCAGCGTCGGGAACTGTTTTGGCACTAGCCGATTGAATCCTCTCCAACGCGAGGAGGGCTGCCATGCGCCTTCACAGCCACCCCTGGTCAATCGACGCAGTCGCCGTACTAGCCTCTGGCCTGCTGTTAATGGGCTCCGCCTGTGCCCTAGCAGCCGTGTGGGTCCAGCTAGCCCACTAAACCGCAGCCAAACCGACCCCGTCGCATCAATTTCCGTGCCAATTCTCAGGGGCTTGGCCATCCGCCTCAGCCGCCGGGCGAGGGATCTGGCCGCGAGGCCAGCCGCCCGCAAACGCGACAGGCCCGAGGCAGGCGTAGCGGAAACAAGAGCGAATTCGGTTCCTGTCAAAAGTGCCCAAGCGACGCAATAAACATTGCGAGCGTCATCGCAAGCGATAATACGATGATGCTCCAATGCAGTAATTCAACCGTACTCATTCGCAGTCTCCCTGAGCGACTGTGAAAAGCCGATGCGGGTCACGGCTCGGCAAACACCGTCTGGCTCGCCCGCCGCAGTGCAGTTCTTTGCATGGTGGTCTCCGTTGGTTAGACTTCGAGAAAGGCCTCGCTCCGTGGATGACGTCGAGGCCTGGTCACGGCCAGCGCAGATCGCAATATAAACCAATGCTGGAAACGATCAGCGCGATCAAAGTCCAGGCAAACGGATTATTCAGGAACTGGTACACCGGAGCTTCCCAATTTGAACGCGAGGCACATTACGTCTGGCATTGACGGCATGGCTATTCGTATTGATCGGGTGGTAGTTCTACTTGTTCGACAGTCTTTCGATGGCCCCCATTTATTGAACAGTGGTCAAGCGCGTATCAACGCCGAGGTCGGCAAGGGTGGGGTCCGCACCGCCATTTCGGAAGCGCGCCAGATGGCTTGGCTGGCGAGAGTTGGGCGCTCATCTTTCACCGGTTCCCGAGCGTTACCGCTGAGGGGACGCAGGCGCGGGCGGCGCGGTGCCGAAGTCGCCCGCTGTTTAGCGCCTACTATATAGGCTGGACAATTGGTGCGCCCAGGCGCCTCCTTCTAGAGGCATGGTCTTTGAGGAGCCACCGGGCGTGACACCGCCTGCCGTTCTTCATCCACATGCATGTGTTTGCCCCTGTCGGCGGTACCGGCGGGGGTTTTGCTTTGCCGCCGCACACCGCACACAAGCCGATGCGCTGGAAATCGAAGCCGGCGCCAAGCGTCGACTGGCTGACGAATACGATGCGGCGCAGGAGCGGGGCGAAATTGCTAACGCCGGCAATCCTAATTTTTCCGAAAGGGAAAAATTGCCCGGTTGGCGCCACCCGGCCATGCCGGCGAAAGCCAACCTGCTGCATCAAGATTCATGCCGGACGGCCTGTTGCCGGAAGCGGCAAATCAGCGCGTGTCGGCGCGGTTTCATCCACTTGCATGTATCCCACAATGCCGCCGGTCTGGTCGTGGCGGATTTTGTTGCAGAAGTCGAGAGGCGGCATGCACTTGGCGTTTGGTAGCCGGCGCCCTGCGCGACACCGAACTGCGCATGGCCTCTTTGCCCCTCGACAGGGTGAGAGCCGCGCGGATCGACCGCGTGAACCGCGAATACTGGCGCGACGACAGCGCCACGTTGATCAAGCGCCGGCAGCCGCCGGTCAACATTGTCGGCGGCTACCGATTCCCGGACGCGCCCAATATCGACATCAGCTCGTGCCGCTTGGCGTCCGTCGGGCCGTATCAACTGGGGATCGCGTGGATTTTGCGACGCCGCGACGATGTCGATCTGGTGCGGCCCGAGATTGGCGGCGGCACGAACACAAAGGTGCCGAGCCGGGTTCGCGCCATCGAATACCAGGGCAGTTTCGTCAAGGTCATCCTGGACAAGATCGGCGACGACGAATTTATGTCCCGGATCGTGTATTCTATCGTGACCCATTCTCCATCGGAGATGTGGTGATCGCCGGATGGGAAAAAGACAAAACCCGGATGCTCGCTCGAAACTGACTGCCAGTTGAAGATACAACAGGAGAAACGCGCATGAATGTCGAGATGACGGTCAACGGGAAGAAAGTAAAGGCGGATACTCCGCCGTCGCTGCTTCTATCCGATTTCCTCCGCGAGAACCTCAATCTTACCGGAACCCATGTCGGCTGCGACACCTCCCAATGCGGTGCCTGCGTCGTCCATATCGACGGCGTCTCGATGAAGAGCTGCACGCTTCTGGCGATCGGTGTTGACGGCAAGTCGGTCACGACCATCGAAGGCCTCGCCAAGACGGTCGATGCTGACCTGCACCCGATGCAGCTGGCCTTCCACCACAATCACGGTTTGCAATGCGGCTTCTGCACGCCCGGCATGATCATGAGCGCGGTGGATTTCGCTAAGCAGACGCCGAACCCCACCGAAGACGATGTGCGGCACTGGCTCGAAGGCAATATCTGCCGCTGCACCGGCTATCAGAACATCGTCGCGGCGGTACTTGCCGGCGCCGCCGCCATGCAGACCCAGGCGGGAGGCTGATCATGAATGTTCATACAGGCATTGGCGCGTCGATCCTTCGCAAGGAAGATCGCCGGTTCATCACCGGCAAAGGCAACTACGTCGCCGACATCAAGCGCCCGGATATGGCGATGGGCGTATTCCTGCGCTCGCCGCACGCGCACGCGCTGATCGAAAGCATCGACATCAAGGCGGCGGCCGCTCTGCCCGGGGTCGCAGCAATCTACACCGGCGCGGATCTCGCCGCGGACAAGATCGGCGGCCTGCCCTGTGCCTGGGGCGTCAGCAACGCCGATGGCACGCCGATGAAGGAGCCGCCGCGCTCGGCGATGGCGGTCGACAAGGTACGATGCGTCGGCGACGCGGTAGCGTTCGTGATCGCCGACACGGTCGAACAGGCGCGCGAAGCGGCCGAGGCGATCGAGGTCGAATATAAGATTCTGCCGGCCGTGGTCGGCGTGCTTGACGCGATTCGCCCTGGCGCTGCCGCCGTGTTCGACGACATCCCCGGCAACACCTGCTTCGACTGGGAGTGCGGTGACGCCAAAGCGACGGCAGCAGCGTTCAAGAATGCGGCTCACGTCGCCAAGATCAGCCTCGTGAACAATCGCCTGGTCGGAAACCCGATGGAGCCGCGCGCGGCGGTGGCGGAATACGATGCCGGCCGCGACCACTACACGATGTGGACCACCAGTCAGTTTCCGCATGTGGTGAAGGTGCTGATGGGCAACTTCGTGCTGAATATCCCGCAGAACAAATTGCGCATCGTGGCGCCTGACGTCGGCGGCGGCTTTGGCGTGAAGCAGTTCCTGTACGCCGAGGAGATCATCACCACTTGGGCCTCGCGCAAAGTGGGTCGCCCGGTGAAATGGGTCAACGAACGCAGCGAGGGCTTCCTATCCGACGCCCATGGGCGGGATCATGTCAGCGAAGCAGAACTGGCGCTAGACGAAACCGGCAAGTTCCTCGGCCTGAAGGTGCGCACCATCGCTAATATGGGCGGCTACCTCTCGACGTTCGGCCCGAACATCCCGACCAACCTCTACGGCTTGCTGCTGGCCGGCGTCTACACCACGCCCGCGATTCATTGCGAAGTCAAAGGCGTGTTCACCAACACGGTGCCGGTCGACGCCTATCGTGGTGCCGGCCGTCCCGAAGCGACCTTCCTGCTGGAGCGTCTCGTCGATGTCGCGGCCAGCGAGATGAAGATCGACAGGGCTGAAATCAGGCGCAAGAACATGATTGATGCGTCGCAATATCCCTATCAGACGCCGGTGATCGTCAAATACGACAGTGGCGACCCGAAAGCCTGCCTCGAAAAGGCGCTGGAGATCTCCGACTGGGGCGGTTTTGCCAGGCGCAAGGAAGAATCGAAGTCGCGCGGCAAACTCCGGGGCATCGGTCTTTCCACCTACGTGGAGGCATGCGGCCTGGCGCCTTCGCGCATCGTCCAGTCGCTCGGCGCCCGTGCGGGCATCTTTGAAAGCGCCACGGTGCGGGTCCACGTCACCGGCGATGTCACCGTGCTGATCGGGACGCACAACCACGGCCAGGGCCACGAGACGACTTTTGCGCAGATCGTGTCGGAAAAATTGTCCATTCCCACCGACAAGATTGAGATCGTATTCGGCGACACCGACAGGGTGCAGTTCGGATTGGGCACCTATGGCTCGCGATCGCTGGCCGTAGGTGGTACCGCGCTGTCCAAGGCCACCGACAAGATCATCGCGAAGGGAACCAAGATCGCCGCGCATATGCTCGAGGCGGGTGAGAGTGACATCGTATTCGAAAATGGATCGTTCACCGTGCAGGGAACCGACCGGGCGAAAACGTTCGGCGACGTGGTCGGTGCGGCTTATGGCCTGGTGAATTTTCCGATCGACGTGCTTGAGCCGGGCATGGAAGCCCAGGCATTCTACGATCCGGTGAATTTCACCTATCCCGGCGGCGCCCACATTGCCGAGGTCGAGATCGATCCAGATTGCGGCTCGGTCCATCTCGTATCCTATATTGCGGTGGACGACCTCGGCACTGTGATCAATCCCATGATCGTTGCGGGGCAGTTGCACGGCGGCATCGCGCAAGGGATCGGCCAGGCCTTGTTCGAGAACTGCGTCTATGACGAGACATCCGGCCAGATGCTGTCGGCGTCGTTCATGGACTATTGCATGCCGCGCGCCGACAACATGCCGAACATGGAGATCGTCACCCTCTCGACGCCGTGCACGCATACCAGCTTCGGCGTCAAAGGCTGCGGCGAAGTCGGCACCATCGGGTCGCCAGCGACCGTGATAAATGCCGTGGTCGATGCGCTATCGCATCTCGGCGTCAGTCATGTCGACATGCCGGCAACGCCAAACCGTATCTGGCGCATCATTCACAACAGCGCCAATCAGCTGCGCGCAGCCGAATAGGAGCAGGCGATGAAGGACTTTTCATACTACAAGCCATCTACGGTGTCCGAGGCTGTCGCCCTGCTGGCGGGCAACGGCGACAGCCGGCCCCTTTCCGGCGGCATGACACTGCTGCCGACCATGAAAATGCGGCTCGCATCGCCGACCGCCATAGTCGATCTGGCCGCGCTGCCTGGGCTGACCGCGATCACGGTCAGTGGCGGCAACGTGACCGTCGGCGCGATGACGACACATGCCGAGGTCGCTGCTTCGGCTGAGATCAAGGCAGCGATCCCCGCTCTCGCCACGCTCGCCGGCTCGATCGGCGATCCTCAGGTCCGGCATCGCGGCACCATCGGCGGCTCGATGGCCAATGCCGACCCTTCGGCCGACTATCCCGCAGCGGCGGTTGGCCTTGGAGCGACGATCGTCACGGATCGTCGCGAGATCGCCGCGGACAGCTTCTTCACGGCGATGTTTCAGACCGCGCTCGAACCCGATGAGATCATCCTGGCCGTCCGCCTTCCTATCCCGGACGCGGCCGGTTATGCCAAGTTCAGAAGCCAGGCATCGCGCTTCGCGCTAGTTGGCGCCTTCGTGGCGCGTTTCGGCGGCACCGTGCGCGTCGCGATTACCGGGGCCGGGCCGGTGGTATTTCGATCCAGGGATATTGAGGATGCGCTGGCGGCCAACTTTTCGCCCGGGGCGCTGGCGCGGATTTCGATTGCGCCTTCAGGATTGAACTCCGACATCCATGCCGACAGCGAGTATCGTGCCCATCTGGTGGTGGTGATGGCTCGTCGGGCCGTCGTACACGCCCTCGGATGCGAGCCATCTTGACGCCGCCGCGGCCGTGTCTACGGCTGGTATCAATCGATCCCGAAGAAGGCGAGGGCGTCACTAAGAATCAACGGCGAGCCCGTAGCCGAGGCTGACTACGGGTCGCTCCACGCAAGCATCCTGTATAACGAGGCGGGAATCCGCCTAACTGGGGACGCCTATGACGTTGATGGATTTGAACGCAGCGAAGTCAAACTCGCCTTCAATATTGCGATTAATGCCAAGAACAAGGCCGCTGCGGTTGCCGCTCTTGCCCATCATCTAGGAAAGGAGCGCGGGTACTGCGCCTCGATTATCGCCGCGATCCAGCGTCGCCATGAGCCTATTCAGCAGCAATTGTGCAGTGACGCTGGCGTGCGATTAATGCGCATCGACTCCGAGCTAATCCTTTACGGGGCATGCACGACGCTGGCCATCCTGCGCTGCCTGTACATGACGCTCGGCAATCCCGGCGATCGTCCCCGGATTCTCGGCGAGGTGCAGGAGCTGGCGCGCCAACATGCACCGTCAGCCATCGCTCGCGCGCTTAGCGCTGAAGGCAATCGCGAGGCGGTGGCCAGGCCGACGATGCGCTTCGTTGGCGCGATGAACAGATCGCCGCCGATGCTGCGCGGTTTCGGCTTCCGCTCCAACGAGTATGGCTTCACTTGCTAGGCTTGGCGGCGCCGGCGAAATCGATGTCGAAGATCTTGCGGTTCACGATGAGGGCGATTTCCTCGGCGGGCAGCGGCTTCTGGCATTCTGAGCGCGGGTTAAGCCAGAAATTCGATTTTGGCAGTAAAGCGAAGAGATCGCGCGCTTTCGCGCCAAGACACGACTCCGGCTCGGTCAAGTAGGTCGAAATGCGCTCCTTGGCGGTGAAAGCCGGATGCCAACGGCGCCCATTGAACTCGACGGTCGCGATGTTGAACGGTTCATTGGCCTTGAGAGATCGACGACCCTCCGGCCCGACCTCGGTCTCCGGTGTCAGCACGAAGAGCTCGGCCTCGAGGAGAGCGGCATAGAACCCCGGGATCTGCTTCGGGTCGGCGGCCGCCGCCTGCATAAGCCGCTCAACGCGATTTATCGGCTCGAACATCGCGGACCTCCACTCTTAGACCACCTGGCGCCCCACGCGCCTGTTCCGAGAGCGCGCGATAAATCGTGTTGCGCGACACCCCGAGTTGGCGCGCGGTTTCGCTGACGTTGCGGTGGCATTCGATGTAGGTCGCATATACTTGCGCGCGATGCTGCTCGTGCAGCGTCGAACCCTGGCTCGGCGCGCTTTGCGCCTGCCCGAGGACGCCGGCCGCCGCGTCGAGGTCGATCGTCGGCTCCGAACCCTCGAGCGTTAGACGCGAGAGAACGTTGCGAAGTTGGCGAATGTTGCCCGGCCAGGCGCATTCCGCAAGTCGCTGAATGGCAGCATCGTCAATTCTGCGCTCTTGGTCGACGTCCGCCAGCACCTTGCGGACAATCGCCGCGAAGTCCGTTCGCTGACCGAGCGGCGGCAGACTCACCTCGAGCGCATTGAGGCGGAACATCAGGTCGGCGCGGAAGGAGCCGTTGGCGACGGCCTTTTCGAGGCCGGCGTTGGTGGCCGAGACGAGGGACACGTCGACTTTCTTCTCGGCGCCGCCGATGGGACGGACGGTCCAATCGTCGAGAAAACGTAGCAACACGGCTTGCAGAGCCGTCGGCATTCCCCCGATCTCGTCGAGGAACAACGTGCCGCCGTCCGCCTGCCGGAAGAGCCCGACCGCGCCGCCCTTGCGCGCGCCAGTGAAAGCGCCCTCGCTGTAGCCGAAGAGCTCGGACTCAACCAAGCTTTCGGGCAGCGCGGCGCAGTTGATCGCGACGAAAGCGCCCTTCCGGCCACTCGCGCGATGGGCGTGGCGCGCTAATTGCTCCTTTCCGGTTCCGGTCTCGCCCCGGATCAAAATCGGCATTTTGCGGCGCGCGGCCGCCTCCGTCTGGCGAACGATGGCCGCGACTGTCGGATCAATGGCGACGAACTCGGTCGGGTATGCCTGTTCGGCTGGCGGCCTGGGCGTCGACACGGCGCGCAGCATCGGCGAAACCTGCGGCGACTCGACGCGCGCGACATAGGTACTGCCGACGACATCCTGAAGGCGCTGGCGCTCTGAGCGCCGGCTCTCGCCGATGAAGTCCGAAATGCGCGTTCGGAAGACCTCGCTGAACGGTTGCCCCGGCGATAAGTGCAAACCGTGCAAGCTCGCGCGCGCCGCCTGGTTGGCCGCCAAAATGGAGCCGCTCTCGTCGAGAGCCAACAATCCAACGCTAAGCGTATGCAAGAACTCGCTGCGATTGTGAAAGGCGACCACGATGTCTCGCCGGTGCCGCTCACGAAAGAGGCCGTTCTCGATCTGGGTGGCCGACATTTCGACCAGCACCCGCGTATGACTCTGCCGAGATGCGCAATCAGAGGAGGCGTCGAGCACGCCCGCCAAAGAGCCGTCCGGATCGAACACCGGAGCGGCACAACACGTCAATGATCGAAAACGCGAGTAGAAGTGGTCGTCGCCGTGTACGACCGCGGGCCGCTTGAGCAACGCCGCAATGCCGATGCCGTTCGTACCGCAGCGACGTTCGTCCCACCAAACGCCGGGTCGGATCGCTTTGCCATCGGGACCGTCCTTGAAGCTCTCGTCGGCGACGATGTCGAGCAACAGGCCCTCAGGCGTCGCAAAGGCGATGAGAAAGTTCGTGCCGGCGATCTGCTGATGCAGCACATGCATCTCGGCCAACGCCAAGCCGCGCACAAAGCTCCGGCGTTCCTGCTCGGCCCGCAGTTCTCCGCCGCTGACGTATTCTGGGTTCGGCGGCCGCTCGCAATCGAGGCCGAGCGCCACGCATCGCAACCAGCTGTCGTAGATGTCGACCGCCAACAAGCCGGTCGGCACGACACCGCCGCGTCGCAAAGCGGCGCGCGCTAATGCGCTTCGCTCCGCAGGTGCGCCGACCATAGGGCCTCCACATGGCCGAGCGGCTCGTCAGGGAGCTCCAGCTCATCGTTCCCGCGCGCCGCAAGTGCGGTGAGACTATCTGAAGCAAAGCCGAAATCAATGCTTCTTCGGACCCGCATCCGATTGCTCCGAAACGGAGCAATGTTGCTCTGTGACCGATCCGATTCAGAGCGAAACGGCGAACCGCCCTTGCTCGAAACCCATGTCGTCCCAAATAGATAACGAGGTGGCACGGCTGTTGCACGACACGGGCAACCAATCGTTAGCGAAGCTGGCTTCGGTGAAGCTGACTAGTCTAGGGGCGGGAAATGAAAGCGGCTGTTTTGCACGCGTTCGACGACAAGCTGACGGCGAAGGAGTTTGTCAAATACGAGGATGTCGCGGACCCGACGATTAGCCGCCCCTCGGAGGTGATCGTTCGCATCGGCGGCGCGGGGGTCTGCCGCACCGATCTCCATATCGTGGAGGGCATCTGGCGCAGCAAGGTCGACATCAATCTGCCCTACATCATGGGGCACGAGAATGCCGGTTGGGTCGAAGCGGTCGGCAAGAACGTACAGGGAGTCAAGGTTGGGGACGCAGTCATCTGTCATCCCCTCGTGACAAGTGGCCATTGCATTGCGTGCAGGCGCGGCAACGACATGCATGCGGAGGAGAGCAGTTTCCCCGGCATCAACGCCAATGGCGGCTATGCGGAGTATCTGCTGACCGGCGAACGCTCGCTGATCAAGTTGCCGAAATCGCTCGCGCCGAAGGAAGTGGCACCGTACACGGACGCCGGCCTCACGGCCTACCGCGCTGCCAAGAAGGCGTCGCGCCATCTGCTCCCCGGAGAATATTCGGTTGTCATCGGCGCCGGCGGGCTCGGGCACATTGGCATTCAAGTTCTGGCCGCGCTGTGCGCGGCGGAAATCGTGGTGGTCGATCGCTCCGTCAAGTCGCTGGAGTTGGCGAAGGCGTGCGGCGCGCATCACACCGTCATAGCCGACGGCGGCGAGGTCGAAAAAGTACTGCATCTCACGCATGGCAAAGGCGCGGAGGCCGTCATCGACTTTGTCGGCGAAGGCGACGCGGTCGCGAAAGGGCTCGCTATGACGCGGAACCAGGGCTTCTACTACGTGGTCGGCTACGGGGGAAAAATCGACATTCCGACCATCGATATGATCACCAGCGAGAAGACGATCGTGGGCAATCTGGTCGGCACCTACGCCGAACTCGTCGAGCTGATGGCGCTCGCTGACCGGGGTCGGGTGACGCTGCATACGCGGGAATACAAACTCAGCCAAGCCAACGACGCGCTGCACGATCTGCATCATGGCCGGATCAACGGGCGCGCGGTGCTCGTTCCATGATTGATTTTGAGCAGGGTCGCAACGATCGATCGCCGCGCGACGCCGAGGCGGCCAGACGGTCGCAGGCGAGCGCCGAGGCCCGCCAACGT
Organism: Bradyrhizobium sp.; assembly: GCF_035570375.1. Lineage (GTDB taxonomy): Bacteria > Pseudomonadota > Alphaproteobacteria > Rhizobiales > Xanthobacteraceae > Bradyrhizobium. The sequence continues at coordinate 7,757 of NZ_DATMLW010000096.1, read as the reverse complement.
TTGATCCTTGCGATGATCGACAACAACGCGCGCCAGTTGCGGTTCGATAGCGCCCGGGCGGGGGCCGACATCGAGCAGGCCGGCGCGTTGCGCGATATGGCGCGCGACCCAAACGATCGCGACGCGGCCTTGCGGTTCGAAGAGGTCAAGAGGCGGATCGCGACCCTCGAGGAGGAGCACGGTCGTCTCGTCACGGAGCGGGAGTGGCTCAACAGATCGCTGATGGAATTTACCGAGGAGGCGGAGGGGCCTTGTCATGAACGCGACTGAGAGGTCGGAGGATCCGGCGGTCGCCAATCTGAGCGAGGAGGATCGCTCGAAGGACGAATTGTTCGTGCGGCTCGCCCATGTTGCAGAAGACATGATCGCGAAGCACGGGAAGGATTTCGCGATGGGCGGGTTGATTTTAGCAGCTCGCTTCATCGCAGAAGGAAGGCCGCTCATAAAACTGCAAGGTTCGATGAGCGACTGAATGACGGCCGCGAATTGAGCTGAAGACTCAGTTTCGTGTGCGCGAGTGCGGACACGAAGTCCGATACGGAGGGCGGTCTTGGGACGCGAAGACGCGACGGATCGGAAGCGATGCGAGGCGGCTGGAAGGAACCAACAGGAGGACGATGCCATGGCAGCAAGTCTAACTTTGAATAAGATTACCGCGCAGAAAGGCATCAGCATCGGCGAAGCGGCCAATCGCGTCGCCGATCTGGGCTGGACGCCGAGCTACGTTCAGGAAGCGATGACCTTCCCGACCGATTACAAGATCTCGCGGGTGCCGCGCGATCCCATGAAGCAGGTGCTGCGTTCGTATTTCCCGATGCAGGAGGAAAAGGACAACCGCGTTTACGGCGCGCTCGACGCGGCGCTGCGCGGCGACATGTTCCGCAACGTGGAACCCCGCTGGATCGAGTGGATGAAGCTCTTCCTGGCGATCATCCCGTTCCCGGAAATCTCGGCCGCCCGGTCGATGGCCATGGTCGGCCGCCTGGCGCCCGGCGAGGAGCTGCGCACCGGATTCACAATGCAAATGGTCGACGAGCTCCGTCACTCGACGATCCAGATGAATCTGAAGAAGTGGTACATGGAGAACTACATCGACCCGGCCGGCTTCGACATCACGGAGGCCGCGTTTGGCAAGTGCTACGCATCGACCATCGGGCGTCAGTTCGCCGAGGGCTTCCTGACCGGCGACGCCATCACCGCGGCGAACATTTACTTGACGGTCGTGGCCGAGACGGCATTCACGAACACGCTGTTCGTCGCGATGCCGTCGGAAGCGGCGCGCAACGGCGACTACGCCCTGCCGACGGTGTTCTTGTCGGTGCAGTCCGACGAATCGCGTCACATCGGCAACGGCCACTCGTTGTTGATGGCGATGATCCACGATCCGTCGAACCATGATCTTCTGGAGCGCGATCTCAAATACGCGTTCTGGCAGAACCACGCCATCGTCGACGCGGCCATCGGCACGTTCGTCGAATACGGCACCACCAATCGCGACAAGACCAAGGAATCCTATGCGGAGCTATGGCACCGCTGGATCTACGAAGACTACTATCGTAGCTACATGCTGCCGCTCGAGAAATACGGCGTCAAGATCCACCACGACGACGTGGCGGAGGCCTGGGATCGCATCGTTAAGAAGGACTACATTCACTTGACTGCGCAATTCTTCTCGGTCGGTTGGCCGGTGAACTTCTGGCGCATCGAAGCCCAGACCGAGAAGGACTTCGACTGGTTCGAGCACAAATACCCCGGCTGGTACGCCAAGTTCGGCGATTTCTGGAAGTGGTATGCGAAGCTCTCGAAGCCCGGCGAGACCAACATCCTGTTTAATAGCGATGTCGGCTACGTCTATCCGCACCGCTGCTGGAGCTGCATGGTTCCGTGCCTGATCCGCGAGGACTTTGTCTGCGACGAAGTGGACGGCAAGATGTACACCTATTGCTCGGAGGGATGCCGCTGGACGCATAAGGTGGGTTTCAGCAGCGAATACAAAGGCCGCCCGACTCCTGCGATGGGCCGTTTCAGCGGTCGCCGCGAATGGGAAGACTGCTATCACGGGTGGGACCTCGCCGACGCGATCAAGGATCTCGGTTTCGTCCGCTCCGATGGCAAGACTCTCGTCCCGCAACCGCATCTGCGGTTCGACGCCAAGGACATGTGGACCCTCGATCATGTTCGCGGCCATACGCTCGGCAGTCCGTTGCGCGGCTTCCGCGCGCTGAAGGCGGGCGCGGAGCGGGACGCGGCGGTCGCCGAATATCGCAAAGGCTTCACGATCAATCCCCTTCATTGATCTTGAGCTGAAAAAGCGGAGGTCGCCCGGCGGCGACCGCCGTTGCAGAAGGATCTGAGAATGCGTCGCGGTGAGATCGCCGCGGCGCACCCTCTAAAAGCGCGCAAAAAGCGCGCAGAGCGCGCAGAGGAGGCCACGAGGATGGGCGACGCTCAGGTGTACAAAGTGCGTCTCGAGCCCGTCGGCGTCGAAATGGACGTCGAGGAGGGCGAGACCGTTTTGGAGGCGGCGTTCCGTCAAGGCATCGCCCTCATGCATGGCTGCAAAGAGGGCCAATGCGGCTCCTGTAAGTCGCGCCTCATCGGCGGCGACATCGAATTGCTGAAGTACTCGACGTTCGCTCTGCCGGATTACGAGAGGGAGACCGAGCACGTGCTGCTCTGTCGAACCCACGCCTACAGCGACCTCGAGATCGAGCTGCTCAACTTCGACGAGGAGTTGCTGTCGCGCGCGATTCCGGTCAAGACCTATTCTGCGACCGTTATTGAGACGAAGGCGTTGACGCACGATATCCGCCAACTCGACATCGAGTTAGATAAACCATTGAGGTTCTGGGCGGGCCAATATGTCGATTTGGCCTTGCCCGCCGCCGGGGTGACGCGATCGTTCTCGATGTCGAACGCGCCGGGCGACGATCGGCGACTGTCGTTCATCATCAAGAAATATCCGGACGGGGCCTTTTCGTCGCTGCTCGACGGAGCCTTGGCGCCAGGCGAGGCGGTCGCGGTCAAGGGGCCCTATGGCACCTGCAGCCGGCGCGCGGGTCGTTCCGGCGCGATGGTTCTCGTCGGCGGCGGTTCGGGCATGTCGCCCTTGTGGTCGATCCTGACCGACCAGGCCCGCAGCGGCGAATCGAGACCGGTCCGGTTTTATTACGGGGCGCGGACGAAGGCCGACCTCTTCATGCTCGACGAAATCGCTGCGATCGGCGAACGAATCTCCGATTTCCAGTTCATTCCGGCGCTTTCGCACGGCGCTCCGGATGACGGATGGGAGGGCGAGACGGGGCTCATCCACGAAGTCGTTCAGGGTCACCTTCGCGCGGGGCGGCTTGCCGACGCCGAAGACGCCTATACGTGCGGCCCGCCGCCGATGATCGACGCGGTTCTGCCAGTGCTGCGGATGAGCTCGATCGAGCCCGAGCACATCTATTTCGACAAGTTCACCCCGGCGACCCGGTAATGGGCCGCCGCAAACCGCCGAGGCAATGAGGCAAAAAGCTGACGCTTAAAAGGAGGAAACAGTGAGCACAGCCCAAGCTACGCAACCCGTGAAGTCCGGCGCTGCCGGTGCGGCGATATTTCCGGGATCAGACAGCCGGAAATTCAACTATTTCGAGCCGAAGGGCCGGAAGGCGACGCATTACGAGGACATGACCGTCGACGTGCAGCCGGATCCCGAGCGGTACTTGCTGCAAGATTGGATAATCTCGTTTCCCGACGGGACGCCGACCTATTCCAAGACCTGGACCAATGCGCTCAGCTCCGATTGGCATAAGTTCCGGGCGGTCGACCAGGAATGGGAGCGCACGCACTATCAACGCCAGTCGACAATTTGCGGCATGGTTCAGGGCGTAATCGAGAACGCGCGCAAGTCCGGCGCGCCGAAGCGTTTCGACAAGGCCTGGGTCAAGGTTTTGCAGGATCATCTGGGCGCCTATAAGCACGCCGAGTTCGGCCTGGGCACCTCGATGATGCAAGCGCAACGCTACGGTTATACCCAGATGATCAACACTGCGATCTTGACCAATTCGTCGTACAAGATGCGCTTCGCGCAGGATCTGACGATCTACCTCGCCGAGATCGGCCTCGACCTCGATGGGTTCGACGCCGGCGCGGGCAAGAAGCACTGGCTCGAGGACCCGATCTGGCAAGGCGCGCGCAAATCGACCGAATCGATCATGGGCGCGACGGATTATCTCGAACAATATCTCGCGACCAATTTCGTGTTCGAGCCGTTAGTCGGCGAGTTGTTCCGCAGCGGTTTTATCATGCAGATGGCCGCGGGACAGAACGACTTCGCCACGCCCGCGGTGGTCGCAGCCGCGGAGGCCGACTACGAGCGCAACCTCGCCAATAGCGTCGAATTGTTCCACATCCTAGCGACCGACAAGGAGCATGCCGCGCATAACAAGGCGCTGTTCAACGGCTGGATGAAGAAACATGCGGAACTGGCAGCCGCGGCCGCCAACGGCCTACAGCCGCTGTGGTCGCAGCCGCGCGTCAAGGTCGTCTCTTTCGCCGACGCGCAAGCGCAGGCGAAGAACCGGCTGGAGGCGATCTGCAGCGAAGTCGGCCTCGCGGTTCCTTGATGGCCAATTCCAAAAAAGACCACTCGTCTCTTTAGGAGGACTCGATGACTGAAGCGGTGCAGCACAGCAATATATTCAAGTCGATGAAGGATATTCGGTTCGAGGACACCATCTCGCATCAGTGCGGGATCACCATGAACGACAGCGTCGAGGCGCGGGCCATCGCCGACGTGATGGAGAGGAAGAAAGGGGTCGCGGTGACCTATCAACCGTCGTTGATCCGCATCGACGGCGACCCCAAGCTGACCTTCAACATGGAGGAGATCAGCGAGGCGTTGGGGCGGCCGATGACGCCGCACCTGTTCGAAATCTCGACTTCCACTCACTATGGCCGTATGGTCATGGTCGACGACAACACCGTCGTGGTGTTCGGCGACCTGCAGGAAGCGCTCGCGTATATAGAGCACTAAACGACGGGGTTGACGCCGAGGAACCCGTTTCTCGGCGTCGATCGCCATAATCGGCTTCATCGACGGCAGAGGGAGGATGAGATGTATCGGACGAAATCCGGCGAAGAGATTTTCGTCATCGACGGGCACACGCACTTGTGGGACGGCAGCCCGGCGAATCAAAAGAACATTCATGGCAAGCAATTCATCGAATGCTTCTACGCGTATCATTCCAATTTGAGCCCCCCGTCCGAGAAATGGCCGAAAGACAAATTCGAGAAGTACGACGCCAAGACCATGTATGACGACTTGTTCATCCATGGATACGACGACATGGCGATTTTGCAGCCGACCTATCTCACCGACTTCTACAAGAACGGCTTCAACACCACCGAGCAAAATTCGGCGATGAAGAAGAGCCACCCCGAGCGCTTCATCCTTAATGGCGCCTTCGATCCGCGCGACGGCAACAAGGGCATCGAGGAGCTGCACGCCAAATGCGAGAAATATCATCTCAAGGGCGTCAAGCTCTACACCGCCGAATGGCGCGGCGAGTCAAAAGGCTACAAGCTGACCGACAAGGAATCCTACAAGTTCGTCGAGGCGGCGCAGAAATACGGGATCAAGAACCTGCACGTCCATAAGGGCCCGACCATCATTCCGCTCAACCGTGACGCATTCGACGTCGCCGATATCGACGACGTTGCGACATCGTTCCAGGACCTCAACTTCATCGTCGAGCACTGCGGCCTGCCGCGCCTCGACGACTTCTGTTGGATCGCGACGCAGGAGACCAACGTCTACGGCGGGCTGGCGGTGGCGCTGCCCTTCATCCACTTGCGCCCGCGTTATTTCGGTCATGTGATGGCGGAGCTGCTCTTCTGGCTTGGGCCCGACAAGCTGCTCTACGGCAGCGACTACGGCATCTGGACGCCCAAATGGCTGATCGAGAAGTTCATGGCGTTCGAGATTCCCGACGACATCGCCAAGGAGACCGGCTCGTCCCTGACGCTCGAAAACAAGACGAAAATTCTCGGCCTCAATGCGGCGCGCCTCTACGACATCGACGTCGCGGATCAGAAGAAGAAAATCCACGCGGCCGGCGGATACGCCCATCTGTCGTCGGCCGCGGAGTAGGCGGCCATGGCGGTTGCGTCCATCGAGGACCGCCGCGCCGAGGTTTGGGACCGACTGCGCGGCGTGATCGATCCCGAACTCGACGAATCGGTGGTCGATCTGGGCTTCGTCACCTATGTCGACGTGGAGGCAGGCGAGAAGGTTCGGGTTGGGTTTCGTCTGCCGACCTATTGGTGCGCGGCGAACTTCTCGTATCTGATGGCCGACGACATGCGGCTCGCGATTGGAGCGCTCCCTTGGGTCGGCGAGGTCGAAGTCACAATCGGCGAACACATGTACGCCGAGAAGATCAACGAAGGCCTCAAGCGCGGGCTTTCGTTCGCCGAAGCATTTGGCGATGAGGCGGATGACGATCTCGGCGGGCTTCGGCGGACGTTTCTCGTCAAGGCGTTCCAGCGGCGACAATCCGCGCTGCTCGATCATCTTATCGCCGCCGGGTTCTCCGCGGCGCAGCTCGTCGACATGAGCCTCGAGGAGCTTTCGGCGGCCGATCTCGACGACACGGGTTCGGCCCTGCGGCGACGATATTTCGAGCGGCGCGGCGTTGTGGGCGAGGCTGACGCCCGGCGCGCCTTCGTCGACGCGGAGGGCGACCGGCTGCAGGCCGAGACGCTGGCGGTCTATATGCGCGCGATGCGGCGAGTCGGCGTGAACGCCGAGTTCAACGGCGCCCTCTGCCGCGGCTTGCTGCGTGAGCGCTTCCGTCTCGACGCTCCAGAGGCCTGATTCGCCCGATGGCCCGCTCTCGGCGGGCGCGCGACGACAATTCGTGAGGGGATGCGGAATGCCGAAGATGATGTTGCACGACGCCGAGGCGCGCGCGGCGCTTGCGCGCGGCGTAGCCAAATTGACCCGCGCGGTGAGCGGCACTTTGGGCCCCAAGGGGATGAATGCGGTCATGGATCGCCCGCTCGGGACGCCAATCGTTTCGCGCGACGGCGTCTCGATCGCCGCCGAGATCGAACTCGAGGATCCGTTCGAGAACATGGGCGCGCAGATCATGCGCGAGGTCTCGAAGCAAACTAACGACGTCGCGGGCGACGGCACGACGACGGCGACCGTTCTCGCCAACGCCATGGTTCAGGACGGACTGAAGCTGCTCGAGGCCGGGGCCAACCCCGTCGATGTGGTCGAAGGACTGCAGCTGGCGGTCGAAGAGACGGTTGCGCACTTGAAAAAAGCGGCGCGACCGATCGAGGGCTTCAAGGGCGTGCGGGCGGTCGCCTGCATCGCCGCCAATGACGACAAGCTCGGCGCGCTTGTCGCCGAGGCCTTCGAGCGCACCGGGCCGACCGGCATCGTCGCCGTTGAATTCGGCGCGACCGTGGACACCGTGCTCGATGTCGTCGAGGGCATGGCCTTCGACCGAGGCTATATCTCCCATCATATGGTCACTGACGTCGAGCGGATGGAAGTCGTGCTCGACAACCCGATCATCCTCATGACCGACAACAAGATCCAATCGGCCGACGAATTGTCGGGAGTGTTGGCGATCGCCGATCAGCATCAGCGGCCACTCTTGATCATCGCCGAGGAATTAGCGCCGCCTGCAGTGATGGGCCTGCTTTCGCAGCGCGGCGACTCAAAAGTGAAGATCGCCGCCATCCATCCCCCTGAATTCGGC
>NZ_DATMLW010000095.1:0-10180 GCF_035570375.1 Bradyrhizobium sp. | reverse complement strand
GAGGTCGATTGCCGAGCGTGCTGATGTCTTGCCGCAACTGGCGGAAGTGTTTCGAGCCCATGGCTATGAGGGCGCGACGCTGGCGCTGATTTCGGACGCGACCGGGCTCGGCAAGGGCAGCCTCTACAATTTCTTTCCAGGCGGCAAGGAGCAGATGGCGATGGAGGTTCTGACTTCCATCGACCGGTGGTTCGCCGACAACATCTATACGCCGCTGCGGACATCGACCGATCCGGCAAAGGGCATCGCCGACATGTTTGCGGCGGTCGATGATTATTTCCGCTCTGGACAGCGGGTGTGTCTGGTTGGCGCAGTGGCGCTCGGCGCCTCGCGCGATCTGTTTGACGACAAGGTCAAAACCTATTTCGCGGGCTGGATCGATGCACTCGCAGCCGCGTTGCGGCGGCTCGGCGATGACAGAACCACCGCACGCCAGAAGGCGGAACAAGCGGTGCTGGAAATTCAGGGCGCGCTGGTGCTGACGCGCGCGCTCGACGACATCAAGGTCTTCTCCCGCGCGCTGGCGGATTCGCGCAAGCGGTTGATGAATAAAAAATAGTGGCGCTGCGCCAGATCGCGAAACGAGGTCCGGCCGGAGCGGCCGGAACGACGCCTCCGACTGGAGGCAGGCGCTGGCTGGAGGAGATTCTCTCAGGCTCCGTCACTGACGCTGAGCAAATTGCCTTGCGCGAGCGACGCAGCGTTCGTCATGTCAACATGTCCATCTCGCTAGCTTTCCTTGTAGACCCGCCCGTGAAGTAGGCATCTAAACACGAATTAGTGACTAACCCGAGAACCACTAAGGCGCTCGGGCTCACGGGTACCCCACCAACGCGGCAACGCCTCGTGCCTTCACTTGAACAATGCACTGCCGCATTTACGTACTGCCTGTGTTCGCTGGCGCTAACTGCAGCCATGTTTGCAGGTCTGCCGATGACCCACTCGCTCGCGCTTCGAACCTTCCCGGCAAAGCGCTCAGCGTGTTCCTGCTGGTTCACCACCGGGTGGCGGTGACGAGGAGCGAATGGATCACGCTCCCGAAGGGACTGCTCGATCGGTTCGATGTGAGCCGGGATGCTAAGGCCCGTGCGCTGCAAGTCCTCGAGGAAGTCTCGCTTGTATCGGTGGAGCGAGCAAGCGGGCGGACCGCGCGGGTCAAGCTGCAGGCCGCGGCGGCAAAGCTTTGATTTACGCTTGAAACGAGATCGGCTTGGTACGGGGAATCACGCATGGCGAGATCGACTATTTTTTGTAGGCACATGTCTAGCGAACGCGATAGTTGGTGGTACCTCGAACAGGACAAGGATGGATCGCTCCACGTGCGATACGAAAACGACGACGATCCAAGCGACAAATGGCGGATGCCTATCAACGACTTTTTATCTCGCGGAGGTTCGTCGTCTCACCAAGCTTTGGTGGAACTTGTCGATCGCATGTTCGCGGACCGCAAAGATTCAGGGCGATGAATCGAAGCTTGACGGCTCTCTTGGCGGCATCTTGCCACCTCATCCTCACTTCGCTGGGATGAGTGTCCTTCGGGCCAACATTTTTTGACCAAGCCGTTTGGCCAGTGACTGTTAGCTCGCTTGGTCAGTTGCGGTTTCGGTTGAGGACAGCACTTTGCCTGTGCGGCAAAGTGCTTCCCACGCTGCGTCTAACGGCGCCGGCTCAGCATCGGACCAGAGAACCACTTTTGTGGTCGGGACGGGCAGTGCGGTTCGCCCCGTTACTCTCTGCTTGTCTGCGCTGGGTCCGGGCGAGACCGATCCGACGATCACGCCACCCATGACGGTCTAAAGCATTTCCGTCTCTCGCCGGGCTTGGTTTAGCGACCGCGCCCGCTTGGGTCGTTCATTTCCAGGAGTGGACCGGACTGATGTCCGATGCTCCGACCGGTGTTCCAGCCCACCGGAGTTTCCGCGAGTACTCCTACAACGGAGGTCGCGGTGTAGCGCTTGAAGCTGGGATGTCCTGGTATTTACGTCGGCTGGGTGCTCGAATATCTCTTCCTGCGAAATCCGCATCTCGTGTTTGATGTCGGCAAATACCGCGTCAGCCCGGCCGCTCAGGTCTGAGAATGGGCCGGCAGTTGATGACGGTTCCGCGATAGCCGTGGAAATCTCCGTTGGCGTCAAATACCGGTTTGCCACTGGCTTTCACGTAGTAGCCCCAAGCCGCCACTATCATCGCAGGCAGCAGCTGCTGCGTGAACGCAGCGATGTCGACGCTACCGCGTTGAAGCAGTCGGTGTGAACCATACATTAGCGAGCCCGTTGGCCGAGATTACTCACGGTTCAACGACGTGCGGCGAGTAGTAGCCCAACCGCACCGTTTGGAACCTGTAAGCCAAGGTTCAGCGCACCGAAACGATGAGTGTAACCCGCGCGACCCAGCGCGCAATAGACCGCGGCATTCCAAATCATCAAATTGCGTCTCACCAGGATTTCGGCGGCGTACGCGGCGTTGCCCAAATCACGCCTCTAATCTTGGAGCGACTTTCATGACAACCGTTGCAGATCAATTCGCTGAGGTCCTCGTCGCCGCTGGCGTCAAGCGGATTTATGGGATCGTCGGTGACAGCCTGAACGGTCTGACCGATGCCATCCGCCGCCAAGGCAAGATCGAGTGGATGCATGTGCGGCACGAAGAGGTCGCCGCCTTCGCGGCTGGCGCCCAGGCACACCTGACCGGCGAGCTCGCAGTCTGTGCGGGAAGCTGCGGGCCAGGCAACCTGCACCTCATCAACGGCCTCTTCGACTGCCACCGCTCGCGCGTGCCTGTGCTCGCAATCGCCACACACATCCCGTCAGCCGAGATCGGCAGCGGGTACTTCCAGGAAACACACCCCCAGTTTCTCTTCCAGGAATGCAGTCACTATTGCGAGCTCGTGTCGAGCGCCAACCAGATGCCGCGTATCCTCGAGGTCGCGATCCGGGAGGCGGTTAGCAAGCGGGGTGTGTCGGTCGTTGTCATTCCGGGCGACGTCGCTTTGCAGCCGGCATCGGCTGCGCCGCCGCCCAAGGCCGAAGGACTGCTGCCAAAGCCGCCGGTCGTTACGCCGGCGCCCGACGATCTGGACCGGCTTGCCGCGTTGCTCAATGACAATGACCGCATCACCCTTCTGTGCGGCTCGGGATGCCAGGGCGCGCACGACGAGCTGCTGGCGCTCGGCGAGCGCCTCAAGGCTCCGATGGTGCACGCGTATCGCGGCAAAGAGCATGTCGAATGGGAAAACCCTTACGACGTGGGCATGACCGGGCTCATCGGCTTCTCGTCCGGCTACTACGCCATGCGCGAGTGCGATACCCTGCTGATGCTCGGCACCGACTTCCCCTACCGGCAATTCTATCCGGAGGGAGGTGATGCCAGCATCGCCCAGGTCGACCTGCGGCCGGAGAACATCGGCCGTCGAACGCCCGTCGATCTCGGTATCGTCGGTGACGTCCGTGCGACACTGACGGCGCTGCTGCCGCTGCTCAAGCAAAAGCGCGACGACACCCACCTCGTCCACGCGCGGCAGCATTACGCGAAGGCCCGCAAGGCGCTCGACGAACTCGCCGTGGGCAAGCCCGGCAAGCGGCTCATTCATCCCCAGCAGATCGCCAAGGCGCTCAGCGACCAGGCGGCAGCGGATGCCATCTTCACCTGCGACGTCGGCCTCCCGGTCGTGTGGGGCGCGCGCTATCTCGCAATGAACGGCCGCCGGCGGCTGCTGGGTTCGTTCTGGCATGGCTCCATGGCCAACGCCATGCCCCAGGCGATCGGCGCACAAGCCACTTATCCCGGCCGGCAAGTGATCTCGCTCTCCGGCGACGGCGGCTTCAGCATGCTGATGGGCGATTTGCTCAGCCTGGTGCAGCTTAAGTTGCCGGTCAAGATCGTGGTTTTTAACAATGGCGCGCTTGGGTTCATCGAACTCGAGCAGAAGTCATCAGGGTTCCTTGATTTCGGCACCGACTTCAAGAACCCGAATTTCGCGACGATGGCAGAAGCCATCGGCATAAAGGGAATTAGACTCGAGGATGCTGGCGAGGTGAATGACGGCATCGCCGCCGCTCTCGCCCATGACGGGCCGGTCCTCGTCGATGCCGTGGTGGCCCGGGCGGAGCTCGCGATGCCGCCGTCGATCACCTTGGAAATGGCCAAGGGCTTCTCGCTTTTCATGTTGAAGGCTGTGATGAGCGGGCGCGGCGACGAACTCGTCGACCTCGCGAAGACGAACCTTTGGCGTTGACCAAGAGCTGCCGCTCACCCGAATCGGCACGACGCGTCATCACAACGGAGAGAGTTCAATGTCCACACAGGCAATCGCTATTCGTGAATCCAAGTCGGCGAAGGCCAGTGACTTTCATGCGGCATTTATTGTCGCCTGGGCCTTCTGCCTGTTGTTCTACTTCATGGAGTACGCAGTACGCTCCGCGCCGAGCGTGATGCTGCCTGAGTTGACGAGCGCATTTGGCCTCTCGACAACGGGCTTAAGCTCCCTGATCGGACTTTACTATTACACGTACGCGATATTCGCGGTTATTGCCGGCGCCTCGGTCGATCGCTGGGGCGGGAAGTACACGGTTCCGTTTGGCGTGTTGCTTCTGGCGGTCGGCACCGCGATGTTTGCCCTGGGAGGGGAAGGGACCGCGGCTGTCGGTCGCCTCCTGCAGGGCGCAGGCGCCGCCTATGCTTTCGTTGCGGCTGTCTATCTCGCGGCCCACGGTCTTCCGGCGCGGTACCTCGCAACTGCGATCGGCATCACCCAATGCATCGGCATGCTCGGTGGGTCGGCAGGCCAGTTCGTTACAGCCCCATTGATCCACGGGCCGATCGCCTGGGAGGAGTTATGGATCTATGCCGGTCTTGTGACGTTGCTGATCGCGGTCGCAATGTTCGTCGTTACCCCGCGTGAGAAGGAACCCGCAGCGCCGCAATCCGCAGCATCGCAGGCGGGATTGTGGAGCACATTCGCGCCGTACAAGGTCGTCTTGACCAACCCTCAGTCCTACCTGTGCGGCCTGATCGGCGGCTTGCTCTTCCTGCCGACGACGGTCGGCGCCATGACCTGGGGCGTGTCATTCCTGGAACACGGCTGGCACGTGGATTACGCGCAGGCGGTCGATCGTGCAGCGATGGTGGCGATAGGTTGGGTGTTCGGCTGCCCGATCCTTGGATACGTCGCAGACCGCATCGGACGCCGCAAACCCGTGATATTCGCGGGATCTGCGTTGATGCTGGTGGCGGCCCTGGCGATCTATTATCTGCCGCCCGAGACGTTCCCTCCGTATCTCCTGGCATTCCTGCTCGGCTTCGGATCCGGAGCCGCGATGATCCCGTACTCGACCATCAAAGAGGTGAATCCGGATCATGCCAAGGGCAGCGCTACAGGTGCGATGAACTTCATCGTCTTCGTGCTCAGCGCATTGTTGGCGCCTGCGTATGGGTGGTGGTTGCAAAAACTCGCGAACAGCGGGCCATTAACGGAGGACGTCTTCGCCAAGGCCGGCAGCGTCTTTGTCGCCGCTATCGTGATCGCTCTGATCGCCACGGTCTTCCTCAGGGAAACCGGCTCAGCCGGTCGTGAAGCGAATCAGGCGCTACACGCACCACGGGCGTAACGCGACCATGATCGAGCACATGAAGACCGACCAATCTCTGTCCCTGAGGAGAGGCGACATGGCGATCGCGTCGCTTCCCCTGTCACGCCGGCAACTGCTTGCGCAATCACCGTTGACAACGCGGCTATCCGCTTTTCTCGCGCTCATGAAGCCGCGCGTGATGTTGCTCGCGGTGTTCACCGCGGTTGTTGGGCTGGTCATTGCACCCGGTCATCCCGATGCACTCCTTGGATCCATTGTGGTTCTCGCAATCGCCGCAGGAACCGGCGCCGCCGGCGTCCTCAACATGTGGTACGACGCCGACATCGACACGGTGATGACTCGCTCGCTGGTAGCACTGGCCATGTCTCCTTCAGCTAAGCGGGGGGTCGCTCAGGCACAGCGCAATCATTCGCAGCAACTGCCGAGCCCGCCGTTTCCGGGACCAAGAATCGGCTAAGCGTCATGCATGCACAACTCGGTACACTGATGAAAACCGTTGTTGCGAGCGGGCGGTTGCGCACCTGGCTCCCCGAAATGCCGGCGTGGCTCGATCATCAGACCGCCATCGGACTGACTTTTGCGGTCAAGACCTTTGCGGCAGCATTGCTCGCGCTCTACATCGCATTCTGGGCTGGCCTCGACGATCCACGATGGTCGTTTCTGACCGTTTTCATCGTATCGCAACCGGACAGCGGACTCGTTCTCGCCAAGAGCTTCTATCGTATCCTCGGCACCATCGCCGGGCTCCTTGTTTCGATCGCGCTCGTTTTTGGTCTGGCCCAATACGGCGAACTGTTCGTGGCCGCGCTGGCCGTATGGGTCTGTTTCTGCAGCTTTGCCGCCCGTGCGGTCCGTAGTTTCGCGTCCTATGGCTTCCAGCTGGCAGGCTACACGGTCGCCATCGTCGGCATCCCGGCCGCCCTCGCGCCGACTGGAGCCTATGATTTGCTGCTGGCGCGGTTCACGGAGATCTCGCTTGGGATCATCTGTGCGGCGCTCGTGAGTCGGTTGATCCTGGTGCGCGACCTCTCGCCAAAGCTCATTGAGCTTGTCGTCGCTCTAGCTCGCCGCGCGGAAAGCTTCGCAGCCCTCCTTCTCGACCCCCATGCGGACTCCAAGCACGTCACCGCCGAGCGGACTGAGCTCGCTAAGGCCTATCTCGACATCCAGGCAATGCAGCAATCGACGTATTTCGAGAGCGCCGAGGCGCGCATTGTCGACCAGCCGCTGCGCAGCTTAACCCAGGCCGCAGTGGAGCTTTGCACCATGGCAGCAGCAGTCGCGAGCCATCGTGGGGATTCGCCGGCCCGGCCGGAAGAAAAAGCATCGCTCAGCGTCGGGACCTCTCCTGCGAACAAGTCCCGCACTGGAGACGGCCCGATAGTATCTGCACTGGTGCGCGCAGCGGATGAGCGCGACCTATTGCTTGCGCGCACCCGGCTTCAGGCCTGCGTGGAGGCCTTCGACCGGGGTGAGAGGCTGCCTGAACCAAGCTTCGCGTGTCGGCTTTGGTCGGACCCTGTGCCTGCGGCCATAATCGGCATCCGCTCCGCGCTGGCAGTCGGAGTTACTTCCGCATTTTGGTTCGCGACGGCCTGGCCAGCCGGCCCTATCGCGGTCATCGTTGCCGCCGTCGTGTGCAGCCTGCTCGCTTCCCTTGAGCAGCCGGACAAGATCAGCATGGCCGCTGCCGCGACCGTGCTCATCGCAGCGGTCCCGGTTTTCGCGACCCAGTTCTACCTGATGCCGCTTGCCGTCGACTTTCCTTCAATGGCGGTAGCGCTTGCACCGCTGCTGCTGACTTGCGGTTTTATCATGGCGCAGCCTCAGATCGGTGCGCTCGGCATGTTGTCTGCCGTGTACTTCACCTTCGCCTCGAACATTAGCAACGTCATGACCTACGACGCCGTCGCATTTCTGAACTCGTCGCTTGCCATTCTCGTAGGCATAGCAGTTGCGGTGGTGCTGTTTGCGACTTTCTTCCCCGAGACCCCGGCCTACGCAGGTCGCCGCTTCCGCAAGCAGCTCTTTGTCCAACTGGCCCACCTCACCAGCGCCTGTCCTCACGGCCCTGCTTTTCGATGTTACCAGCGTGCCCTATTCGAACAGCTCGGGACCACGCTTGCGCGCCTCAAGGATGAACCAAAGGTCGCGCAGGAATGCTTGATGAGCGCGTTGACTGCGCTATCAGCCGCGCAGGCAATCGGCCGCCTGAAAAGCTCCCTCGGTGCAACGGTGGTGACGCCCGGTATCGCCGCGGAGGGCTCGCGTCTGCTCGCCCGGCTGTCGCAAACCATTCGCAATCCATCGGTCTGGAAATTCAGCGGGAGGGCAGCTGAGGCGCGTGCGCTTAGTCGCCATGCCCTCGCAACCGACCAGGGCTCGGCTGAACCGGCGAAAATCCAAGCACTGAGCGGGGTCATCGTCGGATCTGCGACGCTTGGCTCCGATCTCATGCGGGCGCGAATGATCCTGCAGGGAGGGTCGAATGCAATCCCAATTTGATCTTTTGGGCGCGTTTGTGCCGACGATCGCCGCCTGGTTCGTGTGCTCGCTGGTAGTATTTTCTCTAGTCGACGCATTGCTGACCTGGCGCGGCTTTTACCGGCTGTTCTGGCATGCACCACTCGCCCGCTTCGCCCTCTTCGTTTGTCTCTTTTGCGGCGGCGCGCTTGCCGTGGCCAATCATTAAAGGAGCTTACCTATGCAGGCCGTCGTACGTGTGTTGCTTACTCTTGTCTTGGTCATGGCAGCCGGTTTGCTTTGCTACGATCTCGCGAGCTACTACCTCTATTCGCCATGGACCCGAGACGCCCGCGTCCGCGCCAATGTGGTGACGGTGGCGCCCGACATTTCTGGTTGGGTTGATGATATTCGCGTGCGGGATAACCAATTCGTGCACAAGGGCGACGTGCTCTTCACAATTGATCAGGAGCGCTTTCGACTCGCGCTCGCAGACGCCGAAGCCACGCTGGCGGCGCGACACGCTCAATATCTTATGTTGCGCGATCAATATCAGCGGCGCTCGAAGCTGTCCCCCGGGGACACCATCACTGTTGAAAATCTTGACAACGCGCGTCGACAGTCGGAAACAGCGGCCGCCAACCACCAGCAAGCAATGGCATCCCGCGACACCGCTGCTCTGAACCTCAAGCGAACCGAAGTACGCGCGTCGGTCAATGGCTTCATCACCAATCTCAACCTGGCAAAGGGCACGTTTGCCTCGCAAGGAAAGCCGGTGATGGCCCTGATCGATAGCGATTCGTATCGGGTCGAGGCCTACTTCGAGGAAACCAAGATCCCGCATATCAAACCAGGCGACAGCGCCGAGATTCACCTCATGGACGGATCCCCGGCGCTACAAGGGACCATCATGGGCATAGCAAGAGGCATCACGGATCAGGACAACAAGGATGGTCCAGAGCTCCTTTCTTCCGTCAATCCCACATTCACCTGGGTCCGACTGGCACAGCGCATTCCTATCACCGTCCACCTCACGCACGTACCACCCGGCGTGCTGATCAGCGCCGGAATGACCTGCACAGTCGTGGTGAAGGAAGGCGCGACACCCCAAATCGGGCTCGGGATCAGGAAGGTTATGGCAGCAATTTTTGGAGCATCTTCGAGTTAGGACTCGGTCGCGAATAGCGAAACCGAACTGAGACATAGGAGTATGCGTGAACCGGGGGGCACCAAAGAGCGAGCAAAGGCGCTTTTTCGTGGCCCTGGGCCGCGCCGTTCATCTTACGTGGCCGGTGCTGTCGACAATTCTTGCAATTCAGGTTGCCCTAGGTTTGTTGACTGGTCTTGTTGAGGGCTGGTCTCTCGGGGATGCGGTCTATTTCACCTTCATTACCGGCCTCACGATTGGTTACGGGGACATCGTACCGCGGCAGGCGCTCGCGCGCGCACTTGCGATCGGGATTGGTCTCTCCGGGCTCTTTCTCACGGGCCTCATAGCCGGGATTGCGGTCCACGCCATGCGCACAGCGCTCACCGATGACGACACCGGGTGAGAGACAGCACTTGTATTCAGATGCGAGCGCTCGCTGCCCGCACCAGCGCCGCAAGTGGAATCGGGATTTCAGCACGTCCCGCGATGCGACTCGCAGTGATCCCACTCCAGTTTACGTGCGCGCGGACCGGGTCGGAGCAATGTCGGCTTCTGGCGGCACATTTCGGACATAGCGTGATGTCCGACTTGAGTCCGTTATGCGCACCCGGAAGCAGACAATGTCTTGGGGATGCGCGACAGCCCACTGATTATAGAATAACTCTTCTATCATCAGTCCGGGCAAAGCCCTGATCGGCCAAGGAGTATTTTCAGGTCGGCATGTACGACCTCTCCCGACTGGTTACAGTCCAGCGTCCTGCTGCCCTTAAATAACGGGTTTGGAGGACAAATGGGACTAGGAAAACAAGCAAAGACGCTAAGCAAGGGCCAGGTGGACGCCATGCTTGCTTATCTCTCCACCACGCGGCACCCGGAAAGAAACCGTCTGATCTTTCTCCTGTCAGTCAAGGCGGGGCTTCGAGCCAAGGAGATCGCGAGGCTGAATTGGTTGATGACCAACGACTCCCAAGGTGAGATC
>NZ_DATMLW010000094.1:0-5714 GCF_035570375.1 Bradyrhizobium sp. | reverse complement strand
CGACTGTTCGGGTTCGATGGACTGACGGACGGGGCACCTGTCTCACCCACGGTCTGCAACGACCTTGGGGTCTGCGGACTCCCGTCCGTCACCGCACCGTCTACAATACCAGACGAACGGACTTTCGACTTACAAGGGGGTACGGTCGCTCGTGAGACCATGGCCCCTCTCCCGATTTGCGGAATTTATCATCGGGCGGCGCTTCGCGCCGACCCGTTGGCAAATCGACCTCTCCCCAGTGGGGAGAGGTGAACCAGAAGCGTTTCAACCGAACTGCATCGGGCTCTAGCGAATGCTTGCTGAGACCATGCGCCATAAAGAAGATTCTTAAGCGATGGCGCCTCCGGGCCGGCGCGCTCCGCAAGCCGTGCTGTTCGCATGCGGCATGAACAGTGTGCGCTCGCCGATGGCTGCAAGCCTCTTGCAGCAGATGTTTCCGCACGCGCTTTATGTGAAGTCCGCAGGGGTCAGGAAGGGCGAACTCGATCCGTTCGCCGTCGCCGTGATGAGCGAACTCGGCCAGGATATTTCGCAGCACAGGCCGATGACGTTCGAGGAGCTGGAGGATTGGGAAGGACTCAATTTCGATCTCATCATCACGCTGTCGCCCGAAGCGCATCACAAGGCGCTGGAGCTGACGCGCACGCTCGCCGCCGAGGTGGAATACTGGCCGACGCCCGATCCCACCGGCGCGCAGGGTAACCGCGAGCAGAAGCTTGATGCCTATCGCGAGGTCTGCGACGGTCTGCTGCTGCGCATCCGCAGGCGGTTTTCCAAGGTCGGTGCGGCGAGCGGATGAGGGCGGATGGGTGCGCAATCGCAAACGACACCTTCGATGTCTCCATGACGGTTGGATGTCAACGGCGATTCTGTTTTTCTTCAATAATGGTCGGGACTTAAGGACCCTGTCGCGAACTGGCGCGAGCGCGAAGGCGCGGGTTGTCTCGGCTCAGCGCTTCCGATACGTTCCGCGCGCCATTCTCCCTCGATTCCCGCCGCCAACAAATCCGCATGCTAGGCCGCCCCAAACTGGTTCTCGCTTCAGGTTCGCCGCGACGATTGGGTCTGCTTAACCAGGCCGGCATCGAGCCCGACGCGTTGCGACCCGCCGATGTCGATGAAACCCCGAGGCGGGGCGAATTACCGCGCGCCTGCGCCAACCGGCTTGCCCGTGCCAAGGCCGATGCCGCGCTCAAATCGGTGCAGCTCGACGACGAATTGCGGGGCGCCTTCATCGTCGCTGCCGACACGGTGGTTGCGGTCGGCCGCCGCATCCTGCCCAAGGCCCATCTGGTCGACGAGGCCTCGCAATGCCTGCGGCTGTTGTCGGGGCGCAACCATCGGGTCTACACCGCGATCTGCCTGGTCACGCCCAGAGAGGCGTTTCGCCAGCGCCTGATCGAGACGCGCGTGCGCTTCAAGCGGCTGAGCGAGGAAGATATCCAGGCCTATATCGGCTCCGGTGAATGGCGCGGCAAGGCGGGCGGCTACGCCGTCCAGGGGATTGCCGGATCCTTTGTGGTCAAGATGGTCGGCTCCTATTCCAATGTCGTCGGGCTTCCGCTGTATGAAACGATGACGCTGCTCGGCGGCGAAGGATTTCCGGTCCGCTTCGGCTGGTTGAATGCCAGCTGATTAGCAATTTTATTACGTTTCATACCAGTGCAATTCGTTGCGAAATCGCATTGATTGACTTGATATTTACATTGCAAAGCGTATCTTTCTCTTGCAATGGCAACACCCCGATTGCACCAGTTTTGTTGCCATGGCGTAGCCACCAAACGGGAGGATGCGATGCGCAAGAGACTAACGGATCGAACGGTCAAGGCCCTTAAGCCCGCCAGCGCAGACGCCGCGCCTGTGGATATCATGGACAGCCTGACGCCGGCATTTGGCGTTCGGGTTATGGGCGCTCCGGAACGTCCGATCAGGACTTTCATCCTCCGCACCCGCTTCCCCGGCAGCAAGAACCCCACCAGGGCGCGCCTTGGTTCCTACGACGAGACGGACAAGCTCTCGCTGGAGGATGCCCGCGACAAGGCACGCAATTGGCTGGCCGCGATCCGGCGGGGTCGTGATCCCCGGATCGAGGAAGAACGCAAGCGCGAGGCGGAAATCCGGAAGCTGGTGACGACCTTCGGCGCGGTCGCAGAAGACTTCATCAAGGAAAAGCTTCCGGGCGAGCGCCGAGGCGCCCACGTTGAACGAGAGATCAAGAACGAGTTTAGGGGCTGGTGGAATCGCCCGATCTCGGAGATTTCTGACGAGGACGTGATTCGCGTCATCCGGGCAAAGGCGAAGACGGCCCCGTCCTCGGCCCGTAACATTCTCGGCCACGCGAAACGGTTGTTTCAATGGGCGATGGATCAGCGGACATATGGCCTGAAGCAGTCGCCGGCCGCCAGCATCAAGCCCGACTCGATCGTCGGCAAGAAGATTTCCCGCAACCACGTGCTGGAGGACGACGAACTCTTTGCATTCTGGCGTTCGCTCTCGCGTATGCCGTACCCCTCCGCGCCGGTCTACCGGTTGCTATTGCTGACCGGCTTGCGTTTGAACGAGGTCGCGGAGGCGGCGTGGAGCGAATTCAACCCGACCGTTGTTCGCGCGATCCGCCAGCGCGGCGAAGCCCCGATCGATTGGACGCAATTCGATCCACAACAATTGACTTGGACAATTCCCGCAGCCCGGATGAAGGGCCAGAACGGTACGGCCCGAGCGCACACCGTGCCGTTGACCGTCGACATGCTTCGCATCATCGAAACCGTGCCGATGTTCGCCGGTGGGGATTTCCTGTTTTCGCATAGCGCTGGCCGTACCGCTGCGATCATGTCGAGTGAAAATAAGGATGCTCTCGACGCGCGTATGCTGCGCACGTTGAGGGCGTTGGCGAGGACACGCGGCGACGATCCGGCAGCCGTCGCGCTCGAATGGATCAACCATGATTTGCGTCGCAATGTCCGCAGCGGTCTATCTCGCCTCAAGATTGCCGAGGAAGTCCGCGAGGCCGTGCTCGCGCATGCGCGGCCGGGCATCAAGGGCGTATACGACCAGCACGATTACCTCGACGAAAAGCGCGATGCCTTGTTGCTGTGGGGTGCCCGCCTGCGCAGCATCGTCGAGCCGTCGCCGGTCGCGTCGAACGTCGTCGCAATGCGGCCAGCGTCATGAGCGACGATCACCGGCCATGGTCGCGGTCATCAGCCCAAGGCGAGTACTATGAAATCGAAGACCTTTGGAGAGACCTTTGGATAAATGCCATCAACGCTTTGGCGTCGCGCGCTGCAGGATACGCGCAGGCGCCAAACCCCCAAGAAATCGTCTCCGATCCAGGCCCGCTGGTCCAACTATTGCGTAGCGACACCCCCATGCCGTCGAGTGTAAGGCACGCGCTCGCCGATCTCCTCGTTCCGGAAGATCCTGCGAGCTGGGACTTCATGCTTGTGCCGAAGCGAGTTGTAAAATTCGATAGGATGATTGGTCCGGAATTAGATGCGGTCCACTGCTATGCCAAATTGATGGACGCTGGAGCAGAATCCTCAGAATCCGCCGCCGAAGAGGCTGGAAAGAACCACCTTGTTGATGGCAGGACAATCAATCGATACCGCGCGAAGCTAAAGCGTCTCGGCGAAAGGTTGAGGGGAAGTCACTGACATTTTTTGCTGCCATTTTATGTCAGTGACAGAAGATGACGGCCTCAGTTTTGATTGCTCTCGGTGATTTGCACGGGAGAGCAACATGCGACTTCTATCTAGAGAAGACCTTGCCGCCAAAGGCATCAGCCTGAACAAGGCGACCATCTGGCGCAAATTGAAAGCGGGCGAGTTTCCTCGGCCGGTTAAGGTGGGGAATAGACTGGCTTGGGTTGAGACCGAGATCGATGACTACATCAAGACCCTGATCGCTGCGCGTGACGTGGAGGCCGCGTGATTCATGGCCTCGCCAAAAACGGCGAAACCGGCCCCCCGCGAGGTTAGCGCGGAACCGGTTTCCAAAATTGAGTGGCTTGGCGGCCCGCTCGATCGTTCAGATACTCCCTCGCCTGCCCAACCGCAAGCGCCGGATATCTCCGGCGAGAACGATGAGTTGTTCTTCCGGCGCCGCCCGAACGCTCGCCAGCGATTGCGCCTGCCGTTCCCTGCGGAGCTACCGCCCGAAGTCTGGCAACCCGCAGCCGCCGCCGGCCTCGCCGCGTTCGTCATCGTGCAGATGAAGCGCGACGTGACGCCCTGGATCAGATCTCGGAAATTCGTCCTCGCGGCCGGAGGCACGGCATGACCGCGTCCGCCGCGATCGACCACCACGAAAGCGCGAGGCCGGCGCTGATCGACGTCTTCCGCGAATGCGCCGCGGACTATGCCTGGTTCTATCGAAACGGATGGCTGGAGAAGGCCGACGCTGTTGATTGCGCGCAGCGACATGGCGAGTTGTGGGGTGTGGCCAATCTGTATGGGCAGGACGCGGTTCAAGCCGAGATGGCTGCGGCCTTCACTTCTGCCGAGCCAGACGACATGTCCACGGGCTGCGCCGCGCAAATCCTGCGGCGCTGGGAGATGGCCGACC
This sequence comes from Bradyrhizobium sp., assembly GCF_035570375.1. Lineage (GTDB taxonomy): Bacteria > Pseudomonadota > Alphaproteobacteria > Rhizobiales > Xanthobacteraceae > Bradyrhizobium. The sequence goes on along the minus strand of NZ_DATMLW010000094.1, from coordinate 1,151 downwards.
CGCGCGACCGATGGAAATGGACAGGTGAAGCACCGCCGCCGGAAATTGTCCTAGCGCTAATGCCCCCGCCCTACTGCACGCCGCAATCGACGGCCGATGCCTTCTGGCACGTGGTCTCCCTGCGCGATCAAGCGCGTTTCAAGGCCTTCCTCGCCGATCACCCGAAGGACGCGCCGTTTTTGCTCAAACTGATGGAGGGCTAGTGATGCCGTCCACCGAAGCAATTCGAGAAGCAAAGCAATGGTCCGCAGAGATGGGTTATGACGAGGAGCATCGCGCCGCAGGAAAATTTTCAGTGGCCGAAGGGTCCAGAAGAATACGGATTGCCGGCAGACGCCGGCCGCGGCGAAGCTGACGCTGATCGCGCGCCGATCAAGAACACGACGATGACGGCGACACTATCCAAGAAACCGTACACGCTGGTGCTCGCTCGCGACATCACTGCCGAGGGAACGCTCAAGGTATTTCTAATCGACGGGTTTCTCGGTCGCGATGAGACTTCGATCTGGTACGGGGCGCCGGAAAGCGGAAAATCCACGGCGAAGATCGACGCCGCGTGTCATGTCGCGACCGGCCTGCCATGGTGTGGGCGCGCCGTCATGCAGGGCGCTGTACTCTATGTTGCTGCCGAGCGCGGCCAAACCGTGAAGCGGCGCATTATGGCCTGGCGCCTCGAGCACGGCATCGACGATTTCCCGCTGGCCGTCATCGACGACGCCGTCGACCTTCGCACCGGAAAGGTTGATGCCGATCGCATCATTGAGGCGGCGAAAGCACTGAGCACATTGTCCGGACAGGATGTCGTCTGGATTATCTTCGATACGCTCAGCCGCGTGCTCGCCGGCGGCGACGAAAACTCGTCGCGGGATATGGGGCTTCTGGTGCTCTCGATCGACCGCATCTATCGCGAGACGCGCGCCCATTGTTCGCTGGTGCATCATGTGCCGCTCGGCAACGATGGTCGGATGCGTGGGCACGGTTTGGCCCCTGGAGCCGCGGACACCACGGTCCGCGTCGAAAAGCAGAACGGTGTCGTCACCGTCGCCATCGACAAGGGAAGCGACCTTCCAGAGGATGAAAAGCCGCGGCTGTGCTTCCGCTTCAAATCGATCACGTTGATCGAGGAACCACACCGGACCGCATCGGTCATG
>NZ_DATMLW010000093.1:0-34055 GCF_035570375.1 Bradyrhizobium sp. | reverse complement strand
GGCGACAGGGCAGCCACCGAGACCCCCGCTACAAACTCCCGACGCCTCATAGCGCCTCCTGCCGCGGGATCTGAACGATGTTAGCGTCTCGGTTCGGGGGTCGAAAGGGACTCAAAAGCACCAGGTCCGCTTGGGGTCATTCGCTACCGTGCCAGCCGGTCCTGGCTGCCACTTAATGTCCGCTTCGCCCCCAAAAGCGGCGTGACGATTTAGCGTGTGCAAAATGTCGCGATGGGCCAAATCCGGAAGTCGGACGATCTTGCTTAATCATCTCGTCGGACGTAGCGCGAAGCGGCGTGAAAAATCCGTCTTGATCTAAATCAAAGGCACGCCGCCCTATTGCATAAAAGATCAGGCCTCGCGTGGGAGCGCCATCGAAATTTCGGGGGCACAGGAGTCTGATCAAAGTTACTCAATCCAGAACCAGCGACCGTGCATAAAGTCGGTTTGACTACCGGAGGCCCTTTCGCCGCGAATCATCTAGGGTGCCGATCTAGCCATTTCGCGGACCTCTATCGTGACCCTTGTTGGCCAGCGCGAAGCCGCAGGCGTGCCGCAGCATGTGGAGGTGAGCCTTGAAGCCCAGCTTGAGGCACATTCAATTTCCGTGCCGTGAAAAGTGGATCTGGTGATAATGTGGCGCCGATCATCGAAGCGAGGACAGCGTGACAGCACAGTCGCTCAAAGACCGGGTGGCGAAGCGGCTCAAGGCCACGGGGCATCCCAGGCGCCGGAGGCGAGACCGCTACAGCAAGCCATTCCGGAGCAAGCCCAAGCCGGAAGGTTATGTGTTCGGCAGACCGACACTGTACCGACCGGAATACTGTCAGCGCGCAATCGACTACATGGGACAGGGCTATTCCGTCACGGCACTGGCTGGGGAGTTACAGATAGCGAAAGAGACAATTTACCTATGGATACGCGAGCACGCGGACTTTATGCATGCCATAAACCGGGGCCGCGCGGCTCGTGTTGCAGCGCTCGAGGCCAAGCTTCTCACCACACCGCAAGGTGTTGGCGTGACGGCTGCAATCTTTGCCCTCAAGAACGCCGATCCCGACGAATGGCAAGATCGCTACAACACCGAGACCAGGGTGAACGTATCGATCGAGCACGTGTCGGACGCTGAACTCCTGGCTATCATTTCCAAAGGGCAGAACGCTCCTGCCTTGATCGAGGCCAAACCAGTCGAGATCGCAACAGACGTTACCGGCACTGCGCCGGCGCAGACAAACCGGCGGAATATATGAATTGGCCCGCGCAACCGCTGGTAAGGGAAAACGAATCGCGCTTCGCTTTTCCAGCATCGATAGGCGACAAGCGGCGGAATATAGGAACCTCGCGCGTACAACCTCCCATATAGAAAACGGAATCGCCGATTCCCTTTTCCACGATCCGTGAAGGGGCGTGAACCCATAAATCTGCCGGGCGCACCGCTCGCCAAATTCCGCTATGCCCCGATAGCAACCAAATTCCACGCCGCACCGAAATGACGCGATGTGCCAACAGCGGAAGTGCGCCCTTCACTCGATGACAAAATCTGCGCTGCCAAGCAGCGTCGCCGGGAACTCAGAACACTCAAACGCGCCCCGCAGCAATCGGTCGAGCGCGGGATCTTGCAATGTAAATTTCCGCAGAGATCTCCTGAGTGTATCCACGTCAGGTAAGCGCAGTAAGCGTAGCCCGGCGCACATAATTGGGAGGCTCGCTTCTATCCGCGACAAAAGCGGATGGTCTAATCAGTTTTTTGAGTCGCTTAAGCGCCTTATAGTGCTCGCCAGCATGAAACAGGGCATCCACTTGTTTTAGCTCGGCGTAAAAGGAGGGTTCCTCTTTGAGGGCTTGAACGACAAGGGCGAGGTATGAGCCCTGGAACTCCGCGAACGTCTGTTCGAGGTAGATCTTCTGCATGCAGCAGTACAGCTTTTCCAGGCAATTACTAGCCAACGCGGGCTGCAGGACATCCTTGGCGCGCATGACCGGCACGTCGCCCTCGAGAGCGAAATATGCTCTCTCATGAGAATTAATCAGGATAGTTCTGCCGATGTGCAGCTTTTCGAACGGGCCAAGGTCAAATCGCAACGGCATCAAAGAACTCAGTTTTTTCAGATCAACTGTTGCTGCACAAGAGTTAACAAACCAATAAGGCGGCGGAGTTGCCTCCGCCGCCCGGTGTTTGCTTATTTGAACTGTGATTAGCGCAGCAACTGGAGGACGTTCTGCTGCGACTGGTTGGCGAGCGCCAGCGCAGAGGTCGCAATCGACTGGCGGGTCGCCAGCGCCTGGCTGTTGGCCGCTTCCTCGTTGGAATCGGCCAGCGTCAGGTTCGACGAACCGGTCTGCAGCACGTTGATCAGGTTCTTGTTGAAGTCCTGGCGGATCTGCACGATCGACAGGTTGGCGCCGAAGGCCGAGGCCTGCGACCGCAACGTGACGCTGGCGGTATTGAGCGCCGTCAGAACGCTGTTGGCGGAGTTGGTGTCGATGAAGTCGCTGCCCGCGGTCAGCGAGTGCAGGCCAAGACCGGTCGGATCGAAGGTCACGCCCGTGATCGACACACTCGATTTGCCGGTTTCGTCGAACACCAGTTTCAGCGAATCGCCGTTCAAGAGGTTGACGCCGTTGAAGGACGAATCCTGTGCGGTGGTGGTAATCTGCGTTAGGATCTGGTTGTACTGGGCAACCAGTGACGCACGCGTGGCCTGCGACACCGGATCGGCAACCGGCGCGCCCGCGGCGACAAGGGCCAGTGTAGCGGTCCCGCTAAGCGCAATGTTGTTCGCAGCCGCAGTTGTTCCCAACGTAAGCGTTTGGCTTGCATTGTCATTGGAAGACGTCAGCGTGATCGAACCGTTGCTGGCCAATGATGCCGTCAATCCAAGGCCGGCGTTCGTAAGCGCGGTATTAAAGGCGGTAATCGAGTTGACGCCCGCCTTGTCGACCGTGATTGTGACCGGGCTGCCAGTGGCACCCTGAAAGATGAAGGTCTCGCCCTGAAGCGAGTTTGCGCCGCCGTTGGTCAGGTCGGTCACGCTACCGGCAACGCTGAGCGGACCGGCGCCGGTCGGCGCTGCGCTGGTCGCGGAAGCCTTGGTCGAATAACCGACGGGTTGCTGCAGCACCTGGTTGGCGATCGATTTTGCGGTATCGACCAAGTTGGACAGCGAGGTGATGCCGGTGTTGGCGGCCTGCAGCACCTGCACGCCGTTGCCGATGCTGTCGAGCAGGTTGGAGATGTCGCTGGCGCGGGCGTCGAGGCCGGCGGCAGTGAAGAAGTTGGTCGGATTGTCGAGCGCGCTGTTAACCTTTTTGCCGGTGGCGAGACGGGTCTGCGTCTGAGAGAGGAGGGAAGCGGTATCCTGCAGGGAGAGTAGGTTCTGGCGGACGGCCGCGGAGAGGGTGATGCCGGACATGTCATTTCCTTCTGGGTTTGGCTGTCAATTTCTTTGACACGCGTACGGATACCAATGAGCGCTTAACAACCTGTCTCGGAACACAGTTAACTTATTGTTCCGACGATAGCCGGGGCCGCTCGGCCACGAGACCGACGAAGGACAGGTAATGGCTTCGATTGGTGGCTCGCCTAGATGGACGGGGATGTCCATGCGCGAGGAAGGCGGCAACCCAGGCTACGGGTCTACGGGCGCGGTTGCGGTCGGCATGCGGCGCCGCGGCGCTGATGGTCGTCGCCAGCGCTTTTGTGTAAATATCAAGATATTCACACAGAACTATTGACCATTGAATCTCCGACGGTTATTTTGTGCATATCTTATGTGTGAAATGGATAGGCAAAATGACCATTTACGGATACGCCCGGGTGAGCACGACCGGCCAATCGCTTGAGGCTCAACTCACCGAACTACAGGCGGCGGGCTGCAAGAAGATTTATCAGGAGAAACTGACCGGCAAACACCGCGACCGCCCGCAACTCAAGCGCGCGCTGGAAGCTCTCGGCGAGGGCGACGTTCTAATCATCACGCGGCTCGACAGGCTCGCGAGGTCGTCACGAGATTTGCTAAACGTGATCAAGCAGGTCACCGACGCAGGCGCCACGTTCAAATCGCTCAGGGACCACTGGGCCGACACCACCACGGCGCACGGCCGCCTGATCCTGACCGTCCTGGCCGGTCTTGCCGAATTCGAGCGCGAACTGATCGTGGAGCGCACCGGCGAGGGTCGTGACCGCGCCATGGCCAAGGGCGTAGTATTCGGCCGCAAGCCAAAGCTGACGCATCACCAGCGCTTAGAAGCGATTGCACGGCGTAATGCTGGCGAGACGGTGCAGAGCATTGCGCAATCCTACAACGTACATCACAGCATGATCGTGAGGTTGGTCGCGGAGCACGGCGTCTAGAAGGCCGTTTGCCGGGTGCGGACGCGCTGGGTCAAGGTGTGATCGAATACAGCCTCCAATCTATCTACCGCTGACGATCTGGGCCGACCCACCGGAGGGGGAAAAATTTCCAAGTGAACTTATTTCGACAACGCCCTCCACAAAGTCGCCGCTCCCAAAAAGCCACCCCCCTATTTTCCCGTACCTCCCCAAAATTGCCGGGTGTAAAAAAAAATAGCCGTGATCTGTCTGAATTAGTCCGGGAGTGTCTGATGGCAGCAGTAATCAGTAAAGGTGGAAGCGCGGCATACGTGTTCTGGATCGATAAGGCCGATGAATGTCTCATTGAGGCCGCCAGAACAACCGGGCCAAGGCGATCAGGATTACCCCGGCGCATCGAGTGACCGGCACGCAACTTTTATGCTGCATCTGCGTGCGCCACCTGCGCCACCTTGGGTGGCGCAGCGGTGGCGCAAGTGGCCCACGCAACTGCGCCACCACCACCCCCCTATGGGGGGTGGGGGGTGGTGGCGCACGGGGCTGCTGTAAAAATCAGGTGGCGCAAAACTCAGACCTCCTCGGCCACCTCAACGAAGGTTTTGACCTTGCGCTGCTTATCCGGCTTATTGACTTCGACCAGCGCGCCTCGGCCGACCCATACCTTGATCATCCCCGCGACCTTGGCCTTGTCGGTCTTGTCGTTTAGGTTCAGCTTCAGCGCCTTCGCCACCGCCTTGCCTACCCAATCCCCGGCCTGAGCGTTCTTGCGCCACTCCCCGGTCCGGATTTCGGCGGCGACTTTCTCGAAGTCGGCATCGGTCACCCCGGCCATGGCATCCGGCCATTTCCATTGTGTCACCACCCCGACGCTGTCGCCGCCCGCAGCGTCGAGACGAGTGCCGTCCCCGAGAACCCCGATCGTCACGGCCGGGCCGTTGCCGAGGTTCACGCTTTCCAGCCTGAACCAGTCCGACCGATCGGCGGGTGGAGCGAGGTTCGCCTTGTCGTTGTAGGTCCGGAAATAGAGCCGGTGGTTTTCGACCCCCGCCTTCTCGCCTTCCTCCTTGGTCATCCGGCTCACCGCGCGCACCACGCGGCAGGCGTCGGTCTTGGCCTTTGCGCCGCGCGAGGTCTCCGTCGTCACCTCGGCCTCCGAGCTGCCCATCTTTCGGGTGTGGTCGACAAGGTGGATCGCGCAATTGCCGAGTTCGGCGACCTTGCCCCATTCCTTGACGACCATGTCCTGTGCGGTGTTGTCGTTCTCGGGGACTTCGTGGCAGGAGACGAAGGGATCGATGATCAGGACGTCGATCTGCTTGTCGATGATCTCCGCGACCAGCGCGTCGACCACTGGCCGCGCGATCCTGGGGCCTTCCCGGGTCATTGTCGCGACAACGAGCGATTGGTCGCGCCCGCTGTCCACGAACAGGCGGTTTCCGATGGCCTCGCGCCCCAGACCGTAGTGCTTCGCTACCGCCTGTATCTTGCGCTGGGTTTCCTCCTGCGGGTCTTCGAGGTTCCAGAGCCAGACGCGAAGCGGCTCCTTGGGCCCGACCCCGACGAGATCCATGCCCGAGACCTGCGCGACCGCTTCAGCGGCGATCAGCGACGACTTGCCGAGCCCGCCCGGGGCCACGGTGGCGGTGACGAACTTCCGGACCAGCAGGTGCCCGTATAGCCAGTCCCGTGGCGTGATGTCGGCCGGCTCGATCCATTCGTAGGGCGTGGCGGTGATGTTGGGTCGCGGGACACCCGATGCGCCCCCACCGGCCTCATCCGCTTCATCCGCCTCGTCGCGCTCGCGGAGCAACTGGGCGATGAACTCACCGATGGCAGCCGTGGCGATGGCACCCCTCGGGTCTTCGTAGCGCCAGCCCGGCTCGTGCTGGCGGGCGCGCCAGACCAGCGAGCCGAAGCCGAGCCGTGTTGGCGGCGATCTGAAATAGTGCTGCCAGCGGGCCTCGGTGTTTGCGACGTCGTACCGTGGCGACTTGGCCGACCAGTCGTGGAACGCCGCGCGGCCCTCCTCCGAACCGTCGGTCGAGGCCCAGATCGTCATCCCGATTTTATTCCAGTATTCCCAATGGTAGATTTTGGGGTCCTTGTCGTTCGGGATGGCCGCCAGCGCCGAGGCAACCATCCCGTGATCGGAGGCCTCGCGGCGGCCGCTGATGCTGCCGACGCTGACCGGCTCGACCACTCCGACCTCCGCGCGCAACCGCTCCAGCGACTCTGCCAGATCGATCTCGGTGTCCTCGGCGAGTGCTGCGACCCGCGCCAGCTTCGGGTTTTTCTTGCGATGCCAGCTGCCGGGCCACCGCAGCGGGTGCACAATGGAATTAGTGGTGGGATCGCCGCCGACCAGCTTCGCCGCCAGCGCGCGGGCCTGGTACAGCAGGGCCAGTTCCAACGGCGTGGCCGCGGGCTTTTTCAGCCGCCAATGCAGATGCAGCTTCGGCTCGATCTCGCCGGTCTCGCCGTTGATCCATTCGCCGCCGCTTTCGACCACGACGGTGGCAGGTCCGAGCAGGGCTTCGAGGGTGGCGCGGGCGGCAGCCGGGGTCTGGTCGCACTCGGTCGAGAGCGCGACGCCTTCGCGGATATTGTCGGCCTTGGCGTCGCGGTGGTCCTTGAAGGTCGCAACCGGCGGGCAGAACACCGCGGGCTCGTACCAATTCGCCGCCTGCTGCGCCCGGATCAGCATCAGGGGGACGAACTCGTAATCGTCCAGCCGGAGAGCCTGTATCAGGACGGGCCGCTTATTTTTGCCGTTATCCACGAACACGCGGAACGACACGAAGCCGTCGCGGCGCGCGTTCCTGAACATGACATCGACGAACCCGACCAGCGCATCGCGGTCGGGGATCAGTTCTTCAGGCTTGTCGGACGGCGGATGTGATTTGCCGTTGCTATGCGGCGTGTCGACCGGGCTCGCGTCGTCGACAGGCGTGTTGCCTGTCGCCTTGGCATCGAGCGGCATCGTCGGATCGTTGTCGTTGTCGTCGATGGGAGGCGAGCCGCTCACGACCGCACCTCCATGATCAGACCGACCACCGCGGCGGCCAGTGACAACGGCTCGCCGCGCTCGCCGCGCGTCAGCGCGTGCTGGATGGTTTCGAGCGGAGCGCCGAACTGCAGGGCAATCGAGATCAGGATCGCCGCGTCCCATGCCAAGACCTCGGTCTGTCCGCCGATTTTATGCGCGCTGACGAACACCTCGCCGATCAGACCGTCCGGATAGTATCCGATGCCGACCGCGAAACTCTGGCCCCAGAAATTCAGCTCGAACGTGGTGCTGGCGCGCCGCTGCGGCAGGCGGCGGCGGGCGGCGGGTAGCAGTATCGTTACGTCGTTCATCCTACGCCCCTCCGGCAGCGGCTTGCGGGCCGCGGTTTGAATTCCTTTTCCTGTTTTCCTGTTTTCCTGTTTGCCCGCAGGCAGCCGGGGTCACCGGCTGCTTACGGAGTTGCCTGCGAGGGGGATGACGCGCTAAAGAGAGGGGGTTGTTGTGCCTTCTCTTCGGCGTTGGGCCGTTACCCGTTCGCCGCAAGATTTTGAAGTAGCGAACGGCGGCCCAACGGGTCGCCGTTTTCGTATCTCAGTCCTCTCCCTCGGCAGCCTCGACGAAATGCGCGCGGTGCGGTGCCCCGAGCGTCAGCATTCCGCGCCGCGGCGGGCCATCGCAAGTCAGCATGCGTGGCGGTTGATGAGGCGCAGCGAGTGTCATCATCCGACGACAACGCTCCGCGACGGTCGCAATTTGTTCGCGCGTCAGCGTTACATCGCGGTGTCCGGCCGCGTGAAGTTCAGCGATAGCGCAAACCTGTACGAAATCGGCGTTCAATCCCTTGCCGTGGCGGATGCAGCAGCTCGTGCAGAAGCACACGAGCTTCGCGCCATGCCAGCTCAGAAAGGGTGGTCGCAGGCCGCCCCCGCACAAATTGCAATTCCCGTATTCGTCGTCGACGCCCGTCGTCGTTATCACTGCCATCGTACCGTCTTCCGTGGTTTTATTGGTTTCGCGCTCCGGCACGTCGTGCGCCGCCCAGACCTTGCGCAATTCGCAGCGCAACGCCGCCCGCTGCGCGGTAAAGCCGATGCCGCATCGGCCTTGGCTTCATCGCTGTCGTCGTCGGAATGGGTCATCGCCCCGCTCCGGATGGCTCGTGTCGCATCAGCCTGCGGCGCAGAAAAAACGGGCAGCTCAGCGTCGATGCGGTGGACACCATCCTGCCGTTCGGTAGCCGGAGCCGGAGATGCCCGCTCCGCGCGGTCTCGACCTCGGCAAAGGGAAATTCACGACGCAGTTCGCGTTCGAGCTTGCGCATCGCGCTGCCCTCCCGCGTCGCGTCCACGAAATTCGTGCTGTCCGAGCTGTCGTCGCGGCCGGTTCGCGATCCAGTCGTGGATCTCGTCGGCGTGCCACGCAATCGTCGAGCTGCGGCCGCCTCGCGGCCCGAGTTCAAGGGGAAGCGGAAACATCCCCGCGCGCATCCACTCCCACAACGTCGAGTATGCGAGCCCGCCGAGCAGCTCCAGAACCTGCGGCTTGAACATCAGCGGCTGGCCGGGCTTGATCGGCGCGTCACGGGTACGCTCAGGCGCACCGGCTTCGATTGTCTTCGCTTTGGGTTTACGCATCGCCTCACCACCATGAGCGCGCCCTTATGGGACGCGCGACAAAAACAGAAACCGAACAGCGCCTGTTGCTGTTACCTGTTACCTGTTTTCCTTGGTGGGGGGCCTGTTTGCCGTTTTGCTGTTCGAGCGCAGGTGACCTGCGTCTGCTTAATTTCTATTCGGAGACGGCACCGAAAGTCCAGCGCAAAATTTCTGTGGGTAAGCGCATAGAAATTTGCGCAAAGCGCGCACCCGTCGAGCCGCCGCGCAGGCGTTAGTCCGCCGTTAGTTCGCCACTCCGGCGATTGACAGAAAGCGCTGGTAGAGAAGGACTTCTGCGATTTTGATCCTTAACAAGGCGTTAACGGCAGCCCCTGAGCCTTCAGAAGCCTAAGCCTTCAGAAGAAACTCAGATCCTCGGCGCGTCCGCCGCGCGCGACCGCGGCGTACTCGATCGCCGTGAACAAGCCGCCGGCCACGTAGATTTTCCGGTTGAGGGATGCAGCCAGGGTGCGGCTCACGTGGAAGGCATCGGCGACCGTCGCTGCGACGTGAACGTCGGCCAGCGGATTGGTCTTGCGCGCGGCGGACGCTACCGCCGCCGCGTCGCCGCCCTTGTGACGGGCGCTGGTGCAGATAATGGTGTCGAAAGAGGGTGCGAGCGCGCCCACGATCTCCTGCGATTTCTTGTCGAGGGAAACGCCGACCACGAGGATCCAGTCCAGCGCGCCATGGATTTCCCGCAGGCTTGCGAGCGATTGCCTGATGCCGTCGGGCGTGTGACCGACGTCGATGACGGTCAGCGGGTTTTGAGCAATGGCTTCGAGCCGGCCCGGCCAGCGTGTTCCGTGTAAGCCCGACCGCACCGCGGTTTCGATCCGGGCAAAATCTTTTTCCTCCGACGCGCGGCCCAGCCAGCGCAGGAACAGCGTAATCGCAATCGCCGCGTTGTTGAACTGGAATGCGCCGAGAAGGGCAACCTCCAGCGACGGGAACTCGTAGCGTCCGGAGGTGAAATCGAAGCGCGGGCGTGACGCGGAGGCGATTTCGCCGTCGATCCTGATCTCGTCGCGGATAAACAGGCTCGCGACCCCGCGATTACGATTATATTCGAGGATATGCGGCCGCAAACTCCGGCAGTTCTCGCCATAAACGATGGTCCCGCCGGTGGCACAGGCGTCACTCTTGTCCGAGACGATCATTTGCAGTGAATGCCCCAGCAGGTCCACATGTTCGTAATCGACCGATGTGACGGCGGTCAGGTGCGCTCCGATCAGGCGAACCGGATCGTAGCGTCCGCCGATGCCCGCTTCGAACACGGCGAACTCGCATTGACTCTCCTGGAAGTAAAGGCAGGCAAGCGCAAACATCGCCTCGAACGCGCCGAACTTCTCATCAGGGCGCAGCGAAACCGCCGTCATCGCGGCCCGGACCCGTGCAGCCAACTGTCCGAGAGGTTCGTCGCCGATCGGCGTACCATCAAGCTGAAAGCGTTCATTGACGCGAAACAGATGCGGTGAAGTGAACAGTCCCGCACGCAGTCCGTAAGCCTGCGCGATATTGGCGCAGAATGCGGCGGTCGAGCCCTTGCCGTTTGAACCGGTCACGACGACGGAGTTGCGCGAAAGCCTGGCGCGGTCCACGGCAAGGACGTCGAGCAACGCCGCCAGCCGGGCCAAACAAACGCCATCGCCGTATTTTGGCAGATCAAACATCGAGCAAGCCAAGGATGGAAAACGTGTGATGCCAAATCTTCAGGATCAGATCGGCCCGATCCACTTCTTCCAAAAAGCGGATCGACGGATTTGAATTGACCTCGATGATCCGCAAATCGTCGGGATCGCCGCCGATGTCCGCAAAGAGATCGACGGCAGCAACGCGCAGGCCAAGCGCCCGCGCCGCGTCTGTTGCCATGGCAACTATCTCGGCGCGCGGCTGTTCCAGCTCCATCGTGCCGCCAGCGCTGAAATTGGTCCGCCCGGGAATCTCCCAATGCGTTCCCGCGCCAAGCACGGTATCGAGCAAGGGCTCTGTCATCGTCACGGCGATCGGCGAAAGGCCGCGCGCCTGCAAGTCGCTGTTGTGCGCGACCAGCAGGTCGCGGATCGATCGCACGCCGTCACCCAGCAGGAAAGGCGGATGCTTTCCGGCGCCATAGACGATCTCGCCGTCGAGCAGGAAGATCCGGTATTCGCGGCCCGCAACGATCGGCTGGATCAAGACTGAATCGTAATGTTGCGCGACCCGGCTCAGATATCGATCGAGCGCGGCTTCGCCGTGGACGATTTCGGCAAAGTCGCCGCGCGATCCCGTCAGCGGCTTCGCGAACGCGGCAAAGTGCAGTCCGCTGAAACAGGCAAGGGCGTCCTGACGCTCATGGCCTTCAGGGCGATGGGCGCGATGCCTTTCACTCAGGAAGAAATATTCGCCGCCGAGCGTGGCGATGCCGGCATGTTCCAGAATTCTGTTGGCGAAATATTTGTCGGACGCAAGTGTCGCCGCCGTGGAATTGTTTTGCGGATACCATGAGCACCTTCCGGCGCCGAATTGAACGCTTTTCGTTTTCGACGTTACGCTGAACAAGAGCCCCGTCCCGCCGTCGAGATCTCGAAATTTCAGCTCGAAACGGCCACAGGCATATTCGGCGTAGACCGACTGGTCCGGATAAAAGGCGGGTTTTCCCACCCGAAGATCCCGCAAATTACGCATGCACGGTCCGGCGATCTGGCATTCCGGAAGTTTTTGATGATTTATCTCTAGCGAATTTTTGCCGTGGGCGCGGCAATTAACTGCTCGATTGGTGCGGAATTCGGCAAGTAAATTGCGCGCAATTCGCTTCCCGAAGAGGGTTTGTAGCAAGCGCCATTTCCACCGGCTGGCCTTGCGTTTTTGTGACGTCAATCGCCCGCCTGCACCTGTTGACTATCTCCGATATTGGGCTAGTTGAAGCGCAATTCCTCAATCTTTGCAGGGGTTTTTTGCCTCAACTGTTCGTCTTTTGGGGCCGATCGACCTGTTCGTTCTATCGCAAGAAAAATCGGAAAAATAAAACACATGAGCGCGTTTTATAGAGAGAAGGTTCTTTCTGTCAGGCATTGGACCGATACGCTTTTCAGCTTCAAGGCCACCCGCAACACCGGCTTCCGATTCCAGAACGGGCAATTTGCGATGATCGGGCTCGAGGTCGAGGGCCGTCCCCTGATGCGCGCCTATTCGATGGCGAGCGCCAATCACGAAGAGGCGCTCGAGTTCTTCTCGATCAAGGTTGCCGACGGACCACTGACATCTCGCCTGCAGAAGATCAAGGAAGGCGACATCATCCTGGTCGGGCGCAAGGCGACCGGCACCCTGGTTGCCGACAATCTGATCCCGGGCAAGCGCCTGTTGTTGCTGTCGACCGGCACCGGGCTTGCCCCGTTCGCAAGCCTGATCAAGGACCCGGACGTGTACGACAAGTTCGAAAGCATCATTTTGGTGCACGGATGCCGGCAGGTTTCCGAACTCGCCTATGGCGAAGAGCTGGTGGCGACGCTGCGGGACGACGAATTGTTCGGACCGCTTCTGGAAGAAAAGCTTGTCTATTATCCGACCGTCACCCGCGAGCCGTTCCGCAATCGCGGCCGCATCACCGACCTCATCACTTCCACGCAGCTGTTCAATGATATCGGCCAGCCGCCGCTGGATATCGCCGAGGACCGGATCATGATGTGCGGCAGTCCCGCAATGCTGGAAGAGCTGCGCCAGATGTTCGAGGCCCGCGACTTTACCGAGGGCAGCCACGGCGAGCCCGGCCACTTTGTAATCGAGAAGGCTTTCGTCGAGCGCTGAGGCGGCAGCGCCGGCGCGACAAAGCTGCGCCTCTCGCAAACCCTCGATCAAAGATCACCTAATCGACGATGAAAAGCCTGGCGCCGGTTCTGGTCGATGACCGGTGCGCGGCATCGCGAAATCGGATACCTGATAGCTCATGCCGGCGGAAAGCGTTTAGTGTCCTTTCGATTCCGAAGGTCGCAAACGAGGTTGCCGCAAAATGATGCGAACTTCGGAATCGGGACACTAGATCGCCGATGTTCAGGGTGCGCCAGTAAGCCTCGCCGCTCCCGCCCGGATGCATGATGGGAGCGACCTGGCTCCAGTCCGTGACCGTGAAGGGCAGCGCCGGAATTTTCATTCGGCAGATCCTTCCGTGCTCGCATCGACGGTGGTCCGACAATTCGGAGAAGAGTGCACCCCGTGGACGGATTGATGCCAGGGCTGAAGGGCGGTGAGGCTGGTTGCGCACGCCTATCGTTGATGATGCGGCAGGTCCGCCTCTGCTGTAAAGTTTCGGGGAACATGGTTGCGACTGGGTCGACGCGGTGATTGCGGAAGAGAACAAAACCTTGTCTTTGGTCAGCCGGGACGTGCGGGAGAAAACCGCCTTCGTGCTGGCGGGCGGCGGCAGCTTTGGCGCCATTCAGGTCGGCATGATGCACGCGCTCGCCGCCAACGGCATTACCCCGGACATGGTGGTCGGCTCCAGTGTCGGAGCCCTGAATGGCGCCTATTATGCCGGCAATCCGACATTGAAAGGCGTGTCGCAGCTTGAAACCATCTGGCGCGGCCTGCGGCGAGCCGACGTCTTTCCGCTGACCCTTCGCACCCTGTTCGGATTTGTCTGGCGGCGCGATTTTCTGATTACGCACGACGGCATTCAGAAGCTGATCGACGATCACTTGCCTTATCGCAATCTTCAGGACGCCAGACTCCCCGTTCACATCGTCACCACCGATATCGTTTCCGGTAACAGCGTCGTGATCTCGGATGGACCGGCCGACGAGGCGATTATCGCTTCCACCGCGATTCCGGGCGCGTTTGCGCCTGTCCGCTACAAGGATCTGTATCTGGCGGACGGTGCGATCTCCTCGAATACCCCGGTCAAGGTCGCGGTTACCAAAGGCGCGCGGCGCCTGATCATTCTACCGACGGGTTACGCCTGTGCCGTTGAGAAACCGCCGGTCGGCGCGGTCGCCAATGCACTTCATGCGCTAACGCTTTTGATCACCCGCCAGCTTGTGAGCGATCTGGAAAATCTCTCTCCCGACATCGAGTACTTCGTGGTGCCGCCACTATGTCCGCTGGTGGGATCGCCTTACGATTTTTCCCGAACTTCCGATCATATCGAGCGTGCGATCCGAAGCACCGAGGCCTGGCTTCAGAAAAGCGGCCTGGAGACGTCAGGCATTCCCGGCGAGATACGCCCGCACGGCCATTGAGGTGCCGCGGTGCAATTCATGCCTCACCGGCAAGGAATAAAGCGATGGCGTACCGGGTCTATGGTTCCAGGCCGTCAGGCCAGGTTGCACTGCGGAACTATTGGCCTGTCGACCCGGCCAGACGACGGATTGATTATGCTCGGCATGATCCGGTAGCCTCGCGCCGGTCGATTGTCATATCCATGATCGATACCGGCGATAGGGTCGGTACCGGTCATCCGGCGATAGGCGTCAGGCTGCGAAGTAAGAACAAGATGGCTAGAGGCCGCCCGAGGGGGTTTTATGGAAACGCTGATGCTTCCGTTCTCGCCGCGCTTCATCGTTCTCACGATCTGCGCCGTGGTGACGGCGCTGCTTTTCGGTATCGGGATCGTCGACCACAAGGCGTTCGATCTGGTCCTTGTCCCGCTGCTGATTTTTGGCGCGCTCACCCTGCTCGGCATTCGTGATCTCACGCAAAAGAATCATGCGGTGTTGCGCAACTATCCGATCTCCGCGCATCTGCGCTTCCTGCTGGAAGAAATCAGGCCGGAGATGCGGCAGTACTTCTTCGAGAGCGAGAAGGACGGCATGCCGTTTTCCCGCGACACCCGCGCGGTGGTCTATCAGCGCGCGAAGATGGTGCTCGACAAGCGGCCCTTCGGTACGCAGGAGGATGTCTATCGCGAGGGCTATGAATGGATTCACCATTCGGTGGCACCGAAAGCGCGTGCCAACGAGCAATTCCGCGTCCTGATCGGCGGTCCGGACTGCACCAAGCCCTATTCGGCCTCGGTCTTCAATATTTCAGCCATGAGCTTCGGCGCGCTCAGTCCGAATGCGGTGCGCGCGCTCAACGCCGGCGCGAAGAAGGGTGGCTTCGCGCATGATACGGGGGAAGGCGGCGTCAGCCCCTACCATCGCGAAAAGGGCGGCGACCTGATCTGGGAAGTCGGCTCGGGGTATTTCGGCTGCCGCAACCGCGACGGCTCCTTCAATCCGGATGAGTTTGCCCGCGTTGCCCGCGACGATCAGATCAAGATGGTCGAGCTCAAGATCAGCCAGGGCGCCAAGCCCGGGCATGGCGGCGTGCTGCCGGCGGCGAAGGTGTCGGAGGAAATCGCAAAGATCCGAGGCGTTCCCGTCAACGAAGACTGCATCTCTCCGGCAACGCATCGGGCGTTCAATACTCCGCTGGAGATGATGGCGTTCATCGACGAGATGCGACGTCTGTCCGGCGGCAAGCCGGCCGGCTTCAAGCTGTGCATCGGCCATCCGTGGGAGTTTCTCGCGATCTGCAAGGCGATGCTGGAGACAAAAATCTATCCCGACTTCATCGTGGTCGACGGCAACGAAGGCGGCACGGGTGCGGCACCGCTCGAATTCATGGACCACATGGGCATGCCGATGCGCGAGGGCGTCAGTTTCGTCCACAACGCGCTGCTGGGGATCAATGCGCGCGACCGCATTCGTATCGGCGCCTCGGGAAAGATCGCAACTGCCTTCGACATGGCGCGCGCGATGGCGATCGGCGCCGACTGGTGCAATTCGGCGCGAGGCTTCATGTTCGCACTCGGCTGCATCCAGTCACTGAGCTGTCACACCGACCGCTGTCCGACCGGCGTAACCACGCAGGATCCGACCCGCAACCGCGCACTGGTGGTGCCCCACAAGATCGAGCGGGTCTACAATTATCACCATGCCACCTTGCACGCGTTGTCAGAGCTTCTCGCCGCCGCCGGGCTCGAACATCCCCGCGAATTGCGGCCGATCCACTTCTCCCACCGCACCGCCACGACCGAGGTGCAGACCTTCGCAAAGCTTTATCCGTCGCTTCGCCCGGGCGAACTGATCGACGGCACCGACGATCCGCGCTTCCGCGACGCCTGGGCGATGGCGCGTGCCGATACGTTCGCGGCGACGGTGTAATTGGCCTGCGAACGGCCCAACAGCAATGCTTCTTGATTGAACGGACTTTCGGCAGAGCTCGGTTCACCTCTCCCCGCTGGGGAGAGGTCGATTTGCGCAGCAAATCGGGTGAGGGCCGTGGTCTCGCGAGAGACCTTACCCCCTGACCCCAACCCTCTCCCGATCGAAGTCGGATTTATCCGACTTCGACAGTTGATAATGCCCAACTCGGGTGAACCCGAGTTGGATGGGAGAGGGAGCACACCTTCGGCGGGGTTATAGATCAAACTGATTTCATCGCGCGCCGGCTTCAGTGCGGATTTTCCAGGCTGAAGGTTTCAGACTGTTCGTCATACGCAAACAGCTCGGCGTAGCGCGCCCATGACACCACCGTCTTGAGCGTTTCGTCGGCGTTTTCCTCGGACATGTAGTCCTCGAGTTCGTTGCGGAACCGCGCCGCAGGCGCGGTATGCGACGGTCGCTCGTCAAGCACCCGGCGGATCAGCCCCATTACCGGCACATAAAGCATGAGATGGTCGGCAAACAGCCGCTTGCGGGCGTCGGTTTCGAGGTTGGCGAAACGCTTGCCGGCTTCCGTCAGCATCAGGTCGCCTTCGCTCAATTGCGCAAACCTCAGCAGTTGCAGCGACTCGCCGAGATGGAATAATTCGTCGGCTTCGAGCTGGAGCTGATTGGCGAGCACGGGCAGGTCGGCGTGGCCGTTATACGGCGGCCCCGCCAAAGTCTCGATCAGACCCGAGAGCACGTTGGACGAGACATGGCTCAGGGTCATGCCCATGCCTGTGCCCTGAATGCCCTCGGCCGCCGGCGTCCTGACCTCGGGCCGCTGGGTCATGCGGGCATAGATGTTGTCGACAAGCTGGCGGAAAGCCGGATCAAGACGATTGCGCGGATGCGGCAGGTCGATCCTGATCTCGGCGGCCACACGGCCGGGATTGGATGAGAACACCAGAATGCGGTCGCACATCAGCACCGCTTCCTCGATGTTGTGCGTGACCATCAGCACCGATTTGATCGGCAGCCGGCCTTCGATCCACAGATCGATCAGGTCGGTTCGCAAGGTTTCGGCGGTCAGCACGTCGAGCGCGGAAAACGGCTCGTCCATCAGCAGGAGGTCCGGATGTACGACGAGCGCGCGTGCAAAGCCGACGCGCTGGCGCATGCCGCCTGACAATTCCTTTGGAAAGGCTGATTCAAATCCGTCGAGGCCGATGAGATCGATTGCCGCGAGCGCTCGCCTGCGGCGTTCGGTGCTCTCGACGCCAAGCGCCTCCAGGCCCAGTTCGACGTTCTGCAGCACAGTCAGCCACGGAAACAACGCGAAGGACTGAAACACCATGGAGACGCCGTTTGGCGGCCCGGCAATGGTCTCGCCGCGGCACTTGGCGTCGCCCGAGGATGGCGTGATCAGGCCGGCAATGATGCGCAGTAAAGTCGATTTGCCCGAACCGGAGCGCCCGAGCAGGCCGACGATTTCGCCGGAATGGATAGTGAGATCGACTTTTTCGAGGACCAGAAGTTCTTCGCCGCTGCCTTTTGGAAACGACCGGCAGACGCCGCGCATATCGAGCAGGCTGGTCTCTTTGGTAACTTCGAGCATGGTCTTGTCCTAAAAGCTATCCCAGACGAAGGCGTCGTTCCCCGAAAGCGTAAAGTGGCCTCCAGAGCAGCCGGTTGAAAAGCGTCACCAACACACACATCACGGTGATGCCGAGCACGACCCGGGGGAAATCACCGGCTTCCGTCGCAAGCGCTATATAGGCGCCGAGTCCGCTCGCCGTCAGGTGGATGTCACCCCAACTGGCGACTTCGGCAACGATGGAGGCGTTCCACGATCCGCCCGAGGCGGTGATGGCGCCCGTGATGTAATAGGGGAAAATGCCGGGCAGGATCACCTTGATCCACCAGCGCCACCCCTTGAGATGGAAACTGCCGGCGGCCTCGCGCAGATCGGTCGGAAACGCGCTGGCGCCGGCGATGACATTGAACAGGATGTACCACTGCGTTCCCAGGATCATCAGCGGGCTGAGCCAGATGTTCGAATTGAGGCCAAAGCGCACGATGACCGCCACGAACACCGGGAATGCGAGGTTGGCGGGGAACGCGGCAAGAAATTGTGCGAGCGGCTGGATGCGTTCGGCGAGTTTGGGCCGAAGCCCGATCCAGACGCCGACGGGCACCCATATCAGCGTCGCCAGCGAAATCAGGACGATCACGCGCAGGAGCGTGATGAGGCCGTAATTTATGGCGGTGAGGACGTCAGGGAGGCCCAGCGTCGCCGACATGTATCGATACGCCCTCCAGCCGGCGTAGAATGTGCCTGCGACGACAAAAGCGAGCCAGATCGCATCGACGGCGCGGGAGGGCGGACCGGACCTGAGGGGGACCCGCAGGATTTGGGGGATCGCCAGATGCAGGTTCGAAAAGGCCCGGTTCAGCGCCGCGAAGGGATATGTCAGGGCACGCAGCGCGCGCGTCCGGCGGAACAGGTCGAGCATCCAGGAGGTCGGTGCGGTCCCGGAAGCGGTCTGCTCGAAGCGGAATTTGTCGGCCCAGGCGACGACGGGGCGAAACAGCAGCTGGTCGTAGGCAATGATCACCAAAAGCATTGTCAGGATGGCGTAGCCGATCGCCGGCAGATTTTGCTTTTGAATGCCGAGCGCGACGTAGGAGCCGATACCCGGCAGCGTGATCGTCGTGTTGCCGACCGTGATCGCCTCCGAGGCCACCACAAAGAACCAGCCGCCCGACATCGACATCATCGTGTTCCAGATCAGGCCAGGCATCGCGAAGGGCACGTCGAGCCGCCAGAAGCGCTGCCATCCGCTCAGATGAAAACTCTGCGAGGCTTCGTCCAGGTCCTTCGGCACGTTGCGGATCGACTGGTACATACTGAACGCCATGTTCCAGGCCTGGCTTGTGAAAATCGCGAAGACGCAGGCGAGCTCGGCGCCGAATACCTGGCCGGGGAAAAGGTTCAGGAAGAACACCACCGTGAAGGTGAGAAAACCGAGGATCGGCACCGATTGCAGGATGTCGAGCAGCGGGATCAGCACCATCTCGGCCCGTCGGCTTTTGGCGGCGAGCGTGGCGTAGAGAAGCGTGAAAATGATCGAGCAGACGATGGCGAGCAGCATCCGCATGGTCGTCCGCAGCGCATAGAGGGGCAGATTGGCAGGGTCGAGCGAAACCGGAGAGGTGTCGAGGGTAGACAAGGGGAGAGTGGTTTGCTCGCCGCCATAGACGATCAGCACCATGGCGCCGGTCACCAGCACCAGCGCCACGGCGTCCCAGATGTTCGGCCGCAGCGCCTGTCCCAGTCTCGGCGTGAGAATTTCTTCAAGCGTCATGCGGGTTCGCCTTGTCGCGGGCCTGCCTGGTGGACAGGCGAGATCGAGTATCCGTGCCGCGTCCCGTATTGATAGGCGCGGTTTGTGATGGGTTTATAGTCGAACGGGGATGAAAACGCAGAGAAGGACCAAGGGCTTCATCTCAGAACTCGCAGCAGGGACGCAACCGCCTGAGGGAGGTTCGTTGCAACTAGTATTGGGTGTGGATCCGGAAACCGAACACCGAGACAGGACCGCGATCACGATTATAGGCCGGGTTGACGACCAGCTGATAGTCGAGCGTGAGCCTCGCCGCTGCCACCAGGAAGCTGTAATAGGTTTCGAGGATCCTCTCGGTGCCGGGATGGGGCAATTGCCCGTCGCCGACCAGAATGCCGAGCCCGCCGGCATTGAGAAACTCCTGGTGTACCTTGGTGATGCCATTGACGACGCCGGCGATACCGAAGGTGTCGTCGTCGCGTCCCCATTTCTTTCCGGAAATCGAAAGGCCGCCGGTAACCGTCCGGTCGATATCAGTGAAGTCATACGGCTCGATATTGCCATTGGCCCAGCCGGCACGGGCAAAAAAACCCGACATTCGGCATCAATTGCTGCTCAAGGTTACAGCAAAAAGGTCGGTATCTATTTGCCAGGCTTATTTGCCCATCCCCTGTTGCACTCCAGCCACAATCGCAAGCCCGAGACCGCTCGAGGAGAGTTATTCCAGAAGTGGTCCTACACTCCAGCTCGCGGCAGAAACGGTTGGTTCGAGGCTGAGGCGGCCGACCACCTGTTCGAGAATCGCGTCGCTCTTCACGGCAGAGGTGAGCTGCGCGGTCACTTCGACGCGGCCGCTTTCTGCAAGATCGGTGCTGTCGAGGCGCCGCAGGCTGAGCTGGCCGCTGCCAGTGCTCTGCAGCAGCAGAGCGCGGATATGCGCCTCCTCGGGATTTCGGCAGACGACGCGAACGCGGTAACAGGAATCGGTTTCTGCTTGCGTGATCGGCTGGCGGTTGATGATACGAACCAGCGGCCGCAACGTCAGATTGACAAGAACGACAAAGAAGGTCGCCAGCGCGGCGTGCAGCGGATGGCCGCTTCCCGCAAGCAGTCCGACCGCTGCCGAACA
The DNA here is from genome assembly GCF_035570375.1 of Bradyrhizobium sp. GTDB lineage: Bacteria > Pseudomonadota > Alphaproteobacteria > Rhizobiales > Xanthobacteraceae > Bradyrhizobium. Next base: position 13,481 of record NZ_DATMLW010000093.1, on the reverse strand, counting down.
CCACAGCGTCGCTGCGGTGTTCAGCCCGGTCACCTGAAGTCCTTCGCGAAAGATAATTCCCGCACCGAGAAAACCGATGCCGGACACGACTTGCGCGGCGACCCGTGTGGGGCTTGCATCGTCGGTGAACAGGCTTTCGAACACGACAAAGCTGGCCGCGCCGATGGCGACGAGCGTATTGGTCCGCAAACCGGCCATTCGCTGCCGCCATTGGCGCTCGAACCCGATACATGCGCCCAACAGGGTGGCCATGGCCAGGCTGATCGCGGCCTGATCAATCGAGCTGTTCACGGTGAAAATCCCTACTCAACTTCCCCGCGCCGTCGGTGACGGCCCAGAGCCGACTAACTCTGCACCGCTCCAGCCAACGCGTTCCTGATAAGACAGATTGAAGACCGTTGTGTGAAATCCTGCGCTACCGATGCAGCGCCCTCGCGCGGCGCAAGATTTCGCTCGCCAGCAAAAGGACGCCGACCCCCGTCGCTTCTGGCGCTCGAAGGCATCCTGCGCCGTCATTGCCGTCGAGACCCGGCGGATGACAGCGGACGATTGAACCCGAATGCCGATGGCGATCCGGAAAGGCTGCGCGTGCCGCGACGGCCCCCGGGTTCTTCGATGCCAATCTCGCCAGGGTCGATCTGCCAGCGGCACTCCAGCCGGTTACCATCGGCCAGGACCCAATGACACGCCAGCCCCGGCGGTGGAGACCGACGCTGGCCCGCCGGGCGGCGAAGACCCGGCAGATTGTCATTGGCATGCGCAGCCACAGTCCCACGCGGCATCCCGGGCCGGGGTCCGAGGCGTCTCAATCCTGCAATTCGCAACGATGCGTGTTTTTTGAACATCGCCCACCTCCATTTCCGCGTCTGGCGCGGCAGGCCGGTGAGCGAGGTGGTCAGCCAGGCGCGACCACCAACCCCACGCGGCAAATGCCGGCGCGACCGATCTTGATCTCTTGCGGCAGCGCTGTTCCGATCAATGTCGGAGCTGCGTTGCCATCGGGGGTACTGCCCATTTTCTGTTTGCGCGGTTGTTGTTGTTTCCTGCCTGGACGGAATGTCCTTGACAGCCGGCCGGCCCATACGCCCGGTTCTTGCTGGTGTCAAGCGCTTTTCTATATCCTCCCCGGAGGATAACTGATTATCCTGCCGGGAGGATAGGAGCAAAAAATGCAGGACCACCCACATTCGGCGATTGCCCAACGCTTGAGGCGCGCCAACGGACATCTGGAGACCATCATCGAGATGATCGAACAGGACAGGCCATGCGCGCAAATCGCCCAGCAATTGCAGGCCGTGGAGAGTGCGATCGAGAACGCCAAAAAGGCCCTGATCCACGATCACATCAGCCACAGCCTGCAAAAATCCTACGCGGCGACGGCAAAAGGCCGGGCGGCGCTGCGCGAGTTCAGGCTGATCGCGAAATATCTCTAGTCAGGGCTATGGCGGGCGTGTCCCATGAGAGCTGCCCAACGGCCCTGGTCAACGCCCCGGTTGAACTCGTCTGGTCGCTTCTCATGGCACCTGGCGGATGGGAAAATGTGTTCGATATTCGTGTCCTGACCGTCGATCCGCCTGGACGGGCGGTGGTCGCACAACTGGTCCATGGCGAGACCGGACCCAGAATTCTTCATCTCAGGCTGACGTTTCGGATGGTGGAAATCGACCCGCAACACCACGCTCTTTGGCTGGACGTAGACTTGCCGTTCGGGATCGCGGTTCGCGAAAATATCAGATGCACGTCTCTCGATGGCTCACATTGCCGCGTGGACTATCGCTGCAACTTTGATTTTCCCGCGGGATGGCGAGGCGCAATCACGAGAGGGCTGTTGAGCCGCGCGCTCTATTCGGGCCCCGAAGACTCGCTCTCTCGCCTCAAACGCGCGGCCGAACTGCGCTTTTTGGGTCAGGCGGCCAGGCGCCTCAGGGGGTCGCCAAACGATGCTGGACCTCGACCGTGATATGCGAGAGGTCGGGGAACCTTGCCAATCTCTTCCGGTAGTGCGCCGGCTCGTGGGTCTCTGACGTGGCGACCGAGACGATGGCACCGAGATGACCCGGTCCGAGCCGCCAGAGATGGAGGTCGGTGACGTGATCGCCCTCGCTTTCGATCGCGGTACGGACCCTCTCTGCCATGCGCGGGTCGGGGTTGCGGTCGAGCAGGATGGCACCAGTGTCGCGCAGCAGGCCCACCGACCAATTGGCGATGACGAGCGCGCCGATGAAGCCGGCCAGCGGATCCATCCACAGCCAGTCGAATGCCCGCGCCAGCAGCAATCCGACAATGACGAGCACCGAGACGGCGGCGTCCGCCATCACGTGAACTACGGCGGCACGCATGTTGTTGTCGCGGTGATGCGCGCCATGGCCGTGGTCGTGTTCTTCGAATTCCAGTTCGCGGATTTCGGGCTCATCGGATCGGCGTGGCGCACCATCGTGGTCATGACCATGCGCGTGCCCGTGCGAATGATCATGATCGTGGCGGTGGTGAAGCCCGCCGGACAACAGCCAGGCGCTGGCGGCGTTGACGACCAGACCCAGTACCGCGATCGGAATCGCCTGGTTGAACGCGATGGGAACCGGGTCAATCAAGCGCGTCACCGCTTCATAGCCGACCAGGAGCGCGATCATCGCCAGCACGATGGCGCTGGAATAACCGGCGAGATCGCCGAACTTGCCGGTTCCGAACGTGAAACTGCGATCGCCGGCATATTTGCGGGCATAGGTGTAAGCAAGCGCGGCGAGCAGCAACGCGCCGGCATGGGTCGACATGTGCAGGCCGTCGGCGATCAGGGCGAGCGAGCCGAACAGGGCGCCGCCGACGATCTCCGCGACCATCATCACCGTGCAGAGGATGATCACCGCCCAGGTCCGCCGCTCGGCCCTGTCGTGATCGCTGCCCAGGAAAAAGTGGTCGTGCGGCGGAATCTGGAAAACCGAGTTGCTTTCCATCATGGCTTTGCTCATTTCAGATAGGTGTGGACCACTTCGATCAACTGATCTGCCGCGTCGGCGTTCAGCGCGCCGGGATTCTTTTCAGGGTTCACCAGATGGGTACGGATATGGTCTTCGACCACTTCGGCCATCAGCCCTGCGACGCTGCCGCGGATGCCCGCGATCATGTGCATGATGCGCTCGCAATCCGTCTCTTCGTTCAAGGCGCGCTCGATCGCCTCGACCTGGCCGCGGATGCGGCCGACGCGTGCCAGCAGCTTCTTCTTCTCTTTGATCGTGTGCGACATGGTGGAAATATAGGGTACCCCCCCTATGCTATGTAAAGCCCTCGTAAAGCCCTTGGGGCCCGCCCGCGGCCGATGAGCTGACCCGCCGGGATGGGGACCGCCGGGCAGGCCGGGTGCGGCACGGGGGTGGGGGAGGCGCCCGTGTTGGACGCAAGACAAACGTGCGAATTCCGGCGGGATTTCGTGGAGTTAGGGCATGATCCGGAAATGTGGGAACCGGTTTTCCGAAAAGATCATGCTCAAACAAAGAGATGAGATCATGATGCGATTCCAATTAATCGCATCATGATCTAGTCGGATCGCCGTCAGATTTTCGCAGATGTCGACAGCGTTTTCGCGTCGAATCTGTCGATGTCGGCGAGCAGTTCGCAAAACGCGCGTGCACCGGAATCGATCAGGCGCTCGCCTTTCTCCGCGGATGCCTGTGTCGCATCACCCACCGCGCCGGATGGGTGAAGGTCCTGCGCCTGCCAGGCGAACGGCGCGGGACGATTGGTAGAGAGCCAGCGATAATCCTTCGCCGTCGCGATTGCCGATGAACGAAAATCGGCAATCGCTTCGTTGCGGACATGCTGAGCGTATCGCGCCAGCATGATGGAGGTTTCGACTGCGCCGCCGTGAACGCCGTGCTGCACTTCGGCTGCGACGAACAAACCTGCCGTCGCGCTGAGGCGCGACCAGCCCGTGGTGACGACGAATAGCCCGTGTTTTGCGCGCAGGTCCTGCGCGACAACGCTCATGCCGGCGCTGTTGCCACCATGGCTCGTCACCATCACCAGTTTTTTCACGCCGGCGCGCGCAACGCCTTCGCCGAGCGCGAACCATGTCTGCAGCGCGACTTCCGTCGGCAAGGTCAGCGTTCCCGGAAAGTCGACATGTTCCGTGGAAATGCCGACCGGCTGAAGCGGAAGAAAGGTCGCAGGTAGCGCGTCGGGGAGCAACTCGCGCACACGCGCCAGGTAGGCCTGCGCAATCATCACGTCGGTGCCGAGAGGCAGATGCGGCCCGTGCTGTTCGGTGGCCGCCAGCGGCAGGACCGCGATCCATCGCTCGAGGTCCGAGCCAGCAAAATCAGGCCAGTAGACATCGGTCCAGTCACGCGGAGGGACGGTCGAATTCATCGAGCAGACTTTTTACCTGGTGCGGTGGTTTGACCGGATTTGCAAGATGGTTTCGTATTGGTTACGAGAAAAGCCATCGGAACCCGATGCTTCCTTTCATTCCATGCTTCCTATCATGTGCCCAAACGACCCGTGGAGTCCAACATGAACCCGGCTCTTTTGCCGCGAGCGTTAACGGTCCTCCTGATGGCCCTGGTCATTGCCCTATCGCCGGCAAGCGCCCAGACCAGGCTCGACAAGGTCTCGTTCGGGACCAACTGGGTGGCCGAGGCCGAGCATGGCGGATTCTTCCAGGCCGTGGCCGACGGCACCTATGCGAAATACGGGCTCGACGTCACCATCGTGCCGGGCGGCCCGAACGACAACAACCGCATGCTGCTGATCGCCGGCAAGCTCGATTTCTTCATGGCCGCGAACACGCTGATGTCGTTCGATGCGGTCGCCAACAACGTGCCGGTCGTCACGGTCGCCGCCATCTTCCAAAAGGATCCGCAGGTTCTGCTGACGCATCCGGAATCGAAGATCACCAAACTCGAGGATCTCAAACCGCTGACGCTGTTCGTCTCCAAGGAAGGCATCTCGAGCTATTTTCAATGGCTGAAGTCCGAATACGGATTCAGCGAGGAAAAGGTCAGGCCGTACACCTTCAACCCGCAGCCGTTTCTCGCCAACAAGCAAAGCGCAATGCAGGGTTATGTCACCTCGGAGCCCTATGCGATCGAGAAGAGTGCCGGCTTCAAGCCCGGAATCATTTTGTTGGCCGACTATGGCTTCAACAGCTATTCGACCCTGATCGAGACGCGCCGCGATCTGATCGACAAGAGGCCCGACCTGGTCCAGCGTTTCGTCGACGCCTCTGTCAAGGGCTGGTATCATTACCTTTACGGCGACAACAGGGCCGCCAACGCGATGATCCGGAAACTCAATCCGGAAATGACCGACGAACTGATCGCCTATTCCATCGCCAGGATGAGGGAATATGGCATCGTCGATTCCGGTGACTCGCTGCGCGATGGCATCGGCGCCATGACTGACGCACGGATGGCAAGCTTCTTCGACAAGATGGTGCGTGCCCGCGTTGTCCGCCCCGACATTGACTACCGCAAGGCCTACACGCTTCGCTTCGTCAACAAGGGCGTCGGCGTGGACGAGCGGCCAAAGAATTAGGCACGGGCTAGTGTGGCGGTTCAGAAGTCCGCATCATTATTGCCGCGAGTCTGTCATGCGGACTTCTGAACCAAAAGCCACACTAGAATCATAGATTTGCCAGTGTCCTTTCGGTTCCGAAGTTCGCATCAGAGGTCGTCGCAAAATGATGCGAACTTCGGAATCAAAGTAGCTCTAGGGTGACGGGAGGCGCAGCCTTGACCGAAAGGGAAGCCGATGAAGCGGGCCTTGCGGTCAGTCTGCGCGGTGTCACCAAGGTTTATGACAGCGGCCTGGTCGCGCTGGGACCGATGGATCTCGAGGTGCGCAAGGGAGAGTTCGTCTCCCTGCTCGGGCCGTCCGGTTGCGGAAAGTCGACGGCCCTGCGCCTGATCGCCGGCCTCAACGCACCGACCTCCGGCACAGTGCGGGTGTCCCGGCCTGCGGCAAAGACGGGCGGCGCGCATCCTGTTGGCTTCGTGTTTCAGGAGCCAACCTTGATGCCCTGGACCAGCGTGCGCGAAAATGTCCGCCTGCCGTTGAAACTCGCGAATGTGCGCCCGGGCGAATCCGATGCGCGGATCGACGAGGCATTGGCGCAAATGGGGCTTGCCGAATTTGCCGGAGCATACCCACGGGAATTGTCGGGCGGCATGAAAATGCGCGTCTCGCTGGCGCGCGCTCTGGTCACCGATCCGGACATTCTTCTGATGGACGAGCCTTTCGCCGCGCTCGATGAAATCACGCGTTTCCGGCTTAACAACGATCTGCTCGCGCTGTGGCGCAATCTGCGCAAGACCGTCGTCTTCGTTACCCATTCGGTATTCGAGTCGGTTTATCTGTCGCAGCGGGTCCTGGTCATGACGTCGCGGCCCGGGCGCATCGCCAGCGAGATTGCGATTGCGACCGCGGAGCCGCGGGCTGAGGATTTTCGGACCTCCTCCGATTATGCGGCCTACTGCCGCAAGGTTTCGAACGCGCTCGCGCCATCCTATCCAGGACGATCCGTCCCATGACCTTGCTGGATACTCCTCCATCAGCGGCCGCGCAGACGGCACCCGACAGCCGAAGCAAACGCCTGGTGCGCATCCTGCTGCCGGTCGCCGTGCTCGCGATCGGCATTGCGGCATGGGAGTTCGTGGTGCGGATCAACCATATTCCGCCCTATGTGTTGCCCGCACCATCGGCCGTGTTCATAACCCTGGTTTTGGACTGGCCGGTGCTGTCGCAATCGCTGTTGACGACGCTTCTCACCACGCTCGAAGGCTTCATCGCGGCGGCCTTCGGCGGCGTCGCGCTGGCGTTGTTGTTCAACCAATCGAAATGGCTGGAATATTCGCTGTTTCCCTATGCCGTGATCCTGCAGGTCACGCCGGTGATTGCGATTGCGCCGCTGCTCCTGATCTATCTTCCGCAACAAACCGCCGTCGTGGTCTGTGCCTGGATTGTCGGGTTTTTTCCGGTGCTGTCCAATACCACGCTCGGTCTCAATTCGGTCGACCGCAATCTCGCCGGCCTGTTCAGTCTTTACGGTGCCTCGCGGCTGCAGACGCTGCGTCTTCTCAAATTGCCCTCGGCGCTACCGTTCATTCTCGGCGGATTGCGGATTGCGGGCGGCCTGTCGTTGATCGGCGCGGTGGTGGCCGAAATTGCCGCAGGCTCGGCCGGCGCGGGCTCGGGCCTTGCCTATCGAATTGCGGAATCCGGCTATCGCCTCAACATTCCCCGAATGTTCGCCGCCCTGCTGTTGCTCTCAGCCGCCGGAATTGTCATTTATGGGCTCTTGGCGCTAACCTCGCATTTGCTGCTGCGACGCTGGCACGAGAGCGCGCTTGGAAAGGAAAGCTAGTACCGCCGATCTGAAGTCCCTGCGCACTGGCGGCGAGTCCGTACACGGACTTCAGATCGAAAGCGGTACTAGTGCGGTGAATTTGAAGTTCCTATCAGTGTTACTGCAATCTCATCATAGGAACTTCAAATTCAAAAACCGCACTAGAAACATTAACTTGCTAGTGCTCCTTTGATTCCGAAGTTCGCATCGGAGGTCGCCGCGAATATTTGCGAACTTCGGAAAGTCATGAGCGCTAGCGGGTTGATGATTCTGGTACCGCCTGTCGATCTGAAGTCCGTTGGAAGAACTTGCCGCTTGCGGTGGAGTGGAGGGACTTCAGATCGGGCGGAACTAAAGCGGCGCGCTCAAAAGGCTACCTCCTGCCCATGTCGTCTGCACGTTCGGCGGGGGCGGATTCCGCGCCCTGCTCCTTGGCGGCCTCGTAGTTCAGCTCGATCAGGACGCCATTGGGGTCATTGACGAAGATCTGCCAGAGCTCGCCGCCCGGAACCTGCCTCGCGTCGAACGGCATCCCCTTGGTCTTCAGCCGCTCCTTCATGGCAGCGAAGCCGCGGCTGACGAACGCGACGTGATGGACAACGCCGGAATCGGGCTTTTGCGGCTCATCGGTTGGCGAAATATCGACCAGATGGACCACCGGCTTGCCTTCGCTGTACATCCAAGCACCGGGAAAGGCAAAATTCGGCCGGTCGCCGTTCTCCAGGCCCAAAATGTCCTCATAGAAGCGAACGGTTTCGCCGAGCTTGCGGGTCCGGATATTGAAATGGTCAAGCACGCCTACGCTCATGCCCATATGGTCTCACTCCCTTTTTCCTGAAATCTCGACTATCGCCTGATCCTAGCATAAAACCACGCCCGCCCGCCAAACAGAGGCGTTGCCGTACCAGCGGCACGGTCTATTGTGCGGGTCTCCGCCGAGCCTGTTTCGACCAATGTTGGAAACAGGCCACTAGTCCCCTCTTCAGCTCAATGTCCGGCGAAGTCCAATGCGCCGGCGAAATCTCAGGGTTGCACAAATGGCCAAAGTCGCTTTTCTCGGTCTCGGCGTCATGGGTTTCCCCATGGCAGGGCATCTGGTCGTCAAGGGCGGCCATGATGTAACGGTCTTCAACAGGACGCCGGCCAAGGCCAAGGCATGGGCGGAGAAATTCAAGGGACGCACCGCGCCGACGCCGAAGGCCGCAGCCGAAGGCCAGGACTTCGTCATGGCCTGCGTCGGCAACGACAACGACTTGCGTGCCATCACGCTTGGCGCGGACGGCGCGTTCGCGGGAATGAAGAAAGGCGCCACCTTCGTCGACCACACCACGGCCTCGGCCGAAGTCGCGCGCGAACTCGACGCGCAAGCAAAGAAGCTTGGTTTCAAGTTTGTCGATGCGCCGGTGTCGGGTGGCCAGGCGGGCGCCGAGAATGGCGTCCTGACCGTCATGTGCGGCGGCAGCGAGGACGCCTATGCCTCCGCCGAGCCCGTGATCGCGGCCTATGCGAGGATGTGCAAGCGCCTGGGTGCGGCAGGTTCGGGTCAACTCACCAAGATGGTCAACCAGATCTGCATCGCCGGGCTGGTTCAGGGCCTTTCGGAAGGCATCCATTTCGCGAAGAAATCTGGGCTCGACGTTGCCGCCGTGATCGACACCATCTCCAAGGGTGCCGCGCAGTCCTGGCAGATGGAGAACCGCTACAAGACCATGAATGAGGGCAAATACGAGTTCGGTTTCGCGGTCGAATGGATGCGCAAGGATCTGTCGATCTGCATCTCAGAAGCGCGCCGCAACGGGGCCAACCTGCCCGTCACGGCGCTGGTCGATCAGTTCTATTCAGAAGTCGAAAAAATGGGCGGCAAGCGCTGGGATACGTCGAGCCTGTTGGCAAGGCTAGAGCGGTAGCCAAAATCATATCGTTGGATTTTTCGCTGTCATTGCGAGGAGCGTCAGCGACGAAGCAATCCAGCTCTTCATTTTCTGGATTGCTTTGCTTTCGCTCGCAATGACGATGGGCAAACTGGGAAGCTGTCACGCGCCTACGCATGAGTAAAGCCAATCGTGGTTTTACTATTCTGGGATTGGCCATCCTGATTTGCGTTGCGCCGCTGCTCGCTTTGGTCAAGTACATGGGGGTCGCTAAGATCTCCCCTGCGAGCAGCGCCAAGTATTTGCCCAGGGGCTTTCTCCCGACGGCCAGCGCACCAAATGGGAGCCGTCATCACCGGGCTTGTCCCGGTGATCCACGTCTTGCTTCATTATCTTGCGAACCAAAGACGTGGACGGCCGGGTCAAGCCCGGCCATGACAAGAGAGTAAAGCTTCGCTGCTCCTGTTGCAGAGGTCAGCTTAACCTCTCGTTACTTGAAAACTATACGATAACAATGGCTTGCACTTCCTAACTATCAGAAAAGGCCAAATTGAAATGATTGAGGAAAATCGTCAAGTGACTAACAGAACAGATTCGAAAAGTGGCACGCGATAAACCCCGACAATCAATCCCGAGCTTTCGGTTCTGTTGTTAGGTCTGCAACTTGGACAGCCCCTAAATGACTCAAAAACGGGCGCTGACGCGTGGTTCGCTCCCGCTGTCAGACTGCCCCGAGGCGCTGAAACGAATCCGCCGGGCGCTTATGGCATCCCGGCGGCATGTTGAAAGATCAGTTGGCTTAGGGCTAGGAGCTGCCTTCGCTAGGACCATTCGGGGAAATGGCGTCAAGTTCGGCGCGCATTGCGTCCATAGCGACAAGCAATTTTTCAAGTTCTGACCGCAGAGGCTTCGTCGCGTCTTCATCTGACTTGCTCAAATATTGCTGAATTGCTTCCACGGCATCAGAAAGCGTGTCTGCAATTCCCATGTGTCTACCCTTTGAGAAGTGGAAACCCGCCCGAGACAATCCCGAGCGGGTTATCTGTCAACGTCAACCGTGCATAGCATTTAGGGCAGCAACGGCGTTTCTAAGCGCTGTCGTGTGCCAATAGCGCTCATCGGAGCATAGGCCATCATCCAAAACGTATTGGATCAATGCAGCAGCCCCGGCCGGCGTTGTCGGCATAGTACGCGCAAGGCGTTTCGCATATCGCCCCTCTACGGCTATCCGGCGGCCAGTATCTTCGCGGAGGGTTGTGAGCCCGGCGCGCGTATCCCATGCGAGCCCGGCCGCTATCTGCGCTTGGTACCGTGCCTTTGCGTCAAGATATTCTTGCTCAATGGTGGCCGGATCAATCTCGCCATTTTCGAGTAATCGCGTGCGGCGAGTATCAATTTCAGATTCGCCTATGTCGTAACCGCGCCAGTGGATCAACTCAAGAGGACGACGGCCGTGTTCTTTGGCAGCGCTGCTTTCGGCCATATCCAACCGATCGCAAAGCTCCAGCTCATCTGCCATCAGCTTCTTGTGGGTGTCGATCATGGCAAAGATCGGATCATGACGCCGGGAGATATTGCTGGTTGTCGTCACGAGCGCCTCCCAGCGAACTGATCGCGAAGCCGTTCGCCCGGCTCGCCGCCGACAAGCTCAATCAATAGCCTTCGGCCCATCAATTGCGGGTAGTCGGTCTCATCATAGTGTTCTCGCCATTCCTCGCCAAGGATACAGCCCAGCAACACCATGACCTTGGCGTGCCTGCCTTCCGCCGTATGCGCAGGCGTCGCATACATCTGGTTTATCAGGGCATCCATCCTCGCCCAGAACGGCTCTTGCAGTGTACACAGTCGCGAATGCTCCCGGCATTCCGGCGTGTCCATAGCCCGCTTCCATCGTTCGTCGGCGGTTATATACACACCAGCCAGGCACTCTTTCTTTAGCGCCTCATCATACAGTTGGCGGGCTTTGTCAGGCCAAATTGCGGAGAGCCTGATGATCTCGTCGTTGAAGGCGCACGCGCCGTTGTATTGCTAAAAAATCTGCTCTTCCAGTTCGAGCAGTTTACGATCGTCTTGGGGCGCCGCCGGCATGGCCGCTACAGCGAGGGAGCCAGCGCTGACGGCACTGCCGGCCGCCGCCAGCGCGGCAGGGAAGCGCAGCAAGGCTTCCAAGCATGTTGCGGCGGGATGGGCTCTCAGAGGGCTTAGGAGAGTCGCTGGTGAGTCTTTCCCTTGGGGGCTGTTGGATAGCGACTACGGGCGAAAGCGAATCGACGGTCTCCGCACGCGGCGGGAACATAGGTCTTTCGACGGTCATTGATGATTGCTCACTGTTGGCCTTCTGGGGGCCGAGCCGGTGACAGACCGGCAGCCGGGGGCTAGAAACCTGCAGCGAACAGGCGCGGCGCCTTTGGGCCTTGCGGCCTTGGACATAACGTCCGCCCCCCGGCCTATTTGGTCGGGTCCATACTCAAGCGATTTTTACGGCTATCACTGCGGGTTTTCTAGGCCCTCCGCCATGCTGCACCTGATTTGGTTAAAAAACAATTCCCCTTCGCGGGAAAACTGTGCTCGCATGAGATTCCTTCGGAGAGGCCTGCCCATGATCGATGATGCAAAGCCGGTCGACGAAAATCCGGATTCCGGTTGGCCAAGGCACGATCGCACCGAGCAACCAGAGGTCGGACTGTTCGTGTCTGAAATCGAATTGTATCGTCGACTAGGCGTCGGACCTAAGACGGGTCGGCTCGCGGTCCATGCGCTTGAGCCACATGGCTTTCCCCGCAAGCAGCCGCTGTTCGGCAACAAACGCTACTGGCCGGCGGTACGATATTTCCTTGATCGATATTACGGATTGGTCGAGTCGCAATCTCATCAATATCGATCGACAGTTGGCGAGCGCAAGTTGACACCCCGAACACCATGAGGCGGTTGCGCGAGCCAATCGATGATGGCAGCGAGCAGGCCTTCGCGGGCTTCGCCATCCGCCGCCTGCTCGAGATCGGGCTGAAAAAGGGAAAATAGAACCGATGGCTAGGCTTAGGCGGTAGGTAGAATGGATGAACCGAGGCCGCCGAACCGTTAGGCCAGACTTCAATTGGAACAAGCAGGATGCGCTAGCTAGGGGTTTTTGACGGCCGTTCCTCTCTCCCGGCCGCGAAAGATAGCCTGTGGATAACTTGGAAAAACCCAGCTCTGCACAGCGTTTAGGCTTGTTGATGAAATCTCATCAGGGCAAGTTTCGCGAAGGGACATCGCTGCTGGGTGGGAGCGGCATCATGGCTTCGCAACATCAAACTGACTTCCGACCGCGGGCCTCGCTTTGGCCGCGTGTGCGAAATATGCCTCTGTGTTCGCTGTGCTCCAATTCAATGGTCGCACCGGAAGCGTCCGCACTACAAGCGGACGGTGACGTCAGCTACCTTTGGAGTTGCGACTCGTGCGGACATGGATTCGTCACCCAAGCCGCCATTTGGGCTAATTGCGCCCCGCCAAATTCTCGCAAGCTAAAACAATCGCAGTAGCGCCACCTCGACTCCGAAACCGAGGAACCCATGCCCGCACTGATCGATTTGTGGCTGATGCCAGCCCGTCTCTGGCTCGATCTCGTCGCTCCGCCTAAGCTCGCTCCCGTCACTACTGTTGATTTTGTCCCGCTTGCCAAGGCGCGGTACATCCGGCGGAGGCGCAAGGTGCTAAGGTCGAAGCGCGGCGACTGAATCGACCTTCAAAACCGGTGCGAACGGACTGACAGGATTCGCAAAATTCCGGGCTTGCGCCGCCTGCTATCAACCGCCCGCAATTGCGCGGCACGGTGGCTGCCTCAAGCCAACGTGATGTCCCTTGTTAGGGGCGGGCCATTACATGGTACTTGGGCCCTAGCCCAACGGGAAGCCGGATCATGACGAAGAAAATCGCTTTCTTGGTTGTTGCCGCCATGGGCTTGGCTGTACCGGCCTGCGCGCAGTCAGTCAGAGTAATCACAGGTGACATTGAGCATATCTACGGACCTGGAGGACAGCTTCTTGACGACGATGCGCTCACAGCGCGGAATGAACGCGCCGAGAGGGCGAAAATCCTGAGGCAGGAAAGAGAACTTGCTATGCGCCGGCAGGAGCTAGACGCCGCTGCCGCCCAGGGAGCTGCCGCCCCAGCTTATGATGAGCCATATGGCGCGCAAGACGACGGATCATACTATGCTGGAACGTTTCGCAGCCGACACAATCGACACGTTAACTTGCGGAGGATTGGCCGCGTCGGCGCGGTTTCGGGCA
>NZ_DATMLW010000092.1:0-32704 GCF_035570375.1 Bradyrhizobium sp. | reverse complement strand
GCTGGGCTTGCGGCAAGGGCCGGTCAATTTCTACGACGGCCAGGGCTTTGTGGTGAAAAAGGACACCGGCGTGAAGGACCTCAAGGGTCTCAACGGCGCCACCGTCTGCGTCGCGCAGGGCACCACGCATGAAGTGACGCTCGGCGATTACGGCCGCGCCAATGGCATCGACTGGAAGCCTCTGGTGTTCGACCGCGTCGACACCATGTACCAGACCTTCTTCGGCGGCCGCTGCGATGCCATGACCCAGGATGCCTCCGCCCTCGCCGGCGCGGTGGCGACCGCAGCGCCAAACGCGGCCGATTATGTCGTGCTGCCGCAAACCATCAGCAAGGAGCCGCTGGGACCGTTCACCCGCAACGGCGACGAGGTGTGGAGCGACATCATCACCTGGCTTCATTACGGCCTGATCGAGGCCGAAGAGCTCGGCGTCACCATGGCCAACGCCGAGCAAATGGCAAAATCCAGTCCTTCGCCTGCGGTCCAGCGTCTGCTGGGAACTTCCGGCGAACTCGGCTCGCGGCTCGGCCTCGACAACAAATGGCTGCTGCAGGCGATCAAGGCCGGCGGCAATTATGGCGAGATTTTTGAGCGCAATGTCGGTTCAACCAGCCCGCTCAAACTCGAGCGAGGGTTGAACGCGACCTGGAGCAAGGGCGGCCTGATGTATGCGATTCCGTTCAAGTGACCGACCGCGCAGCATTGCTGCGTCTTTTCGGGACCATGGCACGGACTTTGCTTTTTCCACGAACGAAGTATGCTTCGTTTCTTGGCGAAAGCGGGACCAACCCGCTCCGCGAAAGCCAGAGGAGAGACATCCATGTCGGTCAGTGCAAGCTTCGACCTGCTTCTGCGTGGCGGGCGCGTGATCTGCCCGGCATCCGGTATCGATGGCATCAAGGACGTCGCGATCCGCAACGGCAAGATCGCGGCCGTGCAGGCGGATATCCTGCCGACCAGCGCCAGGGAGGTCGTCGACGTGGCGGGCCAACTGGTGCTGCCGGGGCTGATCGATACCCATGCGCATGTCTATCAATACGTCACGGGGCGTTTCGGCATGAATGCCGACATGGTCGGCGTCGAATCGGGCGTGACCACCCTGGTCGATCAGGGTGGATCATCCTGCATGACGTTGCCAGGCTTTCGGCATTTCATCGTCGAGCCGGCGAAGTCGCGCGTCTATGCGTTCCTCTCGGCCTACCTCGTGGGCGGGCTCGAAGGCCATTACTATCCGCAGCTCTATAGCCCCGATGGCGTCGATATCGATGCCACGGTGAAGGCCGCGAAAGCCAATTCGGATATCGTGCGCGGAATCAAGGCACATGCCGAGATCGGCGGGTTCGCACGCTGGGGCATTCGCGTGATCGAAATGGCCGCCGAAATCGGCCGCCGCGCCGATCTGCCGGTCTATGTGCATTTCGGCCAGCTCTGGGGCCTGCCGGCGAGCGGCGCCAACGGCGAAGATGCCGACACCATCCTCAAGCGGGTGATTCCGTTGCTGCGGGAGGGCGACATCCTGGCGCATCCGTTCACGCGCCACCCCGGCGGCTTCGTCAATCGCGAGGGTGAGGTGCATCCGGTCATTCAGGCGGCGCTCGACCGCGGACTGAAGGTCGATGTCGGACACGGTAGCCACTTCTCCTATCGATTGGCCGGGAAGGCCATCTCGTGGGGGATCGTGCCGACGACGCTCGGCGCGGATATCCATGGCTACAACACGCATGTGCCGGCGCCGGCTGGTACGCCCGATCAGCACGCGGATGACGAGAATCACCCCTTTGCCGGCCAGGCCAAGTTCAGCCTGGTCCAGGCGATGAGTTCGATGATGGCTCTCGGTCTTTCGCTCGAGCAGGTGGTGCCGATGGTGACCTCGAATCCGGCTAAAATGCTGGGCCGGGAGGATGAAATCGGGGCGCTGAAAGTCGGGCGCGACGCGGACGTCTCCGTGCTCAAGCAATTGTCGGGGCGCTTTGCGCTCCGCGACAACGAGAGCAACGAGGTCATTGCCGAACGCCTGCTGCAGCCGGCCTTCTGCCTCCGGGCCGGTACGCGATACGACGCGGTCGCCTCGATCCTGCCGCAGGCGGTCGCGGCGTAGATCATGATGCGATCAAGTGGAATGGCGTCATGATCTCATCTCTTTGGTTGAGCATGATCTTTTCGGAAAACCGGTTTCCACTTTTCCGGATCATGCTCTAGAAGCTGCTCCCGACGAGGAATCTCGATCGTGCGTAACGAGCGCGACTTTTCCTCCGCTGACGGCGGGGATGCCAGGCAAGGCGTTGGCGTCTCCCTGCCGCGCAAGGAGGACGATCGGCTGATGCGCGGCCGCGGCCAATTCGTGGCCGATATTCGTCTCGCCCGTCTGCAGGACGTCGCCTTCGTGCGCAGCCCGTTGGCTCATGCGCGGATCCTCGCGATCCACGTGCCGGAGCACTATCGCGCCAGCGTCTTCACGGCGGCCGACCTGGTCGGGGTCAAGGCGATCCGGGCGGTGTCGGGATTGCCGGGTTTCAAGGCCTCCGAGCAGCCGGTGCTGGCGACCGTAAAAGTGCGTCAGGTGGGTGAACTGATAGCGATGTGCGTTGCGCCCACGCGCGCCGAGGCCGAGGACATCGCGGCAGCCGTAACACTCGATCTGGAGGAGCTGCCCGCAGTCCACGACATGCTGATGGCGCGAAAGCCGGGCTCGGCGCTGGTGCACGAGCATTGGGGCGACAACATCTTCCTTGAGACCAACTACGAAGTCGACATTTCCTCGGCGCTGGACGCACCGATCAAGGTGACGCGCGAAATCTCGACCGCGCGGCAATGCATGTCGCCATTGGAAGGGCGCGCCGTGGTCGCGACCTTCGATCATCGCCTCGATCAGCTCACGCTCTATTCGGCGGCCCAAATGCCGCATGTCACCCGCAGCGGCCTTGCCGAGTGCCTTGGCATGGAGCAAGCGCGCATCCGCGTCGTTTCGCCCGACGTCGGCGGCGGCTTCGGATACAAGGGAATCCTGCTGCCGGAAGAGGTCTGTCTTTCCTGGCTGACGATGCATCGCGGTCATCCCGTCCGCTGGATCGAGGATCGCCGCGAGCATCTGAGCGCAAGCGCCAACTGCCGCGAGCATCATTACAAGATCACCGTCTATGCCGATCGCGACGGGCGCTTGCGCGGCATCGATTGCGAAGCAACCGTCGATTCCGGCGCCTACTCCTCCTATCCGTTTTCGGCCTGTCTTGAGGCGGCGCAGGTCGCGAGCATCCTGCCCGGACCATATCTGATGCCGGCCTACCGCTGCCGGACCTTTTCCGTTGCCACCAACAAGTGCCCGATCCTGCCCTATCGGGGAGTGGCGCGCACCGGCGTATGCTTCGCGCTTGAATTGATGCTTGATCTGGTTGCGGCGGAAGCGGGTCTGGAGCCGGGCGAAGTGCGACTGCGCAATCTGGTGCGGCCGGAGCAGATGCCGTTTGACAACATCACCAACAAGCATTTCGACAGCGGCGACTACCCGCAGGCGATGCGGCGCGCGCTCAATTTGATCCACGTCGAGGCGGTGCGGAGGCGGCAGCGCAAGGGCGAAGCGGATGGCCGTCGTGTCGGGCTTGGCGTTTCGATCTATTGCGAGCAGGCCGCGCACGGCACTTCGGTCTATTCGGGCTGGGGCATTCCGATGGTGCCCGGACACGAGCAGGCCGCGGCGCGCCTGACCCCGGACGGCGGGCTCGAATTGCGTGTTGGCGTGCATTCGCACGGCCAAGGCATGGAAACCACCCTCGCCCAGGTCGCGCATGAAATTCTGGGCGTCGACGTCGCCAAGGTGCATCTCATCCACGGCGATACAGCATTGACACCCTATTCGACCGGCACCTGGGGCTCACGCTCCATGGTGATGGCCGGCGGCGCGGTCGCCGCCGCCTGCCGCGAGCTTGGCGAACGATCAAGGCGCATCGGCGCAAAACTCCTGCAGCACGATCCGGCCGCCGTGGTGCTGAAGGACGGCGAAATTCGCGGCGTAAACGGCGCCGTTACCCTGGAGGAAATCGCTTTCACCTGGTACCGCCGCCCGCAGGACCTTCCCTCCGATGTCGATCCCGGTGGGCTGGAGGTGACGGCGGGCTACAAGCCGCAGCGCGACAGCGGCACATTCAGCTACGCCGCCCACGCGGCGCTTGTCGCCGTCGATACCGAACTCGGCGAGGTCGAGATCCTCGACTACGTCATCGTCGAAGACGGCGGCGTGCTGGTCAATCCGATGGTGGTGGACGGCCAGATCTATGGCGGCCTGGCGCAGGGCATCGGCACCGCGCTCTATGAGGAAATGCCGTTCGATACCGCGGGTCAGCCGCTGGCGACGACCCTTGCCGATTATCTGCTGCCGGGCCCGACCGAGGTGCCGGCCGCGCGTCTCGATCACATGGAGACTCCGTCTCCGTATACGCAGTTCGGCGTCAAGGGCATCGGCGAAGGCGGCGCGATCGCGCCACCGGCAGCCATCGCCAATGCCGTGAACGACGCGCTGCGCCGGCTGGGCGCGGAAGTGATGCAGTCTCCGATCACGCCGCAACGGATTGTCGAAGTCATCCTCGCGAGGGGCGACAAGCAAGGGAAGTCGGCATGAAACCGGCGCCCTTCGACTATCAACGCCCACACGATCTGAAAGAAGCCTTGTCGCTTCTTGGGAAGGCCGGCCATTCGAGCAAGATCATCGCAGGAGGCCAGTCGCTCGGTCCCATGCTCAATTTGCGCCTGGTCGAACCTGAGCTGATCGTCGACATCAGCGCGCTCGCCGAGCTCAAGGTCGCGGAACGCCGCGGCGACGAGCTCGTGCTCGGCGCATGCATCACGCACGCCGACATCGAGGATGGACGCGTTCCCGACGCCACGCGCGGCGCCATGCAGCAGATCGCCGCCAATATCGCCTACCGTGCCGTTCGCAATCGCGGCACGCTGGGCGGATCGCTCGGCCATGCCGATCCCGCGGCAGACTGGATTTCCGCGCTTGCGGCGTTGGGTGCAAGAGTGAGGCTGACAAGCAGCACCGGCACGCGCTTGCTCGATGTCGAAAGCTTCGTCGTCTCGGCCCTGGAGTCCGCGCTGCGTCCGGGTGAAATCATCGAAACGATCCATGTCCCGGCAAGGCCAGCGTCGGCGCAGTGGGGCTATTTCAAGAGCTGCCGCAAGACCGGAGAGTATGCCCACGCGATCGCAGCCGTGGTGATCGATCCGCCTGCCGCCACGGCGCGCCTCGTCATCGGCGCGATCGAAGCGGCGCCGATCGTTATCAAGAATCCGCTCGAGCTGTTCGGGGGACGGATCACGGGCGACTACAAGGAGCGTTTCGATCCGCAGGTCGCCGATACGATGCTGGCGAAGGCCGGCATCGCCGATGCGGCTCAGCGTCATATTCATGTCAATGTACTGAAGCGTGCGATTCGCGGGGCCGCGGCATGATCAATGTTGCACTCACGGTAAACGAGCGGCCGGTCGAGGCACCTGCAGAGCCGCGGACCAGTCTTGCCGATTTTGTTCGTGACAAACTCGATCTGACCGGCACCCATCTCGGCTGCGAACACGGGGTGTGCGGCGCCTGCACGGTGCTGCTCGATGGCGTCCCGGCGCGGTCGTGCATCACCTATGCCGTAAGCTGCGACGGAGCTGAGGTGACCACCATCGAAGGCCTCGACGAGGACGAAATCACTTCCGAACTGCGTGCGGCCTTCGCGCGGGAGCACGCGCTGCAATGTGGCTACTGCACGCCGGGAATGCTCGTCTCGTCCCGCGACCTGGTGTTGCGCCTTGCGCATGCCGACGAGAAGCTGATCCGCATCGGGCTGAGCGGCAATCTGTGCCGGTGTACCGGCTATGTCGGCATCGTGCGCGCCGTCTCTTCGGTCATCGACCAGCGGCGTCGGCGAGGCGTAGCGCCTCAACACGACGGCGGACGCAAGACGCTGGGGCCTGCGGGTTCGGGACGCAGCCAACGAGCTCCCGTCGAGCGGAGCCGACGCGCGCAGCCGATGCAGGTCCCGCGAGAGACTGCACAGCTGCTGATCCCGGACTTCACGCCCGGCAACCATCTCGAACAGCATTTTGAGGTCGCGCACCCGCCGGAACGGGTTTTTGCCGCGCTCGGCGACATCGCCGCGGTAGCCGATTGCTTGCCCGGCGTGACGCTTCTCGCGCCGCCAACTCCCGAGCGTGTCGAAGGCGCCATCCGTGTCAAGATCGGCCCGGTGGCCGCGACGTTTCATGGCGCCGCGCGTGTCGAACGAAATTCTGCCGAAATGTCCGGCCGCATCGTCGGCATAGGCACCGACGAGCGCAGCCGGTCTTCCACAAAAGGCGAAGTTCGCTACCACCTGGTGCCCCTGGAGGGTGGAAAGACCCGTGTCGATCTTTCGCTCGGCTATTCCTTGACGGGGATTCTGGCGCAGATCGGCCGGCCGGCGCTGGTGCGCGACCTCGCCAGCCGCCTGACGGCGGATTTCGCGTCCAATCTCGATCGACTGTTGTCTGGTGTGCCGCTATCTCGCGAGAGTGCGGCGCCGGCCGACTTGAATGGACTGTCGCTGCTTTGGGGTGTCGTACGCACGGCGCTCGCGCGATGGTTCGCGCACCCTCCAAAGGAGGACGGCGGAGCGAGGTGACAAAGGCGATGTTGTTACAGGCGGCGTGCGAGTTTGAACTGCGTTGAAACCTTTAGCGTGAGAGTGGAGAAGCAAGATGATGCGGACAATGAAATACGTTGCAGCGGTTGCCCTGGCAGTCGCTCTCCTGAGCGGTCCGGCCGGCGCTCAAACAATCAAGATCGGCGTCAATGAGCCGCTCACCGGTGCATTTGCGGCGTCCGGCACCTACGTCGTCAACGGCGCCAGGATTGCGGCCGACGAGATCAATGCGAAGGGTGGCGTGCTCGGCAAGAAGATCGAGCTTGTGATCGAGGACAACAAGAGCAATCCGACCGAAGCCGCGGCGGTGGCGGAAAAACTTATCAACAGCGACAAGACGCCGGTCATGATGGGCGCGTGGGGCTCGAGCCTGACGCTTGCCGTGATGCCCAAGCTGATGGAATACGAAACGCCGATGGTGGTCGAAACCTCTTCATCGGGCAAGATCACCACCAGCGGCAATCCCTACATATTCCGGATCTCGCCGCCATCGGCGGTGGAGGCCGTTGCCTTCAAGAACATCGTCGACAAGCTCGATCTCAAGAAGGTCGACTTTCTGGTCATCAACAACGACTGGGGACGCGGGACGGCTGAAGATTTCAGCAAGATGTTCAAGGAAAAGGGGATAGCCGTCGGCCTGGTCGAGACCATGGATCAGGGCGCGCAGGACATGAGCGCGCAGCTCGCCAAGATCAAGGGGACTGACGCCGAGACCGTCATCGTCACCACCGCGGTCGATCAGCTCACGCTGATCTTCAAGCAGGCGGCGGCGCTCGGCATGAAGAAGCGCATCATCACGACAGGCGGCTCGCAGAATCCGGACCAGATCGTCGCGCAGGCCGGTGCGGCCGCCAACGGCACCATGCATCTGACAACCTTCCTGCCGTGGTTTCCCGAGAAGACGCCGAATCCGGAAGCGACCAACTATTTCATCTCAGAATGGAAGAAGCGTGGCTTCGATTTCGCCGGATGCACAGAGAGCTTCCGCGGCTATGACGGCATCCGCACGGCGGCGGCCGCCATCGAGAAAGCCGGCAAGGCGGAGCCTGCGGCAATCAAGGCGGCGATGTGGGACATCAAGGTGAAGGGGCTCAACGGCGACATCGTCTTCCGCAAGTCCGGGCCTGAAGGCAAGGAAAGCGGCCAGAGCCAGCCGAACGTCTACCTCATCGAGATCAACGATGGCAAAATCGGCATGAAGTCGCTCTGAAGCCGCATCGCGAAGGACGGGGCCGCGGCCTATCTGCGGCCTCGGCCTGCCTCGAAGCTAGGGAGCCGCCTTGAGCGAGTTTCTGCAACATCTCGTCAACATGCTGGTGCTGGGCGGCACTTACGCGCTGTTGGGCATCGGGCTGACGTTGATCTTTGGGATCATGAACGTCGTGAACTTCACGCACGGGGTTCTCTACACGTTCGGCGCCTACATCATGTTCATTGTGGTGAATCAGTTTGGGCTGAATTTCTTCCTCGCCCTGCCCGTTGCCGTGATTGCCGGCTGGCTGCTGGGTGCTGCCGTCGAGCTGATCCTGCTGCGGCCACTGCGGGGCTCCGATATCGACACCACAATGCTGGTGATGATCGGCGCCTGGATCGCGATGCAGTCCGGCACGCTGTGGATCTGGGGCGGGGTGGCGAAATCGGTGGCAACACCCTTCCCGGACGAACCTCTGGTCCTCGGTCCGGTCTCTGTCGCGTGGTTGCGTCTGTTCGTGCTCGCGGCGGCGGCGCTGCTGATTGTCGCCACCTATCTCCTTGTCAACCGCACAAAACTCGGTAGTGCGATGCGTGCGACGTTCCAGGACCAGGACACCGCCTCGCTGATGGGCGTCAACGTCGACCTCATTTATACGTCGACCTTTGCGATCGGATCGAGTCTGGCGGCGGCGGCCGGCGCCCTGCTCGGCCCGGTCTATGTGATCTTTCCGCAAATGGGGGACCTTGCGGCCGTCAAGGCCTTCGCGATCGTGATACTGGGCGGGCTTGGCAACATCACGGGCGCGGTCATCGGCGGCTTTATGCTGGCGCTGGCCGAGGAATTGGGAGCCGGCTACGTCTCATCGGGATACCGGGATGCGATGGGCTTTTTGATCATCATCGCGGTTCTGATCTTCAAGCCGACCGGACTTTTCGCGCGCTCGGAGCGCGTGGGATGAGGTCGGGCGTCGCCATTCTCACCGTCGCCGCGTTTGCCTCGGTTCCGCTGTGGCTGCGCGATCCCTATCTGTTGAACGCGCTGATTACCACGGGCATTTTTATCATCGCGGCGATGAGCCTCAACCTGTTGCTCGGCTTCACCGGTCAGCTGAGCCTCGGTCACGTCGCCTTCTTCGGCATTGGCGCCTACACAAGCGCGCTCACCTCGCTCGGCTTCGACGTTCCGCTGCCGGGCGGGTTGCATGTCGTTCACGATCCCTGGCCGCCGATCGCGGGCTTTGCGCTGGCGGTCGTCATCGCGGGATTATGCGGCTACTTCGTGGGACGCCTCTCGTTTCGCGTTCGCGGCGCCTATTTCGTGATCGTCACCATCTCCTTTGCCGAAGTCGTCCGGCTGGTTGCGCTGAACTGGGTCGAACTGACACAGGGACCTCTGGCACTCAACAACATTCCGTCGATCGCGTTGCCGCTGCCCGGATTCGGAGAGCTGGTGCTGCGCACCAAATTGCAGAACTACTATCTCGTGCTGGCCGTTGCGGTAACGGCCTATGCGTTGATCTCGCGCCTCGTTAACTCGCATTTCGGCCGGGCCATGCGCGGGCTGATGGAAAACGAGGCGCTGGCAATTTCGGTCGGGATCGATGTGACAAGAACGCTCACGCTCGCTGCGGTGATCTCGGCAGCCATCGCGGGCGCGGCCGGCAGCCTCTATGCCCATTACATCCGGATTATCGATCCGGAAGTGTTCGCGTTCATCAATACGGTGACCATGGTCATCATGGTCATCAGCGGAGGCAAAGGGTCTCTCGCCGGCCCCGTCGTCGGTGGCCTGATCTTCGGTCTGATGCCGGTGTTTCTGCGTCCCATCATGACACCCGAGGCGCAGTGGATCGCCTATGGCGGGGTCCTGATCGTCATTCTCTTTGTTCTGCCGCGCGGCATCGTGCCCTCGCTAATGCAGCGATTCGCGAAGGGGCGCAAGGAAGTCAGAGCGGTCGGCCCGGTCGCCTTCTCGAAATCGAGCGCCGAGGAGCACGCATGATGACGGCGCCGACCATCGCCCTGAAGGTCGAACAGGTCGCTATTCGCTTCGGTGGCCTGGTTGCGCTTTCGAATCTCAACTTCACCGTCAGGGAAGGAGAGATCGTCAGCTTGATCGGACCGAACGGCGCCGGGAAAACTACCGCATTCAACGTCATCACCGGCTTTCTTGGCCCAACCCATGGTACGGTCAGTTACCGTGGAACGACGCTGAACGGATTGAAACCGCATGAGATCGCCGACCTCGGTTTGATCCGCACCTTTCAGCGCACCAGTGTTTTCCCGAATGACACCGTCTACGACAATCTCATGATCGGACTGCATCGGCAGGGAAGAACAGGCCTGATCGAGGCCATTCTCGGCCTGCCGCGGGCGCGCAGCTCGGAACGAAAGGCTCATCAACGCGCCGGCGAACTTCTCGAATGGATCGGGCTTAACCGTCGCGCCTTTGATCCGGCGGGCTCGCTTTCCTATGGAGAACAACGCCTGGTCGGGGTGGCGTTGGCGCTCGCGGCGGAGCCGTCGATGCTGCTGCTCGACGAACCCGTCTCGGGCATGAACGCTTCGGAAACCCAGGATTTTGTCGAGCTCGTGCGAAAGATCCGCAGCCATGGCGTCACGATTCTACTTGTCGAGCACGACATGCCTATGGTGATGAGCGTTTCGGATCGCATCGTGGTCCTGAACTACGGCCGGATCATTGCCGAAGGCCCGCCGGAGGTCATTCGCAATGATCCGGCGGTGATCGAGGCCTATCTCGGGCAAGGAGCGATGCATGCTTGAGATCTGCGATCTGGTGTGCGGATATGGCGGTGTCACGGCGCTGCGCGGCATCTCGCTGGACGTGAAGCTCGGGCAACTGGTCGCGCTGATCGGGGCGAACGGCGCCGGCAAGAGCACGGCCCTTCGCGCGATCTCCGGGCTGGTGCCGCCGCGTTCCGGATCCATGGTGTTCGACGGCAGGAATATTACCGGCGCGCGGCCGCCGCGCGTGCTGGCCTGCGGGATCGCCCACTGCCCCGAGGGCCGCAAGGTCTTCCCGCACATGTCGGTCGAGGAAAACTTGATGATGGGCGCCTATCTGCGCACCAGCAAGGCTGAGATCGTTGCCGACCGCGACCGGATCTATGCGGATTTCCCGCGCCTGGCCGAGCGGCGCCGTCAGGCCGCAGGCACCTTGTCGGGCGGCGAGCAGCAAATGCTGGCGATCGGCCGGGCCTTGATGTCGCGGCCACGCCTGATCATGTTCGATGAGCCTTCGCTCGGGCTCGCGCCGAATATTGTGGAGCGGACATTCGCCATCATCCGGCGAATCCGCGACGCCGGCACGACGGTTCTCTTGGTCGAACAGAATGCGTTTGCCGCGCTCGAAATGTGCGACAACGCGTACCTGCTCGAGAGCGGCAAAATCGTGCTCTCCGGACCCGGCAAGCAACTGATCGAGAACGAGCACGTGCGCAAAGCCTATCTCGGCGGATGAACAGCGCGAGGGACGGTACTGTTGGCTGAACAGTGGATATCGGTATGCCCGTTGGACCGCCTGACCGAGCGGACGATTCTCTGCGCGCGGGTGGCCGGCGTCGATCTGATCCTGATCTGGGATGGCGAGCGGGCTAAAGCCTGCGAGCGGACCTGCCCCCACGAACAAGCCGATCTTTGTCTGGGTCATCTTTCGATGGGGCGATTGTTCTGTCCTCGCCACGCGGCATCGTTTGATCTCGCCGACGGGCGCATTTCTGACGGCTGGACCAGCCCGCCATTGCGGCTGTTCCCGGTTCGCATCGCAGAGGATCAGGTGTGGATCGACGCGGAGGCAGTTGCTTCGTCCGCGATCCGGAAACCTGGCGCTCAAGTCGGCTTATCCTAGCTGATGCGAAGTTTCCTGCGCGGCGAGTGCATGTCGCATCCCTGTGCCGCGCAGAACGCTCCGACCAGGCGGGAGACTCTTGCACCGGAAACGAAAATCTCCGCATTGGCTTCGTCGAGCCTGTGCGCGGCTTCCTCGGCGCGGCGCCGCAATGCGGCCTCATCGAGCGTCAACAGCCTGCCGTTACGGAAAACGACACGTCCGCCGACCATGACGGTATCCACCGAGCCGCCATTCTCGCCAAACACCATCTGGATCAGGGGCGTACGAAGCGGCACGAAATGCGGGCTTTCGAGCCGCAGGAACACGATGTCCGCCTCGTATCCGGCCGCGAGCCGGCCGATTTTTTCGAAACCGAGAACGTTGGCCGAGCCTTCGGTCGCCATCGCAAGCGCCTCGCCTGCCGAAATCCACTCCTGCGAGGCAAATCCGTCGATGCGCGACAAATAGGACGCAAGCCGCACGGCCTCGAACATGTTCTGGCCATCGGACGTATTGCTGGCGTCGGTGCCGATGCCTACCGCAACGCCCTCGCGCAGCATCTCGCGAACCGGCGCCACGCCCGAACCGAGCCGCAGATTGCTCGAGGGATTATGCGCGACCTTCACGCCATGCGCGCTCAACCGCCTGATGTCGTCGTGACCGAGCCAGATGGCGTGAGCAACGCTCAAGTGATCCGACAGGAAGCCTAGCTTTTCCAGATACGCGACCAGGCTGATGCCATAACGGGATTGTCCGGTTGCGGCCTGTGCGCGCGATTCAGCCAGATGCGTCTGTATGGCAATGCCATGCTCGACGGCGAGACGCGAACATTCAGCCAGAAAACCGTCGGAGCAGTGCAGCGGAATCGTCGGCCCGAGGGCTGGACGGATGTATCGGCGGTCTAATGGCCAATTTGCGAGAATTTGTCCGCAAGCCTCGAACGTCGTTTCTGTCGGCGTCGCGCCGACGCTGCCGAACCGAAGGCGCAAATCCTCGGGCAGCGCCTCGAGCAATCCTGGGAGCGCCTGATAGATGGTTCGATCCGCGATCATCGGCGCGATCACCGCGCGCATTCCCGCGTCGGAATAGGCTCGGCCGACCGCCGAAATGCCGTCGACCGACGGCGCCGGAAACTCGAGCGAAAGGTCAAAACAGGCGGTACAGCCCCTTCTGATCATTTCGGCGGCCGAAAGCGCCGCGCTGAGATATTTGTCATCGATCCCGCGCGAGCGCGTGCTTGCACCTCCTCCGGTCAGGAACATTTCCAGCGAAACCTTGTCCTCGACACCGCCGCGATTGAGCGCGCCATGAGAATGGGTGTGTGAATTCACGAGTCCAGGAATCAACAGCCTATCGGTTGCCGAAACCGGCTCGGCATCCTCCGAAACCGAGAAGCCTCTGGCTTCCATGGCGACGATCAGCCCGTCCTCGATCAGGACGTCCTGCGGCAGCGCGCGGCCCTGGCCGTCAAGGACAAGGCCGTCGCGAATGATGGTTTGACGGGTGGTCATGGCTGCAGCGGCAGTCCGACATCGTTGTAAAGCGACTTCAGCCGCTGTCGGAACGGCGCTTCGTTCTTGCGCCGGCTTCCCGTTACGGGATCGGCGCCTTCCAGCATCGTATCGGTTGCCTCAAGCGAGAACTGCATCACAAACCTCATCCGGTCTTTTCGCAACCCTTCGATCTCCGCCAGCCAGTCCTCGACGTGGCACTTTCCTTCTTGATGGCGGCGCTTGATCAGCGCGGCAGCCGCGGCCGCATCCTCGATGGCTTGGGTCGCACCCTGCCCGAGCGCCGGAACCATTCCATGTGCGGCATCGCCCAGATAAAGCACGTTGCAGTCGGCGGCGCGATAGAGCACGTCGTGCTCCTGCATGCGGGCCCAGTGGGTATCCGCCACATGCGCACAGACATTGTCGATCAGCCAGCGCGCCTGCGAAGAGGGCGGCGAAGTGTGTGGCGTATAGGCCGCACGCAGTGCGTCGGGGATTTTCAGACGGGAAGGGATTTCCGCCTCGGGGGGAATCGGAAAGGCGCAGGCGATGTAGATATGATGGGGCGGCACGCGGAAGGCCAAAAGGCGGTTGGGGCCGTTGAACCATTGCTCATAATCGTCGATCAGGCCGTTCGACGTGTCGCTGACCAGCAGGCGGGAGACCGCGACACCGGTATAGCTGACCTTCGGCTCGCCGGAGATGACGCGCCTGACACGGGAGTAGCGGCCATCGGCGGCAATCAGGAGATCGATGCCATCGATCCGATTTGCCTTTCCCTCCTGCGTCCAGGCGACTGTCAACTTGCTGCGATCGGAGCCATCGCGGCCGATGTCGGTGACGTCGCAGCCATAGCGCACAGAAGGCCCGGCGGCTTCGCGCAGCACGCGGTAGAGTTCCGACCAGCGAATGCGCCAACCACCGCTGTCGGCAACGTCGGCGAGCGGTAGGTTGAAAAGCTCGGTACCGTCGGTGAGCGAAATCCGCCAGCTCGCCCAGGTAAAGCTCGCCTGCGTGATCGCCGCGGCAAGGGTGGGGTCGACCAGCTTCAACGCCTTCACCGCGTTGGGACCCACGTTGAGGCCCGTGCCGGCTTCGGAATGATCGCCTTGCGCGACACGCTCGAGGCATATCACCTCCAGGCCAGCGAGCCTCGAAAGACTCCGGGCCATCACGCAGCCGGCAACACCGGCTCCGATGATCGCAATACGCATCAGGCGCCGGCCTTTTGTTGCGAGGCGATGACCGCGATCAATCCGCCGCCGTCCGGCCCCTGATGTTCGGCACCGCCGGAGACAAAAATGCGTCCTTCACCGATAACGCCGGCGACGAGGCCCGCGACTGCGCCCCGAATGTGCCGCTGTGCGTTGATGTCGATATCGTCAAGCATGGTGTGGCGATGCCCACGTACCTTGCCGCGGCGATCGGGCTCGCATTTCACCAGCACGCAGGCAATCCGGCCGGCGGCGGCGGGTGCGACCTGCGGGCGCGCTTCGATGCCGAGATCGGCCAGCACGTCCACGATCGCGCCGATATCCAGCGCGTCGCTCATCGAACGATGGGCGATACGAAGCGATCCGTCCCAGGCGGAACTGTTGCCGAGCACGACCACCTCGTTGCATTCGACCTCGACACCGGAAGAAATGCTGGCGCGCGGCGACTGGATGGAAAAATCGCTCAACAGCGATTCATCGTCAAAGTCGCCGGGCGCGATTTCGTTCAGCGCAAGGGCGACGCCAAATGCGCCGGCGGCACGGGCAAATGCCATCGAGCGGTTGGGATCGCTGGTCCGCGGGGTCTTTCCCGCTGTGATCGCGGCAGCAGCGCGGCCTGCCGTCACGCAAGGACATTTGACCTGCACGAAATGCACGTCGTCCAACCGTTCGATGCGTGCGTTTTCGATCGCCTCGCGCACGGCGGAAGCGACGCTCTCGACATGCGCGCGCCGGCCGACGTCTTCGGTCGGGACGGGTTCGGAAAACGCGGTGCCGATCGCAAGCGCCGAGGGAAATCGACGTTCAGCCGTTGCGTTGTCCGCGATGCAGAACACGCTGTAGTGAGGAGACATCACGCCTTCAGTGCCGCCCGACAGCACGCAGGGAATTTCACGGATCAGCTGCGTCACCGGCCTGTTCAGATATCTCGATAACAGCGCCATCAGCGTCTGCGTGAAATAGCCGCGGGTGAAATCGTTGACGCCGCCATTGCCCTCGGTCTTGCCGATGACGGCAACCACCTCGGCTGCGCGAATCGTTCCCCGGTCGATCAGCTCTTCGAGCGCAGAAAGATCTCCGGGATGGGCCATCGAAAGCCGGAAGACGCGGGCGGTTCTCATGTGCCGTCCTTCCTCGTGAGCTCGTAAAGCCTGCTCGGGCTGAGCGGAATTTCCAGAAGCTCGATCCCTTTGCGCGCCAGCTCGAGCGCATTCTCGATTCCTTGCGCGAACAGCGCACCGACCGGGATGGCGCCGGCTTCGCCCGCGCCCTTGATTCCCAGCGGATTGAGCGGCGAGGCGGTGGCCGTGTGGCCGAGCTCCATGCGCGGAATCTCCAGCGCGGTCGGCAGCAGATAGTCGGCGAGAGAGGCATTGAGCAACTGGCCCTGGTCGTCGAAGGCAAGCTTCTCGTAAAAGGCGTTGCCGATCCCCTGCGCGACGCCGCCATGGATCTGGCCGGCCAGGATCATCGGATTGATCACCGTGCCGCAATCATGCACCACGACGTATTTGAGAATCCGCAACTCGAATGTTTCGGGATCGACTTCGACCACCATCGCATGGACGCCGTTGGCCGTGGTTCCACTCGGCGGTCCGAAATACTGCGTCGACTCCAGTCCGGGCTCGGTGCCCGGTTTCACCGCGCCACGCATGGGATTGGCGCGCTGGGCCAGCTCGCTGAGCGATACGAATTTTTCGGGAATGCCCGTGATCGAAACCTTGCCGTCGGCGATCACCAGATCGTCCTCCGAACACTCGAAGACTTCGCCGGCAAGCTTCAAGGCCTTCCTGCGCACCACCTGCGAAGCCTCGCTGATGGCGTTGCCGGCCACCACCGCGCCGCGGCTGGCAAAAGTGCCGGCACCCCAATAGAACTGGTCGGTATCACCGGTGACCACATCGACCTCGGTCACATCGACGCCGAGCTGGTCGGCCACGATTTGTGCAAAGCTCGTGAAATGTCCTTGTCCCTGCGTACCGATGCCGGTGACGAGGCTCACCCTGCCGTTCGACTGCACCTGGACCTTGGCGCCCTCGTATGGCCCAACCCCCGTGCCCTCGACATAACAGGCCACTGCGATGCCGACACAGCGACCTTCGGCCCGTAATTTTGGCTGCTCCTCGTGGACGAATTTTTCGTATCCGATGGCCGCCAGCGCCTTGTCGAGCACGGGCTCATAATTGCCGCTGTCATATTGCAGCGGCGCAAAGTCCTGGTAGATGATCTCGTTGTTGAACGGGAAGGCGTCCGGCGGAATCAGGTTGCGCCGCCTGATCTCGACCGGATCGATCGCAAGTTCATGCGCGGCAAGATCGAGCAGCCGTTCGATAACAAACACGCCGTGTTGACGGCCGGCGCCGCGATAGGGCGTGACGATCGGCAGAGTAGTGAAGACAGAGGTGAACGTGCTGTCATAGGCCGGGATCACATACGGGCCGAGCATGGTGCACTGGCTGTTGATCGGCACCGTCAGGCCGTAAGGATTATACGCGCCGTTGTCGTGCAGAAAGACGTCCCTGACGCCGAGAATGCGGCCGTCGCGGGCAATCGCGATTTCCGCATCGTGGATTTGGCCGCGCTCATGCGTGGTCGCGACAAAATGCTCCAGCCGGTCCTCGATCCACTTCACCGGGCGGTTGAGCCGCATCGAAATCCAGGGCAGTGTCACCTCTTCCGGATAGAAGATCATGATCTTCGGTCCGAAACCGCCGCCGATAAACGGCGCGATCACCCGCACCTGGCGCTCGGAGACGCCGAGAATCGCCGCCAGTCCGTTGCGCACGAATACGGGCGCCTGCGTCGTGTCCCAGATCGTCATCTGCTGGCCGCGCGCATTCCACTGCGCCACGATCCCGCGCGTCTCGATCGGCGAGGAAATGCCGTGCTCGTAGCGAAAGCGGCGTTTGAGGACGAGATCGGCGTTGGCGGCAGCGCGGCGATAGTCGCCCTTGGCCTGGCGGACGTGAGAGGCGACATTGGAGCCAAGATCGTCGTGAACGACCGCCGCTCCGGCTGCCATTGCGGCTTCGAGGTCGACGACGGCAGGCAGCGTTTCCAGATCGACCACAATGTCGTCGAGCGCGTCCTCGGCAATGTAGCGGCTTTCCGCAACGATAACGGCGAGCGGCTCGCCGGCATAGCGGATCTTGTCCCTGGCGAGCGGCACCTGGGTTCTGAGATGGAAGATGATGCCGGGAATTGGCGGCGGCGGCACCAGCAGCGGGCCCGCCTGCCAATAGGCGCCGAGATCATCTGCGGTATAGACGGCGACGACACCGGGCCGTTTGAGAGCGGCAGACACGTCGATGCGCCGGATTCTTGCGTGCGCGACCTGGCTGCGCAGAAATGCCGCGTGCAGCATGTTCGGCAGTTCGACGTCGTCGATAAACAACGCCTGCCCGGTCAAAAGCTTCCTGTCTTCATTGCGTTTGACCGGGGCACCGAAAAAACGGGTGGTCATGGCGCGGCCGCCCGCATCATCTCGGCCGCCTTGAGCATGGCGTCGACGATATTTTGATAACCGGTGCAGCGGCACAGATTGCCCGACAGCGCTTCACGCAGCTCGAGCTCGGATGGATCGGGATTCTGCTTCAGGAACGCCGTCATCGTCATCAGAATCCCCGGCGTGCAATAGCCGCATTGCAGGCCGTGATGTTCGTGCATCGCCTGCTGAAGCGGATTGAGTTCGCCGGAAGCCCCGATGAGGCCTTCGACGGTGAAGAGATCGTGGCCGCCCGCCTGCACCGCAAACATCAGGCAGGAACGAACCGGCGCGCCGTCAAGCAGGATCGTGCAGGCGCCGCAAACGCCTTGTTCGCAACCGACATGGGTGCCCGCCAGCATCAATTCGTGGCGCAGAAAATCGGAAAGCAGCATTCGCGCTTCGACGGCGCGGCGATACTGCACGCCGTTGACGGAGAGTTCGATGTCGTGCCCCTCAGGCTGCATGGGCGATCCGATCGCAAGCCATGGCGATGGCACGGCGGGTGAGGATTTCGGCAATATGGCGCTGGTACTCGGCGCTCGCGTGAATGTTGCCGGCGGGCGCGACCATCCTTCGCACATCCGCGGCTGCGCCTGCGATCGCCTTGTCCGTGCAGCGCTGACCGATAAGCGAGGAAACGGAGGTGCTGGCGTCAACCGGCGTCTCGCCGACCCCGCAAAATACGAGCCTGATCCCCGAGCAGCGGTCGTCCTCATCCAGCGACACGATGGCCGCCACGCCCGCGAGCGCAAAGTCGCCGCGCCGCCGCGCCACTTCCATGAACGCGGCTCCGGAACGCGGCCGGGGAACTGGAAAGGCGATCTCGAGCAGCATTTCCTCGTCCTTGAGAGCAGTGGTCAGCGGTGCGACGAAGAAATCGACCGCGGCAAGTTCGCGCTCGCCGCGCGAGGATTTGATGCACATCCGGGCCTGCATCGCGACCGCCACGGCAGGCAATTCGGAGGCGGGATCGGCATGGCAGAAATTGCCGCCGATGGTGCCGCGATTGCGGATTTGCGGATGAGCAATATGAGGAAGGGCATCGGCGAACAGCGGGCAGGCTTCGAGAAAACCGGCGTCCTTTTCCATCGCGCAATAGCGGGTGAGCGCGCCAAGGCGGATCGCTTGGGCCATCGAGCGGTCGATCGAAGCGAGTTCAGTCAGGCCGTTGATGTCGATCAGGACAGCGGGCCGTGCGAGGCGAAAGTTCATCGCCGGGATGAGGCTCTGGCCACCGGCGAGGAAACGTGCCTCTTCGCCATATCGGGCCTTCAGGACAAGCGCTTCCGCGAGCGAAGAGGCCGCGACGTATCTGAATGGAGCAGGTTTCATTCGCGCCCGACGACCCCGCATTTGCGTTTCGACTTTCCGCACGCAACAGAGCCGATTATCATTCGCAAAGGCGCGCGAGTCAAAAGCGGACGCGCGCCATCTGCGTCGGATGCAGCGAAAACCTGCTCAACTTGCCATCCGGTTGCGCAAACATTGTGCGCATTACGGTCGCTGGCGATGGCGAACCCTCAACACCATCGGGCTTTATAGCCCGAGCCGGTCGCGAATTCTGCCGTAGAGCACGACACTCTTCACGGCGAGCGGCCACAAGGCGTGGAACCGAATTGGCTTGATGCCTGTGATCGGTAAATCGATCGCGGCCGTCTCCCCGCCGGTCAACCGCCTCGCCAATTGCTGCCCCATTGCACTGGCCAGTGCGACGCCGCGGCCATTGCAGCCGAGATAAATCAGCACACCGGCCGCGGGCTCGTGCACATGAGGGTAGTGGTCGGCGGTCATTGCGAGGCGGCTGTTCCAGCCATGAGTCCATTTGATGCCTTCAAGCGCGGGCCAAAGTTTTGGCGCGTAGCGCATGAGATAGGCCACCGCCGAGGGATCCCTGATCCAGTGCATCGGGCCGCGACCCCCCATCAGCAGGCGGTTGGAGGCATCGAGCCGGTAGTAGACGGTGATATGGCCGCTTTCATACAGCACCGATCGCGTCGGCATGACCTGTCGCGCGATTTCTTCTGGAAGCGGCTCGGTCGCAGCAATGGAGCTGAACAGCGGCACGATGGTGCGGGAGAGGCCCGGCCAGAGATCTCCGCTGAAACCGTTGGTAGCGATCAGCACCTTTTCGGCCCGGACCGCCGCACGCGGGGTCTCGATGCGCCATCGTCCACCTTCGCGCCGCAGCGACATCGCAGGCGTTTGTCCATGGATCGCAGCACCTCTTGCAAGAGCTGCGCGCACAAGGCCGCGGGCATAGCTGAGCGGTTGCACGTCGCCACCGCGGGGGTCGAACATGGCGCGGGCATATCGATCCGTGCCCGTCACCTCACGAAGCGCGTTGCGGTCGAGAACGGTGACCGGCATTCCACGTCGAATGCACTGTTGCGCGGTAGTCTCAACGGCGGCAGCGTGCGATTCGTGACAGGCCGCGCGCAGTGTTCCGTTTTGACGGGCTTCGCATGCGATTCCGAGCCGGCGGATCAGCTCGAACGTGAAAACAGGAGTGTTGTAGGCAAACGCGATCATGCGTCGACCGAGGTCGGCGCCGAAGGTTGCCTCGACCGCATCGGGATCAAGTTTAAGGCCCGGATTGAGCTGGCCGCCATTATTCCCTGATGCGCCCCAGCCCGGCTCCCGGGCTTCGAGCACGATTGCGTCGGTCCCCTGCTCGGCAAGATGCAGCGCGGTCGAAAGTCCGGCAAAGCCACCACCAATGATCGCCACCGAAACGTTCCTGTCGGCATCGAGCGCAGGCGTGGCGACGGGCGGCGGCGCAGTGTCGGCATAGAGGCTTGGCGGCAGCGCGAAGGACTTCTGATTCACTCGAGTCTTCCGTCATAAAGGATGCAGGATACGACGCAGGAAATCCTGGGTTCGCGGATGCTGCGGCTGGTTGAGAACGGACCTGGCCGCGCCCTGCTCGACGATGACGCCGCCATCAATGAAAAGCACGCGGTCGGCGACTTCCCTGGCGAATCCCATTTCGTGGGTGACCACGATCATGGTCATGCCGTCGTCGGCAAGCCTGCGCATGACGGAAAGCACGTCGCCAACGAGTTCGGGATCGAGTGCCGAGGTCGGCTCATCGAAAAGGATCGCCTTGGGCTGCATCGCGAGCGCACGCGCGATGGCGACACGCTGCTGCTGGCCTCCGGACAGCTGCGCCGGGTATGTGTCGGCCTTTTCGGCTAGCCCTACTTTTGCCAGCAGCGCACGGCCGCGACCGATCGCCTCGGCGCGTGGTTCGTTCTTCACATAGACCGGACCTTCGATGACGTTCTCGAGTGCCGTGCGGTGTGGAAACAGGTTGAAGCGCTGAAACACCATCGACACCTGTGTCCTTATGGCGACGATCGACGGCGCACGGCTGTCGACCCGCGCACCCTCCACCAGAATGTCGCCGGCATCGTAACTCTCCAGGCCATTGATGCAGCGCAGGATAGTCGACTTGCCCGAACCCGACGGGCCGATGATGCAGACCACCTCGCTCTTTTTGACGGAAGCGGCGATGCCCTTGAGTACTTCGAGCGGGCCGAAGCTCTTGTGGACATCGCGAAGTTCGATCATCGATGGCCCGCCTTCTTCTCGAAATGCCGAACCAGCAGGATGAGAGGGATGCTCATGGTGAGATACATCAAAGCCACCAGCGTAAAGACACTGGTGTTCTTGAAGGTCGAGGAGGCGATCAGCTTGCCCTGGAGCGCGAGTTCGGCCACCGTGATGGTCGAGGCCTGCGAGGAATCCTTCAGCAACATGATCATGATGTTTCCGTAAGGAGGCAGCACGATGCGTACCGCCTGTGGCAGGATCACGCGACGCATGGTGAGCCACCAACCCATGCCGATCGCCTGCGCGGCCTCGATCTGGCCCTTGTCGATGGCCTCGATGCCGGCGCGAAAGTTCTCCGCCTGATACGCCGAATAAGCGAGGCCGAGGCCGAGAATGGCCGCCTGCAACGCGGTCAGCGCGATGCCGAAGTCGGGCATCACAAAGTAGAGATAGAACAACAGGACGATAATCGGGATGCCGCGGATCAAATTTATCAGGCCGGCACTCAGTCCGGCGAGAGCGCGCACACCGGAGACGCGCAACAGCGCCCAAACCAGCCCGAGAATGGTGGACAGGATCAGCGAACCAATGGTGACGACGATGGTCAGCCCTACGCCCTGCAAAAGGATCGGCAGGAATTCGGCGGCGTCACGAAGGAATTTTTCCATCGATTCAAGTCGCGCTCACGCACCCTTCGCGCTGAGGCCCCATTTGCCCAGAATTTTGTCCAGCGCGCCGTTGGCCTTGAGTCTCGCGAGCGAAGCATTGATCTTCGCCAGCAGCTCCTGGTCGCCCTTGCGGATTCCGATGGCGACGGTGCCGACGATGGTCGGCTTGTAGGATTCGACCAGGCGAACTTCCGGAAAGCTGCCCTGCTTGAGATTATAGGCGAGGATCGGATAGTCGGCGTAGCCAGCCTTGAGGCGACCCGTGTTCACGTCCCGCAGGATGTCCGGGATGGTGTCGTAGACCTTGACTTCGCTGAACAGCCCGGTCTTTTTCAGCGCATCGACAAAGGCAGTGCCTACCTGTGCCCCCACCACTTCGCCCTTCAAATCTTCGGCCGCGACATAGCTCCTGGTGTCGGTTTTGGGCACGATGAGGCCCTCACCGTAACTGTAGACGGCGTCCGAGAAATCGATCACTTCCTTGCGTGCCGGCGTCGCGAACATCGCCGCCGAGATGATGTCGATCTTGTTCGACGTCAGCGAGGCAATCAGCGTCGAGAACTGCATCGGCTCGATCTGCACCTGAAATCCGGCATCCTTGCCGATCTCGGTGATGAGATCGACCATGATCCCTTGAACGCTGTTGGTCTTGGTATCGAGAAAGGTAAAGGGCACGCCGGTCGGCGTCGAACCCACCTTGAGCGCGCCCTGCGGGAACGCCGGCCCCGCAGCGAAGAGGAAAAGCACAGCCGCGGCGGAGCGAAGCAGACGTTTGAAAACCATTGTTCCCCCTAAATCTTTCTCGAACAGACTGACGCATTTCGCCCGCATCGTCGAGAGGCGCGAAGGCGCCTTTTCACCACGGCCAGGACCACGAGAGAGACCAAGCGCATATTGGGGAGGGATTTTCGGCTCTTCGCGGGGGGCGCGTTCGCAGATGGTCAATCAAACTGGCGTGGCGACTTCGAAAGCCTGGAACGCAGAACAGGTCCAACGGCTCACTGCTGATCTCCCGACATCATGGCGGCGGTCCACGTTCCCAGCCGGAACGGGGCAAATTACAGCGCTTATGGCAAGGCTACCTTAACCACCAACCCCGTAGAATTTCACGGGTTCACTACGGTGGGAGCCACCCATGGCGACCGGTTCCAGGCCAATCAGCTATAGTATCATCGTCCCTGTATTCAACGAGGAAGCGGTGCTGCCGGTGCTGCTGCGTCGGCTCGATCAACTCCTCGACCGGCTCTCGGAGCCGGCGGAAGCGATCTTCGTCGATGACGGCAGCAACGATTCCAGCCCGATTATGCTGCAAGAGCTTGCCAAGCGCGATCCGCGCTTCCGTTATATTTGCCTCTCGCGCAACTTCGGTCACCAGATCGCCATTACCGCCGGCATGGACGCCGCGCAAGGTC
Organism: Bradyrhizobium sp.; assembly: GCF_035570375.1. Classification (GTDB taxonomy): domain Bacteria; phylum Pseudomonadota; class Alphaproteobacteria; order Rhizobiales; family Xanthobacteraceae; genus Bradyrhizobium. The sequence goes on along the minus strand of NZ_DATMLW010000092.1, from coordinate 9,172 downwards.
AGGCGATTATCGTCATGGACGCCGATCTACAGGACCCGCCGGAGGTTGTCGACCAATTGATCGCCAAATGGCGGGAAGGCAACGATGTTGTTTATGCACGTCGACTTTCGCGAGCGGGAGAAAGCCGGTTCAAGCGCAGCACGGCCCATTTGTTTTATCGGCTGATCGACAGCATGTCGTCGATCAATATCCCGGCCGACGTCGGCGACTTCCGACTGATCGACCGAAAGGTGCTCGATGCGTTGCGCCAGATGCCGGAGCAAAACCGGTTTGTGCGAGGCATGGTTGCCTGGCTCGGGTTTCGGCAGGCCGAAGTCACCTTTCACCGGCAAGAGCGCGCCGCCGGCGAAACGAAATATCCGCTGTTCAAAATGCTGCGGCTCGCGGCGGACGCGGCGCTGGGCTTTTCCGATGCACCGCTGCGGCTCGCCATCTGGTGCGGACTCTCGGTGTCAGGGCTTGCATTGCTATATGGCGCCTGGGTTATGGCACTGTGGATGAGTAATGACAGTCGTCTAGTTGCCGGGTGGTCATCAACCATCATCATTGTCTCGCTGTTGTGCGGCATGAATATGCTTTTGACCGGAATCGTCGGTCTCTACGTCGGTCGTATCCACGCGGAAGTTAAAGGCCGACCGCTCTATGTGGTGCAAAAGCGTCTTGGATTTGATCACGACCAATCCGCGCCGGCGCGTGCGCCCGTCCGCGCTGTGCACGAATAAGCGCCATGACCGAATTATTCGACGAATACCACAGCAACTATCGCGATGTAGTCCAATCTTCGATCGACTTTTCGGGTCTACCGCACAGCTTTTTCATGCGAGCCAAGGTCGATGTGTTGCGTGAACTGATCACCAAGCGGTTAGGGTCAGAAAAGCCGGCGATGCTCGATGTCGGTTGTGGTGTTGGCAGCTTTCATCCGCTGCTGCGCGGCCTGGTTGGCCACCTCACAGGCATAGACGTTTCTTCCGCCAGCATCGCGCAGGCACGTGCTGCTAACAAAGATGTCGCCTACCGCGATTTTGACGGAGAAACATTTCCGTTCGAGGATGCCTCGTTCGATATGGTGACCGCTATCTGTGTCATCCACCACGTTTCCCCCGCTCAATGGGTGCATTTTGTAGGAGAGACGCGTCGCGTCGTGCGACCCGGTGGCCTCGTCTGTGTAATAGAGCACAATCCCTTGAATCCACTGACACGTCTTGCTGTTTCGCGCTGCGAATTCGACCAGGACGCGGTCCTGCTCGGCGCCGGCAGGACGCTGGAGTTGATGTCCAAAGCAAGGCTGAGTGAGATCGGCACGCGCCATTTCTTGCTGTTGCCATGGGAAGCGAATCTCGCGCGTCGCGTCGAGCGGGCGCTGAGTGGCTTGCCGCTTGGCGCGCAGTATGCCGCCTTCGGTACTCGCAGCGGCTAGTGATCGGAAACTGCTCGCCTCTTGTGGACCACCGCGATACCATCACCATAGACGCGCTGCCACCCCGGCAGGCGATCCAGCAACGCTACCGCCGGCGTGCCCGGCGTCAGTAGCGTCGACCGAATTTTGTAGTCGTCGAGCAGCCTGAGAAGATCGTTCAGATCGGCAAGAGAGATATCGCGGTTGTAACGGTCGATAAAATGGCCGCCGAACAATTCACCGCGACCGTCTATGAAGGTAGGAATGCCGGCAAAGATTAAATAACCGCCAAACGAATAATCGTTAAGCACCGGTCCTGCTTCAGCAAGGCCTGCATCGGCTACGGCGGCGGCAGGTGTATTGATCATCGCCGGACGCACGTCGCGCGTCATCTGTAGCGCGATGGCCGCAACTATCACGCTTACGGCCGCCAAGTTCAGCGAGCGCGCAGGGCTGGCCGGCGCGTTGTGCGCCTTCAAACCAAGCTGTCGAGCGACTGGCCCTGCAAGATATAAAGGCGCGAGTACGGCCAACAAATCGGCGTTGCGTACCTGATTCAGCGCGAAATGAACGAGCCCAAGAACTACAAGAATCCGCGTCACCGGAAGAGTCACACCGCGTGACAAGGCAAACATGGCGCCGAGCAACAGGATCTCGAAGGCGCCGAGATGGCCAAAGTCCTGCGGACGCCATTCGTTAATCCAGGCCAGGGCCTCGCCAAGGCCCAGTGTCGTGAGCGGGATCAGCAAGGGTTGCGCCCCGTAAGGCGTCAGGCAGCACGCGGCGAGCGCCAAAGCCGCAAACGGCATCCACCGAAGCAGCACGCGCGGCCATTCATCGCGTCGCTCCGTCAGCAATGCCTCGAGAATGGCGGGTCCGATCAGCCCGAGCGCCAGCACGACGCTGCCATGTAAATTGGCCCACAACACAAGCAACGGGAGCGCCCAGTAAGGTGGCGGCCCACGCTGGTCCATACTGCGCACGAGTGCTGCAGCCCACGTTACCACTATGGGCAATGTCAGGACGTGCGGCCGCGCCAACAAATGCGGTGACAGCAGTACGATCGCTGCGGCGACCATGAGAAAGTTTGGAATCGGGGGCAGTTCACGCGACAGGAACTGCGTCATCAAACCGAGCGCGAGTGCGACCGCTGCCGAAGCCAACGCCACCACGCCGGCCCAGCCGGCAAGTGCATAGATTGCGGCGTAGAGGATTTGCGACAGCCATTCGAAAGTGATCCAGGGCTTTCCATGCATCGAAAAGGAAAACGGATCGCTGTCTGGTACCACGCCTTGAGATATCATCCAGCGTCCGACCGCGACGTGCGAATAGGTATCTGGATCGTTGAGCAACTGCGGTCCAAGCGACAGCAGCAAGACGTAGACGCCCGCGCCAACCAGCCAGGGCATTGCGCCCTGTATTGGTAGTGACTTGTGTTCGCTCGCAATGACGTGATCAGTCATGGCCGGCACTTTATGGCGGACGTCTTAATTCTTTTTTGTCGTATTCGTCGAGTAGTACACGCCGGCGTGATTGAGGGATTAAGGAATTCGCAATCCTTTGCAGCCAGCTCAGGCTCAGGTGCAGACCTTGCTGGTACGTCCGCTAGTGATCTGGCCTTGTGAAAGCGCCAGCGCTCCGCCGAACAGGCTCGAACCGGCCCGGCGATGCCTTTCAGAGTTTGGATCCCGAGGTCCTGAAGCTCGAACAGATTTCCGGGAAGCCATCGCGTGCTCTCTGCCGTGACCCCCATATTTGGCTCAGCCAATCAGCCAATCCCTGCAGGCGCATTGCGAGGTTCGGTGGCTCGCCGACGATGCCTGGTCAATCACCGCCGGCGGCGTCTGGCGCAAGCCTTCTCGAAGGCATATCCTTCAATCGGGAAATAGTGGAGCTGGATCATCCATGATGCAGATGAATCTGAGAAACGTTGCAATAGCAACCTCGACCTTCGCATGCGCGGCACTGCTTTCGTTCGGCTGGTCTGAGCAACGCGGCATCTCGTTGTCGATAGAGAGTGCTCAGGCGCGGATCGGCCGTCCGTGGACTCCTGTGAGCGTTGCCGGCGTTGCCCGTCGACACTACCGGCGCGCTGCATACGGTTACGGTGCCGGTGTCGTCGGCGTCGGAGCCGTTGGCGCGGCTGCGGTCACCGCCAATCGCTGGGGTTACTATGGTGGTTACCCTTACGTGGGCAGCTATTATGGTGGTTACTATGATGCCTACCCCTATTCAGGTTACTATAGTGGTGGTCCGTACGCAGGTTCTGGTTGGTCTTGGGGTCGCCCATACACTGTTTGGGGTTATCAGTACGGCTATTGATCACGGGCGCGCAACGCACGCCCGTGCGCTGGTGAAATCTCGGCAACTAAACACAGCGAAGACGAGGGAGGCGGTTTGAACGCCGCTACGTTTGCTGAAGAAATTGCGCCAGCAAACCACGCCATTTCACGGCGCCGCATCAATTAAGTCGCTCTGTCGCGTTGCAGCCGCAGCCAAGACGGCTCCCCTCGTGTCAAGTTTAACCGGTAAGCAATCGTCTCGACGCTGACCTTCGAACGAGTGGAATAAGGTGCGCAGTCAATGCCGGTTGACCGTCTCCAGGAACCTGAGAACTGAGGCTGGCACTTCGTCGTACTCAACGAAGCTTCGGCGCCGTTCGTCGGCAATTTCAATGGTCTCACATCGCGCGCCAGCCGCGGTGGTTTCAGGGAAAAAACGAGATCAGGGCTGAACGCCGGTGGGGCCGCCCCGTGCGAAGGAAATCAGAGCGGCCCCTGCCAACTGCCCTTCAAATGCCCTGCCCCAATCGACAGCGCTGCAGTTGGGTTCGACAACGATAAGTAAAAAGTCGGATGGCTGCATTGATACGCATCACAAAGACCGTTTGCCTGCGATTAGGCGCTGCCTCAGAAAAATACTGATCCTGCATGAGAACGGCCCCGGCGCGGGGGAACGCCGAGGCCGCCAAACCCGACAGAGGGGGGCTTTATTTGGTGGGGTTACCAAAGCTCCGACGGGCGGACTCTGAGATAGGCGAGAGCACAAGTCTGTAAAGCCCTTCGGGCAAAAAAGGCCCCGGTAAGCGAATGCCGGGCCTTCTGCTTATCCGGTATCATCCATAGAGACGGTTTGGCGTGTTTGTGGATAAGTGAAAAAATCTTGTCGTCGCCAACTGACGCTGGCGATTATCGCAGCGCTGTTGATCGCGCTCGCTGTGCTCGTGGAAAAAACAAAATGATTTCAATGTAACGTGGCGGAGAGGGAGTCATCCAAACGGCGCGAATTCTCCCAAATAATCAAACGCATAGAGTTTCAATAGAAGACCGGTCCCCACCTCCGCCCACACTACCGACACGAGTAGGCGCCCATCCGGCACTGTCTACGAACTGGATTTCATCCTTCATCGCGTGTCGATACGCTGCGTAGCTCGTGGCGAAGGGACCCGTCGCTGGACCATCCGGTGAGGACCCGCGCCGACGAGGCCACCAAAACCAACCAGCGCCGCTCCTGCCGAAGCTTATGAGCGAAGTGTCAGCATAAAAGACCTCTATACCAACGTCCGTCACCGGGTGAATGTCGAAAATGGGCTCATGTCGATTGCTGGACATTGTCATGCCGACACCTCCGCCGGTTCAGCTAGGGCCAAGCCGCGCAGGTAGTCCGCAGCCTTGGAGGCATGGCTACAGGCAGTAAAGAATGCCCGTTTGTCGGCCTTCAGAAGCTCCGTCCATGACGCGATATAGCCAGCGTTCCGAACGTCCCCATCAAAACCAAATTCGGCACACAGGAACGCGGCGCCCAACTCCGCAATGAGTTCCTCGGCGGCGTAATTGCGTGAACCGAACCGGTTTTTCAAATCCCGATCAAGGCGCGACTTGTGGCCCGACCAATGCGTAAGTTCATGGAACGCCACGTTGTAGAAATGATCGGCACCCTTGAAGCCAGCGAATGCAGGCATCGAGATGAAATCCCGGCTAGGCACATAATAGGCTTCACCATGGCCCTCGCGGATGTCCGCACCGGTCGAACGCAGGAATGCGTCGGCAAGCTCATCGCGCGTGTCGGGATTACGGACGCGGATTGGCTTCCCGGTGTTGATGCTATCGGGAAGGTTCTCGCACTGGTCGACATTGAAAACCGTATACTCGCGCATCATGGGGATCAGGCGAGTTGAAGAGCTATCGTCCGCGCCTTGGTCGCGAACTTGCAGTTGTTTCACGAAATAGACCTTGGTACCGTGCTCGCCCTTGCGGACGTTGCCCCCCAATTCCAACGCCTGCTTGAAGGTGAGAAAGCGCGGCGTGCGATAGCCAGCCGCTTGTGCCATCCACAACAGGATGACGTTGCATCCTGAGTAGGGCCGGTTGCTCACGGCATTGCAAGGTGTGTTCGCGCCGGGAGTTGCTGACCAAGGTTTGATCCACGGCGCTGCGCCGGCTTCTAACTCCGCAATAATGCGTGCCGACACTTCTGCATAGAGATCACGCTTCATCCTCGCCTCGCTGGTATGGCTGATGCGACCGTGATTGGCCGCGTTCCATAGCCGCGTAGGGCAAGGCTCTCAGTTGAGCGTCAGGCTGTTGGGCGCATTTCTATCCCCGGGGTACCTTGGACAGGCCCCCCGTCTCGTGCGCGCGAAGACCGGCCTTAGAAATATCCCCGGGTCAAAAAGGGCCGTTAAGAAATTATTAGGGTTTGACGGACGAGACGCTAAAGTCCGTTCTGTGGGTCGGACCGATCGTCCACGACGAGGCAGGCTCCTGATTTCGCAAGCAACCGGTTGAGATTATGCAGCTCATCGAAGTTGTGTTAACCACAGAGTTCGCCTTTCGATGGCGGATGCGCTCGCCGTCGGACCTTTGGGCCGCCATCGAGGATCGGGCCTAACGATGCCTAGAAAATTGATACCAATGGCCATCGCGTATGACTTCGATGGAACGTTGGCGCCCGGCAATATCCAGGAAAACAGCTTCATCCCCGAAATCGGTATGAAGAAGGCCGCGTTCTGGGGCGAGAACAAACTGCGAGCCGCGAAGCACGAAGCCGACGAAGTGCTCTCCTACATGACATTTATGCTGGAGCGCGCTGCGGCTAAGGACGTTCCTGTACGCAGACGGGACTTTGCGCGACATGGAAAGACCGTCCAACTATTCAGGGGCGTGCCCGATTGGTTTGAGCGCGTTAATGCACGCGCCAGAGAGCGGCATGTGAAACTCCAGCATTACATCATCTCGTCGGGCATTAAGGAGATGATCGAGGCAACTAAGATCGGCAAGGAGTTCACAAAGGTTTTCGCTTCGTCGTTCGCCTATGATGCAAACGGTGCCGCTAAATGGCCAGCGTTAGCGATCAACTACACTACGAAGACGCAGTATCTTTTCCGAATTAATAAGGGTTCGCTTAGCGTTCACGATCACGGGCTTATCAACCGCTTTGTGCCGCACGAAAATCGTCCTATGCCGTTCTCCAACATCGTCTTTATCGGTGACGGAGAGACAGATATTCCCTGCATGCGGCTCGTCAGAGACCAAGGCGGCCATTCAATCGCGGTCTATCAACCTGGCTCTAAGAAAAAAGCGCGCGCAGAGAAGCTCATAACCGATAAGCGCGCCGATTTTATCGCTCCTGCTGATTATTCTGAGGGTAGACGTCTCGATGAGATCATAACCGCAATCATCGACAAAATCGCGGCCAACAACGGCGTCCAAATGATGATGCGCGAGTAGATCACGGTTAGTGATTGTCGCGATAAAACCGTCGAACGCCACGAGCACTAAGATGGTAGCGAAGCCCAACAGGCTCGACGTCGTCCTCCGAAGGCAAAGGCCACACGTTCGAATCGTGTCGGGTGCGCCAATGATAGCAGTGCTTTAGTCATTTCAAGACCGCTGCCGCTTTAAGGCGGGTAAGGTAAGCAGCTGAAGCGTCGATTGGAGGCCAACGACGTGACGAAGCCGCTCAAAGCGGTTAGGCGTCACTATCGTTGAAGAACACAGGGTCGATGTCGAACGGACATGCCGATCAAGCGGTGCCACTTCCGTTATTGACCCCAAAGCAGACCTCTGGTCACTGGAGTCCGACCTTGCGCCAACCCTCCAAGTAGCTCTTCATTGGGCCTGGTGTGTAGGGCACATTCTTCTCGATCCAGGCGAGCGAAATATCGGGCTGAAAGTTTTTCAGCCGTTCGAGTTCCCTCTGTGCCTCGTCGAGACGCCCGGCCTGGGCCAAAGCAGCTACCAGCAATCGGCGGGCCCCATTGAAGGTCGGCCGGAACCGCAAAACACTGAGTGCGCTGTTGATGGCTTCATCATAGCTACCAGCGAGATAGTGCGCCGCTGCCAGCCCGCCATGGAAAATCACCTGTTGTGGATCGTGCGGGCTCATGCGAATTGCGGTTTGTGAGTGAACGATGGCTTTGTCGGATTGTCCATCGAATGACAGTGTCCAACCGAGATAGCCATGAGCCGCAGCAAAGTTCGGATTGAGATTCAGGGCGCGCTGGAAATGGGCTATTGATTCATCGGTGTGTCGTTCAGCGAATGCGGCAAATCCAAGCGCGACATAGGCCCACGGATCGTTGCGATCGAGTTCGGCGGCGCGGGCTGCCAGTGCGGCGGCCTCATTCGCCTGTACATCGACGTATCCTAGATACCCAAGCAACAGTATCGCGAAAGCGAGCATGCTGTGGGCAGGCGCGTAGTCAGGGTAGAGTTGGGTGGCGCGCCTAAGAATGGAAATCGCGGCGTCACCGTCTGTCTTGTTTAGCCGCCAGAACAGGAAGCTCGCCTGCATCAACAGGTCCCAGGCGCGGACGTCAATTGGGGTCCGGTGCTGCGAGCGGACGCTCTCGGCTTCCAACAGATGAGGTTCGATGGCGGCGACAACACTGTTGGTAATCCTGTCCTGCAAGGCAAAGACGTCGCTCAAGTCGCCGTCGTAGCGGTCCGCCCATAGATGGTTGCCGTTGGAAGCGTCGATGAGTTGCGCAGTGATGCGCACCCGTTCTCCGGACTTTCTTACGCTGCCCTCGAGCACGTAGCGCACGCCGAGCTCGCTCCCGATCTGTTTTACGTCGACCGTCTTTCCCTTGTAGACGAACGACGAATTTCGGGCGATGACGAAAAACCAATGTAGTTTGGAAATAGCTGTGATGATGTCCTCGGACACACCATCGGCGAAGTATTCCTGCTCCGCATCGCGGCTCATATTAGCGAACGGCAGGACGGCTATGGACGGCTTGTCGGGAAGCGCGAGATGTTGTCGTGCAAATTGTGGCGACACGCCAGTCAGTTCTATTCGATACGCTCTTACCGCCTTGGAGATGTTCTTTAGCTGCCGGTCGCCCATATCTTCGAAGGCTACATCCAGCTTGCCGAGAGCGTCTTCCTGGGCTCGCGAAGATACGCAAATGCCTCCAGGAATTGAGAGCGCTTCAAGACGGGCTGCGACGTTTACGGCATCACCAAAGGTGTCACCGGCGTCGCTAATGATGTCGCCTTGGTGAATGCCGATCCGGAACTCGATTCGTTTGTACTCGGGCACTAACGCATTGCGCTCGGCCATACCTTTCTGCACCTCGATAGCGCACCGCATGGCATCCACCACACTTGCGAATTCCACCAGCATTCCGTCGCCGGTTGTCTTTACGATCCGCCCTGCGTACTCGCTAATCTTCGGGTCGACCAATTCCCTTCGGTGGGTTTTAAATTGTGCGAGCGTTCCCTCTTCGTCGGCACCCATAAGACGCGAGTAGCCAGCCACATCGGCCGCGAG
>NZ_DATMLW010000091.1:0-3595 GCF_035570375.1 Bradyrhizobium sp. | reverse complement strand
CCCTGATCTACCGGTCGCGGAACATGACCGATCCGGCCAGGATTTGTGATCATTTCGCCGTGACGATCCGTGGCTTTTACGCTACCCAACGCTTTAACCTGGAACCGCAACCGATATGAGCCGCCGCACCCGAAAACCTCTTCCCAAGCGCAACGCAGGTGATCGCCCGAAGGGCGCGAGGCCCTACCGGGGCTCGCAAGCCGAACGCTCTAAGGGGCACCGTCCCGGCGGCAAGCCCGGGGCACGCTTTGCGACACCTGCGCCCCATGCGGCGAAGCCGTTCAAGGCCGAGCCCGCGAAGGAAATAGCCGAACCGGCGCCGTTGCCCATCAAGGTCCAGACCGTGGTCGTGACGGCGGACGAGAACAACATGCGCGTCGACCGCTTTCTGGAAGCGCGCTTTCCGGGGCTGTCGTTCTCTCACATCCAGCGCATCGTTCGTAAGGGCGAGTTGCGCGTCAACGGCAAGCGCGCCGACAGCAAGGACCGGTTGGAGGAAGGCCAGAGCGTTCGTATTCCGCCACTGAAGCTCGATGCGCCCAAGGGGGGCGGCGGATCGCTCTCGGACGCCGCGGCAAAGACACTCGCGGCGCTCAAGGAAATGATCCTTTATGAAGATGCCGACGTGCTGGTGCTGAACAAGCCAGCTGGACTGGCGGTGCAGGGCGGTTCCGGCACCACGCGCCATCTCGACCAGATGCTGGAAGTGATGCGCGATGCGAAGGGGCAGAAGCCGCGTCTGGTGCATCGGCTCGACAAGGAAACATCTGGCTGCCTTCTGGTCGCCAAAACACGATTTGCCGCAACCGCGCTGACCGGATCGTTCCGCCATCGCTCGGCGCGCAAGATCTATTGGGCGCTGGTGGCCGGCGTGCCGAAGCCGAAGCAGGGCCGCATCTCGACCTTTCTCGCCAAGGATGAGAGCGAAGAAGACTCCATCATGCGGATCGCCGAACACGGCGACGAGGGGGCAAGTCACGCCGTCACCTACTATGCGGTGGTGGAAACCTCGGCCCAGAAGCTCGCCTGGGTATCGCTGAAACCGGTCACCGGGCGAACCCATCAGCTGCGCGCGCATATGGCGCATATCGATCATGCCATCGTCGGTGATCCCAAATATTTCAACAAGGAAAACTGGGAGTTGCCCGGTGGCTTGCAGAAACGACTTCATCTTCTGGCGCGGCGGATCGCAATACCGCATCCTCGCGGCGGCGTGATCGACGTCACCGCGCCATTGCCGCCACACATGCTGCAATCCTGGAACCTGTTGGGGCTGGAAGCCGACCGCTTCGATCCGATCGAAAACGCGCCTGAAGATTAACAACAGCCGTTCCGGATTTACTTTTCGCCGCAAGGATTCAAGCCGGCGATAGTAAAGCGAATGTTAAATTCACCACACTTGCGCCCTTTCAGGGACATCACGACATACGCCTCCATGAAGCGGATTTTCATCATTACTCCCGTCGCGATGGCCGGTGTGTTGGCCGTGTCGCTGTTCGCCACAGATGCGGCCTCAGCCCAGGTGCAGTTCATTCCGCCGGGCGGGTCGCAATTCAATCCGGCGCCGATAGTGCCTCCGCCCCCGCCCAAGATCGAGGTGCCGAAAATACCGCAATTGGATGCGGTGGCGCGCCCAAGCTATCAGGTGTCGCCGCGGCCTTCCTTCAGCGATCGCGTCTCGACCTGTCTCGATGAGGCCGCAGCCAGCGGACTTGGTCCGGCCGAACGCGAAGCCTATTCGCGCGCCTGCGCCAACGACAGGTGATTGCGGTTTCATCCCCATCCCGCGCCGATTCTACCATCGAAATTCGGTTGCGCTGTAACCGCGACGTCTGGCGTTAGCGCGACCCGTTGGCATCGCCAGGAGCAAATCGACCTCTCCCCAGCGGGGAGAGGTGAATCGAGTCCGCTGCAGAAGCGATTCAACCAAACCCCATCTCACTTAGTGAACCGATAAAGTTGCGATAGCGAGCGCGACGAGCCAGCCCACGATGAGCAGAGCGACCGCGGCCCCGACCGTTATCCTGAGTTTATCTTTTGTCGTGGTGCCGCGCATTGGGGTGCTAAAACTCCGTCGATATCTTATCGGTTCAAACCCTGATTTTTGTACTGCGCCAGGAACGCGCGCAAGGAATCGTGCGGGCTTTCGACGTCGTAGATTACCCAGCCGTCGGGTCCGCTCACGAGAACGAAATTCATGATGACGGCGCGCCCCTGGTTATCGAACGAGGCGACGACGTAGGTCTTGTCGAATTGCTTGCGCAGGATCGAGATCGAAATCGCGCCTAATTTCCAGGTCGGGCTCTGCACCAGAAAATCATAAGGTGCCTTTCGCGACGAAAGCCAGGCTTCGCGCAGGGTTTGGTCAAAAAACTGGCGTGCGGTATCGGCGTCGCGCGGCAGTCCGCTCGACAGCTCCGATGAGCGGTCGCCATAATAGGCATAGAGGTTGCGCACGAGCGATTCCGGCGAGCGAAATCCGGCTTGGGAGCCGGACAGGCTCGCGCCGGCAAGCAGAAGGCCTGCCAGCGGAACCACGATCATCGCCGATGCTTTGGACATCGCATGCATACTCGCTTTATCTGCAGCGTACCATGAGATAACACAGCGCAGAAGAATGCGACCAAGAGCTGGTGCGGGAAATGCGTGAGCTGTTTGACGAAGTGACAGGACAACCTGCGGCCGATCCGCTTGAGGCGGCGCGGCGCTCGGCGCGTATGCCGCAGCGCAAACGCTTTTACGCCAATGCCGCCATCGCCGAGGGCGAGGGCGGATTTTCCATCACGCTGGACGGCAAGCCGATCAAGACGCCAGCGGGAAGGCTTTTGATCGTGCCCGCGCGCGCCATCGCGGAGATGATCGCAACTGAATGGAACGCGCAAGGCGAGATCATCGACCCCGTGAGCATGCCGGCGACCCGTTTTGCCAACAGCGTCGTTCAGGGCGTGGTCGGCAAGGTCGGTGCGGTGGCCGACGATGTTGCAAAATATCTCGGCTCGGATCTGTTGTTTTACCGCGCCGGCCATCCCGAGGCGCTGGTGGCGCGGGAAGCTGAGCATTGGGACCCTATCCTGTTCTGGGCGGCGGATTCGCTTGGCGCCCATTTCATGCTCTGCGAAGGCATCATGCATGTGCGCCAGTCCGACAAGGCCATTGCCGCGGCACGCGCGACGCTGCCGTCCGATCCCTGGGCGATCGCGGCGCTGCATGTCATCACGACGTTGACGGGCTCGGCCCTGCTGGCGTTCGCGCTCTTTCACGGCGTGATACCGGAGGAAAAGGCCTGGGCCGCCGCTCATGTCGAGGAGGACTGGAACGCGGAAAAATGGGGGGTGGATGAGGAGCTGGCGGCACGACGTGCCGCACGTCTGGTCGACTTCACGGCCGCGGTCAGAATTCTGCAGGCTCTCAGAAGCTAAAGCGTGATGAAGTTGGGTTGAACTGTCATCGCGGCGAAAGTGCGCCCCTCTCCCATTGGGAGAGGGTTGGGGTGAGCGACTGTGTTGGCTGTCAAGCGGGTTGCCATGGCGTTTTGGTCCTGAGCATGGCGTTGAGGATTGTGAGCAGCTTGCGAGCGACGGCGATCAAGGCGACC
>NZ_DATMLW010000090.1:0-44604 GCF_035570375.1 Bradyrhizobium sp. | reverse complement strand
GCATCGGGCTGGCTGCGGGCCTGACCGATCCGACCGCGGGTCTTGGCGCAGTCGGCGGTTATGCGGCGCTGAGCAACTACACCGCGCTCGGCGGCACGCTGACGGTGTTCGCACTGCCGCAGTAAAAAAGCCAACAACCGTCCCGGCGCGGATCTCGTCCCGCGCCGGGACGTTCTGTCACCGAATGCTTAAAGGACAATCGCCCGCGCGAGACCTGGTTTGCCTGCCGCGACCACCTTGGCGGCGGCGAAGGTGTGTTTGCGGCGTCAATCATTCCACGCCGCCGCGAGGCGAAAGGAGATGAAGATGGAAAATGCCGCCTCTCGCCGGTGGGGCATCATCGTGCTCGCTTGCGTGGCCGCCGCTGCGATGGCCGGTCGGGAAAGCTCGGTCGCGCAGCAGTTGCCCGACAATACCGATCTGTCGATCGAACTGGTCGATCCAAAGGTGTTGAGAGTATGTGCCGACCCCCGCAATCTTCCGTTCTCGGATGAAAAGGGCGAAGGCTTCGAAAACAAGCTGGCTGAGCTATTTGCCGAAAAACTTCAGAAAAAGCTGGACTATACGTTTTTTCCGCAGGCAACCGGCTTCGTTCGCATGACACTCGCGGCCCATCGCTGCGACGTTATCATGGGGTTCCCGCAAGGGGATGAGCTCGTGCAAGGCACCAACCCCTATTATCGCACGGCCTATGCGTTGGTTGCCAAGCCGGGCAGCGGGCTGGAAGACGTGGCTTCACTGGGTGACGAACGCCTGAAGGGTAAACATCTGGGCATCATCGCAGGAACACCGCCGGCTACCAACATGGCTGTGAACGGACTCATGGCCAACGCCAGACCTTATCCGCTGATGATCGATACCCGTTTCGATTCGTCGGCAGGGGCCATGATGAAGGATCTCGCTGCAGGTGCGATCGATGCCGCCATTTTGTGGGGGCCGATGGCGGGCTACTACGCCAAGCAAGCCGCCCCGCCGCTCCATGTCACGCCACTGGTGCAGGAAAAGTCGGGCCCGAAACTGATTTACCGCATCGGCATGGGGGTTCGTTCCGCCGATCAGAACTGGAAACGGCTGCTCAACCGTCTGATTCAGGAGAACCAGCCGGCGATCAACAAGCTCCTGCTCGATTTCGGTGTGCCGCTGCTGGACGAGAACGATCGGCCGATCACCGCGGAGTTGACGACCAGATAGCCATGAGGTGGGCGCGCGCGGGCATCATCGCCGCAATCGTCGTATTGACGGCGACTGCAAACGCACAGGACAGGCCAGCCGAACCGGAAGGGTACCGCGACGACAATTATCGTTCCCCAGTGCCGGCAACGCTTGCCGGTGCGCGCGTTCTGACAACCGAACAGGCTGAAGAGATCTGGCGTTCCAAATCCGGCGTCTTCATCGACGTGCTTCCGCGCCCGCCAAAACCTGCCAATTTGCCTGCCGGCACGGTTTGGCGCGACAGGCCGAGGCTGAACATTCCCGGCAGCGTGTGGCTTCCGGACACCGGTTACGGAGCGTTGGCCCCGTCGACGGAGGACTATTTGCGCAATGGTCTTGTCCGCGCCTCGGCCGGCGATCCCACCAGGCTGCTGGTCATCTACTGCCAGGCCGACTGCTGGATGTCGTGGAATGCAGCAAAGCGGGCCCGATCCTATGGCTACTCCAACGTTGCCTGGTACCCAGAGGGCACCGATGGTTGGCAAAACGCCGACCTGCCACTGGTCGTTTCAGAGCCGGAGCCGAGGCCCGTCGAGGAGGGGGTGCCGACGCGTTGAGGAGGCTATTCCATTTCCTGCTGGATGATGCGGGCCAACGCGAACAGCCGCTGATCGATCGCGGTCGGCACCTCGCACACGAATTTGATCACGCGCCGCCGGTCCTCAAAGATCCGGGTTTCCCAGATCAGCTGATTGCTGAGTTCGTCTATCCTGGTCTGATCCTTGGTTTGCTGGTCCTGCAGCGATTGCAGCCCGACGGTATCTGAGCGAACCTTTTCGGCGGCCTCGCGCTGCTTGCGCGTTGTGCGTTCAAGGCCGTTCATCACTGCGGTCCGCTCGGCATTGAGCGTTTCAAACAAGCCCGCAAACACAAGCTTTCCCCGCTCGGCCTTTTCGGAAGGCGCCTCCTTGAGAAATTCGGCAATCTCTTTCTCCGCCTGATCAAGCGGAGTGCGCCGGACCGCAAGGCGAGCGACCAGCTGACTGATCTTCGGGCTATCTCTCCACTTGCTCGTGGCATCGTCGAGAGCAGGACCGCTCCATACTGCTGCGAGCGAAATCTCAGGTACCTTCGCCTGGGCGCACGGCCAGTCCGGATAGCGCGGATCGGCCGCGAGGCATCGGTCAGCCATGCCTGTCACCGCAACAATTACACAGAACGCCCTCAACGATCTCATGACTCGCCTCCAGCAGGTCCGCGACGGCTGAATCCACGGGCCGGATCGTAGGCGAACATCGCGCCGATCATGAAGGCGGCTGTGCAGCCGCCGACCACCGCCAACGAAACCAGGTTCAGCTTTCCATACAAGGCGAACCGGATCAGTTCGACCGCATGGGTGAAAGGATTGAATTGACAGACGTAGTAAAGCATCGGGCTTCCCTCCTGTACTCGCCACAGCGGGTAGAGGGCCGAGGATGCGAAGAACATCGGAAAGATCACGAAGTTCATGACGCCCGCGAAATTCTCCAGTTGCTTGATGCCGGACGAGATCAGCATGCCGAGCGAGCCGAGCATCAGTCCGGAGAGCGCCAGCGCGGGCAAGACCGTCAGATAGCCGATCGGCGGCGGCTCGATATCCCAGATCCACGCGATCAGCAGGAAGGCATAGACCTGAAGAATCGAAACCGCGGCACCGGCGAGAAGCTTGCAGAACAGGAGATACCAGCGCGGCAGCGGGCTGATCAACAGGGTGCGCATGTTGCCCATCTCGCGATCGTAGACCATCGAAAGCGACGATTGCATGCCATTGAAGAGTTGAATCATCGCCATCAGCCCGGGCGTGATGTAGACCTCGTAGAGAACATAGGTTTCGTAAGGCGGGATGATGGAAATTCCGAGCACCTGACGGAAACCGGCGGCGAAGATGAACAGCCACACCAGCGGGCGTACCAGCGCGGAAATGAAACGTTCGCGCTGGTGAACGAAGCGCAGGCCCTCCCGCCAGACAATCCCGCCCATGCAGGTCAGATATTCCGCGAAGGAGAAGCCCGCAGGCCTGTCGCTGGCGATCACTGCGCTCATGACGCTACCTTCCCGGGGCCCGGAGCGGTTTCGGTCAATTGTGCGAAGGCAGAATTTAGATCCCGTGCCCCGGTCTTGCCGACGACGGAGGTGACCTTGCCCTCTGCCAGTACCCGACCCTGATGCAGAACGACAAGACTATCGTTCGCTTCAATCTCGTCGAGAAGATGCGTGGCCCACAGCACGCCGGTACCTTGCTCGGCGACAAGGCTCCTGACATGCGCAAGGATCTCGGCTCGGGCCTTGACGTCGAGCCCGACAGTCGCCTCGTCGAGCAGCAAAAGGCGCGGCCGGTGCAAAAGTGCGCGAGCAATCTCAAGGCGCCGCATTTGCCCGCCCGAGAGGTCGCGAACCTTGCTGTTGTGACGCTCGGAGAGTCCGATGCGCGACAGCAATTCCTCCGAGCGCAGTCGCGCCTCGCGCCGGGAGATGCCGTGAAGCGCTGCATGATAGAGCAGGTTTTGCGTGACCGAGAGATCGAGATCGAGCGTCCGCGGCTGAAACACCACGCCCATGCACCGAAGCGCTGCGCCCGACTCCTGCTCTACATCGTGACCGAAAATCCTGATGCGTCCAGCCTGCAACGCGAACAGGCGGGTGATGATCGAAAACAGCGTACTCTTGCCCGCCCCGTTGAGGCCGAGCAGCGCCGCAAATTTTCCAGCCGTTACCGTGAAGCCAACATCGTCAAGCGCCTTGCGAGAACCGTAGCTGTGGCTCACGCCCTCGACCACCAGCGCCACGGAATCCGGCGCGTCCTCAAGAACGGTTGCCTGGTCAGCGATGGAAATGCCGCCTATCATCATTGCTTCGCGATCGTGATGCCCCATGGCAATTCGCCAACCTGAATGGTCTTGATCACCTTGAGCGCGGCGACGTCGATGACGGAGACGTCGTTGGAGATGCCATTGGTGACGAGAAGATATTTCTGGTCCGGCGTGAACGCCATGTGCCAGACCCGCTGTCCGACCAGGAGATATTTGATCACCTTGTGGCCGGCGACGTCGACCACCGCAACGCGATTGGCAGGGCCGAGCGCGACGAATGCGGTTTTGTCGTCGGCAGCGATACTGATGCCAACGGGCTGGATCGCTTCCTGCCGCAGGCCTGGAATTTCGAACGTGATCTTGGTCGTGACCACGTGCTTGACCGGATCGATCACCGAGACGGTACCGCCGATTTCGGAGGAGACCCACAATTCCGAGCCGTCGCTCTTGAACTCGGCAAAACGCGGACGCGAATCAACCAGCACATTGGCGACAATCTGGCGCATCTCGGTGTCGATGAAATGGGCCATATTGGTGGTTTCGGAAGTGTTGATCAGGATTTTTCCATCCGGACTGATCGCCATGCCCTCAGGTTCGACACCGACCTGAAGGTCTCCCATCCGTGCGCGCCGCTCGAGATCGATAAGCGTGACCGTATTGTCGTTCTCATTGGCGACGTAGAGAATTTTGCCGGCCTTGTCCTGGACAAAGAGTTCGGGGTCCGGACCCGAGGGCAGGGTGTCCGCGACTTCCTGGGTGGCCGTGTCGATCATCTGAATGGTATCGTCGTCGCCGACGGCGACGAGAACGAACTTGCCGTCCCTGGTGAATTCGATCCCGCGCGGCCGCTGCCCGACCTTGATGGTCTTGATGACCGCCCATTTATCGGTATCGATCACCGAAACCGTATTGCCTTTCTCGTTCGACACGTAGGCGACGAAGCCATAGCAGGGCAGAGCGCCGGCAAGCCACAAGACGGTTCCAAAGAGCAGGCAAGAACGCCACATCGATGAGAGCTCCATTGCACGTTCAGTGCAGCTTGCACCTGGTTTCGGGTTGATCCACTCCAAGCGTATCGAGTTCCGAGACCTGGTGCAGAAATCCTTCCTGTGGTGACACCGAAACCACCATGCGGCCATCGGCCAAAAGGATTGGCTGTCGAAGCTGCAGGTTCCAGGGCCGCAGCGTCAACCGCTGGCCCTTGAAGGCGGCTACGGAAAAGTCGGGCCCCCTGAGGAAATCGAACACCGTCTTGCGATCTGCGGAATTCACGCGCGATACCGCCTCCCCGATCATGCGTACCGCCGTCCATGCCTGCATGTCGAGGGCGGTCATGTGCCGCGAGTTCAGCTTGAGAAAACGATTTTGCATCTGCACCGCCCCCCATTGGTCCTGCGCTGCGTCCCAGCTTTTCGGAACGAGGCCGGCAGATCCCGCGACCGGACGAGGGTCCCAGGTCCGGTAAGGCAGATAGGGGGCGAATACCTCGCTCTCGTCGGCGGCGACGAGAACATCATAGGCTGGCGCCTGCTGGGTGAATACCGGCATCTGACGCTGAATCAGCGTCACGCCGCTGTCGGTGCGCCGCGCGCCGCCGGTGTCCTCGAAGACCCGCTCCTGCACGATCTTGGCGCCAAAGCGCGCGGCCGATCGGCGCAGCGCATCGGCAAAAAGCCTGTCTTCATCATGTGATCCGATCACCATCAACCAGCGCCTCCACTGCTTCCAGACCAGATACTGGGCGAGCGCGTCTGCGAGCATCGAGCGCGTCGGCGCGACATGAATCACATTGGCCCGGCAATCCTGCTCGCGCAGGCGATCGTCTGTCGCGCCAACATTGAACAACACCACTCCGCGATCGCGGATTGCGTCGGCGGCCTTGATCAAGGCCTCCGCGGGCAGATCGGCGACGATAAAGGTTATGTTCTGGTCGGCCAGTTGCGTCGCCGCTTTTGCCGGATCATCGGTCTCCTTGAGCCGCATCTCATGAAGCGTGAAATGTTGATTGAGGAATTTGCCCGTCGTGTTGTTGTCGTCGATCGCAAGCCGCGCACCGGCGACGCCGTAATCCGCCGCCGGCTGCTCGACCAGCGAAAGCGTCGGCTTGACGGTGGCCCGCCGCAGATAGCCGACGCCGATTTCGACGGGATCGGCGGCAAGCGCCGTGACAGACGTGTTCAGGACGAAAAGGAGACCTGCCAATAGCCGGATCAAATATCCCGCGGGAACTTGCCCTCGACCGAGGAAGGGTGTGGTTCGGGTTTCAAACATTACCGAACTACCTTACACTCTGCGAAGTGAATGCACGAACCATGGTCATGCGAAGTCTCGGTCTTGCCATCGCGCTATTTATCTCCTCGCCGGTCGCAGCCGAACCGCTCAGGGCGGCCATATTCGATTTCGAACTGCTCGATACCAGTCTTCAAGGCGAAATAAAGGGACCGCAAGCCGACGAGCAGCGACGTCTCAAAGATGTGACCGACCAGTTGCGCAAAGGACTGGCCGAGGCCGGCAAGTTCGTGATCGTGGATATTTCACCGGTCAATGCTGCGGCGCACGCCAGCAATCTGCAATCCTGTGGCGGCTGCGACGTCGACTATGCGCGGCAGCTTGGCGCCGATCTCGCGATCACCGGCGTGGTTCAAAAGGTCTCCGCCCTCATCCTCAACATGAACATCTACTTGCGGGATACCCAGACCGGACAATTGATCGCCGGCATGAGCGCGGATTTTCGCAGCAACACCGACGAGTCCTGGTCGCGCACGATGAGCTATTTGCTGCGCAACCGGCTGCTTGCACCAAATTACGGCTCGCCCCATTGAGGGACTGCCGGAATCTAGGCCTTGAGCCGTTCGGCATGCCAGCGCAGGTGATCGGCCATGAAGGTCGAAATGAAGTAGTAGCTGTGGTCGTAACCTTGGTGCATCCGCAGCGTGAGCGGGATGGTCGCCTTGGCGCAGGCGCGTTCCAATAATTCCGGCCGAAGCTGTTCTCTGAGGAATGGATCGGCATCGCCGATATCGACGAGGAGTTCGGAAAACCTCGCACCATCCTCGATCAGCGCAACCGCATCATGCTTGCGCCATAGATTCCTGTCGTCTCCGAGGTAGCCGCCGAGCGCCTTTGTGCCCCAGGGAACTTGCGAGGGCGATGCGATCGGCGAGAACGCGGTGGCGGCGCGGTAGCGGTTGGGATGGGAGAGGGCGATCGTGAGTGCGCCGTGCCCGCCCATCGAATGCCCGAAAATGGACTGCCGCTCACGATCGACCGGAAAATTCGCGACGATCACCTCGGGAAGTTCTTTGGTGACGTAGCTCCACATGCGGTAATTCCGCGAAAAGGGAGCTTGCGTGGCGTCCACGTAAAAGCCGGCGCCGAGCCCGAAATCGTAGGCGCCCGAGGGATCTCCGGGCACACCTTCGCCGCGAGGGCTGGTATCTGGTGCTACAAGAATTAACCCCAGTTCGGTGCAGGCCTTTCGGTATTCGCCCTTTTCTGTGACATTGGCGTGGGTGCAGGTCAGACCGGACAAATACCAGACCACCGGAAGCCTGGAGCCATCCTGATGCGGAGGAACGTAGACCGAAAAGGTCATCGCCGTTCCGGTCTCACGGCTTGCGTGTTTGTAAACACCCTGCATGCCGCCGTGTGACTTGTTGAGCGAGACGGTTTCAAGCGACATGTTTTTCAGCTCCGAAGGCGCGGGGTGGGCAACTAATCGTGTCAAATTGCTGGATCGTGTCCATCCTTGACGCTACCACAAAGCGCGTGTCGCATCTTGCTGCAGATTATTGCTGGAGTGACTTGGCTGTGCTGCGACGCAGAGGAGCTCTGAATCATTCTAAATCGCAAACCAGAGGCTGTTTGTCTCCGTCAGCCCGCGCAGACGTGGCGGAGAAACGGCTTGATTTCGCTCTCAGTCAAAGCCGTCGGCTAGACGAAGGGGGAGGTTGCCGTACTATCATGGAGCCTGACCGGCGCGGGGCGGAAAGCGCGATGGGATAGGGGCCGATGCGCGCTCGTTGGTTGGCAGTTATGCTGGTGTCGGTAGGGGTATCTGCCGGGAATGAGTGCGCGCGTGCCCAGACCGGGCCCGGCGAAGCGCAACCTTTGCCTCCGATCGTCGTTTCGCCAGCGGCACCCAAGCCGAGGCCCGCCGCTGCCCGTACCGCGCCTCGTACTCCGAGAGCTGCCCGGCCGGTGCCCGCTCCGCGGGTAGCGGCCGCGCCGCCGGCGAGCCCCTCGCCAAGCCCGTCGCTTTATCCAACCACTCCGATTCCGGGATCAGGGATCGACCCCGACAAGGTGCCGGCCGCCGTCAACGCCGTCGATGCCAATCAGATCGAGCGGGAGCACTCGTCGAATATCGCGAATGCCCTGGAGAAATTTGTCCCGGGCATCGTCGTCAACGAAGTCGCGGGCAATCCCTTCCAACCCAATGTGCAATTCCGCGGCTTTGTCGCTTCCCCTGTATCGGGCACGCCGCAGGGGCTCGCGGTCTACCAGAACGGCGTGCGCATCAACGAAGCGTTTGGCGACACCGTCAACTGGGACCTGATCCCGACCGCCGCGATCCAGTCCGTGGCGGTGATCGCCAACAATCCTGCGTTCGGCCTCAACGCGCTGGGCGGAGCCATCAACATCACGATGAAGAATGGCTTCAACTACCATGGGGCCGAGATCGACACTATGGCCGGCTCCTACGGCCGCATCCAGAGTTCGGCACAGTGGGGCAGGCAGATCGACAATTATGCGGTCTATGGCGCGCTCGAAGGCGTGCACGATGACGGCTTTCGAAACTTTTCGCCATCCGAGATACGCCGCTTTTACGGCGACGTCGGCTACAAGAACGACGGCAACGAATTTCATCTCAACATGGGCGTCGCCGAAAACAAATTCGGCGCCACCGCGACGGCGCCGGTCGAACTCTTGGACCAATTTTGGGGCGCGACCTACACCACGCCGCAAACCACACAAAACCGCGTCGGCTATCTCAACCTGATAGGGAAGGTCGAAGCGACGCCGTCCTGGACCATCGAGGGCTCCGCGCATGTGCGGCGTTTTGAACAGAACATAGTGGATGGCAATCCAACCGGCACTCAGCCGTGTACCAACCCGGCTCTGCTTTGTTTTGGCGACGATACGACGCCCGCATTCGGCTTGAACGGCGTTCAGCTCGCCAATCCCTTCGCTCCCGATGCTGTTTTGGGCGAGCTTGATCGAAATACCACCCGCTCCACCACGGCGGGTGCCACGCTGCAGGCGACGAACTCCGATCAGCTGTTCGGGCACAACAACAAGTTCGTCGTCGGCGCCAGTTTCGATTCCAGCGTGACGAGGTTCACGGCAAGCGCGGAGCTCGGAACGATCGGTCCAAATTTTGTCGTCAGCGGAAGCGGCATATTTCTCGGGCAATCCGGCAATCCGGTGTCGATTGGCCCGGTCGACCTTCGCGCCACCAATCAATACACCGGGCTCTACGCGCTCGATACATTTGACGTCACGAATGCGCTGACGATCACAGGCGGCGGCCGCTTCAACCTCGCCAACATCGTGCTCGAGGATCAGATCGGCACCTCGCTAAACGGGGTTGACAACTTCAACCACTTCAACCCGCTCATCGGCGGCACCTACAAGATCACACCGGGATTGACGGCCTACACCGGGTATTCTCAGGCCAATCGCGCGCCAACCCCGCTCGAACTCAGTTGTGCGGACCCCGCGCGTCCCTGCATCATTGCGGCGTTCCTGGTATCGGATCCGCCCTTGAAGCAGGTCATTTCCCAGACGTTCGAAGCCGGCTTTCGCGGCAGCAGGGACTTGAGTGTCGGAACGCTTGGATGGAAGTTCGGCGTTTTCCGCACCGACAACACCGATGACATCCTGGCCATTCCAAGTCCGGTGCTGCAGGGATTTGGCTTTTTTCAGAACGTCGGCTCGACACGACGCCAGGGCATCGAAACCGAGGTCACCCTGAAGTCGAACGCGCTGCAGTTCTTTGCAAGCTATGCGCTGGTGGACGCACGGTTCCTCAATGCGCTGGAGCTCGCATCCAACAGTCCCTTTGCCGACGCCAACGGCAACGTCCAGGTGCTGCCCGGCAATCGCATTCCCGCAATTCCGCGCAATCGCGTCAAGGCGAGCATCGACTATTCCATCACTGACGCGCTCAAGGTCGGCGGAGACACGCTTTTGGTCAGCAGCCAATATTTTGTCGGTGACGAATCCAATCAGGCGCCGAGGGTGCCGGGTTACGCGGTTTTCAACCTGCACACGTCGTATCAGATCAACAAGACATTCCAGATTTACGGACGCGTGGACAACGTTCTGGACAACCGTTACGCGACCTATGGAACTTTTTTTGACACCACCGCCATTCCCAACCTCGCCAACGGCGGCGCCCCCTTTACCGATCCGCGTTCGCTCAGCCCGGCGCGACCGCGGGTGTTTTACGCGGGCCTGAAGGCCACTTTCTGAATCTTCAGCCGCTCCCGCGGCATCGTCGCGACGTGCCTCAATCTCTATCCCAATTTCGTCGCAATTTTGCCTGCCGAATCAACTCTTTCTGCAGAAGTCGAAAGCGCCGGAACGCGCTTCGGCTTTCGTAGGACACGAACCGTCTGCCATTCGAAAGGACAAGCCGAGACCATCGTCATGGAGGCAATTGCGCGGCCCAAACGTCAACCGGTTCGCATGCGAGGGCGGTCCTACGTCGCGTTTGTGTTCAGCCCGGTGGTTCCGATCATTGGGTGGCTTGAAGAGATAGACGCAACGCTGGAGCAATCGCCTGGTTTTTTTGTCGGCAAGCCGGTGGTGCTTGACCTATCCGCCGTCGAACTCAGTCAATCCGCGATCGCACAACTCGTTGCAAGCCTGCAACAACGAGACATTCGCATCCTCGGTATCGAGGGAGTGGAGGCCGATCGCCTCTCTGCGGCCATGCCGCCCTTGCTCGTCGGCGGACGCCATTGCGTGCTTCCGAGGAATGAGCCGAAGAAGGTGGAAGCCAGGTCGAAGCCAAACTCGCTGCTGCTCGACAACCAGGTACGTTCGGGTCAATCAATCGTCTTTCCCGATGGCGACGTGACCATCGTAGGCTCGGTCAGTTCCGGCGCCGAAATCGTCGCCGGCGGTTCGATCCATATCTACGGAACGCTTCGCGGCCGCGCGATGGCCGGCATCAACGGCAATTCGGGCGCGCGCATCTACTGTCAGAAAATCGAAGCAGAGCTGCTCGCCATCGACGGTTATTACCGAACGGCTGAGGAGATCGACGCCAGTCTGTGCGATCGGCCGTCTCAAGTGTGGCTCGCTGGCAAAGTCGTGCAAATTACACCGCTGAATTGATCTTAAGGGGAAACAAGAATGGCCAAGGTCCTGGTCGTGACGTCCGGCAAAGGCGGCGTCGGCAAGACAACTTCGACTGCCGCGCTCGGCGCGACGCTCGCGCAGATGGGGCAGAAAGTGGTGGTGATCGACTTCGATGTTGGCTTGCGTAACCTCGACCTCATTCTTGGGGCGGAACGGCGGGTGGTGTTCGACTTCATCAATGTGGTGCAGGGTATCGCCAATCTCTCGCAAGCTCTCATTCGCGACAAGCGCCTCGACAATTTGTGGCTGCTGCCGGCCTCCCAGACGAGGGACAAGGATGCGTTGACGGAGGAAGGCGTCAGTAACGTCATCGCGGAGCTTCGGACTCGATTTGACTGGATCGTTTGCGACAGCCCCGCCGGCATCGAACGAGGCGCGATGCTGGCGATGCGCTACGCGGATGAAGCGGTGATCATTACCAATCCGGAAGTCTCCTCGGTGCGCGATTCCGACCGCATTATCGGAATGCTCGATTCGAGGACCGTCAAGGCCGAGCAGGGCGGGCGGGTGGAAAAGCATCTCTTGATCACCCGGTTTGACACCGCGCGCGCAGCGCGGGGAGAAATGCTCAGCATCGACGACGTTCTTGAAATCCTCGGCATCCCGTTGCTTGGAATCATCCCTGAGAGCCAGGACGTTCTGCGAGCCTCGAACGTCGGCTCACCCGTTACCCTGAACGATGCATCGAGCGCGCCGGCGCGCGCATATATCGATGCTGCGCGCCGCCTGACGGGCGAAACCGTTCCGATGACGGTGCCCGCGCCGAGAAAGGGATTGATGGATCGATTGCTTGGACGGAGGGCCGCGTGATGCATCTGCCGTGGCTCTTCGGTGGCCGCACCGCCTCAGCGCCTGTTGCCCGGGAACGCCTGCAGATTCTGCTGGCGCACGAACGCGGCTCGCGTGGCCAGCCTGACTTGCTGGAACTGCTTCGGGCAGAAATCCTCTCGGTCGTCTCCCGGCATGTCGCCCTGGATCCGGAAAAAGTCATGGTTCGGATGGACAGGGGCGATTTGGTGTCGATGCTCGAGGTGGACATCGAAGTGCCTAACGTCGCCGAAAAGTGGATCGCCGCCACGACATGATCGACCACGGCCAGCGTACACTCCAGGCGAACCCTACCGCGGCGCCAGCCATGAACGAAACACCGCTCGATGCCCGATAGCCTGGTGCGATGATCCGAGCCGTGGACGAACGGTATTATTGCATCGACGGTTCGATCGGACGCAGAGCGGCTGAAGCTGCGGTAGCGGTCGTCGCGCAATTTCGGCGGCCCGATGAAGGTGGAGACGCCCCATCGAGTCGAACGCCGTGCGTCATACTGTGATATTTCGGACAGCGGTTAACCGGAATTTACTAAAGAGGCCGTCGTCTGTCCGATTTGCCTTGATTTCTGCACTATTCGAAGGACAAATATTGCGAAGTCACGCTTTGGAGGGGGACGGTGCAGCGGTCCGTACTGGCGTGGTTGCTCGTGGGGCTATTCGGGTGGGTTCTCGTCGGTTGTTCGCAAACGACGCTCTCACCGATGTCGGATGCGAGTTTCACTCAAAGAGACCGGCAACTGCTGGCTCATCCGCCTTACGCGCAGGCGAACATCCCCGAACAGTACCGTCGGCACATCGTCGACTATCCGTACAAGGAGCGGCCGGGCTCGATCCTGGTCGATTCCGACTCACGTTATCTCTATTACGTCCTGCCGCAGGGCAAGGCGATCCGCTACGGTGTAGCGGTAGGGGAGGAGGCAATGGCCTTCTCCGGCGTCGCTACCGTCGGCCGCATGGCCGAATGGCCTGACTGGATCCCGACGCCTGAAATTCAGGCGCGGCTCGGCCCGTATCCCTCACGCGTGCGAGGAGGTCCGGAGAATCCGCTCGGCGCGCGGGCGCTGTATCTTTATGAGGGCAGCAAGGACACTTTGTACCGAATACACGGCACCAATCAGCCGGAATATATCGGCCAGGCTATCTCGTCTGGTTGCATACGCATGACCAATGAGGACGTGATCGATCTTTTCAACCGGGTGAAGCCGGGCACGACCGTCGTCGTGCTCGCGTCTGGTCACGGTGAGCGGCTTGGGGGCCTGACGGGTCGGCGTGGTTGACTTAGTGGTCCGATTCCACCATTCGCATCCCGTCTCGGCAAGCAGTTTTGCGAATGTTGGAATCAAAGGACCACTAGCAAATGCGAGTTTCTAGTGGAGTTTTGGATTTGACATTCGCATTGCGGGTCTGCGGCTAGGTGGGTAGCGAATGTCAAATCCACTACACTAGTGCGGCGGATCTGACGTTCCTGTCAGTCTCGCCGCGAGTGCGTTCTAGGAACGTCAAATCCAAAGAGTTGCTGGTGTCCCTTTGGTTCAGACGTTCGGAAAAAGCGCGTGCGGCAAAGTCATACGAACGTCGGAACCGGACACTAGCGGTCGTTGAAGCTTCGAGGGGAACGGGAAATGAAACGACACTGGCGTTCGCTGTCCTGTTTTCTGACCTTGGCTGCTGCGCTCGCCATATGTTCGACAGACGCTGCCGCAAGATCCAGCCACAAGCCGCAGCATGCCAAGAAGTCGCATGAAGCGAGCGGAGCGCGTCACCACCGCAGCGCGGCGCTCAAGAAAGGCAAGCACACAAAGCATTCGACGGAGGCGCAGCGCAAGGCGGCGCCGCCCAGGGACGCATCGCCTCCGATAGACACGCCGCCGCTCACCGGCGATCTTGCTTTGGTCAGGGACGCCATCGACCTGACGCGCAAGGGCAAGATATCCGAGGCGACCGCCGTTCAGAAGACGATCGCCGACCCGGCGGCGGGCAAGCTCGTCGAATGGTTCATCCTGCGCCATCCGGAAGGTAACGCGAACTTCAGCCGATATGCGGCATTCATCGCCAACAATCCGGGCTGGCCGAGCATGGGACTCATACGCAAGCGCGCAGAGGCCGCGCTGTGGCAGGAGCGCAGCGACGCCGCAACCGTTCGCAGCTTCACCGGCAATCAGCCCATCTGCGCCAAGGGCCGCTTTGCACTTGCGCGCGTCCTTCTCGCCGAAGGTGACCGCGACGGCGCCGCAAGACTGGTCCGACAAGCTTGGCGCACGGAGGAATTGTCCGAGCGCTCCGAGGCCGATGCATACGAGCAATTTCGCGACCTGCTCACGCGCGAAGACTATCGCGCGCGCATGGACAGACGCATCGGCGCCAAGGATTTGTCGGGCGCCAGGCGTGCCGCGCAGTACCTCGGCAGTGACGAACTGTCGATCGTGAAGGCCTGCGCGGCCGGCAATTCGGACAAGGCTCTCGATCGGCTCGACGACGTCGCGACCGAGGCCCGCAACGATCTCGGATATGCGCTCTGCCGAATCCGCTGGATGGCGCATCATGACCGGATCGATGAGGCAACCCACCTGATGCTGTCGTCCGCACCGGAAAACATGGCGCTTCAGGATACGGATGAATGGTGGCGCGAACGGCGCAGCCTCGCCCGCAAGCTGCTCGATCAGGGAAAATTCGAGACCGCCTACCACGTGGTAAGCACTGCCGCGGTGCCGGCCAGCGAACACTATCGGGCCGATTTCCATTTCATGTGCGGATGGATCGCGTTGCGCTACCGCAATGATCCCGCAACCGCGCGGGCGCATTTCGCGCATATAGACGATGACTCCGCCAACCCGATCGTGCTGGCGCGGGCGAACTACTGGCGGGCCCGCGTCGCTGAAGCGACCGGGGAGAAAGAGGCGATGCGCGCCGGCTATGAGGCTGCCGCCCGTTATCCCACTGCCTATTACGGACAGATCGCGCGCGCGAAACTCGGTCTCGACCAGGTCGAGCTGCGAGCGCCCGGTCCGGTTACCGAGTCAGTGCTCGCGGACGAGCGCGTGCGTGCAGCCGATATGCTTTATACGCTCGGCGAGCGCGAAATTGTCCTGCGTTTTGTTGCCGACCTCGCCGAAGAGAACGCCGACGTACCGGTGCTGGTTGCGCTGGGCGAGCTGACGGGCCGCCGCAACGACGCGCGCGCCATGTTGCAGATCGGCAAGCCGGCGCTCGCCCGAGGGCTTGCGCTCGACCACTATGCATTCCCGACGATCGGAATCCCGCAGCACAGCCCGAT
The DNA here is from genome assembly GCF_035570375.1 of Bradyrhizobium sp. Taxonomy (GTDB): domain Bacteria; phylum Pseudomonadota; class Alphaproteobacteria; order Rhizobiales; family Xanthobacteraceae; genus Bradyrhizobium. The sequence continues at coordinate 29,131 of NZ_DATMLW010000090.1, read as the reverse complement.
CGGTCCCGAAATCGAGCGCAGCATCATCTATTCGGTCGCACGCACCGAAAGCGCCTTCGATCAGGCAGACAGGTCGTCGGCCAATGCGGTCGGCCTGATGCAGGTCACGCCGGAAGCCGGACGCGACACCGCCAAGCGGTTCGGGGTTGCTTATGACTGGGACCGGATGGTTTCAGATCCCGTCTACAATACGCAGATGGGCGCGGCTGAGCTCAGCGCGCTGCTGAAGGAATACGCCGGCTCCCACATCATGACATTCGCCGGCTACAACGCCGGCCGGGGCCGCGTCCGCGACTGGGTGAAAGCGCATGGCGATCCGCGCGATCCCAAGGTGGACGCGATTGACTGGGTGGAACGCATCCCGTTCTCCGAAACGCGCAACTACGTCCAGCGCGTGCTCGAAAATCTCCACGTCTACCGCGTCCGGTTCGGAAGCGGGGCCATGGCGGTGTCGAAGTCCGATCCGCGGCCGGCGAAGTCGCAGGAGGCCAACTCCACGTCGCCGTGAGGGTTAGTGTAGCATCCTGCCTCGGGTGGCGCTCATGCTGCGTGCGGGGCAGGTGGCCCGAAGGCTCACCAAGTCAAGGTCATGCCGACCTCAGCTCGGGAAACGAGCGCAGTCACCCGCTCATGGCTCTTTAGGCGCCACTTCCTGAATCCGCTCCCGCGACCGAGGCGCATCCGCGAATCAGCCTCTGACGGCCGTACCTGCCCAAGCATCGGAATCAAAAGCGGCCCCGGCCTGCGTCGCACCGGGACCGCCCAGTTATCCCCCCTACGCGGAAGGGCCCAAGCGATCTCAGATTCGTCGGGCAATATTGTCACCTTTGCAGGGAATTGTGATGGCAAAGGAAGAAGTCTAAAGGTGATCAAGTCGCATTTCGCCAAACGTGATGATCCGCAAACCTCGCATGCCCGACAATTCCGACGAGCGGGCCGGCTTGGGTGTCGCGCGGCGGTACCACGAGGCCGCGAATCGCGTAAGGTACTACCGCTGTACCTTGGAAAGTGGGGCTTATGGCCGACACTCTGGATCAAGATGTACAAGCGTTGAAGGAATGGCTCGCGGTTGCATGGCGGCTACTCGCCGACCCATCAAGCACCCGTTTCGAGCGGCAAGAACTTCGAAACTACATGAAAGAGGCGGACGCGGCGCTGCGAGCGGGGCTGCAAAAAATCGCGGCGAGAGAAATGGCTCGCAAGGATCGGTATGGCAATTATTCCTTTGCCGAGTTGCCAAACTTCCGCGTTTTGAACATTGAGAAATGAGCGGTGAATTCGCTCGACTGTTGCGGACGCGGCATCTCCACGCCATTTCTGGGCCCCAGGTTCAACCGGCGCAAGTCTGGCATTGACGCGTTGTTTATGCACGTCTATCTGACGGCGCAGGGCTGAGACCCTGTCATTTTTCCTTTTCTGTTCTTCCGGCCCTTCGCGTCACATCGATGCCCGTCCGAATGGCGGGGTCGTCTTGATCAGAATTATTGCAGACCCGCCAAAAGCCTCGAATGAAACGCGACGAGGTGCGGACCAGGCAGCAATCACCTCAGAGGTGCCCCAAATAGCACTTGGCCTCGCTGATTGAAGCTGCATTCTCCCGGTATAAAGGCAGGGTCGCGCAAGCAAGCATTATCGAGGCTGCTGTCCCAGGCACCGCGTTGTCGCCATTTGCTCCAGGCGATGTAGTCGCAATATTTGCTGTGCGGATTTCCCGCGTCCCTGGTTGCGCAAAAGAGGCTCTGGCCGGGGTGGCTAGAGATGACGTGCCTGGCCATCACGGGTCCTGCCAACACGGAAAAAAAGACAGCGCCAGCCCCAATCAGTCTGAAACTCGACATGCGTTCTCTCCGTCAGGTCCAGGTTAAGGCGTAACACCACGTATGCGCGAAACTTCCGCTCATGGCTCGTAAAAGATATTTTATTCGGGAGTGGTCATATGACAGCCCGAGAAACTAATCGGAAAGGAAATCCGCCAGGGATCGAGGCTTCGCGCGAGTCTCAGACCAAACTTGAATGCAGGCCCGACAAATTTGAACGTGGCGGAAGGGGTGGTGATCCGTACCGTTATTTTTTTGCACCCGATTGGGATAGCAATCATGTGCAGCAAGCCGAAGCGAACGCGGTTTGGAAAGCTCTAGCAGCCGATCCGGTGCCGAACAAGCCTTGGTCAGGCTTAGGATGAGACGGCTTGTAGAGGCCTTTTCCAAAATAAGCATGCTTTTCTCGAGATTTTTCCCTCCCCCGGTGGGTGGCCCCATGCGGCATTGGCAGAGCTTTCATTTCCGGCTCATCATCGATCCGCCGCCCGCCGCGATCACAAGAAGCTCGGCCATCCCTGCGCGACGACACCGACGCGGGAAGCGAGATAGCCGCTGGGGTGATGCGCAACATCCTGCCAGACCGGCGCGCCTGATCGCGCTGTCGGCCCATCGCGACATATTGCTGTGCCGCGCGATCTCGGTCGCTTCGGAGGGAAGCGGACATCAACTGGCAGGCAAAAATCGGCCGGTTCGGTCGCGAATGACCCGATTCGGACTCGCGCGGCCCGCTAACTACGCTGGACTCATCCACTAGGCTGGACAATCATGAGCGGTAGGCCGTTGAGGGTGCCATGATGGACCTCAGAGGTTGGCTGCGGAGCCTTGGCCTCGAAAGATATGAGGCTGCCTTCCGCGAGAACGAGATCGACGAAACGGTTCTTCCGAGCCTGACGGCGGAAGACCTGAAGGACTTGGGCGTCGATATCGTAGGACACCGCCGCAAACTGCTGGATTCCATCGCTGCTTTGCGCACTGACGCCACGGCGAAAAACGCCTCGGGCGACGCAGTGTCCTCGCCTCCGGGCGCGGCACCCGAAGACCGCGCCGAGCGCCGCCAAGTCACGGTGATGTTCTCCGACCTTGTCGGCTCGACGGCCCTTTCCGCGCGCATGGATCCTGAAGACCTCCGCGAAGTCATTTCAGCCTATCAGAAGTGCGTCGCTGAGACCGTGGGGCGCTTCGGCGGGTTCGTCGCGAAATACATGGGAGACGGCGTCCTTGTGTATTTCGGCTATCCGCAGGCGCATGAGGACGACGCTGAGCAGGCTGTACGCGCGGGGCTGGATTTGGTCGCCGCGGTGACCGGCCTGAAGACAAACACCGCGCTGCAAACGCGTGTCGGCATTGCGACCGGCCTGGTCGTCGTCGGCGACCTGATCGGATCGGGGGACGCGCAGGAACGCGGCATCGTCGGCGAGACGCCGAACCTCGCGGCGCGCCTGCAGGGGATCGCCCAACCGAATACGATCGTCATTGCCGACAGCACACGAAGACTTCTCGGGAACTTGTTCGAGCTGCAAAACCTCGGACCCACGCACCTCAAGGGCATCGCGGGGCCGGTGCAGGCCTGGGCGGCGCTGCGGGCGAGTTCCGTGGAGAGCCGTTTCGAGGCGCTGCACACCACCGGTCTGATCGCCCTGGTGGGAAGGGAAGAGGAATCCGAACTGCTGCTTCGGCGCTGGTCCAGGGCAAAGGCGGGTGAAGGACAGGTCGTGCTTCTCTCAGGCGAGGCCGGTATCGGGAAATCGCGGCTCACGGCAGCGCTTCTGGAGAGCCTCGCCACCGGACCGCACACGCGTTTGCGTTACTTCTGCTCCCCTCAGCACACCGATAGCCCGCTTTATCCGATCATTGGCCAGATGGAACGTGCTGCAGGACTGGCGCACGACGACAAACTGCAAGCGAGGCCCGACAAGCTCGATGCCCTGCTCGCGCAGACCTCGACCTCGACCCAGGATGCCGCGCTGTTTGCGGAGATGCTGTCGCTCCCGAATGATGGACGCTACCCCGCGCTCGAGTTGACCCCGCAGCAGCGCAGGCAAAAAACCCTGGAAGCGCTCATTTCACAAATGGAGGCCCTGACACGCTCAAATCCGGTGCTGATGATTTTCGAGGATGCGCATTGGACCGACCCCACGAGCCTGGAAGTGCTGGGTCGGGTTGTGGACGAGATCGCGATGCTTCCCGTGCTGCTGATCGTGACGTTCCGGCCGGAATTCGACCCACCATGGATAGGACAGCCTCACGTGACTGCCCTCACGATCAATCGGCTGACACAGCGCGACGTGGGTGCCATGATCGACCGCGTTGTCGGCAAAAAACTCCTGCCGGCGAGCATCAGGCGGGACATTGTCGAGCGCACCGACGGCATTCCCCTGTTCGTGGAGGAGATGACGAAGGCGGTGCTGGAAGCGGAAAGCGAGGGCGCGGCCCGGCGCATGGTTGCGGCGGTTCCGTCCGCAGCCCTGGCGGTCCCTGCAAGTTTGCATGCGTCGTTGATGGCGCGGCTCGACCGGATTGGCCCAGCAAAGGAGGTAGCGCAGATCGGGGCGGCAATCGGGCGCGAGTTCTCCCATGCCCTGCTGGCTTCGGTGGTGCGCAAGCCCGAAGCGGAGTTGGGATCGGCGATCGGCCGCCTCATCCAGGCCGGCTTGCTGTTCCGGCAAGGCGTGCCGCCGCATGCGACCTACCTGTTCAAGCATGCGCTGGTGCAGGATGCGGCCTATGGCACGCTGCTGCGCGAGCCGAGACGCGCGCTTCACGCCCGTATCGCCGAGACCCTCGAAAGCCAATTTGCAGAGATTGCGGAGAGCCGGCCCGAGGTCCTGGCACATCATTGCACCGAGGCCGGGTTGATCGAGAAGGCCGCGGGCCTGTGGGGCAAAGCGGGGCAGCGGTCGCTCGCCCGCTCGGCTCTGACCGAGGCGGTTGCGCAACTGACAAAGGCGTTGGACCAGCTTTGGAGCTTGCCAGAAACAACGGCGCTCCGACGCGAGAAACTGCAATTGCAAGTTTCGTTGGCGAACAGCCTGATGCTCGTCAAGGGGTATTCCTCCCCGGATGTGATTGGTGCTTTCGAGAAAGCTCGATCAATGATCGAGAAGGCGGAATCCCTGGGCGAAGGTCCCGAGGATCCTCTGCTGCACTTCTCGATCCTTTACGGCCTTTGGGTGTCCAGTTACATCGCAATAGACGTAGACCAGCTTTTTTGGCGGGCGGAACAGTTTCTCGCTTTCGCCGCAAAGGCCAACACATCTGCACCGATGCAAATCGGCCACCGCTTGATGGCTGTCACGCAGATCGTGGTCGGCCATTTTGAGATCGCACAAATGCACGCCGATCAAGCCGTTGCACTCTACGTGCCCCAGGAGCATCGCGCGTTGGCCGTGCGATTCGGCCAGGATGTCGGGGCGACGGCGTTGGCGTATCGGGCGTGGGCACTGGGGTTGCGCGGCTATCCGCAGAGTGCTCTGACCCTCGCTGACCAACTGATCGAGCACGCGCGAGACCTCGGCCACGCTGCCACATTGATGCACGCACTCTACCATGTTGTTTCCGTCGAAACATGGACAAGAAAGCTGGCTGCCGCCGAGTCGCACGCCGCCGAGCTAATTGCGCTTGCGGAAGAAAAGGGTGCAGAGTTTTGGCGAGCGCTGGGAACGCTTGCCAAGGGTTCAATTCTGTCGGCATCCGGCCGGGCGACGGATGCGATCGAACTCATCAACGTAGGTCTCGACGCGTATCGATCTACCGGATCAAGTGTATTCATTCCGAATTCTTTGAATGCCCTTGCCCACGCCTATGCGAATACAGGGCAACTGGAAAAGGCCTGCGTCATCATCTCCCAAGCGCGGGACACTGTGGAAAGAACCAGGGAAACCTTGATGGAAGCTGAGATCCACCGAACCGCTGGGGAAATTGCGCTTAAATTGCCGAAGCCGGAGGTAGCGAAAGCGCAGGCGTATTTCGAGCGTTCGCTTGAGATTGCGCGAGGTCAGCAGGCAAAGCTCTGGGAACTGCGCACCGCGACGAGCATGGCGCGGTTGTGGTGCGATCAGGGCAAACAGCAACGCGCCAGCGACCTTCTCGCCCCGATCTACGGCTGGTTCACGGAGGGCTTCGACACACTCGATTTGAAGGAGGGGAAGGCCTTGCTCGACCATTTGGCGCAATGAGCGCGCTCGTGGTCGACTCGATAGGCTCAGCGGCGTTCTATCTGGAAACACCAAGCTCTATTGAGCGTAGACCCGACGGAATCCTCACCAGAACCCGGAAGGTCGGCTCGTGGCCCTTCGCGTCATTTCGCGTGGGCGCAACAGTTAGACGCTTTTGGAGAAAAGCGGACATCAATTGGCGGGCAGGACCGGCTGGCTCAGTCGCGAATGACCCGAAGGCGACATCCGAAGTACAAAATTGCTGTTGTGCAACTTGATCCCCGAACCCTATTTTACGGACGGTAAATCCCTGCTTTAATCTTGGCATCGTAAACCAACGGCCTTGTAGGTCTGAGCTTTGGTGGAGGCATTGCGCGCGCGCTCCAGAGCAAGCAGCAAACGGGCGCGACGCCAGAAGGCGAAAACGCGGAAGCGCCACGTTGCGCCAACCACACGCCGTTCCTCCGCTGACCAAGCTGATGAAGTCGATATTGATGATCGACCAAAGGCGGAGGGGGCCGTTCGGGAAAGCGAATACAAGCTTCGTCAAATCATCGATACGGTACCAGGTATCGTCTGGGCAACGGGACCCGATGGCGAAAACACCTATGCCAATCAGCGCCTTTTGGACTATATCGGCGTGCCACATCGGGATTTTAGGAAACGTGGCTGGCAGCAATTCGTGCACCCGGACGACTTGCCAGAAACGCTAAAGGCCTTCCATCACGCAATTGAGACCGGAACGTCCTACGAGGCTGTACACCGCGTGCGTCGCTCGGACGGCGAGTTTCGTTGGCATCGCGACCATGGTGAGCCGCTGCGCGACCGAGAGGGGCGAATAATCCAGTGGTACGGTCTATCTATTGACGTCGATGAAGCCAAGAAGGCCGAAGACCGGCTACGCCGCAGCGAAGCCTATCTGGAAGAAGCACAAAGACTGAGTCACAGCGGTGTGGCTGCCTATAACGAGACGGATATTCTCTACGGGTCGGAAGAGACTTTCCGCATCTGGGGGTTTGATCCGGCGCAGGGTGTTCCAAGCCGCGAGGCCGTGAACCAGCGCATCCACCCCGACGACCGCGACCGGTTGCTCGCAGAAGTTCAACGGGCGGTCAGCGAGAAAAGAAACTACTTCTTTGCATACAGAATCGTACTCCCCGATGGAGAAATCAAACACATCGAAACAATCGGGCGACCTGCGTTTTCCGCAAGCGGGGAACTTGTCGAGATTGTCACGACACAGATCGATGTTACCGAACGCAAACGCGCGCAGGAGGAGCATAAGAGGCTCCTCCAGTTGGAGGCGGATTTCGCCCACATGAACCGCGTGAGCATGTTGGGGGAGCTGGCTGCCTCGCTCTCTCACGAGATCATGCAGCCGATCGCCAGTGCGCGCAACAACGCCCGTGCCGCTCAGAAATTTCTGGAGATGGAGCCTCCGGACCTGGGCGAGGTCAGGGAAGCAGTCGCTTCCTTCGTTAGCGATACCGATCGAACCGGAGAAATTATCGCCCGCATCCGCGAGCAGATCAAGAAGGCGCCGCCGCGCAAGGAGCGTTTCGACCTTAATGCGGCAATCGAAGAGGTGATCATATTGGTGCGAAGCGCCACCAACCGGAACGGCGTCTTGGTTGAGATGCGGCTTGCTGACGGACTGTCTCTCGTTGCGGGGGATCGCGTTCAATTGCAACAAGTATTGCTGAACCTGGTCCTGAACGCGGTCGAAGCAATGGGGTCCGTCGAGGCGGGGGCACGAAAGCTGTTGATCAGCACCGAGCAAGACCGGACAGGTGCGCTCGTGGCCGTGCGAGATTCCGGGCCAGGCATCGATCCCACGCATCTCAAGCGCGTCTTCAAGGCGTTCTACACCACCAAGTCCGGCGGAACGGGCATGGGACTGTCGATCTGCCGGTCCATTATTGATGCGCATGGAGGCCGGTTATGGGCAGAGGCCAATGAACCTCAAGGCGCGGTATTTCAGTTCACCTTGCCCAACGCCGAAAACTCATGAGTTCTCGTCCAGCAGTTCGCCAGAATGCAGGGCGCACGAAGTCACCGTATTAGATGCTCATCATCAACTGGCTTGCAATAAACAACTGCATTCGCAGGCCGCGTTGAATGGCCTTTCACGGTCCAGGCTCCCGATTGGTCGGCAACCCGGAAATTCGTTCAAATCCTGTACGATTTGGGGACTGAGTTGGGGACCGACGTAGGACGCGATTCGCCGTTGCGCTCCACACGCAGGCGGTAGCCGTCATATTTGATTTCGTGAATTCAGTTGGGCGCGGCAGGAACCTTGGTTCCAGTTGCAGGTAGGCAAAACTCAAATGCTCTAGACATGTGCCTCGATAGGCGGTGGCTCAGAAATTGCGAGTTTTGTGATAAGCGTCAACGACGAGCTTCCAACGCTACGGTTAGATCGAGTTGCCTACTCAGCCGATGCCTCGAAAGGGCTGGCGCAATTTCAAGGGGCGGCACGGGGCCGCTCCCGTTTTTGGATCGAACAGTTCAGTAATGATTATCCGCAGTCATGACCGTTGGTTAGAGGACCTCTGCCAAACGTCACAAAGGTTGGCTCAAGAACTACAGAATCTGAAGTCCCTTCGCGATCAAGTTCGAATGCTCGGATTGAACCAGCGCTCGTCACGGGCAACGACCTGGCATTTGTGCAGGGTTATCGTACCGAGACGCACAATCACCGGTCGGCTTGTGCGCGGAAAGGTTTGGCGGCGTCACGATGGTCGTCATTGGTTGTACAAAAAATTCATCGACGGGGCAGCGGCCTAGCGTCATCAATCGCGCGCTAGTTTGCGCCGTGCCCCATGGTTTGAAATGGATAATCGTTCCGGTAGACGCGATCGCCTTGCTGGCCTTGGCCTGAAACAATATGCCGACTAAATCCGCGAACAAATGGAACGGCGGCGACTGAAGTTTATGTCAATTGAATGGCGCACTGACCAAAGCTGCCTCCTGGCGGTGGATATCTGGGAAATCTCCCGCGCTTCCAAAAAAATCAATTGACCTTCCTGTAGTTGAGGCGGTGGGCTGGTCCATGGCCCAACGACCGAGCGAACTCGCAGAGCGCATTTCTAGCCTGTGCGAGCCGACTGACAGAATTATGTTCAGGCTGCCGGTCGCAGCGGCTCGCGCTATGGCTCGCGAGATTATCAGACAGGCTCCACAGGACGGTTACATAGCCGTTGTCGAGCAGTGGCGGCCATTACCCAACGGACAGATTGAACTCACGATACGCTGTTTGTGGGCAGCAGACTAAACTCGATCACCGATCCCGCGCCAGCTTGCGCTTTCCCAATGGTGGTCTTTCCGATCGAGGTTGAACACGCGCTTGACGTAACGATAAAGCGCCCGCATGGCTGATATCGCGCCATGATTGTCCAGGGATTCCTGGCGTTCTTTGTTTTTTCGTCGCCACCAACCAAGCCGCGTTCGTGCGGCGGTTTCTGCAGACTTCCTCGCTTGTTGCTGAATCGACAATTTTACCGCGAGTAGTCCTGACCCAAATTGACGTAAATCAATATCGTCCTGCCAGAAGAGCAGCGCTTCAGAGCGATCAGTTATCCAATGCGCATTCGGCCATCGATGCAACTTAGACCGAGAATTTGTACCTACGTCTATGCAGCCCTGGTAGGAGTGTCGCTCTCAAGGAGCGGACGTTCGTCGCCGCTTGAAATCTGCCGAGCAGATTTTCAACTGGAAATCCATACCCTGTTTTGCGCGCGACCATTTGCTTGATCTGCCGCAACCTGGCTGGTGACTGGGGAGGCTAATAACGATGGGGGAGGTGCTCTCGTCCGCCACGCGAGCGCGAGCAGCGACCGCATTTATCGAACAACAAACAAACAAGAATGCGCCCGACAGGCGCCGGGTCTTCGATAGAAAACGGTACCATCATGCCCGCACAACTGGATGCCTCGCGCAAAACCGTTCTCATTGATCTCGCCTTGCAGGGCGGGGGCTCTCACGGCGCTTTCACATGGGGCGTACTGGATCGACTTCTCGAAGAGTCCTGGCTGAGGATCGAAGCGATTTCCGGCACCTCGGCGGGCGCCATGAACGCCGCCGTTCTGGTCAGTGGCTATATCAAGGGCGGCGTACGCGGCGCACGCGAGGCACTGGACGCGTATTGGGAACGGGTCGCCGCCTCTGCTCGGTATAGTCCAATCCAACGCTCGATGTTCGACCGCTTGATGAATCGTTGGTCGCTCGACACCTCTCCCGGCTATGTGATGATGGACCTCGTGAGCCGGCTTGTTTCACCCTACAATCTCAATCCATTTGGCTACAATCCGATCCGGTCGATTCTCGAGGACTGCATCGATTTCAGTCATCTCAACGAGGCGCCGATCAAGCTTTTTATCACTGCAACGAACGTCCATACCGGTCGTGGCAAAATTTTCCGCAACAAGGAGATCACTCCGGAGGTGTTGCTCGCTTCCGCCTGCTTGCCGACCTTATTCCAGGCGATCGAGATCGACGGCGAGCCCTATTGGGATGGCGGCTACGCGGGCAATCCAACCATTTCGCCCTTGGTCCGTGAGAGCGAGGCCTATGACGTTATCCTGGTTCAGATCAATCCGCGCGAACGCCGCGAAACGCCGCGTTCAGCAGGTGACATCCTGGACCGGCTCAATGAAATTTCCTTCAACTCGCCCCTGATGAAGGAGCTGCGCATGATTGCGCTGCTGTGCCAGGCTGCCGATCCTGGCACAGGCGAGGGGCGTCGTTGGGCCAAAATGCGCACCCATCACATTCTCACGGACAAGCTTGCCGAGTTCGGGGCATCCTCCAAGCTCAACGCCGAGGCGCGTTTCCTGCACGTGCTCAAGGAGGAAGGCCGAAAGGCGGCGGAGGACTTCCTCAAGTTGCACGGCGCGGACGTGGGAAAACGCTCGACTGCAGATCTCGACATTCTTCTGGCGGAGTGCTGATCATGGGTCTTCGTGATCTGATCGGCCTCTTTGGCATTCTGATTGGGCTGGGGCTGCTCATCTGGTTGGCCTTCAAGGGCTGGAGCGTGTTGTTGCTCGCTCCGATCGCTGCGGTTGCCGCGGCTTTCTTCTCCCGAGAGCCGTTATTGGCGCACTGGACTCAAACATTCATGCAAAGCGCCTCGGGATTTCTCGCGCAGTTCTTCCCGATTTTTTTGCTTGGCGCGTTATTCGGCAAACTGATGGAGGACACCGGCTCGGTCTCGGCGATCGCCGACTACATGACGAAAAAGCTGGGAACGAAGCGCGCAATTCTTGCTGTGGTGCTCGGTGGCGCTGTGGTCACCTATGGTGGCGTCAGCCTGTTCGTCGCCTTTTTCGTCATTGCGCCGATGGCGCAGGGTCTCTTCAAGGCGGCAGCCATTCCCCGGCGGCTGATGCCCGCGGCTATCATGCTCGGTACCGCTACCTTCACGATGTCGGCGATGCCAGGGACTCCGTCAATCCAGAACACCATTCCGATGCCGTTCTTCGGCACGACGCCATTTGCCGCGCCAGGCCTCGGCATCATCGCGTCGGCCATCATGCTGACGTTTGGCGTGTGGTGGCTGGGTCGTCAGCAGGCGGCGGTGCACGCAAGTGCTGAGGGCTTCGGCGATGGCGCTCTCAAGAACGCCAGCGAGATCGCCCGGGACGACACATTGCGGGAACGCGCCGTTGCTTCGCATGAATTCGACCCTGCGGAGATTGCTCACGGTGAACTCGCGGCAACGAAACCTGAATTCGGGTCTGCGGTCACGCCGATCGTCGTCGTCATTCTGGTCAATCTCTTACTGTCGCTGATAGTGTTGCCACGACTAGACCTCAGCTTTCTTTCCAGGCCCGAATGGGGCGGCGTGTCTCCCGCCGCCGTCATCGGCGTATGGTCCGTTCTGACTGCGCTGACCCTGGCAATACTCGTGGTCATCGTCCTCAACTGGAAGCGAATCCCGGACCTCCGGGCAACCATGGACGCCGGCGTGAACGCCTCGGCGCTTCCTGCGATCAGTGTTGCAAGTCTGGTTGGCTTTGGCGCGGTCGTCGCCGCCCTGCCGGCCTTCGCTGTGGTGCGCGACGCCGTTCTGGGTATCGGCGGCGGGCCGCTCGTCTCTCTCGCTGTCGCGACCAATACGCTGGCTGCGCTCACCGGATCGGCGTCTGGCGGTCTGACGATCGCCCTTGACGCACTGGGTGCAACCTATCTGGAACGAGCGGCGCAGATCGGCATGGACCCGGCGCTCCTGCATCGGGTTGCCGTGATCGGCTCCGGCACGCTCGACAGCCTGCCACACAACGGCGCGGTGGTTACGCTCCTGTCGGTGTGCGGGTGTACCCATGGCTCGAGCTACAAGGATATCTTCATAGTCGCCATTCTCGGCGCCATTATCGCTCTCGTTGTGGTCATCGTGCTCGGCTCGCTCGTCGGTTCGTTCTGATCTACCGCCTCGTCAACTACGGTCGCCAATGTGAGGCTCCGATGCTTATCTCGTCACGCACCCCTTGCTCGGGCTGGCATCTGCCCCGCGGACCAGTTCTGGCACTTGCTCTGACGCTCCTCCCATTGCTCGCCGGTTGCAAGCGCGATGTCGCCGAAGAGGCGCCGCCCCCGCGCCCTGTGCGCACGGTCGTCGTCGAAAAGGGCGGCTTGGGCCAGACAATTGTTCTGACAGGACAGATCCAGGCGGAAAAGGAAGTCGCTCTCGCCTTCCGGATCGGTGGCAGGATCATCGAGCGCTCGGTAGATAGGGGTGATCGCGTCACGCCCGACCAGGTGGTGGCCAAGCTCGATGCGCAAAACGAATTAAATTCGCTTCGTTCCGCGCGCGCGGCGCTTGCCGCTGCCAACGCCAGGCTGGAGCAAGATTCCAATCATTTCGACCGCCAGGACACACTGCTGAAGCAGGGTTGGACGACCCGCGCCAACTTCGATCAGGCCCAGCAAGCGCTGCGCACTGCGCAGGCGGCCGTGGATGACGCCAAGGCCCAGGTCGAAATCGCCGAGGACCGTGTCAGCTATACCCAGCTCAAGGCTGGCTTGACCGGCACCGTCACCAACCGCGCGGCGGAATCGGGTGAGGTAGTACAGGCCGGTCAGATGGTTTTCATGGTCGCGCGCGATTCCGGCTGGGACGCTGTCTTCGACGTTCCGGCTCAGGTGCTGCGCACTGCGCCTGGGGATGCTGATGTGATCATCGCTCTGACCGACGATCCCAACATCACCGCCAAAGGCCGAGTGCGGCAGGTCGATCCGCAGGCTGATCCGGTCACGCGCACGTTCAAGGTCCGCGTAGCAGTCAACGATCCACCTCCCGAGATGCGGCTTGGTGCGACCGTAACCGGCCGGATGGAAGTTGATCATGGCCACGGAATTTCGCTCCCTGCGAGCGCCTTGACCGCCACAGATAGAAATCCCGCAGTATGGGTGGTCAATCCGGACAGTTTGACCGTGGGCCTTAAGCCGGTCGAAGTCCTGCGCTTTGATCCGGGGACGGTGGTGCTTTCGGGCGGGCTAGACGGCGGCGAGATCGTTGTCACAGCGGGTGTGCAGGCGCTGCATCCGGGCCAAAAGGTAAGGCCTCTGGGAGTGCGGTCATGAGTGGCCCCAATCTTTCCGACTGGGCGCTGAAACATCGATCCTTCATCGTTTTTACAATGATCGCGATCGTGATCGCCGGCTTGTCGTCCTATTTCCGTCTTGGACGCAGCGAAGATCCGGCCTTCACCTTCCGCACCATGATCGTGCAGGCGGCTTGGCCAGGAGCAACGCTCGACGATACCCTGACCCAGGTCACCGAACGCCTTGAGCGCAAGTTACAGGAAACAAAGGGCCTGGACTTCCTGCGCTCCTATACCAATCCGGGTTTGACGACGATTTTCGTCAATCTCAAAGGCTCGACCTCCGCAAGGGAAGTGCCGGACATCTGGTATCAAGTGCGCAAGAACATCGGGGATATACGGCATACCTTGCCCCAAGGCGTCGTCGGACCTGGCTTCAACGATGATTTCGGCGACACCTACGGCCTGATTTACGGTTTTACCGCTGATGGCTTCAGCCATCGTGAGTTGCGCGATTATGTCGAGGAGATGCGCTCGAAGCTGCTGCTGGTTCCGGACGTCTCCAAGATCGAAATTCTCGGCGCGCAAGATGAGCAGATCTATGTCGAATTCTCGACAAGCCAGCTTGCCGGGCTCGGCATCGACCGCGCTGCGCTGGTCGATGCACTCCGGGCACAGAACGCCGTGATTCCAGCAGGCTCGCTCCAGACCGGCGACGAAAAATTGTCGATCCGCGTGACCGGCGCTTTCAAGTCAGAGAATGATCTGCTCGACGTCAATTTTCCGTCGAATGGGCGTTTGATCCGCCTGCGAGACATCGCCGAGGTTCGACGGTCGCTCTCCGATCCGCCGCAACCGATGTTCCGCGTCAGCGGCAAGCCGGCGATCGGTCTTGCCATCGCCATGCGCGACGGCGGCGACATCCTGGCGTTGGGCCAAAATGTGAAGAAGGCGATCGATTCCGGCGTGACCGATCTGCCGCTCGGCATCGACGTGACGCTGGTGTCCGATCAGCCGGTGGTGGTGAAACACGCCATTGGCGAATTCATGACGTCCCTCTGGCAGGCCATTGCGATCATCATGGCCTGCAGCATCGTCAGCCTTGGATTCCGGCCCGGCGCCGTGGTCGCCTTGTCGATCCCGCTGACCGTGGCGATTATCTTCCCGATCATGGAATCCATCGGGATCGATTTGCAGCGCATTTCGCTCGGTGCGCTGATTATCGCTCTCGGCCTGCTGGTCGACGACGCGATGACAACGGTCGATGTGATGATCTCACGCATGGCGGCCGGTGACAGCAAGGAGAAAGCGGCGACTTTCGCCTATGACACGCTGGCATTTCCCATGCTTACCGGCTCGTTCATCACCGCTGCAGGCTTCGTGCCAATCGGTTTTGCACGGTCTTCGGCCGGCGAATATACGTTTTCGATTTTCGCGGTCGTATCGATCGCGCTGATCGTTTCCTGGTTCGTTGCGGTGCTGTTCGCACCTTTGCTTGGAGTCTGGCTGCTCAAGTCTCCCGAACGCAGAGAAGACGGGAAACCCAGCCGTATCATGACCGCATTCCGTGCGATTCTGCTGACCGCCATGCGCCGGCGCTGGATGACTGTTGCGATCGCGCTCGCATGTTTCGTTGCCTCGCTTTTGGCTCTACCGCTGGTGCCCCGGCAATTCTTCCCGGCTTCGGACCGTCCTGAGCTGGTGGTCGATCTGACCTTGCCACAAAATGCGTCGATCTTCGCCAGCGACCGTGCCGCGGCCAAACTCGACGCCGTGCTCAAGGAAAATCCCGACGTCGCGAGCTGGAGCACTTATGTCGGGCGCGGCGCGATCCGCTTCTATCTTCCATTGAATGTGCAGCTCAACAACGATTTTTTTGCCCAGGCTGTGGTCATTGCGAGGGATGTTGCCGCGCGCAAAAGGCTTCAGACGGCGCTCGAGAAAAAGTTGGCTGAGGAGTTCCCGAACATTGTTTCTCGCGTCTCACCGCTGGAGCTTGGGCCGCCAGTGGGATGGCCTGTGCAATATCGCGTAAGTGGCCCGGATTTGGGCCAGGTGCGCACCATTGCCTTGCAGCTCGGCCAGGTCCTCGGCTCCGACAACAATCTGCGGCGGATAAATTTCGACTGGATGGAGCCGGCGCGCAAGGTGCGAGTCGAAATCGATCAGGATCAGGCGCGCCTCCTTGGACTGAACTCGAGGCAACTTTCGGCCTATCTGAACACGGTGATGACCGGCGCCGCAATCACCCAATTGCGCGACGACATCTACCTGGTCGACCTCGTCGCCCGCGCTCAAGACCAGCAACGTGTCTCCCTCGACACAATGCAATCCTTGCAGGTGCCGTTGCCCAGCGGTCGCACGGTTCCCTTAAGTCAGATCGCGCGCTTTGAGTACGGCCAGGAATATCCGCTGGTTTGGCGACGCAACCGCGTGCCGACGCTGACCGTCCAGGCCGATGTCGCACCGGGTTCGTCTCCGGAGGCAGCGGTGGCTTCCTTGGCCCCGGCCGTGGAAAAGCTGCAGGCGAGCCTGCCTGTGGGCTATCGCATTGCCGTGGGCGGCACGGTCGAAGAAAGCGCCAGTTCACAGGCCTCGGTCTACGCGATGGTCCCTGCAATGCTGTTCCTGATGCTGCTGTTCCTCATGGCGCAGCTGCACAGTTTCAGCCGGCTCGCCATGGTTCTCTGTCTTGTGCCTATGGGCCTTATAGGCATTGTCGCAGCCTTGCTGATTTCTGGTCGGCCTCTCGGTTTCGTCGCCATTCTCGGAATTCTGGCGTTGATGGGCATGATCGCGCGCAATGCTGTCATCCTGATCGAACAGATCGAGTCCGAGCGCGCACAGGGTCGTGAGCTGTGGGATGCGGTCGTGGAAGGCGCGGTCTCGCGTTTCCGGCCGATCATGCTGACCGCAATCTCGACCGTTCTGGGCTTTATTCCGATTGCACCGACCGTGTTCTGGGGGCCGATGGCCTTCGCGATCATGGGCGGATTGTTCGTAGCCACCGTGCTGACCCTCCTCGTCCTGCCGGCGCTCTATGTGATTTTCTTCCGCGTCAAGGAACCGAAGCAACGACTAGTGGAGCGGATTTGACGTTCGCTACTCGCTTGCCGCGGCTCGCTTATGCGAACGTCAAATCCAAAGCTCCACTAGCATCAATAATTTGCAAGTGGTCCTTTGATTCTAACATTCGCAAACGTGGCTCGTTGATGGGAGCGAATGTTAGAATCGGACCACTAGCTACCTGAGACGCTCGCCGTCAGCAGGGCCAGGATAATCAGAAGTAACGAGATGCCGGCCATCGGCCATTGCCGTAGACGGGCGTCAAGCTTTTCAAGGGATGGACCAATACCTAACAAGCGACGGAACGCGGCCTCCTCAAGCACTATGCTGTCGCCGACCGGCACGTGCGGTGCAAACCTGACCCGTCTCAGCACAAAAGCGAGGCCCATGCCAAGCGCCACCGGCCAGAGCCCATCGACGAGATTGCCGATTTCAAACGCATATGACGCATTGCCGACTACCGGATAGAAAGCCCACGGCAGCAAGATCGCGCCGAGGGCAGCCGCGGGCCAAAAACGAACGAGAGCGGATGGACACTCCTGTGCAGCGCGCGACGATGGCACGGCGAAGCAGATCAGGAAATGTGTCATCAACAGCGCCGTGCCGATTGAAGAAAGCGTGGCGAGCGCGGCTACCGATCCGCTGGCGAACTGCGCCTTTGTTGCAAGTTTGGCCAGCGCGCCGCCTGTGAACGGTAGCCCCGCAAGGCTAAGGGCAAGGGGGACGGCGAGAACCGGCGTTGCCGCGTCTCGCGTGGCCAGCACGCCGATCGCAAGGAACAGCGCAGCTTTCACCAGCAGATGGTTTGCAGCATAAAAAGCTGCGTCGAGAGCGCCGTCAGCTTCTCCTTTGGCAAGCGCTATGCCCAGCACGGCTGCGATGACTCCCATCTGGCTGATGCTGGAATATGCCAGAATAACCTTGGGATTTTGTTGGGTCAGACCGAAAGCGACCCCGTAAAACGCGGAAAGAAAGCCCAAGACGACCAAAGAATCCCCCCAACCCTCCATTGGGATTCCAAGCGGCAGAAAGCGGATAAGCCCGATTACGCCGGCCTTGACGCCCGCGCCGCCCAGAAGCGCGGCTGCAGGGATCGGCGCGGCGCTATAGGTCAGCGGCATCCAGCCGTTGAAGGGGACCATTCCCAGCTTCATACCGAATCCGGCGACGATCAAACCCAGGGTCGCGTCTCGCCAAGGCGAGGAAGGCAAGGCGGCCATCGCATCCACGATGCGCGTGCTTCCAAGCGGCTCTCCTGTCACGAGCATCGCGAAGGCGAGCAGCAAAATCGCCTCGCCAAGAATGGTGAATGCCATATAGATCGCACCGGAGCGCTTCTGTTCGCGGTCGTCAGAAAAAGCGAACAACCCATAGGCCGGAATGCTGACGAGCGCATAAAAAAGGTAGAAGGAGACAAGATCACCGGCGACGAAGACACCTATGTTGCCGGTCATTGTGAGAAGCCAGGAAAGGCCGAAACGGTTATCGGGCGGGCGGTCGCGCCAGATCGCAGCGCTGAAGACGATCCAAAGCAAGGCCGCGCCCGTGAGAAGCAGGGCGCCTGGCGGATCGAGGCGGAGAGTGAAGTCCAGGATAGGCAGGTCGCAGACAAGCGGCGCGCGGATCAAACCGACGAGGCCAGTTGCGAGACTGGGTACCGGGGCGAGCCATTGGAGGGCGAGGGCGTGCCGTCGCCAGCCTTCGACGAAGCAGGCGCCGAGGAATGCCAATGGCGTGGCGAGGCTCGCGACGAGCAGCGTAGAGGGAAGATCGGTCATGGCTGCCCCACCACCGGACGCCCGATTTCAAGGAAGTCAAAGAAAGCCTGCGGCGCGAAGCCAAGCGCAATGGCGACCGCTGTCAGAGCAAGCGCAATGACCTCCTGGCTGCGCTTCGGAGGCAATACCAGTGAAATTTGGTCATCGGATAATGCGGGCGTAAGAATCCGGTAGACATAGCCGGCCGCAAGCAGGCCACCGGCGAGGATCGGAAGCGTCCAGACCCACTGGCCAGATGCGACGGAGGCTTGCAGCATCAGCCATTTGGCGCTGAAACCGCCGCTCGGCGGAAGGCCCACCAGCGACAATCCGCCAAGCGCAATGGTCAGGAAGGTCAACGGTAACACGCGCGCCGCGCCGCCCAGTTTTACGATCTGGTCATGGCCGAGCGCTTCGGCAAGCAGGCCGGCCGAGAAAAACATCGCAGCCTTGGCGAACGCATGGGCGAGAATCTGCATCACTCCGGCACTCCAGCCGATCGCACTCGAGGCGCCCGTTGCAAGCGGGAACACCAGAAAGAGGTAGCCGATCTGAGCCACTGTCGAATAGGCGATTAGCAACTTCAACCGCGCTTGACGCAAGGCGATTACACTCCCTGCGATAATCGCCGCTGAGCCAAGACAACCGAGAACAATGGCCACCTTCTCCGCGGGAAGGGCGGGAAGGATATAAAACCACAGCCGAAGCGTGAGAAAGAATGAGCCTTTGACAACGAGTCCGGAGAGTACGGCACTCGCTGCCGCCGGCGCGTTGGCATGGGCTGGCGGCAGCCAAAGGTGCAGCGGAAAGAGGGCAGTTTTGGCGAGCAGGCCGCAGGTCATCAGGGCGGCCGCCGTCCAGACAACGGGCGTTGACTGCACCCTTTCTGCGAGAAGCGAAATGTCCAGCGTCCCGTGCGCGCCGTAGAACAAGGCCACGCCGAGCAGATAGGAGATCGATCCGAAGAGAGCGAACAGCAGATAGCGCAATGCGGCAGCGATCGTCTCCGGGCGGCCATCGATACAGACGAGAGGCACCGCCGCGAAGGTCAGCAGTTCCAGCGCGACGTAGAGGTTGAACAGATCGCCGCCTACGAAAATGATGTTTAACGCGGCCCAGATCGCCTGAAGCATGATCCAGAAGGTCAGCGAACTTCGGCTTTCGCTGACGCCGTCAGGCGTAGCGAACTTCGGGCGGGCATAGAACGCCGCGGCTGTCACGATCACCGCAGCAGCGACCAGCATCACCGCCGAAATGCCGTCGGCACGCAAGGCGATCCCGAGCGGCGGCGGCAATCCGCCCACCAGATAGACGATGGGCTTGCCCGCTCGATTGACATGGAATGCGATTGCGCAGGCCAGCGCAAATCCGAACGGCGTCGAACATAAAGCAATGCGCTCGGCATTGCGGCCTCCAGGCGTGAATGAGAGGATCATTCCGACAACCGGGAGCAGAATCGTGAGAACGAGGAGGTACCCGCCCGGCGTGGTTGTCCCCGATTCCGCCATCACATTGTGTCTCCACCATTCGATCCGGTCCAGACCTCTGGATCCAACGTGACGTGGCCGCTCTCCGCGGAAAGGCGTAAAATGAGGGCCACTGCGATCGCGCTGGCGGCGAAGGCGACCACAATTCCGGTTATGACCATGGCTTGTGGGACGGGGTCGAAGCTAAAGCCCGCCGACGCGCCGCGCCGCGCGACAATGCCGAAAATGAGGAAGACACCACTGCCCATCAGGTTGAAGGCCAGCAGCTTGCGCAGCGGATGTGGATGGAGAATGAGGCCATAAAGCCCAAAACCCACCAAAGCCGCGCCGGTCAATCCCGCCAGAACTGAAGGGGTCATTAATCGGGTCTCTCGCTCGGCGGACCAGCGACGAGCATCGGCAAGGCCGCCGCGATGGACAACACCATGAACGCTTCGATGAAAAGGATGATCGGCTTGGCGAGGCTGGGCGGATAGGCGAAGAAGGCTCCTGCGACAACTTCGCCCGCGAGCCCGCTGATGAGGAATACGGCAGGTCCAGCGACCAAAGCCACGCGCAGCCATTGCGTGTCGATGCGGGGCGGGTCCGTCAGCCGCGCCATCATGGTGACCATCCACATGGCCGCAAGCAGAGCGCCGCCTTGAAATGCGCCGCCCGGCGCGTTGGCTCCAGTCCAAAAGATATGAATTGCAATGAGCGCGCCGACAGGGGCGAGCATCTGGGCGAGAAAGACCATCGGAGCATAGGGCTCTTGCTGGCGGAGCGGCGCGGGCGCGCTGCCCCACGCCTTGTCGGTGCCCACCGACCAGACCCCGACCACCGCCAGGATCAGCACGATCTTCTCCAGCATTGTATCAAGGGAGCGATAGGACATCAGCACCGCTGTGATGGGATTGCCCAGGCCAGCGCCGGCACCGTCGGCAGCAGCGGCCGCTTCCGGCGCAAGCGAGGGGGGCGGATCAGGCAGCATCAGGATGACTGCGCCCAACGCGCTGGCGACGAGCGCGGCGAGCACGCCAGTGAGGAGTTTGAAGGCGAATCCCGGCTGCGCCTCCGGAGCAGCATTCTTGAGTGCTCCGAGCCTTTTGCCCGCAGTAATCAACAGCACCCCGGTGACCCCACTGCCCACCGCCGCCTCGGTCAAGGCAACGTCTGGCGCGTAAAGCCGGATCCAGACGAAAGCGAGCAACAGCCCATAGGCGACATAACCGACCACGGAGGCGAACAGCTCCCGCGCAGTGATAGTAAAGATAGCGACGCCGATGACCAAACCGGCAAGAACAACGTCAAGAATGGGGAGAAGACTCATTTGCGACCCCGCCTCAGCGCGCGGCCAATCAGTTGTGAGGTCGAGCCACCCGAGAGCAGAACCAAAACCCAAATGACGATCAGTTTGAGTGCCGAAAGTGCGCTATCGGCGTGGGGGATCAGGCCGAGCGCGACCAGACCAAGGCCAAGATTGTCGGCCTTGGTCAAAGCATGCAGACGCGTGAGCGAGTCCGGAAAGCGCAAAAGGCCAACCGTCCCCGCGAGGAAGAAAAACGTACCGGCGCTGATCGCGGCGATACTGAAAAGATCGAGAAGCGCAATCACGCCTCAGCGTCTCCCTGGTCAACGTCGAGGAGATTGATGAAGGCAATGGAGGCAAACGCGGCGAGCAAGGCGAGACCGAGCGCGACATCCTCCACGCCGGGGACATTTGTCGCCTGAGCGATCAATAGCAGCGCGGCGATACCGCCGGTGCCGAGCAGTTGGACCGCCATCAGCCGTTCCACGTCATTAGATCCAAGCAAAATGCGAGCAAGTCCAATGGCGACCATAAGGACAATGAGGCCCGCCGCCGCGAGAAGCAGTTCATTCATGGCCGAGCGCCTTTTCGAACAGGTCTTCGTCAGCTTCGATGGATGCGGCTATCGGCTGCAAAATGTCGAGGCCGTGCACCTGAAGCGTGTCGCCTTCCGCGCTTGTAGGCAAGGTTCCTGGCTGCAGGCTCGAATAAATGAGAAAGGTGTTGCGGGTGACGCCGGGCGGCAACGTAAAGGGGACGGCAACAAATCCGGGATTCAAGTCAAGACGGGGCAGGAGCGCACGTCTGGCGACGTCTACGCCCGCGAGGATGGAACTGCTCAGGAAGCGAAGGTTAAGTCTGACAAGCGGGGCGAGACGCGGGCGGATTGTGGTGGGCGGTAACAGCGACAAGCTGATCAATACCGCGAGTACAGAAGCCGCGACGCCGATCGGAAGATCCTCTTTGCTCCAATTGGCGATTGCGAGCCAGATACTTATAAAAAAGACGAAGCGGGCTGCTGAGGCCGTCGTCTTCAATGACGATTGAAGGGACATCGAATGACTCCCTTTTTCGAGATCACGCTAGCACTCCTAGCCCCAGTGCGGCAACCATCGCCGTTGTGCTCTTGGCGCGCGCTTGCTTGCCGATCGTTGTGGTATTTTTTGATGTGGCTGGGAGGTTGAGATCAGGACGCGGTCGATCGCGGATAATCAACAACCGGCAAAGCGAACCGAAAAACGGAACCACAAGGAATGAAATGTTTCCAAATCAGAAGTCATCGGAATTGGCCGCCGTCTGATTGGCCGCAGGCCGAGATCAGCTCCGGTGTTGAATCCGCGCTTCAGGCTCCGCGCCACAAGGTCGAGCAATATAATGCCATCCCGCCAGCAACCAAGTCAGCTGTGCTGCTCGTGATCGAATACCACAAAAGCGTTAGTCCGCCAGCGCCTACGGATCTGTGAGTTCACGCCCTGACTTCGTCGGTTGTGAGCTCGGCTGTGATCGGCGCTGAACGAATCTGGATCTGCCTCGCGTTTGGACCGCTTTTTCTTTACAGTCGTTCCATCATGACGGTGTTCTCTGTACATCATAAGACGATGTATCGCTACAAACGACCGATAAGACCGGGCCTGCATCAGCTCCTGTTCCGCCCGCGTGACAGCTTCGATCAACGATTGCTGGAATGCCGTCTGAACGTCATTCCCGAGCCTGCGGAAGTCAGATGGATTCACGATGTGTTCGGCAACTGCCTGACGTTGGTCGATTTTAGTACGATGTGCGAACTGCTGGAATTTGAGACCTTCATCCGCCTGGAGCATACGCCCGAGAACGCTCCCGACTTCCGGATAGAAGATTATGCGCGCTCGCATCCGTTCTCGTATTCCGAAGATGAAGCTCCGGACCTAGCCGCCTACATCTCCCGACAACATCCGCATGACGTCGAGGTGGAGGAATGGTTGGCAAAGTTCGTGCGAATGGACACCAGCCAACCCACCGGACAACTCCTGATGACGCTCAACGAAGCGATAGCTGAAGGGTTCTCATACGAGCAGCGAATGTCCCGCGGGACGCAATCGCCCGGAGAAACCCTAAACCATCTACAAGGCACGTGCAGAGACTTTGCGCTGTTGATGATGGAAGCAGCTCGGTACCTGGGATTCGCGGCGCGATTCGTCACCGGGTACGTCTACGTGCCGGGTCGTGACGGGCCGCTTCGGCTCGGAGGAGGATCCACGCACGCCTGGTGTCAGATCTACGTGCCGGGATCAGGATGGGTAGAATTTGATCCGACGAACGGGATAGTCGGCAACCGAGACCTTATCCGCGTAGGCGTTGCCCGAACACCCGCACAGGCAATCCCCCTTTCCGGAAGCTATTGGGGAGACGGGGAGGACGAACTCGGCATGGAAGTCATGATCAACGTGAAGACCACGGACGACTCGATGGGGAAAGCCCCTTAGCGCGTGGCCATTAAGGCAGTCAGATGGTTCGAACCCCTGCATTATACTCCACCGGCGCAGGATCGCGGTGTTGAGACCCGTAGCAATGTCGGCTTCGGCTTTTTCTGTACTCACGGTAATCACTTCACAATGATCTGAGACTTGTTACAGCGCCTTAGTGCTATGGTTGAGTTTCTCCGTCCCGTGCAGTCCGGCCATGTCCAACAGGCCAAAACGAGTGCGTGTGTTTACCCGAAGCGGCCTGCTAATTGCGCTGGCCATGGCCTTGGGGTTGCTGCTCGGCATAGTTGGATCCAGCTCGGCGCAGTTCTTTAATTTCGGCGGTTTTCAGCAGCGCCCGCAGCCGCAGCGCGGTGGTGGGGGGTTCGGTGGCGGCTGGTATGGCAACGGCATGTTTGAGCCGTTTCAGCAGAAAGCACCTCGTTGGGATAGGCGGCAAGCGCTACCGCCGGTGCGCGAGGATTTTTCAAAGGCGCCGCCGCCGGAGAAACGCGAAACTGTACCGCAGCGTCACATTCTAGTGCTCGGTGACGCTATGGCGGACTGGCTCGCTTACGGTCTCGAGGACGCCTATTCGGAGCAGCCCGACTTGGGCGTGATCCGCAAGCACAAGACCGTTTCCGGTCTAATTCGGTATCAGCCCAAGGGCGAGCCCGCCGACTGGGCGGCTGCGGCCAAGAACATCCTCGCCACCGAGAATCCGGACGTTATCGTCGTCATGCTGGGCCTCGATGACCGCACGTCGATGCATGAGCCAGCGGCCGAGAAGGCCGACAGCAAATCTGCCCCCGACAAACAGAAGGTCGATAAGAAGGCTGACAAGAAGGATGCAACGGCCAAACCGGACGGCAAGCCGGCGGATGCCGAACTGTCCGGCGAAGCCGCCGGCGCCGAGCCGCCGGTCATCTCGCCCGAGAAAAGTGCGCGCTCCCCGAACGGCGTTTACGAATTTCGAGAGCAGCGCTGGGTCGAACTCTATAATAAAAAGATCGAGGAGATGATCGGCGTCCTTAAGTCCAAGGGTGTGCCGGTGCTGTGGGTCGGTCTGCCGGTGGTACGCGGCCCTAAGGCAACCGCTGACACGCTGTTCCTGGATGCATTGTATCGCAACGCTGCCGGCAGGACCGGCATCACCTACGTCGATGTCTGGGACGGATTTGTCGACGAGGCAGGCCAATTCACGCAGAAGGGACCGGACTTGGAAGGCCAAATCCGCCAGCTGCGCTCCTCCGATGGTGTTTATTTTACAAAACCCGGTGCGCGCAAGCTCGCTCACTACGTCGAACGGGAAATCACGCGGCTTTTGGCGGCGCGCACCGCACCGGTTCCACTGCCTACCGAGCCGCCAACGCCCGATGCTAATGCGGTCCCAGGCCAGCCTGTGCCCCGGCCGCTGGCAGGACCGATCGTGCCGCTGGTTGATTCTTCCGTCGGTACCGATCAACTACTCGGCGGCCCGGGATCGCGGCCAGCCGCGGTCGACACGCTCGCCGCCAGAACGCTGGTCAAGGGCGAAGCCTTGACACCGCCTGCCGGCCGCGCCGACGATTTTGCCTGGCCTCGCCGGGAGGTCGGACGAGAACCGGCCACGGGTACGAATCCGGTGGCATCGGTATCGCCCGACGGCTCACGCAATGCCAGCGCCCTGGCGATGGCGCCGGCGGGATCGCTGAAGCCGAAAAAGCATCGCCGCTAGAGTCAGGATTGCTCGAGGATCCGCCTTGGCGCGGCAACGCGTGGCGCAAACGGCGCGCGTACCTGCGGACGTCTGTTCCATCGCAAGCAGAAGCTTGATTGGCTCGGTTATCCACTTCCGGTTATGGCCCGTAGCGACATGCAGGTGCGCGCCTTCGATGTCCGCTGGAAGGGTGATCTTGGTCGGGCGGATCGGCATCTCTTATTATAGGCCCCAGAGCTGGTCCCGCACCAAAAGGGGCTAACGGTTAATTCAAAACCATGCGCGTGGGTAGATGAGTGGGTAGAAATCAGAGGCTTAAAAAAATATGTATTTTCAATAACATGTTGCGGAAGGGGTGGGATTTCGTCAGTCTTTGATATCGTTCTATATTTTCGCACCAAGTGTCAAACCTTGTGCCGTATTGTGCCGTTGTTTGTTTTATCTTTCGGGCGCGGTGTCAAACCTTTCGGTGGGCGGTCAGTTCGATTCCCGAACCGTCCTCCGAACCCACGGTGCCTCTAGATGACTCAGAAATGGCCGCTGGTGCGTTTTAGTATGTTTCCGCACCCATCCCGCTACAGGGCACTAAAAACGAATCCATGATTCGCTAATGGCCGCCAACGCATCGAGGAAGATCGAAAAGATAACGTTAGGCGAAATGCGCTCGTCAGGCGTCCGCGGGCTTCTGATCTATTGCTCCGATTATCGGTGCTCCCATTACATCGCAATCAGCGGCGATCGATGGCCGGATGATGTTCGACTGTCTGATCTCGAGCCGCTATTCACCTGCACTGCTTGCGGGACAAAGGGCGCGGACGTTAGGCCAGACTTCAATTGGAACAAGCAGGATGCGCTAGCTAGGGGTTTTTGACGGCCGTTCCTATCTCCCGGCCCCGGAAGAGAGCCTGTGGATAACTTGGAAAAGCCTAGATTTGCGCAGCATTTGGGCTTGTTGATAAAATCTCATCAGGGCAGCTTTCCGCAAAGGGAGGCCCCCGTTTGGGTGTATGCTCGGCTTGCGGTGCTTCACCGCATCCCCAAAGAACCTAGCCCCGCCCTCTTCGCGGGGCTTTTTCTATGCACAGTCGAGTTCGATATCTGGGGCAAATGAGCAAGGTTCGATTAGGTCAACTAAAACGCGATCCCAGGAACGGTTCCCTTTCCATATTACATAGGCGTGCAAACGGTCACGGCTGTATTTTGAAATTTGACCGGTGCGGCTCTGCCAATCCGCATGACGCCGGTACAAAGCGCCGCCGGAGGCCATGTACGCACGAACGCCTCTTTCGTTTAGTTTTACGAGCATCCTCAGTTCCCCCATTTTGACCGAAGGCGGTTTGGGATCGAAATGAAGGCGAAATCTGGGCAGTGCACTGCCTTATGTGTGGATAGCGTCATTAGCAATAATCGACATCGCTGCAACGCTTCGGCGGCCCCATACTGTATTGAAGCCGGAAAGCTTCTGTAGTGAGCGGCGGTGGCCCCGTCTTGCGATCTCGCGCCTGTTTTTTGTAAATCGCCGCCAATCACAATTGACGCGTGGTGCGCCCTCAGACGGCGCGCGCTGGCTTTTGTTTCCAATGGCGACTGCTGCAGCCGCTGCGCCATGATGGCTTGGGCGCCAGGTCCGGCTCGCCGCCGTGGCAGGCCATTGCCAACGGGCTCGCCGCCGTAGACATTGCGCTCGGTGCTTTTGAATGGGGATGGGGCCAATGAACAAAGCCACGCTGGCCGTCGCTGCGGTTGTTGGAGCGTCTGTCCTCTCCGCGTTCTTCGACGCGCACGCCCAGAATAGCGGCGTCGAGATCGAGCCGCAGTTTCAGGAGGCCATCCGGCGCAAGGTCGAGGGCTTCGGACTCAACTGTCCGATCCCCTACAGGCTCAATTGGATCGCGGAGGACGCGCGTGGGGTTGTCGGCCGGCTCGACTGCCAGAACCGTGAGGGCAAGACCTGGTCGCTGCGCTACATCATCGGCAACCGCGAGTTCATGGAGCCTTGGTGATTATGAGGGGAGGGTGTTTGCAAGCCTTCCAAGCCGCTGTTCTAGGGCGAGCATTGAGATGAACTGGCGCAGGGGTCTTTTCAGAGCGTGGATATCGCTTGCGATCTTCTGGATCGGCATTGCTGGCGGCTACGGCGTTTTCAAGTGGTACAACGATCCATGACGAGTTGCGGCGGCAGAACACTGTGATCCGACGAACCCGCATTCGAACTATTTCGTTTGCAAGGACAAGGCAAAGGTTAAATGTGATCCGACGAATTCCTACGCGCGATTTGTCCCTGGTTGCCAGCAGGCGACTATCGATCCCTTAAAGCCAGAGGCTGCAAATTCCACGGATTTGGAGCTGCCACCCTATCTGGCAACGCCAAAAGCGTTCCGACAGCCGGGCCTCTGGGAAGTATTCTGGTTGACGATCAGCCCACCCGCTTTGCTGTTGCTACTCGGCGCGAGTCTCTATTGGGTCGCTTCGGGGTTCCGTGCATGAATCAAATAGCTGCATGACTCACAGATGCCCCGCTGTGAGTCGAAATCCCCGGGCTAGGTGGGTAGCCGCTTTCAGTTTTGACTCACCACTGGGCATCTCTGAGTCAGCAAACGGCTATCGAGAGTGTAGTTTGATCCCAAATCTTCCGCGATTGCTCGGTTAGACTTCTCCGAGGCCCAGGAATGCACGGTTCCTGAGAGCTGGGCGTGTGACGCGGAACAATATGTTGATGTCGCAATATTGTGAAAGCACAATATCTTGAAATCCTATTATCATATGCTATATCTGGGCCAGCTTGTTCCCACTGAGGCGGCGAGCTTTGAGGATTTGCGACTATAATGAAGCAGGAAACACCATTGCAGGAATTACTGCGGGTTAGGGCACCGTCGGTGCTTATTGAAGCAATTGACCGGGCGGCCCATCGCGATTTCCTTTCGCGATCCGCTTACATCAGGCAGGCGGTGATTGCGAGGTTGCGAACTGACGGCGTCGGTATCGAGGAAACACAGGCGCTTTAGCGAGCGCAACAATACCCGGTGAGGATGCCGGGCACTAAGCAACCGCCTAAGCAAGGGCGGGCATTTGCCGTTAGCGCAGATCAGGCGTTGCGCGCTAGCGGTGTAGTTCTTGAGGCATTGAGTACGGCTCAGAGTTAAGCCGGCTAGGGCGAGGGCGCCCACAAGGAATGCGGATAGTGAGCCGATAGGGCCGCCGCGAAAAACAATCAGAGTCAAAATCAACAGTCGAAGCGAGGACGCTCGCATTCGAATGATCGGAGACCGTCTTGAGGAAAAAGTCTGAAATTGCAGGCAAAAAGCAGGATACCAGGTTCAAGCCCGGGCAGAGTGGAAACCCCGCTGGCAAGCCCAAGGGCCTTCGCAACCGGGCGACACTAGCACTGGAGGCGCTGCTCGACGGGGAGGCGGAAAAGCTCACCCGAAAGGCAATCGATCTCGGCCTCGCGGGCGATATGGCCGCGCTTCGGCTTTGCCTGGACCGCATCATGCCACCCCGGAGGGATCGCCACGTCGCATTCCCATTGCCGGCAATGAATGAGCCTGTGGATGCGGTGAAGGGCCTTGCCTCGATCGTGGCAGCGGTGGCGAGCGGGGAATTGACCCCATCGGAGGCGTCCGAGTTGACGAAGCAGGTGGAGGGCTATGCGCGTGTCCTTGAAACAGTTGACCACGAAGAGCGCTTGCGAGCGCTGGAAGGGAAATTTGGAAATGGCAACAGGTCATAACCGGCGGCTGGACCGACTTGAGGAGATTTCGGCCCTCAATGGTCGCACAATCTTCATTTGGGGCGCTCGTTCGCCAGAATCTGTCGAGCGAGAGAAGGCAAAGCGTATCAGGGCCGGATCAGCTAGACCGGACGATCGTTTCATT
>NZ_DATMLW010000089.1:0-2736 GCF_035570375.1 Bradyrhizobium sp. | reverse complement strand
ATCGGCTATTTCCCCGTGGGAGTCAGCAAACGGCATTCGTTCAATCACTTCCAGATCGGCCGGAAAAAGGGCGGTTTTGACCGGGTCCGCCTCGGTCCGTTTTTCAAATTTCGATTTTGTGCGGTAAACTGGGTGTCTGAGAGATTTCCTCGGATGTACAGGAATCCCCAGTTAAATAACGCGTTGGCGGTCTTTAGAAGATCACTGGCGCGTTATTTCGTTATGGGTGGGCGCAATGCTCTGTCTTCAGCCAGTTTTGGGTTGATTGCTCGTCCAAGAAGCCGGTCACATAGTCGATCTTTCCCAACTGCCAGAGGTGCACCACCGATCCCGGCTCGATCTGCCCTAAATCGGCAGCCACCACGATGAACTGTTCGATTTACGATAGCCGGCGGCACCGGCCAGAGGGCGGAATTCACCCATGATTTGCTGGCCTCCCGGCAGTCGACTGTTCGTAAATCAAGCATTTTGCCGACAGATGTAAAGCCCCTGTTTGCTCTCAACCACGGCACAAAGAGAAGGCCCGGCGCTGATACACCGGGCCAGTCAACATTGCGGTCTCCAGACCGGCTGCGCCAGGGCACAGTCGGTCCCGCGATCACAACCCGGGCAAACGAGGAATGTTCCAATGGGATTGTCGCGAATTGCGTTGGCACAATGTCGATCAAAATCCTTCATAAAAAGAACAGATTACACCCGACAATAGATGTCATCCATGGGGGGCTAGCAGGAGAGATCCCATGGACGAGCACTCAAAAGGCGAGATTTGGGACTTAGTCGCCGGTACTTTCATAGTCGTTTCGGTCTTTACTGGCATGGCCTTCATCATCGTTAGCGCCGTTCACTTATAGACGGCTCAACCGGCACAGCCAGCCGCGCCCGCAAATCGTCCTCGATCATGGCGAACACGCATCGACTAAACATCTCGACGACGGTGCCCGCCAACACGCTTTTCTCAGAATTTGCGCACCAAGCGCGACAGCAAGTTGATGTACCTCACTGCCTGGATCGCTTCTTTCGTGCGCTTACCATGCCGATAATTCCCATTCTGCTCGCCGGTCGGTGCGCCGCCCCGGGCTCCGTGCATCCGACAGACGCGACAGCCGCTTACCGCGGGCGCACGACAGCGCTTCCCCGTTCGTTTCGATTTGGCTTTGCACCGAGGTGCGTCGTGAGCGCTTTGCATGGGGTTGATGATCATTTCGATTTGGTACCTCCCCCCACCCCATCTGGATCAGGCTGCCTTGCCTCGCTGAGGATCGGCATAGGCCCCTCGGAATTAGCTGCCAGCAGAGCAGGAGATGCTGCATTGCGCTGCACGCTTACCGACCCTCGCGAATTTGATATCCTGCTCCGTGCGATCATACCAGTCAGCCAGGTGAGGGATCGGATGCAATTCCATCATTTGAAACGACGCGAAATCATGCTGCTCGGCGGCGCGGCAGCTGCTTGGCCGCTCGGGGCCGGATGGATTCAGGGCCGCAACATCCCCATGAACGCGCGATAATGCCGCACGGTCACTGCCGGGCACCGTTGCGCCGACGAAACGCGGGAAGGATTCCGTCAATGGATCAAGAACGATCAGCTCCAGCACCGAGGCTCCGCAACGTCGGTGTCGCCCTGCAAGGCGGCGGCTCGCACGGCGCGTTCACCTGGGGCGCCCTCGACCGGTTGCTTCAGGAGCCCGCCTTCGCCGTCGACAGCGTTACGGGCACGAGTGCCGGCGCAATGAACGCGGTAGTGCTGGCCGACGGCGTCGCGCGTGGCGGCGCCGCGGAGGCGCGCAAGGCGCTGCGGCTGTTCTGGGAGTCGGTTGCGAGCATCCCGGGGCTAGCAACGTTCTTCGCGCCGGCGGCCGGCAGTTTCGGCGAGGTCTGGCATCTCGACAATTCGCCGGCCTACATCTTCTTCGACATGATGAGCCGCATCTGGTCGCCCTACGATCTCAATCCGCTCGGCTATCATCCACTGCGCGGCCTGCTCGCGGAACAGGTCGACTTCGAGCGCCTGCGGGCGCAGGACCGCGTCCGCGTCATGCTGTGCGCGACCAATGTGCGCACCGGCCGGCGTCGCATCTTCGATACCAGGGACGTTTCGCTCGACGCCGTTCTCGCCTCAGCGTGCCTTCCATTCGTCTTTCCCGCCGTCGAGATCGACGGCGAGCCCTATTGGGATGGCGGCTATACCGGCAATCCCGCGATCGCCCCGTTCCTGCGCGAGGGCTGTGTCAACGACCTGATCATCATCGGCATCAACCCGCTCGTGCGCGACGAAACGCCGCGCCACGCCCGCGACATCATCAACCGTGTCAACGAGATCAGCTTCAACTCGACGTTCTGGCTGGAGCTGACCGCGATCGCGGTGATCATCGACATGGTGGACGAGGGGTTGATCGACGCCGCGCGTGTCCCTGGCATTCATTTCCACGGCATCGACGCCGGTCACATCCTCGCGGCGCTCGGCGCCTCGAGCAAAATGAACAACAGCCGGGCCTTCATCGATTACCTGTTCGGCCTCGGCAGCGTGGCCGCCGATACCTGGCTCGCCGAGAACCGCACGGCGATCGGCCAGCGATCGACGCTTGACCTCAAACGGCTGCTGCCCGTCGACTTCGCATTGTTCCGCCATGCGGCACGGGCGTCGAGGCCAGGCGTCAGCCCGCCCCGTGAATGAGCGGGGCGGGCGATGATCGAGGGCTGCTTTCTCACTCGTTCGCTCATGTCGGCTCTTGGCACA
>NZ_DATMLW010000088.1:0-10708 GCF_035570375.1 Bradyrhizobium sp. | reverse complement strand
GCATCGGGCTGGCTGCGGGCCTGACCGATCCGACCGCGGGTCTTGGCGCAGTCGGCGGTTATGCGGCGCTGAGCAACTACACCGCGCTCGGCGGCACGCTGACGGTGTTCGCACTGCCGCAGTAAAAAAGCCAACAACCGTTCCCGGCGCGGATCTCGTCCCGCGCCGGGACGTTCTGTCACCGAATTTCGAGGAAAAGGCCTTGCGTACCGTTCGGTTGATGGTTGCCGCGATCATACTCGTCGCATCCGGGCATGCCTTCGCCGACGAGCCCGGCGATCCGACGGCTGCCAAATCCGAGAACGGCAAATATCTCGACAAGGAGGGCAACCCGACCTTCCACGTCGCCGCGGACGGCACGGTCGACTGGTACACCTATTCCGGTTACCGCCGATATCACTCGGAGTGCCACGTCTGCCATGGCCCCGATGGAATGGGTTCCAGCTACGCTCCGGCGTTGAAGGATTCGCTCAAGCACATGAGCTACGGAGAATTCCTCGCCATCGTGGCAACCGGCCGGGAAAATGTCTCTACGGCGCAGGAAAACGTCATGCCGTCGTTTGGCAACAACAAGAACGTCGTCTGCTATCTCGATGACATCTACGTTTACCTTCGGGCGCGCGCCAATGATGCCGTCGGCCGCGCACGGCCGGCAAAGCACGACGACAAATCGCCGGAGATCCAGAAGGCCGAAGATTCCTGCATGGGCAACAAATGATTTCCCGGAAGTGGCCGACCGCGCCGTTCCTGAGAACGAACCTTAGAAGACCCTGAGATGCGAAAGTGGAGATCAAAATGAAAACCCGAGCCGCTGTCGCGTTCGAAGCCAAGAAGCCGCTCGAAATCGTCGAGCTTGATCTGGATGGCCCCAAGGCCGGTGAAGTGCTCGTAGAAATCAAGGCAACAGGCATCTGTCACACCGATGCCTACACGCTGGATGGTTTTGACAGTGAAGGAATCTTTCCTTCGATCCTCGGTCATGAAGGGGCAGGGATCGTTCGCGAGGTGGGAGCTGGCGTGACTTCGGTCAAGACCGGCGACCACGTGATCCCGCTCTACACGCCTGAATGCCGCCAGTGCAAAAGCTGCCTGAGCCAGAAAACCAATCTGTGCACCGCGATCCGCGCAACCCAGGGCAAGGGCGTGATGCCGGATGGCACCTCGCGCTTCAGCTACAAGGGAAAGACGATTTACCACTACATGGGTTGTTCGACTTTCTCGAATTTCACGGTGCTGCCCGAAATCGCGGTCGCGAAGATTCGCGAGGATGCCCCCTTCGACAAGAGTTGCTACATCGGTTGCGGTGTGACGACGGGCGTCGGCGCGGTGGTGAACACCGCCAAGGTCACGCCTGGCGCCAACGTGGTCGTGTTTGGCCTCGGCGGCATCGGGCTCAACGTCATCCAGGGCGCGAAGTTGGTTGGCGCCGACAAGATCGTCGGCGTTGACGTCAACGACGGCAAGGAGGAATGGGGCCGCCGCTTTGGCATGACCCATTTCGTCAACCCGACCAAGCTTGGTGGCGATGTCGTTCAGCACCTGGTCACGCTGACCGACGGCGGCGCGGATTTCACGTTCGATTGCACCGGCAATACCACCGTGATGCGTCAGGCGCTCGAGTGCTGCCATCGCGGCTGGGGCGTGTCCGTCATTATCGGCGTGGCCGAAGCCGGCAAGGAGATTGCAACCCGGCCATTCCAGCTCGTCACCGGCCGGGTCTGGAAGGGCACGGCGTTCGGCGGCGCGCGCGGCCGCACCGACGTGCCAAAAATCGTCGACTGGTACATGAACGGCAAGATCCAGATCGATCCGATGATCACCCACGTCCTCAAGCTTGAGGAGATCAACAGGGGTTTCGACCTGATGCATGAGGGCAAGTCGATCCGTTCGGTCGTCGTCTACTGATTTCAAAACTTAAAACAGGAGGATAGGCCCATGACAGTTCATCTCCATCCATCCATCGACAGCGGAGTCAAGAAGGGCTCCGGCAGTTTCGCTGGCGGCACGTTGGTCTGCAAATGCAAGGACAGGCCGGTCAAGGTCGGAATCAAGGGCGACGTCGCCCACAACCACGCCTGCGGCTGCACCAAATGCTGGAAGCCGGAAGGAGCTACCTTCTCGGTGGTGGCGGTTGTGCCGCGTGAGAATGTCACCGTTCTCGAAAACGGCGACAAGCTCCAGATCGTCGATGCGTCGGCAGTGATCCAGCGGCACGCCTGCAAGGCCTGCGGCACGCATATGTACGGGCGCATCGAGAACAAGGGGCATCCGTTCTACGGGTTGGACTTCATCCATCCGGAGCTGTTTACCGAAGCCGGTTCGGCCGCTCCGCAATTTGCGGCGTTCGTGTCCTCGGTGATCGAGTCGGGTGTCGACCCGTCGCAGATGTCAGGCATCAGGTCACGCTTCAAGGAGATCGGACTGGAGCCTTATGACTGCCTGTCTCCGGTGCTCATGGATGCGATTGCGACCCACGTGGCGAAATCAAAGGCCAAGGCGGCGTGAACCGGGTTTGATTCGGTGACGGCGGCGAACGCCGCCACCCGTCGAAAGCGATGCGGCACAGGGCAGGCGGCCCTACTGACAAGCCTTGTTCGCTGCTTTGGGCACGGTCAGAAAAACAATGGTGGCGGGCGCGATCGCCGAAGCGCCCGCCACTATTGGCAGGCCTGCGATGGGCGGCAGGTCGCCCCGCGGTCCCATTTGAAGCGGAACGCCGTTGAGCAGCACGCCCTTGTCCTGCACGCGCGTTGCTTGCAACTCATAGCGCTCGGCCGTCACCGGCAAAATCACCGCGTGCGATGCCTCTCCGACATTGATGATGAGAACGCTGATGCCGCCGGGTACTCCGCGCTGGCAATGCGCATAGAGGCGAAGCCCCGTCGTCACGGGCACGCCGGGATCGAGCACGACGTCTCCCATCAGGCGTCGCCACAATAATGCACTCCAGAAGTTCGGCCGCGGCTCAAACGTTCTTTCGTCCAGCAGCCCGTAGTCGCTCGCCGCGAGCGTATTGTGCATCACGACCTCAACGCCCCCCGCGGCCAGCCGGCCGAGCTGGTCGAGATATCTGAACGTATCTAGGAAGGTCGCGTCCCACCGGTTGCCGCCGCACGCTGCTTCCGCTGTCTCGGTCAGCCAGATTGGTTTTCCGGGTGCGAAAGTATCCCGCAGAGACCGGTAAAAGGCGAGGGTCCGATCGGTCTGAGCCAGCCGCTGTTCGGAATGCGCTTCCGCGGGCAAGCTGCGGCCGCTGCAGCGCTCGGAAACCGTCCCGTAATAGTGATACGAAATTGCATCGAAGCTGCCGACAGCCGATGCGACTAGTTCGGACGCAGACGCGGCCTCGCCGGCGGTCCCCGGGGCCAGGATCAGGATTTCGGGAAAGCTTTCCTTCACAAGCGCAACGAATGCCCTGAAGTCGCGTGTATAGGAGGCCACGTCGCTACTGGCCGCGCTGCGACCGTTTACTGCGATGTTCGGCTCGTTCATGAACTCCGCCGCGACGATGCGTCCCCCGATCGCGCGGGTGTAGGTGAGCAAGCGGCGCGCCTGATCCGGTGACCAGATGCCGGCGGCGTCGCGGGTGCCCGGGCTAACGGCGAACGAAGTCACGATCTCCGCACCCACAGCTTTCGAGAAATCGACCAACCCTTGCCATTGCTCCCGGCTTAGCACTCCATCGAATCCGGCTGGAGGTCGAGAGGCCGAGTCCGGATCGGCGAAATAGGTGGCATTCGCCCAGCTGCCGCTGACGCGCAGGTAAGCCGGCGCCAACGCCGACGCCAGTCCGCGCAGCTTCGGGTTGGCAAGATCGATGGGGGGCCGGTATTCAAAGTGGTCCGATTGCGGTTGCGATTGGGAATCATACGGCTTCCAGAATCTTCCGCCGGTCACCTCAACCATTTCGATGTTGTAGGACTGGAAGCGTTTGTCGATGGTCCCGATCCGGACCATCGTCTCAGGTGCTATTGCGAGTTCCGATGCCGATGCACCTGCGAAGGAAAGCGCGCCCGTTGTCGTTGCTGCCAGAACACGCAACGTCCGCAATGCATTTGGACGGAACACTTTCAGCACGATCTACCCGGTCGGCACATGATGGCAGTTGGCGGGTCGCGGTTTCGTTCCTCGCTTCTCGATCGGTACATTGCAGTTGTCGATGCGCTGATCGTCCATCCATTTCCGGCCCAGCCGCTCTTTCCCTGTGAGCACCGCCGGCGAAGTTTTCGACGTCGCAGCCTCCGGCGCGGCGAGGCCGATGCTATCTTGCGCGGATGCCGGAAGGGCAAGAAAGCCCGGTAGGACCGCAAGCAGAAGGACCGTGGTTTTGCGCATCGGAGCCATCGGCGAGCACCCAAGCATCGGAGCACCCAACATACCACCCCATTTCCGCTTGCTCGCGGGAACCCGCAAGAGGCGAATCCGTTTTTTCCGGACCAGACCGGAGAGCCGGTAAAGGCTGAAAACGGACGAAAACGGAGTAGGGTCATGATTTCTCGCCGGTTTGTTCTTGGGATAACGGCTGTTGCAATATTATCCGCGACAGCTTCGCCGGTTTTGGCGGTTTCTCGCCGAAATGCGGCCATGCGAATGCTGGACACCGACAATGACGGAACGCTCGATCTCGCTGAGGCGAAGAAGGCCGCGTCAGCCGTGTTTGCGAGACTGGACCGCGATCACGACGGAACGCTCGACAGACGCGAGCTGAGGGGAAGATTGAGCGCCAGCGAGTTCGCCGCCGCCGATCCCGACCATGACGGTACATTGACGATGGAAGAGTATCTTGGCCTCGTCGAGCGGCGCTTCAATGCAGCAAATCCGGACAAGGATGGAACCCTGGACGCCAAGGAGCTGAACACCAGCGCCGGTCGTGCATTGCTGCGATTGCTGAGGTAGTCGGCGATTGCAAGATCACAACGTTACTTTTCGCAAGCGAAAACTTGCGTTACCTCGGTGGCGGCTCTACCTTCTGTTGGCGCAACAGCGCGACCAAAATCCAAGGAGGTTCGAAATGGCCTGGAAGGCTCCAAAGATTGTCGAAGTGTCGGTGGGCATGGAAATCAACATGTACGCCTGCGCAGCGCGCAAGTAAGCCTCGATGGAGATGACCTGCCCGGTTCAACAAGCACTTTCTGCTTTCGAACCGGAGCAGGCGTCCTGCAATCTAAAGTAGTCTACCCTGTTCATTTTGAAAAATTGATTGGCGCTTTCGCTCTGATGAGCGCCCCGGACTGGCCCCGGACTAGACGCCGCTTCCGCGCCGATTCCCGGCCGCACCAAACCTTCAATCGCCACTTTTGGAGGGGATAGGCCGATCCCATCGCCTCGCCATTGATCCTGATCCCGTGATAGGATTTTCTTTCGATCGGTAAGCTATCCTCTTCCGTTCCTCAGCGGCTATTGGATCGTGGATGTCTTTTGGCGCTGCAGCGTTTCGGACTGCGCTCTTGTGCTTGTCGACGCTTGCGCCGGCATGCGCGCATGCCGAAGAGATCGATACCGAGCATCTATACGGATTCATGATCGGGACCGATGTCGGCAACCTCGGAGAACGCGAATTCCAGACGCAGACGACCGGGCGCTTCGCCAAGTCCGCAGGCGGTTACCGGGCGATCGAGGAGGAGGCCGAACTGGAATTCGTGCCGGTCAAAAATTTCAGGATCGAAGTCGGCAGCTCGTTTTCCTATTACAACGTCAGCGGCGTTCCAGGTCTTGAGGATCGCAACCAGCTTGACTGGCAGGGGGTGTCCCTCGATTTGCGCTACAAATTCCTTGACCGCAGGACAGCGCCCTTCGGCCTGACTTTGGCGCTTGAGAGCCGCGCCCGTCAGATCGATGATCTGACCGGGGCGCCCTCACGAAATTACTCCACCGAATTGACGCTGGCGGTCGAGCGCGATCTGGTGGAGGACCGCGTCGTGGCGGCGTTCAACCTGTTCTACGAACCGGAATCGACCCATTTTTTTGGAAAGGCATTCGCCGAGCAGGAATCCACCGCCGGCGC
Organism: Bradyrhizobium sp.; assembly: GCF_035570375.1. GTDB lineage: Bacteria > Pseudomonadota > Alphaproteobacteria > Rhizobiales > Xanthobacteraceae > Bradyrhizobium. The sequence goes on along the minus strand of NZ_DATMLW010000088.1, from coordinate 4,704 downwards.
CGCGGCGGCGGTGATGGTGCAACTGCGGCCAGGATTCCTGATCGGAGGCGAAGCGCGGTATTTTCGAAAATACGAAGGTTCGGCTCTCGACAGCTTTGCCGGACAGGCCCTGTTCGTCGGGCCGACCGCATACTGGCAGTTGTCGGAGCGTTCGAGGTTAACGCTGGCCTGGAGCCCCCAGGTTTGGGGCCGGCCGACCGGGTCCCCAGCCGCGCTGGATCTCCTCAACTTCGAACGCCATCAGGCCCGGCTGATCTTCGGGTTCAATTTCTAGCTCCAGCTGAGCAAAGCTCATCAGTATCGCAATGCGGAATCTCGCTAATTTGAAACTTTGCCCTCATCTGGCCGTATCCCCTCTTGTGGTTATATGGTGCTCGCGGCAGAGGATTCGGTATGAACGCAATCACTCTCATAGTGACGGTCTGCGCAGTATTGTCGCCGACAACCTGTGAAGAGACCTACCTGACATATTCGGGAGGCACATCGTTGCGGCAATGCGCCATGGGCGCACCGCCCTATATCGCCCAGTGGATTGGCGCACACCCGAAATGGAACGTCGTAAGCTGGCGCTGCGAATACCCGCACAGCAAGGACAAGGCGCATGCCGCCGGCGCGGCGTCTGCGGGATGAGCCGTCAGGCGCAGCCTTTCGCGGCCACGCACTACTTTTTACATTCGGTCAAGTCCTTGTCCGCGATGGAGAACACGGCGTCTGCCCTTATCTCGATATTCCGCACCACACATTCGCGCTGGTCGCGGTAGTTGACCCTCACGTCAAAGCGTCCCGGTTCTATTCCCGTGATGCGCAGCCGTTCATCGTGATCGACCTCGCCGTCCTTGTCGTTCGCCGTCTGATTCGGCCCCCAGTCGTTCTTGCCGGCTGGCGAGAGCTGCAGGCCCGAAATGGTGGCCGTGGTCAGATTCCAGAACCTGATGCCCTTCTTGCCTTGTGCCGCAAGCTCGCTGCTGCAGGCGAGCGAAAGCACCAGCGCCAGGCCCCATCGCATCATTGTCAGCTCCTCTCTCGGCAAATGCTTGGCCGGCTAATTCCGGATCAGACGGTCGCGATTTTTCGCCTTGTCGAAATTCTTCGCCTGGTCCAGCCCGATCGGTGCGACCAGTTTCGCCGACGCCAGGTCAGCGCCCTCGAAATCCGTACCAGTCAGCGTAACGCCGGTCAGATCGGCGCCACCAAGCTGGGCACCCCTCAACGAAGCGCCGGTCAGGTCGGCGCCCTTGAGCGAGGCAAATTCGAGATCGACGCGCGACAGATCGGCCCCGCGCGCGTTTACTCGCTCCAGATTTGCGGATTTGAATACGGCACGCATGAGGCCCATCGACTGGTTGCGCATGTCGGCACCCAACTTCGCATCCGCAATCGAGGCTCCGACCAGGCTCGCGCCGGTCAGGTCGGCGGCAACGCGCGAATTCGAGAGGTCTGCGCCGTCGAGATGCGCGCGCGCCATCTGCGAAGCGAACAGGTTCGCCCCTTTCAGGTTGGCCCGCGTCAAATCCGCATCAAGCAACCATGCCTGATCGAGGACGGCATGTTCAAGGTTCGCGCCTGCTAGCCTGGTTTTGTTGAGGCGCGCGCTGCGAAAGATTGCGCGGGAGAGGTCAAGTCCGGAAAGGTCGAGATTGGACAGTCTTTTCCCCGTGAAATCGGCCGGCGCGGCGCCTGCGGCGGCAACGGCCGCCTCAAGGTCAGCGCGGTTCATTTCGGCCGAGACCATGTCTGGCGAGGAAAGATCCACGCCGCGCATCATGTCCTGCGCGGTTGCGCTCAGGCAGAGCAGGCCAAGGCCGAGTGCCGCATTTGCAAGAATTCGCCCCATCGGCACCTCCTTTCCCAAACGCAGTAACCCACGTTCCCGCCTCATCTTCAATCACGAATTCGGTGGGGCGTTTCCCTGACGCTCTCGTTCTTATTATAATGGCAAGAGTTCGCCACCCCAGGAGGGATGTGATGGTGTTTGCGCAATCGCTGCGGATGGGCGCATGCCTCTTGTTCGTACTCGCAATGATGGCGATCCCTGCGGGCGCCGACGACGTCAACGATTACCCCACGGTGGCGCGGGCGGAATATGTATTCGGCTGCCTGAAGGCAAACGGTGAAACGCGACAGGCAATCAGTCGATGCTCTTGCTCGATCGACGTCATTGCCTCGCTGCTGCCCTACGATCGCTACGTCACGGCCGAGACGGTCTTGAGCATGTCCCAAGTGCGCGGAAACCTCGGCGGAGAATTCCGATCGTCCGAACAGGCGGCGAGCGCGCTCAACGACCTGCGTCGGGCCCAGGCCGAAGCCGAAGTGAGATGTTTCTGATCATCGGTGTCCGCGCGCCGCCGATTCAGACCGCTTCGGCAGCCTCATATTCCTGAGTTTTCGACCGGCCATTCGCCCTGGAACAGGTGGCCTTCGGTGTCCCTGGCCTCGACGCGAACGCGCTTGGCTCCGTTCGGGACATAGGCAAAGCGAATGTTGGGATCTTCGGAAATCGAAATGCCGCCCTGCATTGCGAGCACCAGGGTATCGTCCTGCCATATCCGCAACTCGTTGATGAAGAACGCTGGAATATAGAGCCGCGTGAGCTGATCCATCTGCAGGCCCGAATTGTTGGGGTGACCAATCATGATCTGGGCCTCGCGGGTGCCGTTTTGGGGCCCATCGGTAGCCTTGGCAAATTGTCTGAATCGTATCTGGCCAAGCCGTGCCTTGGCTTCCTCGGCATTTTTGGCAGCGGGCGCCGAACATCCGCCGGACGCCTTCACATAGGTTTTTGTCATGTAGAGCTTGCCGTCGCTCAGTTCAGCGACCGCGTGGACGTCGGTGTAGTTGTTGACGCGGATGCGGGTCGAGATCTCGGATACCGACGAATCCTGTCCAAGTTCAAAACGCGCCGCCATGGGCGCCGGATTCTGGTCGATGACAAGGGTGATCGCCACGACCCGACGGTTATCGGCCGGTGAAAGTGTGATGCGCAATGTGACCGGGACGATCGCGGCGTCCTCGGCGCGATAAGGCATCTCGATTGCGACAATGCCGGCGCCTTCGTCAATCTGGCGGTTGTTGAAGATGTCCTGGACCAGTCCCGGCCAGGGATCAAAGCTATCCGGCGTGGCCGCCTGAATTGAGCCAGCGCCTATTGGCGTGACGGTCATGAGACCGGCAACCAGGAGAAAGCGGCAATGGCGAGCCAGCATTCACGTGGTCCTTTCGGTAACCGAAGGACAACGAACATACTCGATCGACCCGACTATTCCCATTCAATTTCCGAGAAGGCGGCTGTGGCGTTACGCGCATTATAATCGTCAAACAGCTTCCATCGCGACCGCTCCGAGAAGGCGGCGGTATCGGCTGCTGACCGTATCGGCTTCCCTTGGGCGACCAGTGCGCGGATGTCGGCCGCCAATTTCTCCAGGTAACGGCGTTCGTCGAGCAATGCGGCCGGCCAATTGCTCACGGGACCGTGACCAGGAACCACCTGCTGTGCGGGAAGTGCTGCAAGTTCGTCGATCACCTTCAGCCAGCCACGGATGCTGCCGTCAACAACGGGTACATGAGCGAGGAAGACAAGATCGCCGCCGAAGAGGGTACCGGTCTGCTCGTCGAGCACGGTGAGGTCGCTGTCGCTGTGGGCCACAGGCCATGCGCGCAATATCAGATTCCTTTGGCCGAGATCGAGGGTGAGCGTGCCGTCCACCAGCAGCGTAGGCTCAACAATACGCACCTTGTCGATCAGATCCCCGCCCATGATCCGTCGAAACGCGTCGATGTAGAATGCCCCCCGCACGGCAAGAGCTTGCGGCAAATTCTTGTGGCCAACGAACCGGGTACCATTTTCATCGAATGCTGCATTGCCAAAAACATGGTCCGGGTGGGCGTGCGTGTTGATGACGTAGCGGATCGGCTTGTCGGTACGCTCGCGAATGGCAGCCAAGAGCCGCTCGCCTTCGCGAGCGCTGCCGCCGGTATCGATCACCGCGACTGCATTGCTGCCGATCACGAATCCGACATTTGCGATCGCGCCCTCATTTTCTTTCGTCATCAGTTCCGTCGCGCCGGCATGAACGAAGACGCCGGGAGCGACTTCGCTGGTCGGCAACGCGTCCTGCTGTGCGTGAGCGAATGACAGCCCAGAACTCAGCAAGAGGCCGGCAAGAATGAGTGGGCGAGTGATCATCTGTAATGTCATCCAAAGCTGCATCGTCCGGGGCTACAAATATGTTATTGTGCGCTCCAACGGCCGGGCCTAGCATCCAGCGGTTTTCGCCTCAATTGGAACTAGGTTCACCGGTTCACTGACTTGCCGATGTTTCGCGCGGCTTCGCTTGGATGCACATGGCGGTCCTTGGCACGACGTTGTTCGAGCTCGGATTGGCGGTGGGCGCATCGGAGCCCGACGGGCCAATAGAGGGCGAATAAAATAAACGCGAATAAAATGGGAGGTTTCGTCATGCGGAAGGTGCTTGTTGCAACCTGTCTTGCCGCGACCACGACGTTTGGCGTAGGCAGCGCCAGTGCCAACGAGGAACTGCTGAAGATGTCGGATAACCCGAAGGACTGGGTGATGCCGACCGGCAACTACGCCAATCAACGATACTCGAAGCTCAATCAGATCACGGCAGCCAATGTCGGCAAGCTGCAGGTGGCCTGGACGTTCTCCACCGGTGTGCTGCGCGGCCATGAAGGCGGCCCGCTGAT
>NZ_DATMLW010000087.1:0-33932 GCF_035570375.1 Bradyrhizobium sp. | reverse complement strand
GTTTCCGGCCAGGCCGTCCATCAGCAATGTGCTCTTCCGGAAAGTGTTTCCGGATGCGCTCCCACTGCTCGTCCGTCAGCCGAATCATCTGCCCTTTATAGCCGATCGACTCGGCACCGCAATTTTGAGATAGGTTCTAGTGTCCATTCATCTGCCCGGCGATTTCATCGACCAGCGCCGCCACCGTCCTGCGGTCGCGACGATTGCGGGGCATCGACAGCTCTCTTTCCAGCACGACGCAGGCCGGCTTGCCGCCGAGGAACAGCAGGCGGTCCGACAGTTCGATCGCCTCGGCAAGATCGTGCGTGACCAGCAGGATGCCAAGCTTGCGGCTCTCGGCGATGGCGCGCAGTTCACCGCGCAGCCGGGCCGCCACGGTCTCGTCCAGTGAAACCAGAGGCTCGTCGAGAAGCAAAAGGTCCGGGCCGACCGATATGGCGCGGGCGATCGCCACCCGCCTCGCCTGGCCCAGCGAAAGTTCGCCGGCATATTGACGCCGCTGCTCGACCAGATCGAAGCGCTCCAGCCATTCACCGATTGCACCGGTGGCCGACGCGGCGTCCATCGCGATCCGGATGTTGTCTTCGACCGTGCGCCAGGGCAAAAGGTGCGGCTCCTGAAACACCATGGCGACGCGCGTGGACGGCGATATGCGCCGTGCGCCCTGGAAGTCACGGTCAAGACCGGCCGCGATGCGCAGGATGGTGGTCTTGCCGCAGCCGGAAGGACCGACAAGGCAGGCGAACGAGCCGGCCGCAAGCTCAAAGGCGAAATCGCGCAATACCTCGATCGAGGCATTCTTGGCTGAGCGATAGGTCTTCGAATCGACCCGCAGCTCAAGCAGCTTGTCTGCGCCAACTGCTTGCATTGCGTTCCAGGGGTTGCACGATCAGGCTCTCCACCGCGAGCATGATGGCGATGAAGGCGATCGAATAGGCGAAGATGGTCACCATGTCGAACAGCGAGAACGCCGATCCGAGCACGAAGCCCACGCCGTTGGGTCGGCCGATCAGCTCGACAACGAGCACGATCTTCCAGGTGATCGAAATGCCGGAGCGAAATGCCGCAGCGAGGTATGGTGCAAGCTGCGGCAGGACGATGTGACGGATCCGCGCCGGACCGGACAGGCAAAACACCTGAGCCACGTCTTCCAGCTCCGGGCTCAGCGCCCGCGTTCCCTCCCGGGTCAGAACCACGACATTGGGAAACTTGTTCAGCGCGACGGCGACGACGGCGGCCGTCTCGTTCAACCCGATCCAGACATAGGCCAGGATGATCGTCACAAGCGCCGGAAGGTTCAAAAGAATGACGAGCCAAGGGTCACCGATCCGATCGACGAGACCCCACTTGCCCATGGCAAATCCCGCCGCCATCCCGAGCGAAAAAGCGACCGCGAAGGCCGCGATCACACGCAGCAGGGTACACGCCAGATGATAGGGAAGCGCCAGCGAACCGGCGTCGCGCAGCAGTGCCTCCCCCACGGCCACGGGACCCGGAAGCAACGGCGAATCAACGGCGGCGGCCAGCACGGTCCAGAGTACGATCACAACGCCGAGCGACAGGAGCCTCGCCAAGGTCAATTCTCGGGCACTGAAGGACGATAATAAAGATGCTCGTCCAATTCCTTCGAAGGGCCGACGAGCTCCGCGCCGCCGATCTGGGCGAGGGTACGGAACAGCTTTCGAGCATCGGCCTCTTCGTCATCGATTGACCGGCGCGGCACCGTGCTGCGGCCGATCGTCCGGTAGGCTTCGAAGGTGCCCTGATCCTCTGCGGCGGCCATCAGGGGACGCAAGGCTTCCCACTCGGCATCGGACTGCAGGAGAATCTGGTCGGCCTTTCGGGCCGCGACCAGAAAACGATCGATTGTGCCGGGATGCGCAGCGATAAAGCGCTCGGAAAAGACATAGCCGATCACCGCGACCGGCTGTGTCAGGCCGAGTTCGGCCTCTGCGTCCCGCACATCGTAGAGCCTGCGGTAACCCTGACTCTCCAGCCTCGCACAGAAATTCCAGAAATTCAGGCTGGCCTCCGCCTCGCCCTGCCGCAGCTTCTCATAGAGAAGCGGTGGTGCGCCGAAATTCAGACGCGTCTGCCGCGCCAGATCGATGCCGCGCCGCTGCGCTGCCGCACGCACGATCAGCCAGCTCTTGTCGAGCGCGCCGCCCGCGACCGCGAGCGAGCGGCCCTTGATATCCGCAAGCTCGCGGATCGGCGAATTCGCCTTCACCATGATCGCGCCGACCGCAGTGGAATACGGATAGAACTTGAGCGGGCGGCCGAGCGCGCGCTCGCGCGCAACCCACAGCCAGTCGACGACGGCGACATCGACCGCCCCGCTGTTGAGAGCAAGCTTGCTCGCTTCGGGTGAAGCGAATTCCTGGATGCGGAGATCGAGCCTGTTCTCACGGGCAAGCCCGTGCCGAGCGATCACGTCAAGCTGCCAGGTGAAGGTGCCGGTCTTCTGCACGCCGATGCGCAACGTTTCCGCGCCCGCGCTCTCGCAGGCAACCGAAACCAGAAACGCGAACGCAATGCACAGCCGCAGCTGCCAAACGGCTTTCAGGGGAATTCTCCCGGTTTGCCTTGGATTTATTCTGGCAGAGGATCGAAGCTACGTTCTTGCCAATCGCGATGATGGCCTTGTTGCGGCTGAAGAGCAAGCGGTCCGAAGGGCGCAGAAAGCAGGGTCTGTTGCCTGCGGCATCCTGTCGATGGGTCGACCCCTCCTGGTCTTGGCGTGATTGCGAACCCGCTTCTCGCCAGGTGAAGCCAGGTCCGCAAACGGAAGCGAAAGCGCATCGGCGATCGAGGAATTTTGGCGCCCGGAAACCTGCGGAGGCCAGCAATCGTTTTGCTCGAGCAAATCGTGGTCATCCTGCATCGCAGTTTGCAGCCGCAGCAGGTGCAGGACGGCTGGAAGGTCAGGCAGACGTTCAGGCAGACAAGGGGGAGCAAGATGCATGATCGAACAACGTTAGGCGCTTTTGGATCGATACGGTGTTCGTTGTGGACCGGTGTTGCTTTTGCTGAATGCCTGCAACGGCTGCCGTTACGAAGCTTCGATGGTCGCGACGCGCGGCAATAGAAACACGCGTTCACACACGTCCCTGCTCGCGGGCGATGCGGGACGTGTGAACTCAACGGGCTTGATAACTCGCGCGGATACTCGCGCTTCAATGCGCTTTCATGGAGTGATCCGGAGCCTGGAGATTGCATTCCCTGAAGTGGAATGCAATTTCGTCAAGAGCACGCTGCTCCCACTCTTCAGCTTCCGCGAGCCAGAACACCTTACGCTCGGAATCATGCAACGCACGCTCACGGCAAAAATATTCCTGGCGGCGGATTTCAACGAGCCTGTTCATGAACTCCACTCCTTCGTGAAGCCAATTCGCGCTCCGACCATAGCAGAGGGCGTGCTGAGAGTCCTTTGCGTTTTGTCGCGCCCCGATAGATGACTTCTTCTCCTGTGGACTTCGCAATGCAGCATGTTTGATGCGTCTCGACTTGGTTCCTGGCATACAAAATCTCGTTATTCAGTAGGCCTGAACAGAGCGCAGGCTCTTTTGTCCGCTGCACCATCTGAGGTAGACAGGTCTTGCGGGCTTCCTGGTGGGCCTATCAAGACAAGAAGTTCGAAAAAAGATGCTGCGGAGGACGTCGCGTGAAAAAAGACGAACGCAAACAACGCTGGTCGCTCAAAGGTTGTGTGTGCGGCTGCGAAGACACGGTGTCGCTTACAGGTGCGGCGCTCAGCCGGCGCCAATTCGTGGCGGGATTGGCGGGCAGCGCCACCGTCGCCGCGGCCGGTGTGAATAGGCCTATTGCGGCGATTGCGCAGGGCGCCGGGACAAAGCCCCATCGAATCGACGTCCACCATCATCTGTCGCCGCCGAGTTATATCGCAGCCTCGGTTGCCGCAGCTTTCGGCGATGGTCTGATGCGGAAATGGACTCCCGAAAGCTCGCTCGCCGACATGGACAAGGCGGGTATTGCGGTTGCGATGCTTTCGGTGACGCAACCGGGCGTCAATTTCACTTCCGGAGAAGCAGCGCGAAAGCTCGTGCGCGAATGCAACGAATACGCAGCCAAGCTGATCGCCGATCATCCCGGCCGCTTCGGCGGCTTCGCGATGCTTCCCCTCACCGACACCGACGCCAGCCTGAATGAGATCTCCTACGCGCTCGACACGCTCAAGCTCGACGGCATCGGACTTTTGACGAATTACCACGACAAGTGGCTCGGCGACCCCGCCTTCCTGCCGGTCATGGAAGAACTCAACCGGCGCAAGGTCATCGTCTACACCCATCCGAACGCGGCCGATTGCTGCGTCAACCTGGTCCGTACCCAGCCGCCAGTATTGATCGAATACGGCACCGACACCACCCGCACCATCGCCGACATCATCTTTTCCGGCAATGCGCAGAAGTTCCGCGACATCCGCTGGATCTTCTCCCATGCCGGCGGCACCATGCCGTTCCTGATCGAGCGCTTCGTCCGCCATCCGCTGATCGACCCGAAGGCAAAGCCCACCGTGCCGGACGGCACGCTCGCCGAGCTCACGCGCTTCTGGTACGACACCGCGCAAACCTCGAACAAGGCAGCGATGTCGGCGCTGGCTTCGATCATCCCGACGTCGCAGATCCTGTTCGGCACCGACTTCCCGTATCGCACGGGCATCGACCACGTGGACGGCTTGCGCAATGCGGGCGTTTTCACCGAAGCGCAGATCACCGACATCGAGCGCGGAAACGCCTTGAAGCTGTTGCCGCGGTTTGGTGCCTGAACACCTCCGGTAACGGGCCTGCAGTCGTGGCCCCGCCGGAGCGGAAGGCAACCGGTCGGGCGGGCTCGCCGCGCCCTGCTCTGTCCCAGCGCACCAACATTTTTTTTAAAACCTTTGCGATACCGCAAAGCACGCGGTGCGGACCTGATTTGTTCTTGGGCGACGCGCGGAAAAAATGCGCAGGATCAGGGGAGGAACAAATGAGCTTTCTGATCGCGCTGGCGGCACTCGTTTTTCTCATGTTCGTGGCCTATCGCGGCTTCAGCGTGATTCTTTTCGCGCCTATCGCCGCGCTCGGTGCGGTGTTCCTGACCGACCCCGGCGCGGTGCCCGCCGCCTTCACCGGCCTCTTCATGGACAAGATGGTGGGGTTCGTGAAGAGCTATTTCCCGGTCTTCCTGCTCGGCGCGGTCTTCGGCAAGGTGATCGAGCTGTCCGGATTTTCGAAATCGATCGTGGCCGCGGTAATCAACATCGTCGGCCCGCAACGCGCGATGCTCGCGATCGTGCTCGTTTGCGCCGTTCTGACCTATGGCGGCGTGTCGCTGTTCGTCGTCGTGTTCGCCGCCTATCCGTTCGCGGCTGAAATGTTCCGCGCCGGCAACATCCCCAAGCGCCTGATCCCCGGCACCATCGCGCTCGGAGCCTTTTCATTCACGATGGATGCACTGCCTTTTAGTCCGCAAATCCAGAACATCATTCCGACCACCTATTTCAAGACCACCAACGGCGCCGCACCGATCCTCGGCGTGTTGGGAGCAATCTTCATCTTCGTGCTCGGCATGATGTATCTCGAATGGCGCCGCCGCACTGCGGCCGCTGCCGGCGAAGGCTATGGCGAGGGACACGGCAACGAGCCGGAGGTCGTCGACACCAAGGAACTTGCGCCCGCCTTCATCGCCTTTCTGCCGTTAATCGTCGTGTTTGTGGTCAACCTTGTGCTCGGCGGCTTTCCCGGCGTGTTCACCGGCCTGATCGATCGCTTCTATGGCAAGAGTTACGACCTCACGCTCGCGATGGATCACACGATCACCACGCAGATCTCGGGCATCAGGGCGATCTGGGCAGTCGAAATGGCGTTGATCGCGGGCATCATCACCGTCTTCATCTTTGCCTTTCCAAAGCTGAAATTGACCTTCGCGGATGGCAGCAAGGCGGCGGTCGCCGGTGCGCTGCTCGCGTCGATGAATACGGCCTCCGAATATGGTTTCGGCGGCGTGATCGCGGCACTCCCGGGTTTCACCGTCATCAAGGAAACGCTTGCGGCCATTCCCAACCCGCTGGTCAACGTAGCCGTCACCGTCACCTCGCTTGCCGGCATCACCGGATCGGCCTCCGGCGGCATGTCGATCGCGCTCGCGGCCATGGCCGACGATTTCATGAAGATGGCGGAAGCAGCCAACATTCCCCCCGCGGTCCTGCACCGCGTGGCGTCGATGGCAAGCGGCGGCATGGATACGCTGCCGCACAACGGCGCCGTCATCACCCTGCTCGCGGTAACCGGCCTGACCCACCGGCAATCGTACAAGGACATTTTTGCCGTCACCTGTCTGAAGACGGCTGCGGTCTTCTTCGTGATCGGCGTCTACTACGCAACCGGACTTGTGTAATTCTCCATCAGGGAGTCGTCCATGAACCAACACCCTGCGCTGCCCTATCTGCGGCTGTCGGAAAAGGGCAAGGTGGTCACCGCGGCGGAAGCCGTGCGCCTCATTCGCGATGGCGATACGGTCGCCACCGGCGGCTTTGTCGGCATCGGATTCGCCGAGGAGATCGCGATTGCGCTCGAAGAATACTACCTCGATCGCCAGAGCGAGGCGCCCCACCCGCAGGGCAAGGCGCGCAACCTCACGCTCGTCTACGCTGCCGGCCAGGGCGACGGCGGGGATCGCGGCCTCAATCATCTGGCCCATGACGGACTCGTTAAGCGCGTAGTCGGCGGCCACTGGGGTCTTGCGCCGAAACTGCAGCGAATGGCGATTGCCAACGAAATAGAGGCCTACAATCTTCCGCAAGGCGTGATCACGCATCTGTTTCGCGATATCGCCGCCCAACGGCCCGCCCATATCACCCGGGTCGGCATCGGCACCTTTGTCGATCCGCGCAAGGGCGGCGGCAAGCTCAACTCCCGCACGACGGAAGATCTGGTCGAACTGGTCAAGCTCGGCGGGCAGGAATGCCTGCTCTACAAGACCTTTCCCATAAATATCGGCATCATTCGCGCCACGACCGGCGATGCCGACGGCAACCTCACCATGGAGAAGGAAGCGCTGACGCTGGAAGCACTGGCGATCGCGATGGCCGCGCACAATTCCGGCGGCCTCGTCATCGCGCAGGTCGAACGCGTCGCAGAAAGCGGATCGCTCAATCCGCGCGAGGTCAAGATACCCGGAATCCTGGTCGACGCCGTCGTGGTGTCAAAACCAGAAAATCACTGGCAGACCTTCGGCACGCAATATAATCCCGCATTCGCCGGCGAGATCCGGGTGCGCGCCGGCTCATTGCCGCCGCTGCCGATGAGCGAGCGCAAGATCATCGCACGCCGCGCCGCGTTCGAGCTGAAGGCCAACAGTGTCGTCAATCTCGGCATCGGCATGCCGGAGGGCATCGCCGCCATCGCCAACGAGGAGAAGATCATCGACCTGATCACGCTCACGGCAGAACCCGGCGTGATTGGCGGCATCCCCGCAAGCGGGATCGATTTTGGCGCCGCGATCAACACCCAGGCCGTGATCGACCAGCCCTACCAGTTCGACTTCTACGATGGCGGCGGCCTCGATGCCGCGTTCCTCGGGCTCGCCCAGGTCGACCGCGCCGGCAATCTCAACGTCAGCAAGTTCGGTCCCAAGCTTGCGGGCGCCGGCGGTTTCATCAATATCAGCCAGAACGCCAAGGAGGTGATCTTCGTCGGCACGTTCGGTGCGGGAAAGCTGCGGATTGCGGCCGCTGACGGCAAGCTCACCATCCTTGATGATTGCAAGGCGAAAAAATTCGTCGAAGCCGTGGAGCATGTGACCTTCAGCGGCGCCTATGCAACGAGACGTGGCCAGACGGTGCTCTATGTCACCGAGCGCTGCGTATTCTCGCTCTGCCCCGACGGGCTCGAGCTGGTCGAGGTCGCGCCCGGCGTCGACATCGAGCGCGACATCCTTGCGCGGATGGATTTCAGGCCGCTCATACCGCACGATCCCGCGCCCATGGATGCGCGCATCTTTCGCGAGGGCGTGATGGACCTGCGCAAAGACCTGGTCGGCATTCCGCTTGACCAGCGCTTTACCTATGACAAGCAGCAGGATCTGTTCTTCGTCAATTTCGAGCGCTTCGCGGTGCGATCGAGCGACGACATCAAGGCGATCGACAAGGCTGCCGAAGCCAAGCTGGCTCCGCTCGGCCACCGCGTCTACGCCATCGTCAACTACGACAATTTCTCGATTTCACCCGAATTGCTCGACGAATATTCGGCGATGGTGCACTCGCTGACCGACCGCTTCTACTCCGGCGTCTCGCGCTACACCACCTCGGGCTTCCTGCGCATCAAGCTCGGGGAAGCGCTGCAGAACCGGGGCGTCGCGCCGCATATTTTCGACAGCGCCGATCAAGCGAAGTCGGATTGGCGCAAATGCAGCCCGCGCTGAAGGTCGGGTCACGAAACCTTGATGACCGTGGCGCGCGCGGTCGCGAGGCAATATGCCACAACCAGCTTGAAAGCTTGTGTCGAAGGAGCGGCGGATGAAAGCCTACGTGATCGCGCTGGAGACGGTCCACGATGAAGCGATGTTTGCTGAATATCGAAAGGGCGTTGTTGGCACGGTGGCGACGTTTGGTGGTCAGTTTATCGCTCGCGGCGGCAAGTTCACGGTCCTTGAAGGTCAGTGGCAGCACCCGCGCACGGTGATCATCGAATTTCCGAGCCGAGATGCCGCCGAAGGCTGGTACAAGTCGGCCGACTACCAGAAAATCATTGGACTTCGCCACAAGAGCTCGCACGGCGATCTGGTGATTTTGGACGGCGCCTGATCGGGGATTGGCTCCGCAGCTTTAGGAAATGTTCTGGCCGATGCGCCACAGGACCCCGGTGGGATCGACAAGAATGAAGTCGCGTATGCCCCAGGACTGATCTTCGGGCGGATTTGCCCTGATGTTGTATTTGGCGGCAATATCCCGATCGACGACATGCTGCCACCAGGCATCCGCATCCTCGACCAACAGATGCATCATGAAGTTGTCGGCATGTTCCTTGACGTAGAAATTCTGCAGCAGAAACGACGAATCACCATGGCAGAAGTACGCAAGAGCGTCGCTTGACCAAGCAAGATCAAAACCCAGGTCCTGATAGAATTGTTTGGACAGGCCGAAATCGCGCGCCGGCACGAACGCCTTGACCTCAACTGTCGCCAGATTTCCCAAGGCAAACCTCCGCGATCGGGATTGATCGCTCTGGTCCTTCCTGATGGCGAAAATTGGACCCTTGTCGTCCCCGCGTCCGCAGGGACGACATCGAAACCCGGTGACTAGCCTACTTCGTCCTTGCGTCCAACGCCCAGCGGCCCGGCCCGGCCACAAAATACAGCAAGAAGACGAAGCAGTAGAGGATCGCGGCGTCGCCGCCGTTGAGAATCGGGAAAAAATTCTTCGGCGCGTGTGCCATGAAGTAAGCGACAGCCATGTTGCCCGACAGGATGAAGGCGACAGGACGCGTCAGGAAGCCGACCGCAAACAGCGCGCCGCCCACGAGTTCAATGATCCCCTGAAACCACAACAGCGTGCCCATCGCGGGCTGCGCCATTGGCGTCTGCGGAAATCCGAACAGTTTTGCGGCTCCATGCTCGAGAAACAAAAGGCCGATGACGATCCGGGCGATGCTCAGGATTTCCGGCCAATATTTGCTGACGCGATCAAGGGACATCGATGGCTCCATTGAGGAAGAACGAGGGCGAAAGGCCCACCCACACTCCCTTACCATAGCCGGTGGATTGATCGATGTGCAGTCGCGCGCACACGTTGCGCACAACAAATCAACGGCTTGATCCGCATCCATCCCGTCCTGATGTCACGCCGCTGTGACAAAAAGGCGGGAAAATGCCAGCCTGCATTCACGAGACGAGAAAGAACCATGAAACGCGGAATCACCATTCTGCTTTCGATTTGCGTGGTGGCGTTGGCCGGCTATTTCACGGCAAGCAAATGGGCGATCCGCCACAAGACGCTGACATTTTTCGACCCCTTGCGTACCGACCGTCCGGTCGAGGTCGATATCTCTGTTCGGCGCGACCGCGAGATGGAAGCGATCGCCGAAATGATCACGCTGCCGGTGGTGATCCTCAACCACGGCAATACGGTGAAATTCACCGAATACTCGTTTCTCGCGAACTTTCTCGCCATCCGCGGCTACATGGTCGTAAGCGTCCAGCACGATCTTGAAAGCGACGGCCCGATGGTCACGCAGGCCGGCGAGGAATATGTCGGCAGGAGACCGCAATATAATCGCGGCATCGCCAACATCATGTTCGTGATCGACGAGATGAGGAAATACCAGCCGAACGCGGACTACCGGCACCTGACCATGGTCGGGCATTCCAACGGCGGCGATCTCTCGATGTATTTCGCCAAGCGCCATTCCGACCTGATCAAGAAGGTGGTGACGCTCGATAACCTGCGCGTCCCGTTCGTCACCGACGGCAATTTCAGGATTCTTTCATTCCGCTCCAGGGATCCGGTCTTCAAGGCCGATCCCGGCGTGGTTCCCGACGACGCCATGTGCCAGAAGGCGGGGATCACCGTGGTGAAGACGCCCTACCAGCATAACGAATTGAGCGATCGCGGCCCGGACCACGTCAAGACCACGATCCGGTCGATCGTGGAAAAATTCCTCGACGACGATACGCCGGCCGGAACGGTAGATCCGGAAAAGCTCCAGAAGGGCGCACGAGGACCAATCGCATTTGCGGTGCCGCCGTAATCATCCGGAAAGGCGGCAGGCCAGGCCGACTTCGCCCGACAAAAAAGCCGCCCAGCTTTGATCTGCCGCAACCCCTCGGGCCGAAAATCCGATGTTCTTGATCATGCGGATGTTCGTTCCCCAGATCATCCGATCGACTTTCGGATGCTCCTGCCACCCACCGCGGGAGCATCCTTTCTTTCCGCGATTGCCTGCGGCTCGTTGAAGTCCCGGAGCAGAAAACCGGCGACGTCGGGCCACGCGCGGCCGAGCACCTCGGTGCCGAGGAACAGGCTCAAGTGTCCGCAGGTTTCAATCATCTTCACCACATGTTCGCCCCTGGTGCCGACCAATCGCGCCGCCGCGAACAGCTGATCGACGGCGACGACTTCGTCGTCGCTGCCCGCGAGCAGGTAGATCGGCGCCGTCAGCTTTGACAGATCGACTGTCTGCCCAAGGGCCACAAAACGCCCTTCCGCGATCCGGTTGTCCTTGAACAGCCACTCGACCACCTGAAGAAAGAAGCTGCCGGGCAAATCGACCGTCTCGGCATGCCATTGCCGAAAGCGCTCGACCAGCGCCTCGCGTTCCGGAGGCTCGATGGCTTCGCCCGCTTGCAGCGTGGCGTCGGCTTCGTTGGGCCCGTGCGAAATCCCCCATAGCCCGAGCATCTGCTGGCCGTGCACGATGCCTTTGCCGAGCCGTACCAATTCATGAAATGAGCCAAGCGGCACGTCGGCTGCGAAATTGGACAGAGAGGACTTGGCTGCGGCGATATCGACGGGCGCGCCGACCAGAACCAGCCGACGCACCTTGTTCGGGAATCGCGCCGCATAGACCAGCGCCAGCCAGCCGCCCTGGCATAGCCCGATGAGATCGACCGGCGGAACGAGCTCATCGACCGCGACGTTGAGGTCGGCAAGATAGTTGTCGATGGTGAAGTAACGCATGTCCGCCGTCGCCGATCGCCATTCCGTGAGGAATAGGCGCGACAGGCCGCATTGGCCGAGTTTCTCGACCACGCTGTGGCCGGTCGCGAAATCGGCAATGGTCGCACCGTGCAGCGCGTAGGGCGCACAGATGAGCGTGGCACGCCCATCATTGCGCGTAGAGAAATTCCGTAAGGACATCGTGCCGAGTTCGAGACTGATCGTATTCGGCGATGCCCAGGGAAAGATCAGCTGCCGCGACGGCCTTGGGTTTGCCGGCGGCAGGAAAGTTTCAAACAGCCGAATGTTGGTCTGCGCGATGTGCGACGCCGCCGCGAGCGGCCACGCCAGGAAAACCTCGAGCGCCGACGGCCGATCGGAAGCAGGTCCATGCTCATCTGACTCAGACATTGCACTTCCTCACCGGAACAGCTCAAACCCCGAAGGGATAAGTATCCGGAGGTCCCTTCAATTGTGTGGTTTCGAGCGCGGTCACCGCTCGGGTGTTATCGAACCAGATATATTCGTCGAATTGCTGCGGCAGATTGGCGCGAAAGTAGTGGCTTGTCATCTCGGTTTCGGGTCGGTAGATCACCCCGATCGCCCGTTCCAGCCGCTTCTTGCCGAGACCCGCAGGCCCGCAGAGATCGTCGGCGCGGCCGCGCAAGCCGAGCGTGAAGCGTGCGTGCCCGGTCGCGTGGCACAGACGTTCATAGCTTTCGCGATGCGAAGGCCGCACCTCCTTGATTTCCATCGGCCCATCCCAATTGGAGGCCGCCGCTACCGTGCCGCTATGGGTGCCGAACCCGACCGAAAAAGCGTTGTCGCCGAATTCCTCGCGGCAGAGCTGGCCGATATTGTGCTCGCCACGGGCGGCCATCTCGGTTGCACCTGCGTCGCCCACATGCGAGTTATGCGCCCAGACCACCGCCTTGCTGTCTGCGCCATGAAACGCCAGCAGGTTCTTGAGCGTCTCGAACATATGGTTGTCGCGAAGGTTCCATGATGTGCGCGAGCCGTGATACATCACACGGTAATAGCGCTCGGCGTTGGCGACAAGACGCGCGTTCTGCTCGGCATCGAGAAAGCGTTCGCCGTCATGCTCGGCATAGGCCAGACGCCTGGCCTGCAGATCGGTGAGCGCCCGCACCACATCCGCTTCGCATGTCGGGTAGGACCTGGTCAGCGCCGCATGGCCGTAGGTCGCCGGATCACTCTGCCAGGGCGTCAGGCAACCATAACGCTCGCGGGCCACTTTTGCAGATGCCGGGTCGACCTCGTCGAGATAATTCAAAGCCGATCCGATCGAGTCATAGAGGCTGTAGAGATCGAGGCCGTGAAAGGCGACACGCTTGTCCTTCTCCAACGTGGCATTGTGCCGGCGCAGCCAGCTCACGAAATCCCGCATTTCATTGTTGCGCCACATCCAGCTCGGAAATCGCGCGAACGCGGTCCATTCCGACGGCGGACACTCGAAATGCCGGACGTAGTGATCGACCCGGGCCGCGTCGGGCCAGTCCGCCTCGATCGCCACAAAACGGAAACCCTTCTCGATGATCAGGTCGCGGGTAATGCGTTCGCGCATCCGGTAGAATTCGCTCGTGCCGTGGGTTGCCTCCCCAAGCAGCACGACGCGCGCCGATCCGATACGCCGCAACAAAGGATCAAGATCGGCTTCCTCGATCGACGGGAAGGATTCGACGGCCTCGGCAAGATAGTGAACAAACATCTCTTCGCGCGAGAAAGCGCTCCGGCGCGCCCGGCGCGGGACGAAATGGCCGTGATCCTTTTCGATCCACCCCTCTTCGCCGATCAGAGGCACGAAGCGTACATCCGCGATGTCTTCGCTGCGATATTCGCCTGCTGAAACCCTGGTGAGTCGGACCAGTTCCTGTGCGCGCTGATCCGGACCGATCGGGATCACCAGCCGGCCGCCGATCCTCAGCTGCTCCTTGAGCGATTCCGGAACCTGCGGCCCACCGGCGGCAACGACAATGGCGTCATAAGGCGCATGTTCCGCCCAGCCCCTGGTGCCGTCGCCATGCAGCACGTGAACATTGTCGTAGCCGAGATCGGCGAGCGTCGCTGCGGCCATGTCCGCCAGCGAGCCGAGACGTTCGACCGTGAAGACTTCGTCCGCGATTTCCGACAACACCGCTGCGGCGTATCCCGATCCCGTGCCGATCTCGAGAACCTTTTCGTCGCCCTTGAGCGTCAACGCCTCCGCCATGAATGCGACGATATAAGGTTGCGAAATCGTTTGCCCGTCGCCGATCGGCAGTGGCGAATCCTCATAGGCAAATTCGCGAAGGCTTTTCGGCAGGAACAATTCGCGCGGCACCTGGCGCATGGCCTCAAGCACACGCTCGTCCTCTACCCCCCGCGCGGCGATGTGCTGTTCGACCATGCTTGCGCGCAGCGACGCAAAGGAAGAGGCCTCATCCGCAGGGTCATGTTTCGATGACAGCAATCCCATGACGACCTCCCGTCCAGATCTGCTGTTCTCTTGTCAGGCGCGTCGAAACCTCGCCGACAATTGAGGGCGTCGATCGCCGCGAGCCGCCGGCTTTCAGGCGACCGCCTTCGGTGGTGGCGCCTTCTCGACGTCGCGGGCGCCGGCCGGGCGCAGGGCCGCGAAGTCGTCCGCGGTGAGCGTTTCTCGCGCCATCAGAAGCTCGACACCGGCCTCGAGATCGCTGCGGCGCCTCTCGAGAATCGCTCGCGCAGTCACCCCGCCCGCCTCGATGAGATCGCGCACGGCCACATCGATCTCGCGGCTGGTGGCCTCGGCTGCTCTAACGACCGGGTCCTGCATCGCCGGCAGGAACATGTTCGGGCGCGGCGCATAGGTCCGCTGGCCGACGGTGGAATTCATTCTATATTTCGTCACCATCTCGATCGCGATTTCGGTGGCACGCTGCAAATCGTCGGCGGCGCCGGTCGAGACGTCGCCGGCGAAAATCAGCTCTTCCGAAGCGCGGCCTCCCATCAGGACGGCGATGCGGTTCTTCAGTTCGCTGGTCGAAAGCAGGAAACGGTCTTCGGTCGGACGCTGCATGGTGTAACCGAGCGCGCCGACGCCGCGCGGAATGATTGATACTTTCTGCACGGGATCGACGCCGGGAAGGCTTGCCGCCACCAGCGCGTGACCCATTTCGTGATAGGCGACCCGCCGTCGTTCCTCCTTGTTGAGCACCCGGCTCTTCTTTTCGACACCGGCCACCATCCGTTCGATGGCGACCGTGAAATCATCGAACGAAACTGCGGCGGCATTGCGCCTGGTCGCGGCAATCGCGGCCTCGTTGACCAGGTTTGCGATGTCGGCGCCGGTGAAGCCGGGCGTCAGCGCTGCGATATTGTCGAGATCGACGTCTTTGGCGAGCGTGATCTTGCGGACGTGGACCTTGAGGATGGCGACACGCCCGCTCTTGTCCGGGCGATCGACCAGCACCTGGCGGTCGAATCGCCCAGCCCGCAGCAACGCCGGATCGAGAATCTCGGGCCTGTTGGTGGCGGCGAGCAGAATGACGCCTGCGCTCGGATCGAACCCGTCGAGCTCGGTGAGGAGCTGATTGAGCGTCTGCTCCTTTTCGTCATAGCCGCCGAACGCGCCGGGCGAGCGGCTGCGACCGAGCGCGTCGAGCTCGTCAATGAAGATGATGCAGGGCGCGGCCTTGCGGGCCTGCTCGAAAAGATCGCGCACGCGCGCAGCACCCACGCCGACGAACATCTCTACGAATTCGGAGCCAGAGATCGAGAAAAAGGCAACGCCGGCTTCGCCGGCAACCGCACGCGCAAGCAGCGTCTTGCCCGTTCCGGGGGGACCGACCAGCAGAATTCCTTTCGGCACATGGGCGCCGAGGCGGCCATAGCTCTTCGGGTCCTTGAGAAACGACACCACTTCCTGCAACTCGAACTTGGCTTCCTCGACGCCGGCGACGTCGGCGAAGGTCGTTTTCGTGTCCTTTTCGACATAGACCCTGGCGCGCGATTTTCCGATCGACATCAACCCGCCAAAACCCTGACGTTCGGCGATCCTGCGAAAGAGAAAGACCCAGACCAGGTAGAACAGGAACGCGGGCACGATCCAGGACAGGATGGTCTGGAACAGCCCGCCGGAGGGAACGCCGGTCACCGTGACGCCCTTCTCTTGCAGTTTATCGGCGACTGCCGGATCGACGCGCGCGGTAACGAAGGCCTGCTTTCCGTCCGGCAGTTTCTCCTTCAGCTTGCCCTGGATGATGTCCTGGCCGACGGCGACCTCGCTGACCTTGCCTTGCGAGACGAGCTCCTCGAACCGACTGTATGGAATGGTCTCGATCGTGCTGTAGGTCGTGAGCGCCCATTGCAGAATCAGGATGCCGAACGCGGCCGCGATCAGATAGCCGGTCGTGATGGCCCGCTTTCGCTGCGATGAATCCTGCTCCATCGTCTCCTCCGGTCAATCGGCCTCGCAAGCGGCGCGGCTTGAGAGTGACGGTAACGCGTGCTTGCCCTTATAGCGGCTGCGGAACTTGCGGGTTTGCTCTGGATCAATGGGTTCCGCGCGCCCAGGTTCCATGATGATTTGCGTCGCAAGGCGCGGTCTGGTCACGACTCCGTTCCTTCCCCCTTGCGGGAGAAGGTGGCGCGGGCGAAGGTCCGCGGATCGCATCGAAGATGCGATCCGACCTCTCCCACAACAAGGGGAGAGCTGACAGCTCCGGGATCGCTGAGCTCGTCGTGCTCCAGCGGTCGATCGAAGGTTCGATTGCCGCACGCAAAGCACCGCCCGGATCGGCCGGCGTGAACAGATCAGGCGGGCTCCGAACGCAGCCGCTGAGGTCCGAACCGGTTAATGATCATCAGTCCTGCCAGGATCGCGGCGAACCCGCCGATGTGATACCACGCCAGGCGCTCGCCCAACCACAGGATCGACAAGGCGGCCGAAAACAGCGGGCTGAGATAAAGGAAGGCGGCGGCCGTCGCCGCACCCAGCGTCGAGACGCCGAACAGATAGAAAAGATTGCCGAGCATCGTAGGCACAAGGCCTATATAGGAAGTCGCCGTTAGCGCAAAGCCGAGCTCGGCATCGCTCCTTGCGATCCATGCACCGCCCAACATGATCCAGACCATGTAGACCGGCAGGATCACGACGATCAGTCCGGACCATCCGGTCACGACCATCAGCGAGATCGGCGCGATGGTGCGGCTCCAGTCGCGCACTCGGATCGAGAACCAGGCAAAGGTCATCGCCGACAACAGCGACCACAAATTGCCTAGACTGAATCTCAGTTCGGTCAGGGTCTGCGGCTCGCCTTTGCTGATGATGAGAAGCGTGCCGCTAAAGGCGAGCGCAATGCCCCAGGTGAGGCCCGGCGAAAGACGCCCCTCGCCCATCCAGAGCCCGAACACGAGTACCCAGACCGGAGTCGTCGCATTGATGAAACCGACTTCGATGGCCAGACTCTGATATGCGCCGCCGAGAAGAAAATAGGAAAACAGCCCGACCCCGATCGCCCCGCCGACGACGAGACCGCCCAGGCGCGCGCGGATCGCCGGCCACTCCTCGCGCAACACCGGCAGCGCGATGACGGTCAGGATCGCGGCCGCCGGCAGCCAGCGCCAGAATGCCAGCGCCGGCAAGGGCACCGCCTCACGCGCGGCCCGCGCGACTACATGATTGCTGCCCCACAGCGCGGCGGTCGCGATCAGCGCCAGTGTACCGAGCGAAGAGGAACGACCGCTCTTCATGCGCGCTCAACGTTTCGTGCGTGACGCGCGCGTTGCGCAACGTCCGCGGCCGTTCGGCATGCTCGAGGAGAAAAGACCAACACCATTCAAAAGTCCGCACAATAGCCGCGACAAGTTACGCGGCAGTTACTCGACAACTGGCGGATGAATGTCAAGGTCGTTGCGCGCATAGGCGCAAGCGGCCGCAAACAAGGCTGGCGATTTTCGGCTTGTTTTCGCCAACGCGCCACGGCCGGCACGATCCTGATGCGGACTAGCCGCGTTTCTTGTGTCCTGTCTTGTGTCTTGTCCTGTGTCCTGGCGGATCGCCGCCCTTGTCCTCCCGACTCACATTGAGAGCTCGCTCCTTGTCACGCGGCTGCTCCTCGCCACGCTGGTCGCGCACGATCCCCTGATCGGCGGAGCTTCCCTGATCGGTGCCCGGCAGTGGCGCCGGATCCTGCATGCCCCTTTGACCGCCGTGTTTGCCGCCCATGTCCTGCGCACCTTCCAGATCGTTCGCCTTGGCCATGCGCACTCCTTCATGAAGAGATATGAGGGCTCAACCATGAGGGAGACGTTGGGTTCCGCAAAACCGCGTGGTTTCATGCGTTGGCAAACGGCGTTAAGGTTCGGCCATCATTGCCCGAGCGAGCCTTGCCGGAGTTGCAATTTCTCATGACCGAAACCATTGACCTTGGCAGCCTCACGCTGAAATTCCTGCAAAGCAAGGATACGACCGATGGCAGCGTCGACGTGTTCGAGATGACCCTGCAACCGAACGCACGAATGCCCGTCCCGCATTATCATGATCGCTGGGACGAGACGATTTACGGGCTCGTTGGCATGACGACCTTCCGCCTCGATGGCAAGGATATCGACATCGGCCCGGGAGAGACGGTTTTCATAAAGCGTGGCGTCGTCCACGGATTCACCAATCGCACGGCGGAACTGGCGAGGTGCCTTTGCTTGCTGTCCCCGGGTGTGCTGGGGCCGCAATATTTCAGGGATATGGCGAAGCTGTTGGCAGGCGGCGCGCCCGATCCGGCGAAGATGAAGGAAACGATGCTGCGCTACGGGCTCATACCTGCGCCGCCATCGGCTTAGGCATCATCGCCACTGGTTTTCAGTCGATCCCGGCCCGGCGCTTGAGTGCAGCGAGCGCGCTCGTGTCGCCTGTCGCGTGGGCGTCGTCGACAAAGGCGATTACGAGGTCGGCGAGCGTTGCATAATCCCAGAGCTTCAGCTGCGACGGGTCGATCCAGCCGGCAAAACATCGGTCGAGATAGCCGCGATCGGCCTCATGCGCTTCCACCCAGCACGGTCCGGCGAGCGTTGCGGGTTCGTCGTCCCAGCGGCAGATGACAAAACCCGCCACCGACTTTGCCAGAATGAAGCGGCCATCCCGAGGGGCGTCGTTCATCGGGCGCAGGGATTGGCCAATTTCCTCCAACACGCGATCGACATGGCCAGGCATTTCGCGCTTTCCGACTTCACTGAAGGGGGTTTCGGAGAACCGGTAACGCCCTTTATCGCGCTCCACAGCAGGTGGTTCAAACATGGCGATACGAAGGAGGCCATTTCGATGGCGCCGGAAGATTCGCAGAGCTGATATTTTCATGCTCACGCTTCGATCAAACAGCTCGCATGAAAATGCAGGCAATCCGCCTCGCCGCATCTCTTTCACCACGCGGGGAACACCACCGCAAAAACCGCATCCGGCTTTTGATCCACGAGCAGCCTGAAAATCTGCGGTTTTTTTCATCAATGACGCGGAACGCCGTCTTGTTCCCTTACGTTTTATCCCCCGTTCGATTTGTAGGAGGACGAAATGAAGAAGGTTCTGTTGATTGCCGCGGCCATCGGCGCGATGGCCGCTCCGGCGCTGGCTGGCGAAGTCGGCGTCAAGGCTGGTCCGGTGGGCGCCGGCGTCACCGTAGGCGAGAGCCATCGCGATATTGATCGCGACCGGACCCGCGACAAGACTATCATCAAGGAGCGCGAGCCGAGCGATCGGACCACCGTGATCAAGAAGGAGCATGAGGACGGCTCCGAAAGCAAGACCGTGATCCACAAGGATTACTGACAAAAAGATCACTGCAAGGATTGCTGAAAGTCACTCGACCACAGACGCAGTTCGCCCGCGTGCTTTCCTGAAGAAAACACGCGGGCGAAAATTTTTTAGCCTCAAGTGCGGCCGCTTGCCGGCCGACCTAGACCAGCTTCACATTCTTGAGCGGCAGGCTGCGAACCGGCTTGCCGGTTGCCGCCTGTATCGCGTTGAGCACGGATGGCGCCACCACGCAGATGGTCGGCTCGCCGATGCCGCCCCAGAAGTCGTAGGTCGGCACGATCGCCACCTCGACCTTCGGCATTTCGGCAAGACGCACGATCTCGTAGCTGTCGAAGTTCAGGCTCGTCATGCGCCCCTTGTCGACCGGCATTTCGCCGTAGAGCGTTGCGGTGAGGCCATAGGCCACCGAACCCTGCACCTGGGCCTCGATCTGGCCCGGGTTGACTGCATGGCCTGAGTTGACCGCAACGACGATGCGATGAACCTTCAGCTTGCCTTGCGGGCTCACCGAGACTTCGGCTACCGCCGCCGAGTAGCTGCCATAGCCCATGAACTGCGCGAGCCCGCGATACACGCCCGCCGGCAGCGGCTTGCCCCATCCCGCCTTCTCGGCCGCGGCATTGAGCACGGCGAGATGTTTGGGATGCTCTTTCATGAGCGCGCGGCGGAATTCGAGCGAGTCCTTGCCGGCCGCCCTCGCCACCTCTTCCATAAAGCATTCCATGTAGACCGCGTTCTGGTTGGTGTTCACGCCGCGCCACGGGCCGACCGGAACGTGCGAATTGCGCATCACATATTCGATCAGGAGGTTGGGCACATCGTAACCGAGTTGCGCATCGCCCGGCGTGTCGTACCAGCCCTGTAGCTGGCGCATGTCCTTGCCATCGACGATGCCGTTCGGATTGAGCATCGCGTTGATCGACTGACCGGAGACGCGGACATGCAGGCCGACGAGGTTGCCCTGCGCATCCAGGCCCGCCGACAGCTTGCACTGCGAGATCGGCCGGTAGAAATCATGCGCCTGGTCTTCTTCGCGGCTCCAGATCAGCTTCACAGGCGTGTCGGGGAAGGCTTTCGCGATCTCGACCGCCTGATGGACATAATCCTGCGTGCCGCCGCGTCGGCCGAAGCCGCCGCCGAGATCGTGCCGGTGTACCTCGCATTTATCGAGGGGAATGCCGGATGCCTCCGACAAGGCCGCCAGCGACGCCTCGAGATTTTGCGTCGGCACCCATGCGTCCGCCCGGTCGGCAGAAAGCTTCACGGTGCAGTTCATCATCTCCATGGTCGCGTGCGAAAGGAAGGGCGTCGAATAAACCGCCTCGACCCTCTTCGGCGCCTCGGCGATCGCCTTCAACGCGTCGCCGTTCTTGCGCTCGCCGTTGGTGGCGGTCGCCTCGAGGCCCTCCTTGAGCATGTCGGCGATGGTTGCGCTCGACTTCGAAGCGTTCTCGCCTTCGTCCCAGACGATCGGCAGGGCATCGAGCGCCTTCTTGGCGCGCCACCAGGTATCGGCGACGACGGCAACGCCGGTGTCCTTCACCTTGACCACCTTCTTCACGCCGGGCATGCCGGCGATCTTGCTTTCGTCGTAGCTCTTGAGCTTGCCGCCGAACACCGGGCAGTCCTTCACGGCCGCGCAGAGCATGCCGGGCAGTATCAGATCGATGGCGAAGATCTTGCTGCCGTCAAGCTTGTCGGCGGTGTCGAGCCGCTTGAGCGGCTTGCCGGCGATCTTCCAATCTTTCGGATCCTTGAGCGTGATCGACTTGGGATCGGGCGGCGTCAGCTTGGCGGCCGCGGCGGCGACTTCGCCGTAACGCAGCGAGCGCTTGCTCGCGGCGTGTGTAATCACGCCGTTCGACACGGTCAGTTCGCCGACCGGGACGCCCATCTGCTCGGCCGCGGCCTGCAGCAGCATCAGGCGTGCCATCGCGCCGCCGCGGCGAACATAATCGTGCGAGGTGCGGATGCCGCGGCTGCCGCCGGTGCCCATTTCGCCCCAGGCGCGTTTGCTGGCGAGATTACGCCCGGGCGTGATGCCTTCGGTCGTCACCTTGCTCCAGTCGCATTCGAGCTCTTCGGCGACAAGCTGGGCGAGGCCGGTGATCGTGCCCTGCCCCATTTCCGAGCGCGCGATCCGGATCACGCAAGTGTCGTCGGGCTTGATCGCGACCCAGAGATTGACTTCAGTCGCAGCTTGCACGCGTTGCGCTCCCGCCTCTTCGGCGAAAGGCACGTTGAGGCCGAGCGCCAGGCCGCCGCCGGCAATCGCCGCCGAGCCGACGATGAAGCTGCGGCGAGAAAGCGTCGTGTTCTCTTCGAAATTCGTAGCGCTCATGGCTAGCCTCCGCGACCGGTGGTGCCGACGCCGGCCGCCACATGGACGGCCTCGCGGATGCGCTGATAGGTGCCGCAACGGCAGATATTGGTCATCGCCTCGTCGATGTCCTTGTCGCTCGGCTTGGGGTTCTTCTTGAGCAGCGCCGCCGCGGCCATGATCTGGCCGGACTGGCAATAGCCGCATTGCGGCACATCGACCGCCGCCCAGGCCTTTTGCACCGGATGCGAAGCGTTGGGTGACAACCCCTCGATGGTGACGATGACATCGCTCTCGCTGATGCTGCCGAGGGGGATCTGACAGGAGCGCTGCACCTCGCCATTGAGATGGACCGAGCAGGCGCCGCACTGGGCGACGCCGCAGCCATATTTCGTGCCGGTCAGACCGACATGTTCTCGAATAACCCAGAGAAGGGGCGTGTCGGCCTCCGCCGATACTTCCTTCACCGTACCGTTGATGTTGAGTTTTGCCATATGCTTCCTCCGAGAATCGAAGCATAGCGGCCGGAAATACCGTTGCCTATACCCTCCGCGCGCAGATCAGACCTGAGCGAGCCTTGTGAAGGCGGGTGCGGCAAACCGATCGGCGGCCCGGGCCGATTTGCCGTCGCGACTTTTATTCCACCATCCGCGAGTTGATCTCGTCGAGCTGCGAAATGGTGGCGTGGAGGTTCTTCTGGATTTCGGCCAGTCCATCCATCAACTGCCTGATCTCGGTGCGGGAGAGACTTTGGACCGCCGTATCCACGACGTCGCGGGCCAGGGGAATGAGTTCGGCTTTCAGCCTTCGTCCCTTCGCGGTGAGATGCACATGCCACTTCCGGCGGTCTTTCCTGTTCTGGACCCGGCGAACCAGTCCCTTTTTTTCCATGTTCAGGATCGCGTTCAGCGTGGTCGGCTCCATGGTGCCGACGCGGCGGGAAAGTTCGCGCTGGGTGAGGCCGTCCTCATGCCACAGCGCGCGGAGGAAGTACCACATGCCGAGCGTGACGCCGTGAGGCTCGATCTTGAGCTGAAGAAAGCGCTGCAGCGCCCGATGCGTCGCGCGGATCTGATAGCCGACGCTCTCGGTAAACGGTAAATCCACCTCGCTGGCCGCTCTCCCGCGCCGGGCGGATTTCGCTGGTTTCCCTCTCGCCAATACCGCCTCTCCTTGCTCGCTCCGTGATCGCATATCCGTCCGCAACAGGCAAACAGGCATAAGACTCAATGGCCATCCCTCGAGACGGCGCTTGCGCGTCTCCTCGGGATCGGGTCCGGCTTGGCGCGAGTTTATCTCCTCGTGGTGAGGAGCCGCGCCATTTGCGCGGCGTCTCGCACCACGAGGCCACCCCGAAGAGTTGTATGTCATCGTCTGCGCAAGGCGATAGCTCGGTATTGACCTCCAGCAGATCTCGAGGGGTTGCGCTATTCGCTTAGAAAGCTAAGTATCAGGCAAGACAGTCTTGGAAGATCGACAGTCCTGGAGGATGGCATGAGCCCCGATCCCGAGGCGCGAGAGTTGGTGCTGACGGTCAGGCGCAAATCGGAAATCGCCGATGCCGTGTTCCTGTTCGAGCTCTCTTCGCATGATGGCGCAGAGCTGCCGCGCTTCACGCCGGGTTCCCATATCACGGTGACCGCGCCTTCGGGGCAGAAACGCCGCTACTCGCTCTGTAATGACGCTAGCGAGCGCGATCGCTACCTGATCGCGGTGAAGCAGGAGACTTCGGGCCGCGGCGGCTCCTTGAGCTTCACCGAAAATGTCAAGGAAGGTGACACGATCACCATCGAGCCGCCGGCCAACGAATTCGAGATGGCGAAATCGGAGCCGAAGAACTTTATCTTCATCGCCGGCGGCATCGGCATCACCCCGATCCGCTCGATGATCCTGCACTGCCTGCGTCACGGCAAGCAGAACTTCAAGCTGTATTATTTCACGAGAACGCCGCAGGCCATGGCCTTTCGCGAGGAATTTGGCGCAAGCGAATTCGCCGGCAAGGTCATTCTCCATCACGACAATGGCGACCCCGACCAGGCCTATGATCTCTGGCCGGTGCTGGAAGAGCAGCGCGGCGCGCATCTTTATTGTTGCGGACCGCGCGGATTGATGGACGCGGTGCGCGACATGACCGGACACTGGCCGGATTCGGCCGTGCATTTCGAGGACTTTGTCGGAGCCTCCGCCCCGCGCGCCGACGACAAGCCGTTCGAGGTCCGACTTGCCAGAGGCGGCAAGAGCTATGAAGTTGCGGCCGGCGTCTCCATCCTCGACACGCTTCGCCGGCAAGGCCATATGCTGGCAAGCTCATGCGAAAGCGGCACCTGCGGCACCTGCCGCACCCGCTTCACCGCAGGCGAGCCCGACCATCGCGATCTCGTGCTGTCGGAGCGAGAGAAGAAAAGCGAGGTCATGATCTGCGTGTCACGTTCCAGATCGCCGACGCTGACGCTGGATCTCTGAACTTTATGAAACTAGTACCACAGCGAATTGAGATGTGCTCCCTCTCCCTTTGGGAGAGGGTTGGGGTGAGGGGTTACAATCTCTATGACAGCAATGACCCTCACCCGATTTGCACTGGACGATGCTTCGCATCGCCAGCAGCAAATCGACCTCTCCCCGTCGGGGAGAGGTAAGCCGAGTTTGACGACGGAGCGGTTCAACAAAAATCATCCCCTTGGGAGGACTCTCGTGAGCGAGCCGCTGAAACTGGGTATCATCGGCCTCGGCCGCGCGTTTACGCTGATGCTGCCGACCTTCGCCTCTCATCCGCTGGTCAAAATGGTGGCAGCGAGCGACCCACGCGTGGACGCGCGCGAGCGCTTTGCAAGCGAATTCGGCGCCAAGGTTTTCGAGGAAGCGCAAGCGCTTTGTGCCGACAGCGACGTTGAAACCGTTTATGTCGCCTCCCCGCACCAGTTTCATGTCGATCACGTCAAGCTCGCCGCGAGATACGGCAAGCACATCCTGATCGAAAAGCCGATGGCGCTGACGCTTGCCGAGGGTAAGGAAATGATCGAGGTCGCGGCGAAAGCCAACATCAAACTCCTTGTCGGCCACAGCCACAGCTACGACCTGCCCTACTTGCGAACCCGTGAAATGATCGGCACCGGTGCCTACGGCCGCGTCCGCATGATCAGCGCGCTCAATTTCACCGATTTCCTGTATCGGCCGCGCCGCCCGGAAGAGCTCGACACCAGCGCCGGCGGCGGCGTGGTGTTCAGCCAGGCGGCCCATCAGGTGGACGTCGTCCGCCTGCTTTCGCCCTCAACGGCGAAATCACTTCGCGCCTTCACCGCAAACTGGGATGCATCGAGGCCGACCGAAGGCGCCTACACCGCCCAGATCGGCCTTGAGGACGGCTCGTTCGCATCGCTGACCTATAGCGGGTACGCGCATTTCGACACCGACGAATTCATGGGATGGCGGGGCGAGCTCGGCCAGATGCGCGAGGGCGAAATTTCCTACGGTCGCGCGAGGCAGGGCTTGCGAAACGCAAGGACGGTCGCCGGGGAAATCGAAATGAAGAACCGCCGCGCCTATGGCCCCACGGGGCGCGACGCCTTTCGCGTCGAAGGCGATCTCGCCCATAACCATTTTGGCCTCGTCATTGTGAGTTGCGAGCGCGCCGATCTTCGACCCCTGCCCCATGGCATCGCGGTTTATGGCGACGAGAAGCGCCATCTCGAGGAGCTCCCATCACCAAAAATCCCGCGTGCGGAGGTCGTCGACGAACTTTACGACGCGGTGGTTCGCAATCGGCCGCCGCTCCATTCCGGCGAATGGGGTCTCGCCACGCTCGAGATTTGCCTCGCCATTCTTGAGTCGGCAAAGAACGGGCGCGAGATCGGACTGACATGTCAGGTCTAAGTCTGCAACGGCGGGAGATCGAACGCCGCCACGATGGCGGTGCTCTCCCGCGTGCGGGGGAGGGTTGGGGTGGGGGCGCCCGGCAAGCGCGCTGGTGGATCGGTACGCCTCCCCCCACCCGCCGCGCTCTGGCGCGCAATTGCGCTGCCAAGCGCGTCGACCTCCCGCAAGCGGGAGGGGTGAAGCGAGGCGTTGCCGACAGATCGATTTGACGAACCACCCTACCCACCCTTCGGCGGGTTGTTGGCGCGGGTCGCGATAATGGCGATGATGTCGTTCTCCGCGGCGGCAGCCGTTTTGTAGCGCGGCTCGGTGGTCACGAACGGCTGCTCGGATTCGGCGGGATGAAAGATTTCGACGTAATAAAGATCGCTCGCGGGGTCTTTCTTCGGCTCGATGCGAATCAGTGCCATTGTCTTGTTCCTTCCCTTGTTGAGCACATTGGACCCGCGCGAACGGGGGAAGCATTCACCTCGTCATTGCGAACAGCGTAAGCGACGAAGCAATCCATGAAATCCTGATTTCAGAAATTCTGGATTGCTTCGCTTGCGCTCGCAGTGACGGCTTGCGGCCCTTGGATCTCACATACCAGCTCTAGCCGCCTTCCGTAGCGGCAGGAAACAGGACCGTCCGCAACCTCGACGCCAGTGCATCGCTCGCCGCGCGAGATACACCCGCAGCACCGCCCATGCCCAGATATCGCTCCGCGATATCAGGAGAATTGAGCAAATCCGCCGCCCGTCCTTCCAGCGTGATCTTGCCGTTTTCGACAACGTAACCGCGATCGGCAACCGACAACGCCTGGCGCGCGTTCTGCTCCGCGAGCAGGATGCTGATTCCCTGCGCGCGCAGCCGCTCGATCAGGCGGAAGATTTCGGCGACCAGAAGCGGCGCGATGCCGAGCGAGGGTTCGTCAAGCACCAGGATCTTCGGCTTCGACATCAGCCCGCGCGCTATCGCCAGCATCTGTTGCTGGCCACCGGAGAAATTTCCCGCGATATCCTTCATCCGTTCGCGCAACACCGGAAACAGCGTCCACACGGTTTCGAGCTGCGTTCGTGTAGTGTGATCGGTTTCCGATGAGGCATAAGCGCCTAGCTCCAGATTTTCCGCTACCGTCATGCCGGCGAAAATCTGTCGCCCCTCCGGCACATGCGCAATTCCGCGACGCAAGCGCTCGGCCGGCATCAAGGCTTCGATGGGCTGGCCCTCAAGCAGGACGTTCCCGGTCTCGACGCGGAGAAGCCCGGAGATTGCCTTCGCCAACGTCGATTTGCCGGCGCCATTGGCACCAAGCAGCGTCACGATCTCGCCGCGCTCGAGCGTCAGGTCGACGTTCTCGAGCACGCGATGACGGCCGTAGCCGACGCAGACATTCTTCAGCTCAAGAAGCGGCATGGCCCTCGCGTCCCAGATAGGCTTCGATCACACGGGCATCCTTCTGGATTTCCGCTGGCGTTCCCGTGGCGATGATGGCGCCCGATTCGATCACAACGACATGGTCGGCGACGTTCATCACCAGCGACATGTTGTGTTCGACGAGGAGAACCGGAATGCCGAGGGTGCGGATCGCGCGCAGTAAATTCGCAAGCTCCTCGGTTTCGGTATCGTTGAGCCCGGCCGCCGGCTCGTCGAGACACAGAAGCTTTGGTTGCGCCATCAGAGCCCTGACGACCTCGAGCAGTTTCTGCGCGCCCATCGGCAGTTCGGTGGCGTGCGTGTCCCTGAATGGCGCAAGGCCGACCAGCTCCAGCATCTCCTCGGCGCGGCGGAGAATGCGCCGTTCTTCACTTCGTGCCGCGGAAAGCCAGAGCGTCTGGCTTGCGAGCGAGTGCGAAGCGAGGCGGTGGCCACCGACCATGACGTTTTCGATCGCGGTCATGCCGGGAAAAACCCGCGCTGCCTGGAAGGTGCGGATCAGGCCCAGGCAAGCGATCTTCACCGCTGACATGCCGGCAAGAACGCCTCCCAGAAACCTTACCTGCCCGGCATCCTTGGCCAGGATGTTGGTGACAAGGTTGAAGACGGTCGTCTTGCCCGCGCCGTTCGGCCCGATCATGGCAGTGACGGAGTGAGGCGCGACATCGAACGACACATCGTTGATGGCTTTGAGGCCGCCAAAACTCTTCGCAAGATGACGCACGCTGAGCACGGAAGCAGGCCCGGTGGAATTTTTCGCTCGCGCGTCCGTCATCGTCATCACAGTGCTCGCGCCGAGGTTTCAGATGAGTTCTTGCCGGCGACAGTCTCGCGCGACGATCGCACCAGCCGGATCGCGGCCTGCACCACCGCGCCATAAAGGCCTTGCGGCAGATAAAGGAAGCTCGCCACCAGCAGCGCACCGGCTGCGAAGGTCTTGTAAATCGCCAGGGGTTGAAACACCGTCGGCAGCAACGTCAAGAGCAGCGCACCCAGCAAGCCGCCGAACAGCGTGCTTTCGCCGCCCACGATCAGCATCGCGACAAGTTCGAGCGAGCGTCCGGTGCCGACCATTTCCGGCGACAGGAAATTGAAGAAGAATGCGTACATGCTGCCCGCCAATGAGGCGAGGGTTACGCTGATCAGGAAGGCGGCAAGCTTGTACCTGATGATGTTGATGCCGAGCGCGGCTGCCGCCATCTGGTCGGAACGAATCGCTTTCAGCGCCCGCCCGAAGCCGGAGCGCATCGCGCCGGCAAGGCCCATCAGGATGATCACGTCGAGCGCGAGCACGACAAAATACATGGCGCGGGGCGTGGCGAATTCGAAACCCGCGACGGAAAACGAGGGTATGCCGACGAGTCCGGACGGGCCGCCTGTGATATCGAGAAAGCCGACCGCGCAGGAATCTACCAATAGCCCGAACGCGAGCGTCGCCAGCGCGAGATAAAGTCCGCGCAAACGAAGCGTCACGACGGAAAGGACGAGCGCGCAGGCCAGCGACACGCCGATGCCTGCAAAGATCGAGAGCAGGCTCGAAAGCCCATAATTGATCACAAGATAGCCCGAGGTATAGCCGCCGATCGCCATGAAACCGGCCTGGCCAAGGCTGACCTGGCCGGCGTAACCCATCAGCACATCCAACCCCATCAGCGTCATGAACAGGATGAGCGCGATCACAAGCCCGCTCAGGATGCCGTTATCCGTGACGACGAAGGGGACGAGCATGGCGATTGCAAGCGCGAACGCCGCCAGAGGCATGACCAGACTTGCCGGAAGCCTCGTGGTGTGTCCGACCGCTCTCACCTCGTCGCGGGTATCCTGTCGCCTGCTCACCTTGGCCTGAACCAGCCCATAGGGGCGAAAGATCAGCACCGCCAGCAGGATGAGAAGTGCAATCGCATTCGAGAACAGCGAGGAAATGTAGGCGGTCGAAAGTTGCGTGGCGAGCCCGAGAAAAAGTCCGCCGATGATCGCGCCGGGAAAGGACGTGATGCCGCCGATCGCGGCCGCCACGAAGCCGGAGATCGTGAACAGACGGCCGGTGTCGAACTGCAGCGACGTGGTCGGCGCGACGATCACGCCTGAAATGGCGGCGATCAGGGTCGCGAGCGCAAAGCTCAGGAGCGTCATCCGAGCCACGTTGATTCCCATCAATGATGCGGCCGCGGGATTTTCGGCGCAGGCACGCAGGCCCTTGCCGAGTCTGGTTTTCGCGATGAGATACCACAGTGCCGCGATGCAAAGCGCGACAGCGCCAAAGACCCAAACGGCTTGCGTCGGCAGGCGGATCGCGCCGAACACCAGGGGTGTCTCGCCCGAGAAGGGCGGCATGGCGTAAGGCTGGCTGCCCCAGAGAACCAGCGAAATGCCTTCGATCGCCGTCAAGAGTCCAGCGGTGAGCATCAGCACATTTGCATTCGACAGCCGCTCAAGCGCGGGCACGAACGTAAAGGCGCCGAGCACAACGCCGATAATAACCGTGGCGGCGACTGCAAAAGGGATCGCCAGCCACAGCGGCAGACCGGAGGAAACGGAGAGCGTATAGCCGATCATCGCGGCGATGATGGCAAAGCCGCCTTGCGAGAGGTTGACCGCGCCGGTCACCCGGTAGACCAGCGAGAAGCCAAGCGCGATCGCAGCGTAGATGCTGCCGACCACCAGCCCGCCGATGCAGATTTGCAGAAGCTCGATCATCCGATTACTCGGCGCGGGGAATGCCGAGCGGATCGCTGACCACGGCCCAGGTCTGTGCGGCCTTATCCCAACGCGTGATGACGACGTTGGATTCGTCGAGCCCGCGATTGGGCACCGCCTTGAAATCGTAATAGCCATTGACGCCGGCAAAGTCCTTCAGCCCGCGCAAATAGGCACGCAAATCCTCTGCGCTCGCGTCCCCCTTTAGCTTGCGCAACGCCTCGACGACGAGAAGCGCCGGATCCCAGGCGTAGGTCGACGGGCCGTCCGGCTTGATGTCGGTGCCCTCGAACGCGGCGAAAAAGGCATCCTTGGCTTTCGAGGCGTCGCTCACCTCGACAGGTCGCGACGGCTTGAGCCAGTCAGCCGAGGGTATGTAAAGCTCCTTCGGCAGGAACGGCGCATATTGGGTCATCTGCGCGTAGGTCATGTTGCCATTGGTGGTCGCGACCGGCACTTCCACGCCCGCGTCATGGATCGCCTTGAAGATGGTCCCGACAGGACCTCCGGTGGACCATGCCACCAGCACGTCGGGGTTGGCGCCTTTGAGCCGCTGGATTTGCGCCGCGGCGCTCACATCGGCTGGGTTCATCTGCGCTTCCGCGACGAGCTCGACGTCCTTGTGGCCTTCGCTTCCCACCAGCGTCTTGAAATTGCGGTTGGCGTCCTGTCCGGTCGCATCCGTCGTCGTGATCAGCGCCACCTTTTTCCAACCCTTGTGGCCGAAATAGCGAAGCAGCGCGCCCGCAAGCTCCTTGGTCGACGTACTCGAACTGTAGACGAAGCTTCCAGCGGCTGGCTGAATCCCGGGCGAAAAGCAATAGAGCAGTGGGCCTTCCTTCATCAGGGGCGCCATCGCGTTGCAGAGCGCAACCAGCGCCGAGCCGAGAATGACCGGCGGATTGCCGGCCTTCACCTGGTTGGCAAGCTGGACGGCGAGTTGCGGACTGCTCTGATCGTCGTGAAAGTTGAATTTGAGCGTCTTGCCGTGGATGCCGCCGGTGGAATTGACCAGTTTCTCGTATCGCTGGAGTGATTGCTGCTCGGCCTTGCCGAGGAACGCGCCTCCGCCGGTGAGCGGCAGGATAACGTTGACGTCCTGGGTGTCCGCAGCCTGTGCGGATGTCGCGCAAGAAAGCAGCAGCGCGGCGGCGGCAAGAATGGTGCGGGCGCCCATGAATCCTCCCCGGGGTTTTGTTCTTCTCTTTAGTATTTTATGGGGATTTGCGCTACGCCGCCGCCTCGTCCTCGAGGCCGGCGAGAACCTTTACCTCATCGTCCGAAGCCCCCAGCGTCCGCCACGGGACCGACTTCTCGACCACGCCCTGGTAGGAACGCAGCTTCGCCTGCGCCAGCCGCGGCGCGATATGGCCGATCACCCTCCCCTGCTCCTGGAAGGCATTGGCGGCATCGATCATCAGGCGGCGGAACTGCACGATCGCGATATCGCTCGCGCCCAGACGCTCCTGGGTCCGATCGGCGATCGGTCCCATCGATTCCCACATCGCGATGTCCTGGTTCGGAATACCCTCGATCCCGGTGAAATTGCCGTTCTCCATCGCGCCGCGGTCCTGCAGATAATCGTTGTGGGCGTGACGCTTGATCGGACGGAAATACGCATCGACGTCCTCGCCGACGGCCAGCACGCAGAACTTTCGCCAGGCGTCGATATCGATGCCCGCCTGTTCGCCCTCGGCCCAGGCGATGAAGTGGAAGTAGCTCGAGGTGTCGCTGCGCGGCACGATGACACTCGCCAGGTTATAGGTGCTGTTGGGCGGGATCAGCGCGGTGAAGGGGGCCACGAAGGTCGTGATGCGAACATAGTCGTGCGTATTCGCGTTCACGATCGGACGCCGGATCGCGGCATAGCGCATGCCGTAGTTGGTGAGTTGCACCTGGATGCGGGGATTCTTGTCGGTCGAGGGGCGAACCCAGTAATCGCCCCTGGCTGCGGCATCGCCCTTGGCGGGGCGCATGTCGGAAGAATGCAGCGTGGAGGAATGCGCCGAGTCGATCTGGCCTTCCATGATCTGCGCCCAGTTGCAGGGAAGCTCGACCTTGGCGATCGCCACCCTCGCCTGGTCGTGCGGCGCCCACGGCGGCGCCTCGAACTCCGGCATCGTGTCCCTTGGCCCCATATAGGTCCAGACGAAGCCGCCGGCCTCGCGCGTGGGATATGAAAGGTGCTTCGTCTTCTCGGGCAGCGCGCTGCCTTTCGGCTCCGAGGGCATGTCGATGACGTTGCCTTCGACGTCGAACTTCCAGCCGTGATAAAGACAACGCAGCCCACACTCCTCGTTGCGCCCGAAAGCAAGGGAAGCCTTGCGGTGCGGACAGAACTCGCCGAGCAGACCGAGCTTTCCCTCGCTGTCGCGGAACGCCACGAGTTTCTCGCCAAAGAGCTGGACGCGCACCGGCGCGCCATCGCACCTTGCGACCTGTTCCGACAGAAGCGCGGGCACCCAATGACGCCGCATCAGCGCTCCCATCGGCGTATCGCCCTCGACCCGGCATAACAGTTCGTTTTCCGCAGGCGTCAGCATGCGCGCAACTCCCGGCAAAAATCCTTAGCTTCCTAAGCTTATACATAATCCGGCGACCGCCTATCCGTCCAGAACCGCCATGAGCGGTTCCGGCGAGAATTCTTGCTTTTTGGGAATCCGGCCGGGCAGGAGTGCGCTTCCGGCCGCGCCGTGCCGGGGTGATTCAGCCAGGAAAAGTGTGACGGCACGCAACAAAGCCGCGATCGTCCGGCGGCGGCGCGATGGGCAAGGGTTGAGAATCTACGAAAATCACTTTTTTGGCTGGCGCAGGCGAGCCGGGCGGGGTCTGACACGCGATCGCTTCATGCGTTCTCTGCCCTTCGCAACTCGAACGGCGTTAGGAATTCTGGACTAAATCCCGAGTAGCCAGACGGCAACAATGGTACCGAGCACAGCAAGACCCGAGACGGTCCATCCCGCCGCATAAGCCGCACCATCGGTTTCAGGCCTGTCCACCATGGAGTCGTGCCACTGCGTCATCGCAGCCTCCTTCTGGTGAATAAGTCTCCACCAGCGGCTTCAGGGTTCAACGGACAGGATAATTCACGCCGGGGCCCGCCGGTTCCGCTGCCCGGTCCCTATCTTTTTTGCATCGCAATAGTTCAGGGCCGGGCGGCCTGAAGTTGCGTGGCCACCGCCGCCGCGAAACGGTCGGCATCCGCTTCGTCGTTGAAAACGTGCGGCGACACGCGCATGCGGGCCACACGCTCGGCGACGTAGATACCTTCGGCCGCCAACGCCTGGACCGTCCCCGCCGGGATCCCATCCGCAAAGCGGAGGCTGAGGATATGAGGTGCGCGGAAGCGGCGATCCGGCACGCGGACCGCCGTCCCGCGCAGGCCCTCCTCGATGCGGTCGGTCAGCATTGCAAGGCGCTCGGTGACCGCCGCCGACCCCCACTCGGCCATCATCTCCATGCCGATCGAGGCCATTTCCATCGAAATGAAATGATCGCGCTCGCCCATGTCGAAACGCAGAGCACCGGAGACGTAACGCGTATCCGCAAAATACGCGGCGTTATCGGCACGCACGTCGCGGCGGCCATAGGCGGTTTGCTCGAGCGGAATGCCGTCCTGATGACGCTTGGCGACATAGAGGAAGGCGCGGCCATAGGGCCCGATCAGTCATTTGTAGGTCGGGAAGACCACAAAATCCGGATCGAGGCTTTTGACGTCCATCGCCAGCACGCCGGCACTTTGCGTCGCGTCGATCAGGAACAGCGCACCTTGTCGCCGCAGCGCCTCGGCGATTTTCGCAACCTCGATCAGGCCGCCATCCGACCAGTGAACCGACGAGATCGAGGCCAGGGCGAGGCGCGGCGCCGCCGGCCGCTCGATGGCGGAAAGCACGGCGGAGGTCCAGTCGCCGTCATCGGGCTGGGGGACCGTCTCGAGCGCAAAGCCTTGCGCCTGGGAGCGCGTTCGCCATTCCAGCACCGGCGAGGAGTGATCGTTCTGAAGGACAACCACGCGCGCGCCGCGTGGGATCGTCACCAGCCTGGCGGCGGGGTTGGGTTCGCAGCCGCCATAAGGCACGCTGTGAAAGCCGGGTCCGCAATAATCCGCAACCGGCGTGACGTCGGGAACCGCCGCCCGGATCGGCATCGGCGCCGGCGAAAATGCCTGCGCGCCAAAGGAAATCACC
>NZ_DATMLW010000086.1:0-44889 GCF_035570375.1 Bradyrhizobium sp. | reverse complement strand
ACCCGAAGTGTGACGCAACAGGTCTTTGATGGTGATGGGACGAGCCAGCGGCTCGTACACCAGCACGGTGTTCCCGTTGCCGTCGTTCCTTTCGACGGCAACCTTCGCGTTGGCGAAGGCTGGAATGTACTTCGAAAGCGGGTCATCCAGCGACAATCTGCCGTCGTCGACCAGCATCATGGCAGCAGCCGACGTGACCGCCTTCGACAACGAATAAAATCGAAAGATGGTATCCGCGGTCATCGGACGCTGGCTGTCGATGTCCCTCACGCCAAAGACTTCGAACAGCACCGGCCGACCATGCTGCTGGATCAAAAGCACCGCGCCGGGAATATTGCGGGCCGCGACCTCGTGCCGCATGTAGCTGCGGATACGCGCGAGCGCTTCCGATGAAAAACCCGAGGTGTCGGGAAGTACCTGTTCGGCCCGGCCAGTACCGAGCGCAATCGCAATCAGGATAAACGCGAGCGCCGCGGCGAAATGAAAGCGCGCGACGCCGATCCGTAAGGTCTTCATGCTCTCATCCACCGCTTACCGGACCGGCGGAGTGTAGCGGGCACCCAGTGGTCTGATTCTAACATTCGCCACCTATTGCGGCGCACATCTTTGCGAATGTTAGACCCAAAAGACCACTAGCAAATATAAGATTCTAGTGGAGTTTAGGATTTGACATTCGCTTTCGAGCCCGCGGCCAGGTGGGTAGCGAATGTCAAATCCACTCCACTAGTCGTTACAAGCCTCGCCAAAGCCGGCCATCGCCTGCGCATGCAGAACGGCACTGTCGCGCGAGAAGCAGCAGAAGATCACGCGATCGATCGCGGGAGCTGCTTGGAGCGCCTCGGAGGTGGAAGCGACCGCAATCCGCGCGGCGCGGTCGGCGGGAAACCGATAGACACCGGTGGAGATGGCTGGAAAGGCCACCGACGCAAGACGGTGGAGCTGGCAGAGCTCGATCGCGCGCGCATAGCAGGAGGCAAGCTCCCTGTCTTCGCCGCGACGGCCATCATTCCAGACGGGTCCGACCGCGTGAATCACATGACGTGCCGGCAAACGATATGCCGAGGTGATTTTGGCGCCGCCGGTTTCGCAGCCGCCGAGCGAGCGGCACTC
Source organism: Bradyrhizobium sp. (assembly GCF_035570375.1). Lineage (GTDB taxonomy): Bacteria > Pseudomonadota > Alphaproteobacteria > Rhizobiales > Xanthobacteraceae > Bradyrhizobium. The sequence goes on along the minus strand of NZ_DATMLW010000086.1, from coordinate 43,779 downwards.
TTCGAGAAGCTGAGGCCCCGCGGCACGATGGATGGCTCCATCGACCCCACCGCCTCCGAGCAGCGAGGTGTTCGCGGCGTTGACGATGGTGTCAACGCGCAAGGTCGTAATGTCGGCAACGATGACTTCCAGCCGCGCCGGGCCGAGCGTCCGGCTTCCGAAGTTAATCGAGGCCGGCGGGTGCAAAGCCGGGCTCAGGCGGGGGTCGAGACCGTCAGGCCCTTGTCGACGAAGAGCTGCTGCAATTCACCAGCCTGGAACATTTCGCGGATGATGTCGCAGCCGCCGACGAATTCGCCCTTGACGTAAAGCTGCGGAATGGTGGGCCAGTTGGAATACGTCTTGATGCCGTTACGAAGCTCGGCGGACTCAAGAACATTGAGACCCTTATAGCCGACCCCGATGTGGTCGAGGATCTGCACGACCTGTCCCGAAAAGCCGCACTGCGGAAACTGCGGCGTGCCCTTCATGAACAGCACCACGTCGTTCGACTTCACTTCGTTGTTGATGAATTGCTCGATGCTCATCTCTTCTTCCTCTGGGCGCGCGCGTGTGCCGCACCCCCTTGCGGGCTGCTGTGGCCTCATGGCCATCAGCCGATCAAATCACTCACTGTCATATATGTACCCCAAACAATTGGGTATCCATATCAAATTGGCGTGGAGCTGGCATGCGCCGCATCCTGCCGAGAGTGCACGGGAAGGCGCTTTTGCCCCCACGCCGTAACAAGCCGTACCTGAGAGGCTTTTTTCCCAAAAGGGAGCCCCTATCTAGGACAGGCTTTGCTTTTGGAACCCTTCAATCGCCGCAACGTTATTCGGCCTAATCGGAGACCTCCGTGACGACACCCGCATCCGCCGCGCTCGCCACCACAGACCCGAGCTTATTCTCCGATTCCGGCAGCCTCGCCCAGGATCTGGCCGAGGCTTTTCTTGCGGTGCGAAATGAGACCGAACGCCGGGCCGCCCCGCTTTCCCCCGAAGATCAACTGATCCAGTCCATGCCGGACGCCAGTCCCACGAAATGGCACCGCGCCCATACGACCTGGTTTTTCGAGCAATTCCTGCTTGGCGAGCATTGGCCGGGATACAAGCCTTTCCATCCCGACTACGCTTATCTGTTCAACTCTTATTACGTCAGTGCCGGCCCCCGGCATGCCCGCCACCAGCGTGGCCATCTCACCCGGCCGAGTACTGAAGAGGTCACTGCCTACCGCCGCCATGTCGATGCGGCGACGGTGAAGCTTTTTCACGAGCTTTCGGCCGACAAGCTGGCCGACATTGCACCGCTGGTAGAGGTCGGCCTCAACCACGAGCAGCAACATCAGGAATTGATGTTGACCGACATACTACACGCCTTCGCGCAAAATCCGATCTCGCCCGCTTACGATCCGTCGTGGCGCTTTCCCCTCTCTAGGCGAAGCGACGACGAATGGGTGGATATCAACGAGGGCATTCACGCTATCGGACACGCTGGGGATACCTTCCATTTCGACAATGAGAAGCCGGCACACCGCGCGCTCGTGGGTCCGGTTCGGCTTGCGCGCAATCTCGTCACCAACGCCGAATGGCTCGCTTTCATGGCAGACGGCGCCTATTCGACGCCGACTCTCTGGCTGATGGACGGCTTTGCGACCGCGAGCGCCGAGTTCTGGCAGGCCCCTGGCTACTGGCGCCAGATCGACGGCGAATGGCAGGTGATGACGCTTGCCGGATTGAAGCCGGTCGACCCCGCCGCCCCCGTGTGCCACGTCAGCTATTACGAGGCGGATGCGTTTGCGCGCTGGAGCGGGAAGCATCTGCCGAGCGAAATGGAATGGGAAGTCGCAGGCCGGGCCGGCACACTCAACGACGCTTTCGGGATCGTCTGGCAGTGGACGCGCAGCGCTTATTCGCCCTACCCCGGCTATCGCGCGATCGAGGGCGCGCTCGGCGAATATAACGGCAAGTTCATGGTCAACCAGCTCGTGCTGCGCGGCTCATCGCTGGCGACGCCCTTCGGACACAGCCGCGTCACCTACCGCAACTTCTTCTATCCCCATCACCGCTGGCAATTCACGGGGCTGCGCCTCGCCGACTACGCCGACTAGGATTCTTGGATTCAATTGCGCCGGGAGAGCGCGTTCGGGAGAGTGTCATGAATGTGCGCGCCACCGCTTTGGCTGAAGTGCATCGTTTCGACGAGCAAGCGTCCGCATTTGCGCGCGACGTGATCGATGATCTGTCGCGGCATCCGAAACGGCTGTCGCCCAAATATTTCTATGATGCGGCCGGTTCCGAGTTGTTCGAACAGATCACGCTGTTGCCGGAATATTATCCGACCCGCACCGAACTTGCGATTCTGCGCGACTATGGGCGTGCGATCTCGGCAATCATTCCGAAAGGCGCGGCACTCGTCGAATTCGGCGCGGGCTCAACGACCAAGATGCGGCTGCTGCTCGGGGAATGCGGGCTCGGCGCCTATGTCCCCGTCGACATTTCCGGCGAATTCCTCAAGACGCAGGCGGAAGCCCTGCGCGCGGATTTCCCATCGCTTCAGGTTTACCCGGTCACGGCTGATTTCTCTGCTCCGTTCGAATTGCCTGAGCCCGTTCGGGCCATGCCGAAAGTCGGCTTTTTCCCGGGCTCGACGCTCGGCAATTTCGAGCCGCACGAGGCCTGCGCGTTCCTGCACAGCGCCCGCGAGATCCTCGGGCGCGGCGCGCGCATGGTGATCGGCGTCGATCTGGAGAAGGACGAGCGCGTTTTATACGACGCTTACAACGATTCCGCAGGCGTTACCGCGCGCTTCAACCTCAATGTGCTTCACCGCATCAACCGCGAATTGGGCGGTGATTTCGACGTCGGCGCGTTCATCCATCGGGCGATCTACAATCGCGACAAGCATCGCATCGAGATGCACCTGATCAGCAAGAAAGCGCTGACCGCGCGCGTCCTGGGGCGGAAGTTCTCGTTCCGCCCCGGCGAAAGCATTCACACCGAAAACAGCTATAAATACAGCCTGGAGCGTTTCACGGCGCTTGCCCGCGGCTCGGGCTGGAAACCGTTTGAATCATGGACGGACGCGGCCGGCATGTTCTCGGTTCACGCGATGGTCGCGTCAGATTGAGCTTGCTTCGGTGCCCTGGATTTTTTGGCCGCACCCGAGCGCAGTGAAAGCGATTCCCACGTCGCAACCACGATCATCAGCGCCGTGGTCAGGATCGAGAGCGTCAAGGGCGACCATTCGCGCCCGAACCAGCCGATCGCGCAAAGCGCGATGATTCCGACGCCGTGGGATAGCTGCAGAAAACCGCGAATGGTGAGCTTGAAGAGGATGGTCCCGAGCAGGAACAACAGCGGCCCGCCGACGGCACTCAAGACCGTCCTTGCGTCGGAATGCCCGAGCGGATGCTGCAGAACCACGTCATCGGCGACGGCAGAGAGGATGATACCGGCCACGATCGGCAGATGCAGGTAGGTGTAGGCAAGCCTCGCCAGACGCCCCGGCTCGCTTGAATTCGAGATCAGCTCGGAACCGGCCTCCGCGCCCTTGTGAAAATAGATCCACCACATCGCAAGCGAAGCGACGAACGAGGACAGGAAGGCTGCGACCACTTCCCTGGTCCAGGTCAGATCGGCGAATCTCGCGCCGGTCACGACGATGGATTCGCCGAGCGCGATGATGATGAAGCCAGCGCAGCGCTCGGCCATGTGACCGCCCTCGATATACCAGTCCGCCATCGAGGACGCGCCGTATTTCGGTATCCAGAACCGCACCGCGGGGGAGATGTATTCGATCGCCAAAGCCAGCATCCAAAGCACGAGCCGGGCGTGACCGTGCGCGACGCCGCCCGCAATCCAGAAGATCGCCGAGGTCGACAGCCAGACCAGGATGCGGATCGAATTCATCCGCGCCGCGGTCCGCTCGCGCGGCGTAGACAGCAGCCAGAACAGGGTGCGGCCGACCTGCATCGCGGCATAGGCGAGCGCAAACCACAAGCCCCGCGAATCGAACGCGGTCGGGATCGAGGTCGAGAGCACGAGCCCGCCAAGCATCAGCAGGAACAAGAGGACGCGAACAGGTGTCAGTTCGGGATTGAGCCAGTTGGTGATCCAGGACGTGTAGACCCACGCCCACCACACGCTCAAAAGCAGCAAGGTCGCCTGCACCGCCCCGAGCGGGGTGAAATTGGCGAGCAGCGTGTGCGAGACCTGCGTCACCGCAAAGACGAACACCAGATCGAACAACAACTCGGCGTAGGTCACGCGGCTGTGCTGATGCGGCACGATCGGGCGAAACAGCGGGCCGCGTTCGGTGTCCCGCGCCGTGGCCTCACCGCCCTGGTCTGTTGCCGATTTCCCGTGCTTGGCTTTCCGCTGGCGCGGATGATCAAGCTCTCCGGTCAATCCGGAACCCCGGTCTGCAGCGCCAATGCGTGAAGCAGGCCGCCCATCTGCCCTTTCAGCGATTGATAGACGATCTGGTGCTGCTGAACGCGAGATTTGCCGCGGAATGACTCGGAAATCACGGTGGCCGCGTAATGGTCACCATCGCCGGCCAGATCGCGGATCGTCACCTCGGCGTCAGGTATTGCTGCCTTGATCATCGATTCGATATCGCGGGCGTCCATCGGCATCGAAAAATTTCTCCCATTCGGCTTCAAGTACCCGCTTTCCGAAGTTCGTATTCCGTCTCGGCACCACTGTTTTTGCGAGCTTCGGCAAGGTTACGGGCCCAAGCAATCATGATTCCGCTTCCATTCTGAAGTCCCTGAAGAAGCTCGCCGCTTCCGGCGCAGGGATTCCAGATCAGCGGGACTGGTCGGGCCTGCCGGCCGCGACGCATAAACTTAGCGCGAACACCCTTCTGGGTCACGCTTTCTCGCACTATATTGGTGACCGGATTCAGCAAAGCCCAAACGATCGCACCTTTGGCGATTGAGACCGGCTGACCAGAAGGCAGGAACCATGAGACTTCCAGGCCCCGACCACCCGATCACCATTACCGAAAATCCCAAGCGCATCCGGGTTTCCCTGGACGGCGTGGTGATCGCCGAAACGACCCACGCGCTGAAGCTGAAGGAAGCAAGCTACCCGGCCGTGAACTACGTACCGCGCAAAGATGCCAACATGTCGTTGTTGGCGCGCACCGAGCGGGTGACGCACTGTCCCTACAAGGGGGATGCGAATTATTTCAGCGTCGTCGCGGGCGGCAAGACGGTCGAGAATGCGATCTGGACCTATGAGACGCCATTTCCGGCGATGACGGAGATCACCGGCCATCTCGCGTTCTACCCCGACAAGGTCAAGATCGAGGAAGTGACGTGAATTGAGAGCCGGCGTTACGGGCTTTACGGGGTGGTGCGGCTAAGCCGCAGTGACGAAAATGTTTCGGCCTGGTTCCAGGAGATGAACGGATTAGGATGACGGGCTCCGGCTTCGTCGTTGCCTTCTGCCCGCACGCATCCTTTCCGGATAGGCCCAACCGGTCCGCGAAATCCGGTCTGGATTGCGGTACCGGCCCTTGATGAATCCTCGCTCCACCGGCAACATCCGCGCATCAACATGCCGGATAGCGCATGACGTCCATTTTCAGCGCGGCGACGCCAACGGAAGTGAAGGCTGCGTCGATCGTTTCGACGCGCAATGCCGCGTATGACCGCGCCCGCACCTTCATCATCCTTTTCGTGCTGATCCACCACTCGGTCATTCCCTATACCTATTACGGCCAATTCGACCGTCAGTCCTTCCTGGGTTTCGACGGGGTGGTGCTCTTCGTCGACAGTTCTCTCATGGCGGCGATGTTCTTCCTGTCCGGCCTGTTCGTCTGGCCGAGCCTGCAGCGCAAGGGAATCGGGCATTTTCTCCGCGACCGCTGGTTACGCCTTGGCCTGCCGTTTGCGGTCTCGGCCGTGATCCTGATGCCGGTCGCCTATTACGCCACGTATCTGCACCTGCATGGTGGCCCCAGCTTTGGCACCTTTTGGTGGAAGACGGTCACCGTCGGCCCCTGGCCGAGCGGACCGGTCTGGTTCATCTGGGTCCTCCTGGCGTTCGATATGCTTGCAGCCGTTGTCTATCGCGCGTTGCCCCGACATGTTGAGGCCATTGGCCGCCGCTGGCTCACAAGCCTCAAGCGGCCGACGTTCTTATTCTGGACGCTCACGATCGCTTCGATCATCGTCTACGTCCCTGCGGACCTTTATTTCGGCGTGGCGCGCTGGTTCACCCTGGGACCCTTTGCGATTCAAGCCAACCGCATTCTGTTGTATCTGCTTTATTTTTTTGCCGGCGTCGGCATCGGCTCGGTGAGACGCGAGCTTGGGCTATTGACGGGGGATGGCGAACTGGCCCGACGCTGGCCGGTTTGGCTCATGGCCGCCGTCGTGACTTATAGCTGTATCGTTGCACTGGTCGTTGTGAAGCACGAGCTTATTGCCGATCCCAGCGACCCGCCGCTGTGGTGGAATTTTGTCTATGCGATTGCCTTCGCCTGCTTCAGCGCGGCACAAACCGTCAACCTGCTGGCGCTGTTCCTGCATTTTGACAGCGACTGGAGCATCCTGGATCCGCTGCGCGAAAGTTCCTACGGAATCTTTTTGATCCACTACGTCCCACTGCTCTGGCTGCAATACGGGCTGTTTCTGTTCGGCATCGAGCTTGCGCCGATCCCGCAACTGACGGCTATCATCAAGGCGGTCATCGTCTTTGTCGTCACGCTGGCGCTGAGCTGGACGGCCACCGCGGCCTTGCGCAGGATTCCCGGCGCGCGAAACGTTCTGTGAGGCGTCTGCGCTAGCCGTTCATGTAAGCCGGAAACCAGCTTTCGAAGCTGGCCTTGAGCGAGGCCACCGAAACCGCCTCCCTGCCGGCAATGGAAATCGCGTCTCCGCCCGTCGTTCCGATCCGCACGCAAGCCACCTCCACGGCCTCCATCTTGGCCAGCACGAGACCGGCCTGCTCGGCGGGCACGGTGACAATGTAACGCGCCTGGTCCTCGCCGAACCAATACGCATGCGGCACGATCGAGGACGGAGCGGCGAGCAGGCTTGCGCCGATTCCGCCTGCGATCGCCATCTCCGCCAATGCGATCAGGAGGCCACCGTCGGAAACATCATGCGCGGCTGTTGCGGTGCGGGCGTGGATCATGCCGCGCACGACATCGCCGTTGCGCCGTTCTGCGGCAAGATCGACCGGAGGTGGCGCGCCCTCCTCGCGGCCGCAGATGTCGCGCAGATAAACGGACTGGCCGAGCCAGCCGTGGGTTTCGCCGATCAGGAGGATCGCCTCGCCTTCGGCCTTTAACGCGAGCGTGGCGGATTTCGTGAAATCGTCGAGCAATCCGACGCCGCCGATCGAGGGCGTCGGCAGGATGCCGCGGCCATTGGTCTCGTTGTAGAGCGAAACGTTGCCGGACACGACGGGGAAGTCGAGCGCGCGGGCTGCTTCCGAAATTCCTTTCAGACAGCCGACGAACTGGCCCATGATCTCGGGACGCTCGGGATTGCCGAAATTGAGATTGTCGGTGATCGCGAGTGGCCGCCCGCCGACTGCCGTTATGTTTCGCCAGGCTTCCGCCACCGCCTGCTTGCCGCCTTGATACGGATCGGCCTCGCAATAGCGCGGGGTGACGTCGACGGTGAGCGCGAGCCCCTTCGGACCGTCCTGCACGCGCACCACGGCGGCATCGCCGCCAGGCCGCTGCACGGTATTGCCCAGGATCACGTGATCATATTGCTCCCACACCCAGCGTTTGGAGCAAAGCTCGGGAGTGGCGATCAGTTCTTGCAGCGCGGCCATGATGCCGACCGGCGGCTCGACGTCGCGCGCTTGCACCACTGCCAGCGGCTCTCGGGTGACATGCGGCCGGTCATAGACTGGCGCTTCGTCGCCCAGTTCCTTGATCGGAAGGTCAGCCATCACCGAGCCGCCGTGCTTGACGACAAAGCGCTTGCTAGGCGTGGTGTACCCCACGACGGCAAAGTCGAGGCCCCATTTGCGGAAGATCGCCTCCGCCTCTTGTTCCTTCTCGGGCTTGAGCACCATGAGCATGCGCTCCTGGCTCTCCGAGAGCATCATCTCGTAGGCGCTCATGCCACTTTCGCGCGTCGGCACCGCATCGAGGTCAAGATCGACACCAAGACCGCCCTTGGCGCCCATCTCGACCGCCGAACAGGTCAGACCCGCCGCACCCATGTCCTGGATGGCGATGACGCAACCCTTGGCCATGATTTCGAGACAGGCCTCCAGAAGCAGCTTTTCGGCGAAGGGATCGCCCACCTGCACGGTCGGCCGCTTCTCGGCCGAGTCGTCATCGAATTCGGCCGACGCCATCGAGGCGCCATGAATGCCGTCGCGGCCGGTCTTGGAGCCGAGATAGACGATCGGCATGTTCACCCCGGAGGCCGCCGCGTAAAAAATCTTGTCGGCGTCCGCCAGACCGACCGCCATCGCGTTGACAAGAATGTTGCCGTCGTAGCGGGTGTGGAAACGCACCTGTCCGCCCACTGTCGGCACCCCGAACGAATTGCCATAGCCGCCGATGCCGGCGACGACGCCTGAAACAAGGTGGCGTGTTTTGGGATGTTCCGGCGCGCCGAAGCTCAGCGCATTCAGGCAGGCAATCGGGCGCGCTCCCATCGTGAACACGTCGCGCAGGATTCCGCCCACGCCCGTGGTCGCGCCCTGATACGGCTCGATGTAGCTCGGATGGTTGTGGCTCTCCATCTTGAAGACCACTGCAAGGCCGTCGCCGATGTCGATGACGCCTGCGTTCTCGCCCGGTCCCTGGATCACCCAGGGAGCCTTGGTCGGGAGCCTGCGCAGATGAATGCGCGAGGACTTGTACGAGCAATGCTCGTTCCACATCGCCGAAAAGATGCCGAGTTCGGTGAACGTCGGCACACGGCCGATCAGATTGAGAATGCGCTCATACTCGTCGGGCTTCAGGCCGTGGGCAGCGACGAGTTCGGGGGTGATCTGGGGCTGGTCAGAGTGCATATGATGAGGCTCTCGCCCAGATCGCATCCTGGTTCCCTCCCCCCTTGTGGGGGAGGGCTAAGAAGGGGGGTAAGCCGAAAGCGCCGGCATTCGTGGTACCCCCCTCTCCACCTCTCCCCGACAATGGGGGAGAGAGCAGACCGCAACAGGCGGACCTAGACACGCCTTCCCAAAACCTGGTCAGACACTCTTTCGCGTCGTTCACGCCGCCTGCTCCAGTGGTCCAATTACAACATTCGCATCCCGTTGCGGCAAGTTGTTTGCGAATGTTGGAATTAAAGGACCACTGGCAAAACATAGGTTTGCTGGTGAAGCTTTGGATTTGACATTCGCTTGCGGTTTCGCGGCTAGGCATGGGCGAATGTCAAATCCGCTTCACTAGTATGCGCGACAAGGCCCGCGAACAGCCCGCGCCCGTCGGTGCAGCCCATGATGTCTTCGACATGGTTTTCCGGATGCGGCATCATGCCGAGCACATTGCCGCCCTCGCTGATGATGCCGGCGATGGAATGCGCCGCGCCATTGATATTGGCGCCCTCATCGATCGCACCCTCCGCCGAGCAGTAGCGATAGAGCACCCGCCCCTCGCCTTCTAGCCGCTTCAACGTGTCTTCATCGGCCTCGTAATTGCCCTCGCCATGAGCGACCGGCACCCGAATGACCTGGCCGGCATTGTAGCCGCGCGTGAACGGCGTGTCGGAGCGCTCAATGCGCAGATGCACGTCACGGCAGATGAATTTCAGTCGCGCATTGCGCATCAGCACGCCGGGCAGAAGTCCGGCCTCGCACAAGATCTGAAAGCCATTGCAGACGCCCAGCACCAGACCGCCCTTGGCCGCAAAGGCGCGAACCGCATCCATGACGGGCGCGCGCGCAGCGATCGCGCCGCAGCGCAGATAATCGCCATAGGAAAAACCACCGGGCACCACGACAAGATCGGTGCCTTTCGGCAGCGATGTCTCGGCATGCCAAACCATCGCGGGCTCGCGGTGGGATGCGAGCTTCAGCGCGCGGGCCATGTCGCGCTCGCGATTGATTCCGGGAAAGACGAGAACGGCGGATTTCATGCCTGGAAGAACCCTGCTCCCTTCCCTCTCCCCTTGCGGGAGAGGGTGGTCCGAAATGCCGTCTACGGCATGGAGGACCGGGTGAGGGGCTATCTGAAAGACGAATCGTACGACCCCTCACCCGGCTCGCTTCGCTCGCCACCCTCTCCCGCAAGGGGAGAGGGAAAAATCAACTCAAGAGTTCGACCCGGTAATTCTCGATCACGGTGTTGGCCAGAAGCTTGTCGGCCGCCTCTTTCAGCGCCGCCTCGGCCTTTGCCTTGTCGGCGCCTGCAAGCTCGATGTCGAAGACCTTGCCCTGGCGGACGCTTGCAACGCCATCGACGCCGAGCGATTTCAGCGCGCCTTCGATCGCCTTGCCTTGCGGATCGAGGATGCCCGATTTGAGCGTGACGGTGACGCGTGCTTTCATTTAGCTTTTCACCAGCACCGGGCCCGAGCCCGCAGGCCGCTCGTTTTCCATCAAGATCCCGAGCCGCTTTGCGACTTCGGTATAGGCCTCAAGCAATCCGCCGAGATCGCGGCGGAAGCGATCCTTGTCGAGCTTCTCGTTCGACTTGATGTCCCACAGCCGGCAGGAATCCGGCGAGATCTCGTCGGCGACGATAATTCGCATCATTTCGTTTTCGAACAGGCGGCCGCATTCCATCTTGAAATCGACCAGACGGATGCCGATGCCGAGAAACAGCCCGGTGAGGAAATCGTTGACGCGGATGGCAAGCGCCATGACATCGTCGATCTCCTGCGGCGTGGCCCAGCCGAACGCCGTGATGTGCTCTTCGGAAACCATGGGATCGTTGAGCTGGTCGTTCTTGTAGTAGAACTCGATGATCGAGCGCGGCAACTGGGTGCCTTCCTCAATGCCGAGGCGCTGCGACAGCGATCCCGCCGCCACGTTCCGCACCACAACTTCCAGCGGCACAATCTCAACTTCGCGAATCAGTTGCTCACGCATGTTGAGCCGGCGGATGAAGTGGGTCGGCACGCCGATGTCGTTGAGGTGTTGAAACAGGTATTCCGAGATGCGGTTGTTGAGGACCCCCTTGCCCTCGATCACCTGGTGTTTTTGCTTGTTGAACGCGGTCGCATCGTCCTTGAAGTGCTGGATCAGGGTTCCCGGCTCTGGCCCCTCGTAAAGAACCTTGGCTTTGCCTTCATAGATACGGCGTCGACGGCTCATAGGGATGTACCGTGTGTTGTTAAAATCCATGAATTTGGTGTGCTCCGGATGCCAGAAGGGACGACCCACGACGGAGCTGCCGTGAAGGCCAGGGACAGGAAACAGAACGAGAACCGAGCCTGGAATCGAACCTATCCGATTGGCCTATCCAGTACAATCGATCCGGCCCTGGGGAAGCGGGTTTTACCGTGTTTGACAGCAGTGTTTGAGGGCTCGCTAACTCACCGATTCGCCGTATTATTTAGGCATGCAGGCTGCCCGCCGCAATGCGACCCGGGGCAGCCGGGACCGGTACCGAGGGGAACTTTGCCATGACCACCTTCGACAAGCGCGAGGAAGCCTTTGAGAAGAAGTTCGTGGTCGACGAGGAGCTGAAGTTCAAGGCTCTGGCACGCCGCGACCGCCTCACCGGACTTTGGGTGGCGGCAAAGCTCGGAATGTCGGGCGAACAAGCCATCGCCTATTCGCGGGAAGTCGTCGCAGCCGAGTTCAACGAGGGCGGCGACGCCGCGGTGATCGCCAAGCTGATGGACGACCTTGCAACCAAAGGGATTGCCATCACCGAAGACGAAATCCGCGCCCAGATGGGCGAATTTTTGCTGCAGGCAATCGCACAGGTGAAGGCGGGCACATGAGCTTTGTTGTCATTGCGAGGAGCTTTCGCGACGAAGCAATCCAGTCTTTCACGGCGCTCTGGATTGCTTCGCTTCGCTCGCAATGACAAGACCTCAACCCTCCTTGAATCCATACTCCGGCACGTTGCCGCTCGCGCCGTAATATTTGTACGGCAGGAATTTGCCGGACATCGTGATCTTGACGCGGTCGCCCTTCGGATTGGGCAGCCGCTCGATCAACATGTCGAAGTCGATCGCGGACATGATGCCGTCGCCGAATTCTTCCTCGATCAAGGCTTTCCACGCCGGACCATTGACCATCACCAGTTCGTAGAACCGGTAGATCAGGGGATCGGTCGGCGGCATAGGCGTGCCGCGCATCGGAACCTCATTGAGCAATGCGGTTTCGGCCTTGGAAAGCCCGAACAGCTCGGCGGCGTTCGCAGCCTGCGGCTTGGTCAGCTTCATCTGGCCGAGGATCGCGCCCACGATCAGCACTTCGGAATAGCCGCCGATCCGTTCGCAAATGTGTTTCCAGGTCCAGCCCTTTTCGCGCTTGATGTCGAGCAGCTTCTCGGTGAGGTCGGATCGCTTCATGTGGGTCTCCCTTCTTCGTCCTGCCTGGCCTTGGGCCGGGCATCCAGTTTTTTTGATCAACTCAGCATGACACCGATGGCCGCGACAAGCCCGGCCACGACGCCTGCCTTAGTTCCTCATCGCCCGAGGCGATCGTAAGCTCTGGTTTTCCGACCCGCACCACAGGTACGTCGCGCGGATCGTGGCCGGGCCTCTCTGCCACAAAGCTCCTGCTGCGGCTGACCAGAAAATCGACGATGTGATTGCGAACGGCGTAGTAATGGGGATGGCGGTGCAGATCGAGCCGGATTCGATCCTTCGGCAACGGATTCTCCACGATCTCAGCGAGCACGGCGCCCGGGCCGTTGGTCATGAGGAAAATCCTGTCGGCAAGATAGATCGCCTCATCGACATCATGAGTGATCATGAAAACGGTCTGTCCGGTTTCCAGACAGATGCGGCGGACCTCATCCTGCAACGTACCCCGCGTCAGCGCATCGAGTGCCGAGAAAGGCTCGTCCATCAGCATGATCTTCGGCGCGATCGAGAGCGCGCGCGCAATGCCGACACGCTGTTTCATGCCGCCGGAGAGTTCCGAAGGACGCTTGTGCTCGGAGCCGGTCAGGCCTACGACATCGATAAAGCCTTGCGCATGCGCCCTCACCCTGGCCCGGTCCCAGTGCCGCCATTTAGAGGTCACGCCATAGGCAACGTTGCCGAGCACGGTGCGCCACGGCAACAGTGCGTGGCTCTGGAAGATCACGGCGCGGTCGAGGCTCGTTCCTTCGATCGCCTGATTGTCCACGATCACGGCGCCTTCGCTTGGTACATCAAGCCCGGCCAGGATGTTAAGTATCGTGGTCTTGCCGCAGCCGGAGTGGCCGATCACGCAGGCGAATTCACCGCGCTGCATCGACAGCCAGAGATTTTCGAACACCGCGATTTGCCCGCCGCCGGCGCCGGGATAGCGCTTTGCGATCGCCTCGACGGAAATGAATCTTTCGGTCATCGCGTCATTCCGGGAACGTGACCATGCGCGTAAAGCGCGCCAGGACCTGATCGAGCAGCATGCCAACCACGCCGATCAGTAAGATGGCGATAATGACATTGGTGATCGACAGGTTATTCCACTCGTTCCAGACGAAGTAACCGATGCCAGTGCCGCCGACGAGCATCTCGGCGGCGACGATCACGAGCCAGGCGATCCCGATCGAGATTCGCATGCCCGTGAGTATGGTCGGGGCTGCCGCCGGCAGGATCACGGTGAACGCGCGCCGGAGCGTACCGACTTCGAGCGTGCGCGCGACGTTAATCCATTCCTTGCGCACGGAGGCGACGCCGAAGGCTGTATTGAGCAGCATCGGCCAAACCGAGCAGATGAAGATCACGAAGATCGCCGACAGGGAGGAATCCTTGATCGTGTAGAGCGCGAGCGGCATCCAGGCGAGCGGCGAGATCGGTTTGAGCACTTGAATGAAGGGATCGAGCGCGCGACTGATCAAGGGCGACATCCCGATCAAAAAGCCGAGCGGGATGGCGACGATCACGGCCAGGAGATAACCGAGCCCGACCCGTGCGATCGAATAGCCGAGCTGAATGCCCAACCCCTTGTCGTTCGGCCCATTGTCGTAGAACGGCCGCTTGAGGTGCTCCCATAGCTTGGTGCCGACATCGAGCGGACCGGGCATCGCCGACTTGCCCTGGGTCGCGGTGACGCCCATCAGCTTGGCGTATTCCGGGCTCATGCCCGCGACCGCGCGGGAGCCTCGCGTTGCGATATGCCAGACGCCGATGAATGCGGCAAACAACACGATCGAGACGATCGCCGCTCGAAAGCGAAGCGAAGAGGTCATGCCACCCACCGCACGTCCTGTGTCCAGGGCGCAGCGCAGCAAGAAGCAGGGCGAAGTGGTGCGCTGCTAAACCGGGACCCAGCGAAGCCAAGATGGTCCCGGCTCTGCGACGCACCACTACGCACTTCGTGCTGCGTGCTGCATCGCGTCCGGGACAAGAAAGCGGAGATGCTCACGACGACTTCCTGATCTTGAAGCTGTTGAGATAATCGTCGGGTTTTGCCGGATCAAAGGCTTTGCCCATCACCGAGAAGGATTTGTAAGAACTCGACGGTGGCACCAGGCCCATCTCTGCCATGGCCTTGCGCGTGTCGGTCGCGAGATAAACCTGCTCGGCGATTGACTTGTAATCCACATCGCCCTTGATCTGACCCCAGCGCTTCATCTGCGTGAGCATCCAGACCGCGAACGACTGCCATGGGAACGGGTCGAAATCGACACGCTTGGGGTCGGTCTTGATGCCGCCGAGCCCGTCGGCATAGGTGCCGGTCAGCACCTGCTCCAGCACAGTGACGGGCGCGTTGATGTAATTTGCCGGCGCGATCGCTTCCGCGATCTGCTTGCGGTTCTCCGCTTTGGACGCGTAGGCGGTGGCATCGAGGATCGCGCGCGTCAGAGCGGTGAAGCTGTTGGGCGAGCCCGTGATGAACTCGCGGCTTGCGGCGAAGCTGCAGCAGGGGTGGCCGTCCCAGATCTCCTTGGAAAGAATGTGCATGAAGCCGACGCCGTCATAGATCGCGCGCTGGCAGACGTTGTCGGGCGCGAGAAAGCCGTCGATGTTGTCGGCACGGAGATTGGCGACCATTTCCGGTGGTGGCACCGAGCGGAGTTGGACGTCGGTGTCAGGGTCGAGGCCGTTTTCGGCGAGGTAATAGCGCAGCAGATAATTGTGCATGGAGTAGTCGAAGGGAATGGCGAATTTCATGCCCTTCCAATCCGCCGGATTCCGCCTGTCCTTGTGCTTGATCGAAAGCGTGATGCCCTGGCCGTTGATGTTCTCGATCGCCGGCACCGCAAACGGGATTGCCTGCGCGCCGAGCCCAAGTGAAATCGCGATCGGCATCGGCGCCAGCATGTGGGAGGCGTCGTATTCCTTGTTGATGGTCTTGTCGCGGATCACGGCCCAGCCGGCGGTCTTGACCACCTCGACGTTGAGGCCATGCTTGGCATAAAAGCCGAGCGGCGCCCCCATGATGATCGGCGTTGCGCAGGTGATCGGGATGAAGCCGACCTTCAGATCCTTTTTCTCAGGTGTGCCCCCTTCCGCGAACGCCTCGGTCGCCAGTTTGAGCGGAAAGAATTGGGAGATGGCAGAAAGCGCGGTCGCGGCTCCGAGTGTTTTCAGAAACGCCCTCCGTGCGACATCCTTCGGAAACATCGCGCGCATGACCGCGGACGCAACCACGCCCTCGTAGCGCTTTTCGCGACTTTCCACCGACTCGCAGCGAAGCCGCAAGGCGTCCTGCTCGTGCTCGGCCGCGGAGAGGTGTCGGCCGCAGATGCAGCCGGACCGCGAAAGTGCGCGGTCCGCATCGAAAGGATCGTCGAAAGTGGACATGCCTGCATTTCCTCACGCGATGCCGGGAATGACGAAGGCAAACCCCGCCATGGCGTCGGGATTCACCGCCCGGCCGCAAAAAGCGGCCAGGCGGCGAAAAAACATGCAGGTTTCATGCCGCTTTTTCGGTCAGCTTGGGCTCGACGGGCAGGCCCTCCTCAATCGGTAGCGACGGGTCGCGGGACCATTCATTCCAGGATCCGAAGTACATCCGGACATCCCTCACCCCGGCATTTTTAAGAGCGAGGAAAGTGTTCGAGGCGCGCGCGCCCTTGAAGCAATAGAGATAGACCGGGGTTTTCTGGGTGATCCCAACGGTGGCGCATTCGGCCAGGATTTCGTCCTTGGACTTGAAGCGCGGCCCCTCGGCTGTCGGTTTCATCATCCGGTACCATTCGAGCCACACCGCGCCCGGGATCCGCCCCTTGCGCGGGCAGAAATCCTTGCCATAGGGCGAGGAGCTTTCGCCGATCCACTCGTCGACGTCGCGCACGTCGAGCAAGGCGATGCCGGGCTTTCCAACCGCCGCGAGCATGGTCTTGTAGTCGATCAGGATGTCGCCGGCTTCCGGAATGATCGAGAACGACGCCGGCTTCGGGGTCGGCACGGCGGTCGTGGTCGGCAATCCCGTGGCGACCCAGGCGTCGTAACCGCCGTGAAGCACCTTGACCTTCGGATATCCGAGCATGGTCAAGAGGTAGTAGCCTCGGCAAGACTGGCCGAAGCCTGAATTCATCGACTGTTCGTAGACAATTGCGGTTTCCTTGCCCGACAGCCCCGCTCTGCCGAACGCATCGGCGAATTTCGTCTTCAGTTCGTTCATGCCCTCCGGGGTCGAGGTGGCAAGGTAAGTGAAGATCTCGTGCACGTTCACGGCATTGGGGAGGTGTCCCGCGCCGTAAGCATCGGGATTTCGGGTGTCGACGATGACACACGGCTCCTTGGTTACGAGTTCGGCGAGTTCGCTGGCAGAAATCAGAACGTCCGTCATGGCAGCCTCTCCTGTCTTGTGTTGTGATCCCGCGGTCTGGTCAAAAACTTCACATGTCTGCCAGCATCTTGCGCAGCTGCTTGGTGGCGGGCGTGACGATGGCGACGAAATAGGCTTCTCGGAGCCGGCGCTGGGCGCGGTGGCTCCGCAAGTAACCGCGAGCGCCGCAGTGGAGCATGGCCGCGTGCGCAGCCGCCACGCTCGCTTCGCCTGCGCGCAGCCGAAGGGCGACAACCTTGCGCCAATAGCTTTCTTCTTCGTTGTAGGGATCGCGCGCCAGCGCCATCGCTTCCGTTTCAAGCTCAGCAAGCAATTCCTGGAAATTGACCGGCTGTTGCGGCAGATACCGATTGACGTGGCCAAGCGGTGCATCGACTTCGTTCATGATGTTGATGCAGTCGCGGATCAGGCCCGTGGCCATCCCGGTTTGCAACAGGATGAAGCCGGAGCGGATTTTTTTCACGAAGGGACCCGCCGGATCGGCCAGAACGAGATCGTCGGGCACAAAGACATCGCGGAATTGCACGCCATACGTGCCTGTGCCGTCCATCGCGAGAAACGCCTTGCACGGCTGCAAGGTGATCGCAGGGGCCGAGCAATCAGCCAGGAACATCACAATGCCGCCGGGCTGGTCCTCGCGTTCAAAGATGGTGCCGAAGAAATGGCCGGGCCCCAGGTTTGACACCCACGGCAACGCGCCCCTGACGATGTAGCCGCCCTCGACCTTGCGGCCTTTCAGTTTCAGCTTCTCGATCCCGAAGAAACTCTTCATCGGATTGGAAAGGCCGGTGCCGCCGAGAATTTGGCCGGTCGCAAACTTGTCGCCGAATCTCGCAATCAGCCGGGGATTGTCTGAATTCGCCGCGTACCAAACGAGCGTGTTCTGGCACCACGCCATGAAGGCGGTGGCGCCGCAGACCTCGCCGAGAGCGGCGATCGCTTGAATGGCGCAGGAGAGATCGGCTCTGCCATTCTTTGGCAAATGGCTCGCCCAGGCGCCGATATCGCCAAGGCGACGGAGCAGTTCATCCGGGTAGATCGTCCCGGCATCAATCGCCGCCGCCATGGGTGCAAGGTTTTTGCGCGCAATCGTGGCGACCTGATCGACAATCGACGCCGGCGCGAGATCATCGTCAGCCACGCGCCGAGATACAGCCGATGAACCCATGAGACCCTCCACAGCCGCCGGATTTTGCGTGGAAACCTTCAGGAAGCGCTGACCTCGAGGTTGACGGGGCGCGTGAAGGTGTTGGCGACCGGCGACCATTTCTTGACGTGGGCGACCAGCGCGTCGATCTCGCTCTTCGGAATGCCCTCGCATTCCATGTCGACCCTGACGCGAACATCGGTGAAACCGACCGGTTTTTCGCTGACGTCGCCGGTACCCCAGACCGCGGTGATGTTGAGGTCGCCTTCGAGCTCAAGTTCGAGCTTGTTGACGATCCAGCCGCGATGCACCGCGTTGGCGTGGAGCCCGACGGCAAGACAGGAACCGAGTGCCGCAAGCGAAGCTTCGGAAGGATTGGGCGCGGTGTCGTCGCCAAGAAGTCCCGGCGGCTCGTCGACAATGTAAGGCGCAAGATTGCGGATATAGTTGGCGTGGCGGAACTTGCCTTCGGCCACAGTCTTGCATTTCAAGGTCTTGATGACCTTCGGATTGGCTTTGCCGTTGGCGATCAGCTGCTCGAGCCCTTGCTTGTCGATCGGGGCGAGGCAGCCGGTAAGTGCTGTTTTTTGGGCAACCGCGGTCATTGTTTTCTCCCTGGGAGGCAGGATACCGAACGGTCTGTTGCCTGCATGAAGCGTGCCAGAAGGCGCGGCTGGAAAAACGTGCAGTCCCAAAGCCGCTTAGCATTTGTGCCTTTGAATCAGGCAACGGCGAAATGCTCAAAGGCGATGCAATCAACGCAACCCGCGATCAATTCGCGCGCAACGACATGCGACTTGATGAGTGCGGCCCAGTTGGATTAACTGCGCCTATGGGAAAACCTTCTTCGAAACTGCGTCCGGCCGCGGCTCACCACCGAAGTGGCGACGATGAATCGGCGCGCGGGCGTCTGCTGAGTGCCGCGACGCGGCTGTTCTGCAAGAACGGCATCAACGCAACCGGCATCGATGCCATCATCAATGAAGCCGGCACGGCGAAGACAACGCTCTACAAATTATTCGGATCGAAGAACAACCTGGTTCATGTTGTGCTCGAGACCGAAGGCAAGCAGTGGCGCGAATGGTTCATCGGCGCGATCGAAGCTGCCGGTGGCAGCCCGCGGACAAAACTTGCGCGAATTTTTCCCGCACTGAAGCAGTGGTTCCGTCAGGAACGTTTCTACGGCTGCCCTTTCATCAACGCCGTGGGTGAGCACGACAAGGACCAGAAACAGCTGCGCGCAATCGCGATGCGGCACAAGAGGGTCGTGCTCGCCTATATCGAGAAACTCGCCGAAGAAATGGGCGCGGCGGAACCGGAAGTGCTCGCCCATCAGCTTGGGTTGCTGATGGACGGTGCGATCGTCGCCGCGATGGTATCGCGCGACCCGGGCGTGGCCGATACCGCGGGCCTTGCGGCACGCTCTTTGTTCCCGGCTTTGAAGCCAGGGAAGGCGAGACGAACAAGCAGCGTGGCGCAACAGCTCGTCGCGGTCTAAAACGAACGCAGGGGCGGCGCGAGCCGTCCTGCCTATTTTTTGCCGGCCGTCTCATTTTCCGAGATGAGAATCGAAGAAACGGGCAATCTCCTCGAACACTTCCCTCGTCTCCGGCGCGGTGTCGTCGCGGATGTAGTGGGCGTGCGACATGCCCTCATAAACCTGGAGCGTGGCTTCCACGCCGGCTTGCCGAAGCTTGCGGTGAACGCGAACGGTGTTGCTCAAGAGCAGATCGCGCGTGCCGCTGGTAAGAATTGTCGGCGGAAAACCTTTCATGTCGCCGTAGACCGGCGACAATAACGGGTCCTTCATGTCATGCCCGTTGGCATAGACTTTTGCGCCGTCATCGCAAAAGCCGTTGGGGGAAACCAGCACGTTGTCCAGCATCGCATTGGTGTAGAAGGTGTCGCCGACCTTGGTGACATCAGACATCGGCGTTCCCGGCGCGATCGCCCCGGGCACGGGAAGCCCAAGCTCCTTCGCCTTCAAAACCATTTCGAGCGTCAGCGCGCCGCCGGCCGAGGTGCCGAAGATCGCCATGTTCTTCGCGTCCATGGATTTCAGCGCGGCCTTCCAGACCGTGATCCCGTCGTCGAGCGCGGCCGGGAAATAAGCTTCCGGCGGCATCCGGTATTCGACCGAAATCACCTTGATGTGCCCGAAGCCGGCCATGAAGATCGCTTCCGGCAAGCCGGCTTCGCCGGGATTGAGCACGTAACAGCCGCCATGCATATGGATGAGCTGTCGGTTGCGGTTTTCCGGCGCGATGGTTTCGGGCGTGACGATGAAGGCCCGCACGCCGTCGATATTGGTCTTCTCGACCTTCACCTTGAGCCGCTCGATCATGCCGGGCACGTTCTTGGTCAGCGCCGCCGCGCCCGCATCCGCGACCGGCTTCCATTCCTCGCCGCTCTTGGGATGAATATCCCAATTCGACCGCAGCGGTGCGCCGATGATCTTCTGCAGTTGCGGGCTGACGTCGGCGGGTACGGGAACGGTTTTCGCGGGCACCTCCAACGCGGCTGGCGCAGGGCTTTGCGCCCTCGCCTCACGCAGCGCGGTTGCGGACAACATCGCAAGGCAGCAAAAAGCCAGGACAAGGTCGAGCGAACGCGGCGACTTCTTCATCGATCGTCTCCAATTCGATTGCGGATTTTTTCGGGTAAAGCGAACCGCGCTCTATTTGAGCGCGGCCTCGACCCTGGCGAGGCCGGCATTGGCGCAAGCTTCGTCTTTTTCGCCGCCGGGTGCGCCGGACACGCCGATGCCGCCGATCGTCTCATTGCCGGCCTTGATCGGAACGCCGCCACCGATACCGACCAATCCGGGAATCTGCCGCAGCGGGGCCCTGGCCGGATCTTCAAGCTCCTTCATGGTCTGCAGCGAGGTCTGGTTGCGGATGCGCGCCGTGTAGGCTTTCAGGCGGCTGAACTCCATGGTGTGCGGGCTGGTGCCGTCGCCGCGAAGCTGCGCCGCCACATTGCCGCCCTTGTCCACGATGGTGACGGAGACCTTGTAGCCGTCCTTGGTGCACTGCTCGATCGTGCCCTGGATGATGGCAAGCGCCAGCGCCATCGAGACGTTCTTTTCGACCTGTGGCGCCTGCGCAAGGACCGGCGTCGTGGCGAACATCGAAATCGAGGCGAACAGTGCAAATTTTGCGGAATGCATGTCGGATCTCCCTGATGTCGTTGCTTGGTCTTGTGATGGAAACCTAATCCGTCCGGCTTGATCCTGACAACTGGAGAGAGATGCATGGCGCCTCGTCAGGATACTCAAGGCAAAAGGGCGGCAAGCCGATCGAGTTCGGCCGCCAGATCGCTCTCGATATCGGCGACCGCCATGTTGACGACCCGGTAGCCACGGGCCTGAAGCCAGGTCCGCCGATCGGCGCGATCCTTTCTGATCGCATCGGACTCGCCCGGATTGATCAGCTCGATCGCAATCCGCTGCACAAAGGAGACGAAATCCGGGATCTGCCGGCCGACCGGCGTCTGTCGCTTGAACCGGCCCGCAAAGCGCCGGTCGCGTGTGAGCGATTGCCACAGGATGCGCTCGGCATCGGTCGGATTGCGCCGCAACAACCGCGCCAGCCCGCGCACCGTGCCGCTCTCCGCCGGGATTGCGCCTTGCGCGTGCTCGGCCAGCAGCGCGCGCAGCCGCGTCGCCTGCGCGCCATCCAGCACGCCGCCCTTGGCCGGGCCTTTTCTGCCTTCTGCGATCGCCATCACCACGCCGTGCAGCGTGTGCATGTCCTGCTTGGTCGGATCCATCCGGGTGAAGATGTTGCGCAAGTTGACCAGCATGGTGTCGCGCTTCTCCGCGGGGCGGAGGAATTCGACGGAATCGAGTTCGCGCACGAGGTTTTCGAAAAACGCCTGGATCTGGTGTTGCGAGGCGCGCTCGGAGCGTTCGGGCATTGCAAACGGCAGGCGGTTCGCGGTTGCGAGCTTGAACCACTCGTAGCCGATCAGAAGCACCGCCTGCGCCAGGTTGAGGGAGGCAAAACCGGGATTGACGGGAAAGGTGATGATGCGGTTGGCAAGCCCGACCTCCTCGTTCTCCAAGCCAGAGCGCTCACGGCCAAAGAGGATGCCGACCGTGCCGCCAGCCGCGATCTGGCCGACCATCTCTGTGGCAGCCACTTGGGGTCCGACAACCGGCTTGGCCTGATCGTGGGCGCGGGCGGTGGTGGCAAACAACAGCGTGCAGTCGGCGACCGCCTGTTCCACCGTATCAAACAATTCGGCGTCGCTGAGGATATGATCGGCGCCGGCGGCCGCGCGCTGGGCGCTGATGTTCGGCCAGCCGTCCCGTGGGTTCACAATGCGCAGCCGCGTCAGCGCGAAATTGCCCATCGCGCGCGCCGCCATGCCGATATTCTCGCCAAGCTGCGGCTCGACGAGGATGACGACGGGGCCTCTGAGATCGAAGCCGGTCTTGGTTTTGTCGGTGCCCGACATTAGCGGTTGGTTTCTCCAACGTCGCAGCGAACCCTCCCCTGGAGGGGGAGGGTCGCGGGCATCGCGCGAAGCAAGATGCACGCGGGGTGGGGTGAACTCTCTACAACATAGCACCGTATCACCCCACCCCGATTGCTCATTACATTCGCAATCGACCCTCCCCCTCCAGGGGAGGGTAACGGAGCTGGTTCCTTCTAAGATAACAGGCGCGCCTATTCATTCCCGCGGCTTGAATCACCCGAGTCTTTGCCAAATCACGTCCCCCGAAATTGAGAGGGCGCAGGGAATGCCGGGCGCGACGTGCGCACCCGCAGCCTCGCGTGCGAAAAATAGATAGCACACGAGTTAGTCCACCGAGGGTAGGCCGACACGTTCCGGCATTCCCCGCGCGAATGGTTTTAACGGTTTCCTTCGTGATCTCCCTGGAGACCGGCTTGATTGCCTCCATCACCTGCAAGACCGCTCGCAGGCTTGATGTCAGCATCGGGACATCAGGACCACACGACTTCGCCGTCCGCAAAACGCGCTCTCGTCAGCCGCGCGCGTCGCGTCCATCGCATCCCGCACCGACACTCGTGACGATCGCGAAACGCCCCTCTGTGGGGACGGGACGCGCAGGATTCTGCCGGTGATTTGGGGACGCGATCAACTGCGGCAGATTGGCACGACGGGCAAATCACCTCGCGCGCACAAAATGCTGTCAAGCGTAATCTCTTCGGCGAAACTGGATCCCGCCGCTAGAGCCTGCATCGGACCCGCGCTTTCAAGCAATGGTTGTGCATGGTGAACGGGATGATTCTGGGGAAACGTTCCGCGGATGCTCTCTCAAGAATAAGGGTGCATTTCGAATATCACACGGTAGTGGGTACTGGCCGAAATAGGCCACTCGGAGTTGCGAAATAGGCCACTTATTTCTTTGGCCGGTAATCCCACGGATCAAGGCACTTGTCGTAAAATTCTTGGTCCATTTTGAACCACTCGGTTTTGTCAATCCCGCGTCCCGATGAAGCCTTCGGACCACCGGGGAAGGCGCAGACCACCCGTATCCAGCGATCCTGCTCTTTCGCAATGTCTGCTATTTCTTGGACGACTTCTTGCAAATCTTGGTCTTGGCTAAAGATCAGAGCGATATCGAATTGCTTTGTGCGGGCGCAACTAACCAAGTCGAGTGCAAGTCGCACATCAATACCTTTTTCTTGCGGAGTTACGGAAACCACAGGTTGGCCGTCGTCTTCAAGAACGGGATCACCGTAATGATCAATGATTGCGGCTCGCCGATATCGTAGGGGCCGCGTAGTGACATGAACTCCAGCGCGTTTGAGGGCGAGTACACGGTTCGCCCAATAAGCGGTCCACATCGGGCTTTCGACGGCATTGGGAACGCCGGTGTAGAAGCGAGTAAGCGTTGGGCGCCAGCCCTTCGCTTCGCAAACTGCTTTGTGTAATTTTATAGGGTCGTAGTTTGGATGGTGATGACCAAACGCATCTTTGGCATGTTGGTAAAGATTCTGGCCATCAAAAAAGGCCATCACATACTTTATCGCTGGCTCATCCGTGATAGCCATAAAAAATGAAACCCCGCCGGGGACCATTGCTGGCCATGTCCGACGGGGGGCTATTCACGCCCCGTATATAGGGACGCCTTTAACGAACCGTCAATGGCCCCTATTGTTCCCCAGATAAACCATTAGTGGGTGTTCCGCAATTGCCACAACCGGAACGTACGGCGAACGTACTATGCCTTATCACCTTGAATTATATGAATTTTCGACGCCTATCAGGCGGCGTCTCAGTCGGCAAAGCGGGCGCAACGGTAAGCGCAGCGTCCACAAGCTGGCCCATGGCTAAGCGCGATCTGCAATGCAAATGGCCTTGCTGGCGCTACCCGAAAGGGCTTCATGAACTCGGCAGAAATTGTAATGGCGGAGGTACAGCGCGATGGCTGCAATGTGATTATCTAGCTTCTTTGAGAAACCATTGTGAGCGTGTAAGGCGATGGCTTGCCATCCGAGCATAGTCACCACAAGTCTAGGCGGATTCAACCGACATTCCTTGCGGAATGGTTTTAACGGTCTACTTCGTGATCTCCCCGGCGATCGGGCTTTCTTGTCACCGTCATTGGCGCGATGCGAAAGCTACGCGCCAACTTGATGCCGCCGTCGAGGCATGGACCACACGACTTCGCCGTCCGCAAAACGCGCTCTCGTCAGCCGCGCGCGTCGCGTCCATCGCATCCCGCACCGACACTCGTGACGATCGCGATGCGCCCCTCTGGTGAGCGCGGGACGGCGCGAATCATGCGGGTGATTTGGGGACGCGATCAACTGCGGCAGATTGGCACGACGGGCAAATCACCTGGTACCGAAAAAAATGCTGTCAAGCGTAATCTTCAGCCGGTGCGGGGCGCCTTGGTCTCGATCCCCAGCGATCTCATGACCGGGGGATACTGCTTAAAACGCGTCGCTCAGCCGTGTGAAGCGCGCAAGTGATGCAGCTTCCTTGCGCAATCTGTCTGCCAAAAACTCAACACAAAGCCTGACCTTCGCGGCGGCGTGCCGGCTGTGAGGATAGACCGCATGGATGGGTGCAGCAGGCAACCGCAACTTCGGGAGCACAACTTCCAGTCGGCCGGCTTCGATATCGCCGTGCGTATCCCAGACCGATTTCAGGACCAATCCTGCGCCTTGCAGTGCCCATCCATGAGCGAGTTCGCCATCATTGCACGTTAAGTTGCATCGAATCGGCATGACCGTATCGTCTGTCAGCGTCCAGAAACCTTGCGGCGGGTCGCCGTAGTCGATGCAGTCGTGCTCGGTCAGATCATCGACGGTCGCCGGCCGGCCGCGGCGATCCAGATACGCAGGCGCTCCGCATATCGCGCGCACATTGGGTGCGAGCTGACGCGCGATCATGCTGGAATCCGCAAGCGCGCCGAAGCGAACAGCGAGATCGTATCCTCCTTCGACAAGGTTCACCAAGCTGTCGGACGCCTGGAGGTGAATCCGTAATCCGGAATGCAGCGACTGAAATTCCTGTAGCAGCGGTGCCAATCGCCGCCGGCTGAACGCAAACGTCGAAGTGATGCGCAGAAGTCCGCTTGCGGTGTCGCGCCCGCGAGTAGCCTCGATCTCCGCCTCGTCAACGTCGGCGAGAATACGCACGCACCTGACGTGAAACGCCGACCCTTCTTCGGTGAGCGACAGGGTACGCGTGGTGCGGTTGGCCAGGCGTACACCGAGACGCGCCTCGAGACGCGCAAGGGTCCGGCTCACGACCGCAAGCGACAAGCCAAGATGGCGTGCCGCCCCGGACAAGCTGCCTGTTTCCACGACGCGCGCGAACACGATCATATCGAAAAGCTTGTCTGACATACTCTTGCTATAACAGCAAGGAACCTTCTCTCTCAACGGCTATTATTGCTGCCTGAGCGAGGATGTAAATCGATGTCGTGAAATCCGTTTATCCAGGGAGCATCGAAATGGACTTACATCTGAAGGGGAAGACCGCCCTCGTTACCGGTTCGACCGCCGGTATCGGTCTTGAGATCGGCCGAAAACTTGCCGCGGAGGGCGCGGACGTCATCGTCACCGGCCGCGAACAGACAAAGCTCGATCAAGCGATCAATACTATCAGCCGTTCCGGAGGCGGAACTGTCCGAGGAGTTGTTGCGGACGCAGCCACAGCAGAAGGAGCAGCCGATCTGCTGAAAGCAGCTCCGGAAGTCGACGTGTTGGTCAATAATCTCGGCATTTACGAGATCAAGCCGTTCGGTGAGATAACCGATGATGATTGGCGGCGTTATTTCGAAATCAATGTCCTAAGCGGCGCGCGACTGGCTCGGCAATACTTCCCGGGCATGCTCAAGCGCAACTGGGGCCGCATCGTCTTCATCTCCAGCGAATCCGGTTTGGTCACGCCCGGCGAGATGGTCCATTATGGCATGACCAAAACAGCGCAGCTCGCCATATCGCGCGGTCTCGCCGCCTTGACCAAGGGCACGAACGTGACCGTCAATTCCGTATTGCCGGGTCCAACACGCTCTGAAGGCATTATCGATTTCTTGAAGAGCCTTGCGAGCGACCCGCAGGCTTCCGCTGCGGAGATCGAGGCTGAATTCTTTGCCAAGCATCGCAGCTCATCACTCGTCCAGCGCATGATCGAGCCGGAGGAGATCGCCGACCTCGTAGCCTATGTCGCAAGTCCCCTTTCATCGGCGACCAACGGCGCAGCGTTGCGCGTAGATGGCGGCGTGACGCCGACCATCGCGTGAGTTCTGCCATGAACCTCGATCATGTCACGCTGCGCACGGCCGATCTTGAAGGCACCAGAAGCTTTCTGGAAAGGGTTCTCGATCTGAAGCCTGGCTATCGGCCTGGCTTTTCGTTTCCAGGCTATTGGCTTTACGCCGGCGGCGAACCAATCGTGCATTTGATTCCGGGGCGTTCCTCTCGCGTCGATCGATCCGGAGAGACCATCGATCACGCGGGCTTTCGCCTGGAAGGCTACTCGAAGTATCGCGAGAAGCTGGACGCGCTAGATATGCAATATTCGACCATGGACCTGCCCGAGCTCAATGAAAGGCGCTTGTTCGTTCGGACCCCAACCGGCATCCTGTTGGAGTTGGTCTTCAGGGAGAACGGCGGCTATGGGTGAAACTCGGACCCCCGGTGGCATAGCGGAAACGATAAGAAATTAGGTCGGTTCTACTGCCATGGCCGAAAGCGAGGGGACAGCGCTGTTCCTTAGAATACGTTCTGCCAACGCGGCTGCGTCGTCGCCAACCCCTGATAGAAAAGATGAGTTCAATTTGGAAAGCCAGGGCAGACCAAGGAAATAGAGTCCCGGCACATCCGTGACGCCGTCGCGATGCTTCGGTTCTCCGGAGCTGTCGAGCACGGGCAGATCGATCCAGCCAAAATCAAAGGTGTAGCCGGTTGCCCAGATGATGGAGGTGATGCCCTCCTTCATCAGGTCGACCTGTGCAATTGGGGCCGTGACGCAAGCGGGCTCTTCTTTTCTGATCCGCGCCGACGGCTCCGCCGGTGCGTTCATTCCTGATCTTTGGACATGCTCGTCGACCATGTCCAGAAAAGCGAAGTAAGTCTTGTCGCCTGCCACGAGCGAGGCACTCAGATCGGCTTCGATGGCAAGCGTGTCCCCGCTTGCAGCCGTGACCCGGCCCAGCAAGCTGATCCCTTGTTGCGCCAGCTCGCGAAAATCGATCGTATGCCCGCCATAGGCGCCAGTGATCAGCGGCAGCGTCTTGTCTGGTCCGCGCTTGGCCGCGGTTGTCTTGTCAAGTCCCAATTCGCCGAGCCACCACATCAGGTCCTGTCCACGATATCGGCGCGGCACCCGCTTGTGCCGGCCGACCGAGAGAAACACGCGGCGTCCGGCGCGTTGAAGCTCTTCCGCGATTTGAGTGCCGGACGCGCCTGAGCCGACGATCAGGCAGCTGCCGGCCGGCAGCTGGTCGGGGTCCTTGTAGGCGCTTGCATGAACCTGAAAGACTCGGCTGTTGCCGGCAAGAAGGTCGGGAATCACAGGACGCTGGTAGGGACCGGTCGCGACCACGACATTGCCGGCTTCGATGGGACCGCCGGACGTCTCCGCCACGAAATCGGGCCGACCGCTCTGCTGGCGCAGGGCGGTGACCTTCACGCCAGATCGGACAGGCGCCTTGATGAAGACGGCATAGGCGGTCAGGAAGTCGACGATCTCGCTGCTCGTCGCAAAGCCGTTCGGATCAGCGTGCTCGAACTTATATCCGGGGAGCCTGATTGACCAGTTCGGAAACTGGAAGTGAAGGCCGGTCCAGCGCTCGGAGCGCCACCGCTCCGCGATCCTGTGCTGCTCGACAATCAGGTGCGGTAGTCTTCGTTGGCTCAACATATCGCTCATTGCAAGGCCGGCCTGGCCGCCGCCGATGATCAATGTCTCGATATATTCGTGGCGCATCAGAGGAGACCTCCTGCCATCTTGAACAGGATAGGGCGTCAGGGGCGATCATGCCGCAGGCAAACTCTATGTAGAAGCGATAAATCGGATCATGCGCTTTGGTCGATCCGACGCGACGAAAAGCCAGAGAAGGAAGCGAACATGAGGATGCCGCAAAGCGGTGGATGCCTGTGCGGCGCGATCCGGTATTCGGTCAGCGCCGCGCCCATCCGGGTCACCATTTGTCACTGCACGTTCTGCCAGAAGATCACCGGCTCCGCATATCTGGTTGAGCCGGTTTTCCGGAGGCAGGATATCTCACTCTCGGGCGCGATGCCTAAGGCTTTCGTCCACCGCTCCGACAGCAGTCACAAGAAGGTGACCGTGCATTTCTGCGAGATATGTGCAACCAAGATCTACCTCGACCTGGAGCGGTTTCCGGACATTTGGGGCGTGTTCGGAGGGACGTTTGACGATCCGAACTGGTTTGATCGCTCGGCCGCAAACTGCCGCCATATCTTCACAAGATCGGCCCAACACGGCGTCGTGCTCCCAACTGGCGTTGCCACCTTCGAGACCCACGCCATTGGGCTCGACGGCACACCAAACGTGCCGACCGTGCTCGCCCATCACATGACAGTTTTGAGGCGTTAGCGCAGCGAGCAAGTCTTTGGAGCGACATGGCCGGCTTCTGTCGGCATGCCGCACCGCGTCTGGGACACAAGAGGTCGGCAAGATTTTCGTCCGGCGGAATCTTCGATCAATTCGGCTCGCTCCGGCGCCTTTCAGGCTAAATCGACATCTGCGCATCACAACCATCGCTTGCGCAGCTTTGCCTTTGCGATAGGCTCCTTAAAAATCAAAAACGCAGGGAGGGCTGCCATGCATCGCAAATGGTCTCTGGCGATCACCGGGGCAATTCTGATCCTGGCCGGCGGCGCGCTCGCCCACCTGACACAGACCTCCGGCGGCATCAAGATCAACGATGTGCGCTTTGCGGGCGCCAAGGGCAATACCATGAGCGCCCTGCTCTACATCCCGCCGAACGCGACCGCGCAAACGCCCGCACCGGGCGTGCTGGCCGTGCACGGCTATATCAACTCGCGCGAGACGCAGGATGGCTTTGCCATCGAATTCGCCCGCAGGGGTTATGTCGTGGTGGCGCTCGACCAGACCGGCCACGGCTATAGCGATCCACCGGCGTTTGCCAACGGCTTCGGCGGGCCCGACGGGCTCGCCTATCTGCGCAGTCTCGATATCGTCGACAAGAACAATATCGGGCTGGAAGGCCATTCGATGGGCGGCTGGACGGTGCTCGCCGCCGCAACGGCGATGCCCAATGACTACAAGTCGATGGTGCTGGAGGGTTCTTCCACCGGCAAGCCGTTCGCCGCCGAAGGCAGCGCGTCGTGGCCGCGCAATGTCGCGTTGGTGTATGCCGAATACGAGGAATTTCCGGACCTGATGTGGGGCGTCGAACGGGCGCGTGACGTCACGCAGAGCCCAAAACTCTGGGCACTGTTTGGTACGCAGGGACCGGTCGAACCCGGCAAGGTCTATGGCGACATCGCCCTGGGCACGGCGAGGGTGTTGTACACGCCGGCGACCACACATCCCGACGAGCACATTTCGCGTCAGGCCATTGGCTACAGTCTCGACTGGTTCGCCAAGACCCTGCAGGGCGGCACGCCCCGCCCTTCCGATGACCAGATCTGGTTGCGCAAGGAAATCGGAACGCTGGTCGCGCTGGTCGGCTTTGTCGCGCTGCTGCTTGGGGTGTTCGACGGCCTGCTGGATGCGCCGGTGTTTTCGCGGCTGCAGCTGCAAGCACCCGCCGACGGCACCGCGCCTGCCAAGGTCGAAACCAGCGCGGGACGCTGGTGGAGCGCTTTCCTGTTGACCACCTTCATTCCCGCGCTGCTCTACTACCCGGCCTTCGCGCTGGGCGGCACTTTGACGCCATCCCGCTATCTGCCTCAGGGCATCACCAACCAGATCGTGGTCTGGGCCCTTCTCAACGCGCTGATCGCACTCGCTCTTATGCCGTTTGCGCCCAAGCGCGCCACTCGCTACGGCATTGTCTGGCCGTCGATCCTGATCGCCGTGGTGTCGGTTATGGTCGGCTACGCCGCGCTGTGGCTCGCCGACCTCGCCTTCAAGATCGATTTCCGGTTCTGGATTGTGGCCTTGAAGCTGATGAGCGCGAAGCAGTTTTTGATCTTCCTGATCTATCTCGTGCCGCTGACTGCATTTTTCGTGATCGCGCTTCGCCTCTTGCACCGGAATTTCTCAACCCCGGGCGCCTCGCGCGCCGCGCTTTATCTGACCAACGTGCTCGCGCTGACGCTGGGCATGATCGTGCTGCTGGCCCTGCAATACGGCACGCTTTGGCTGTCCGGAAAGTTGTTCAATCCCCTGCCCGACCCCGCCTTCGTGCCGCTCTCCACCATCATCGCCATCCAGTTCGTGCCGATTTTTGCGATTGTCGCGGTCATCGCGACCTTCACCTGGCGGCGCACCGGCTCGAGCCTGCCCGGCGCGCTGATCTGCGGCCTGTTGGTGACCTGGTATGTGGTGGCGGGTACGGCGACCCAGGCAGCGTTCTGATCACCGGGTAACGTAGGTCGCGT
Organism: Bradyrhizobium sp.; assembly: GCF_035570375.1. GTDB lineage: Bacteria > Pseudomonadota > Alphaproteobacteria > Rhizobiales > Xanthobacteraceae > Bradyrhizobium. The sequence continues at coordinate 12,784 of NZ_DATMLW010000086.1, read as the reverse complement.
GTTGGCTTCGGTGCGTCCTTCAGCGAGCCGGGAGGGGGTCATTTTTTTACACCTTCCGGCCCTCTTTGCGCTCGCATCGCTCAATCGACCCCCACCCCAACCCTCCCCCTTTCAGGGGGAGGGGGAGCACTTCCGGCGCCAAAAGGTCGGCCAAACACGTTGGCTTTCACCGGCGCTTGCGCAGTGCTATAGCGCGGGTGCGATAAAGGTCGGTTTCGCATCCAACCATTCCCAAAACGCGCTGTTCCAAAAAGGCCCGATTTCCCATGGCAAAAATCAAGGTGACCAACCCCGTCGTTGAACTCGATGGCGACGAGATGACCCGGATCATCTGGCAGTACATCAAGGACAAGCTGATCAATCCATTCCTTGACATCAACCTGATGTATTTCGATCTCGGGATGGAATACCGCGACAAGACTAATGACCAGGTCACGGTTGATGCCGCCAATGCCATCAAGAAGGTCGGCGTCGGCGTCAAATGCGCCACCATCACCCCTGATGAGGCGCGGGTGAAGGAATTCCACCTGAAGGAAATGTGGAAATCGCCGAACGGCACCATCCGCAATATCCTCGGCGGCGTCGTGTTCCGCGAACCGATCATCTGCAGGAACGTGCCGCGGCTGGTTCCGGGCTGGACCAAGCCGATCATCATCGGCCGCCATGCCTATGGCGATCAGTACCGCGCCACCGACATCAAATTCCCGGGCAAGGGCACGCTGTCGATGAAATTCGTCGGCGAGGACGGCACCGTGATCGAGCGCGAGGTTTTCAAGGCACCCGGGGCGGGCGTTGCAATGGAAATGTACAATCTCGACGATTCGATCGCCGATTTCGCCCGCGCCTCGTTCAATATGGGCCTGTCCAAGAACTACTCGGTCTATCTGTCGACCAAGAACACCATCCTCAAGGTCTATGACGGGCGCTTCAAGGACATCTTCCAGGATGTCTTCGACAAGGAATTCAAGGCGCAGTTCGATGCCAAAAAAATCGCTTACGAACATCGCCTGATCGACGACATGGTCGCGGCTGCGATGAAGTGGTCGGGCGGCTATGTCTGGGCCTGCAAGAATTACGACGGCGACGTGCAGTCCGACACCGTGGCGCAAGGCTATGGCTCGCTCGGCCTGATGACCTCGGTGCTGATGACGCCGGACGGCAAGACGGTGGAGGCCGAAGCCGCCCACGGCACCGTGACGCGGCACTACCGCGAGCACCAGAAGGGCAAAGAGACCTCGACCAATTCGATAGCCTCGATCTTCGCCTGGACGCGCGGCCTGTCGCATCGCGCCAAGCTCGACAACAACGAGGCGCTCGCGAAATTCGCCAGCACGCTCGAGAAAGTCTGCGTCGAGACGGTCGAAGCGGGCTACATGACCAAGGACCTCGCGCTTCTGGTCGGCGCCGACCAGCGCTGGCTGTCCACCACCGGCTTCCTCGACAAGGTCGCCGAAAACCTCACCAAGGCGATGGCGGCGTAATGGCATATTCGCGCGTTTCGCGTTGTTGCGAGGATCAGGGAAGCAATCCCGAGCGTCGTCATTCCGGGGCGCGACCAAGTCGCGAACCCGGAATCCATACTCACGCTGGTGGTTATAGATTCTCTGATGTGCAATTGCACATCAAAGTACGCTCGTTTCACTCGCGCCCCGAATGACGGCCATGATGAGAACTGGATTGCTTCGTCGCCTTGCTCCTCGCAATGACGGACCCGGCGCGCTCATGCTGTTGCTGCTTGCTGTGGCGTTTCCCGCCACGCGCGCTTCCGCCCAAACGTCCCTTCCCGCCGCCATCGCGGCCCCTGGCGAAACGGTCGTGCTCACGGTGCACGCCGAAGGTGCGCAGGTTTACGAGTGCAAGGCTGGTGCGGACGGCAAGCTTGCCTTTGCATTCCGCGAACCGATCGCCACGCTGATCGTCGACGGCAAGACCGTGGGCCGCCATTATGCCGGCCCGAACTGGGAGCACAGCGACGGCAGCGCCGTGACCGCAAAGGCCGCCGGCAACGCGCCGGGCGCTGCGCCAGATGACATCCCCTGGCTGAAGCTGGAAGTGACCGCAAGCCGCGGCAGCGGCGTGCTGTCGGGAGTTACTACCGTGCAGCGGATCAACACCAGAGGCGGCAAGCTCGAAGGGGGTTGCGAAAAAGCAGGCTCCTTCAAGAGCGCGCCATATGCGGCCGATTACGTGTTCCTGCGCAAAAATTAAGCGAAGGGGTCGGCCACCGAACTACTCGGCCACTGGCTGATCATCGTGCGCCGCCTGCGCGAGTTCGGCGATCGCGATATCGCCGCTCTCGGCCAGACGCGCCTTCGCGGTCTTGTGCACATGGGCGGCCAGACCCGGCACGCGCTGGAGCAGCGCGTGAAAATCCTGCGCATCCAGCACAAGCAGCCGCGTTTTGCGCTTCGCGGTCACCGTGCCGCTTCGATTGGCCCGGTGCAGCAGCGCAATTTCTCCGAAGAATGTGCCGTCCGAAAGCCGCACCTGCCGGTTCGGCAATTCGATCTCGACTTCGCCCGCGGTGATGAAATACATCGAGGACGCGATATCGCCCCGCCGCACCAGGATCTCGCCGGCCTCGATGGTCTGCGCCCGCAACAGCCGCATGATGTCGGCGATTTCGGTGGCGGTTAGATGCGAGAACAGCGGCACCCGCGCCAGCATTCCCCAGGTCACGACGAAGTCGCGCCGCCTCACTTCGTCGGCGAAAGCGGTGGAGATGATCGCAATCGGCAGCGCGATCATGGTCAGTCCACCGATGATGGCGAAAACCGATATCAGCTTGCCGAGCGGCGTGACCGGCACCACGTCACCATAACCGACCGTGCCGAGCGTCACGATCGCCCACCACATCGCCTGTGGAATGGTGCCCAGTTTGTCGGGCTGCACGTCATGCTCAGCCGCATAAAGCAGCGAAGCGAACACCAGCACCGCACCCGCCAGGATCACCAGGCATCCGAACAGCGCCCGCCGCTCGGCGTGAAGGGCTGATAGCAACGAGCGCATCGCCGGCGAATACCTCACCAGCTTGAAAAACGGCAGCACGCCGAGCAACGCGAGTGCCGGGCGGTTGCCAAATCCAAGAGCGATCGCTGCGGGAAGAAACGCGAGCAGATCGATGATGCCAAGACTCGAGGTCGCATATTCGATGCGATCCTTTGCCGGCGATTTCTGCCGCGGCGAATGGCCGACGACAGTCCAGATGCGGGCGACATATTCCAGGCCGAAAGCCAGGACCGAGCCGATCTGGACCGCCCAGAACAGCCATCCGAAACGCGCCTCTAACTCCGGCACCGAGGCGAGAATCGTCGCCAGCAGGTAGATGACGATGATGACGATGATCAGCCGGACGAAGCGGGAGCCCGTGGAATAAGGCAGATGATCGTGTTCAAGCAGTTCATAGAGGCGATCCCGCAAGTCGGGATCGTTCAGCCGCAAATTGTCCGGAAGCATCGCCACAGCCGGTGTCCTGAAGTTTTCCCAAGCTCGCGTGTTTCGCCTCGCCCCCGATGCGAACCGTTGGAATCAGGAGCAAATCAGCATACCGCCCGATTTGGCGATTCGATTTGATGTTCCTCAAGGATTCGCGGAGCCGACCCGCGGGCTTAGGCGCCCGCCAACCTCGTCATGCCCGGCCATAGCCGTTCGAAGAACGGCGTCGCTTCCGCTCGCCTATGGCCGGGCATCCACGTCTTGAATACACCTATTGGCAAAGAAAAACGTGGATGGCCGGGTCATCTAGCGCGAAGACGCGCTTCGCGCTTTTGCCCGGCCATGACGATAACGGCCTAAACCGCCTCCATCGCCTTTTCGATCGCGGAGAGCGCCGCGTCCGCCTTGGCGCCATCGGGAACCATCGTTCAGGCGCATACTGCGCCAGCGGATTCAGCTGAGCTTCTTCACCAACCTCGGCTCGCGCTGGTAAACGCCGCGAAATTCGGACTCGCGTACCGTGCCGTCGCGCCGATATCCCGCTGCCTCGTAGACAGCAATCGCGCGCTTGTTCTGCTCGTGCGTGTAGAGAAAGGCTTCTCGACAACCGGCCGATCGCAAGACGTCGTGCGCGGCTTCAAGCAACGCCCGGCCAACGCCAAGGCCGGCATGATCGGGATGCACGAACAAAAGGAACATCTCGCCTTCGGCGGGATGGACCGCAGCGAAGCCGATCACCCTGCCCGTGTCATCTACCGCAACCAGCATGGCATTCGGCGGCGCGTGTTTGGCGACCTCGGCATCCCACTCCTCGGGCGGAAACATCGGGCGCGCCGCAAGCTCGCCGAGATACTTCCATCCCTCGCGCACAGCCGCGTCGAACACGGCGCCAATCGCCTGAGCATCCCCCGCTGCGGCGCTCCTGATGGTCAGCATGACAGGGTTACGCCCCCGCCATCGCCTTTTCGATCGCCGAGAGCGCCGCATCGGCCTTGGCGCCATCGGGGCCGCCGGCCTGCGCCATGTCCGGCCGCCCGCCGCCGCCCTTGCCGCCGAGCGCTTCGGACGCCACACGCACGAGATCGACCGCGTTGTAGCGCGAGGTGAGATCGGCGGTGACGCCGACCACGACACCGGCCTTGCCGTCTCCGGTCACGCCCACGATGGCGACCACGCCAGAGCCGAGTTGTTTTTTGCCGTCGTCGGCCAGGCTCTTGAGATCCTTCATCTCGATGCCCTCGACCGCGCGCGCCATCAGCTTGACATTGCCGACTTCGCGGACACCCGGGGCGGCTTCCGAACCGTTCGCGGCGGCCGCGCCGCCACTCATCGCCAGTTTGCGGCGCGCCTCGGACAGGTCGCGTTCGAGCCTTTTGCGCTCTTCGATCAGGGCGGCGATCCGCGTCGGCATCTCCTCAAGGGGGCTGCGCAACTCGGAGGCCGCGGATTTTGCGAGCTGCATGGTGTCGTTGGCATGCTTTCGCGCGTAACGCCCGGTCAACGCCTCGATGCGGCGGACACCTGAGGCCACCGCACTCTCGCTGATGACCGAGATCAGGCCGATATCGCCGGTCCGCTTCACATGGGTGCCGCCGCACAGTTCGACCGACCAGCCGAGCGCGTTGGTGCCGTGCTCGCGCGCGCCCCTGCCCATCGAAACCACGCGCACTTCATCGCCATATTTCTCGCCAAACAGCGCGCGCGCGCCGGCCTCTCGCGCATCATCCACCGCCATCAACCGCGTGGTGACCTCGTCATTCTCCAGCACCACGTCATTGGCGATGTCCTCGACGCGGGCGAGTTCGTCCGGCGTGATCGGCTTGGGATGCACGAAGTCGAATCGCAGGCGGTCCGGCGCGACCAGCGAGCCACGCTGGGCAATGTGATCGCCCAGCACCTGGCGCAGCGCCTCGTGCAACAGGTGCGTCGCCGAATGATGGGCGCGGATCGAGGCGCGCCTTGCATGATCGACTTCGAGCTGCAGCGCCGCGCCCGGCTTGAGCGTGCCCTGCTCGACGGTGCCGATGTGAACGAAGAGATCGCCGGCCTTTTTCTGGGTATCGGTGACGCGAAACCTCACGCCCTCGCCGGTCATGACGCCGGTGTCGCCGACCTGGCCGCCCGACTCGGCATAGAACGGCGTCTGGTTCAGCACAACCGCGCCGCTTTCGCCCGAAGTGAGGCGCTCGACTTCCCTGCCGTCCTTCACCAGCGCACCCACCTCGCCTTCGGCGGTCTCGGTCTCGTAGCCCAAAAATTCCGTTGGCCCAAGTTTTTCGCGCAAGCCAAACCAGACGTTCTCGCTTGCGGTATCGCCCGAGCCCGCCCAGGCCGCGCGAGCCTTTTCGCGCTGGCGGTCCATGGCGTCGGTGAAGGCCGCCTGATCGACGCCGATCCCGCGCGATTTGAGCGCATCCTGGGTCAGATCGAGCGGGAAGCCGTAAGTGTCGTAGAGCGTAAAGGCGGTGTCGCCATCGAACATGTCGCCCTTCTTCAGGCTCGCGCTCTTCTCATCGAGGATGGCAAGCCCGCGTTCCAGCGTCTTGCGGAAGCGCGTCTCTTCCAGCCGCAAGGTCTCCTCGATCAGGCTCTCCGCTCGCACCAGTTCCGGATAGGCCTGGCCCATCTCGCGCACCAGCGCCCACACCAGGCGGTACATCAATGGCTCGCGCGCCCCTAACAACTGCGCATGGCGCATGGCGCGGCGCATGATCCGGCGCAGCACATAGCCGCGGCCTTCGTTCGACGGCAGAACGCCGTCGGCAATCAGGAATGACGAGGCGCGCAAATGATCGGCGATGACGCGCAGCGACGCCTTCTGCTCGCCTAACGGATCGGCGCCGGTCAACTCGGAGATGGCGCGGATCAGGGCGACAAACAGGTCGATATCGTAATTGTCGTGCTTGCCCTGCAGCACGGCCGCGACCCGCTCGAGCCCCGCTCCGGTGTCGATCGACGGCTTCGGCAACGCGTTGCGGACGCCCGGCGAGATCTGTTCGTATTGCATGAACACGAGATTCCAGATCTCGATGAAGCGGTCGCCATCGGCTTCCAGCGAACCGGGCGGTCCGCCCCAGATCTTGTCGCCATGGTCGTAGAAGATTTCCGAGCACGGCCCGCAGGGGCCGGTGTCGCCCATCTGCCAGAAATTGTCGGAGCCCGCGATGCGGATGATTCGCGATTCGGGAAGGCCGGCAATCTTCTTCCAGAGAGAGAACGCCTCGTCATCGTCGATATAGACGGTGGCGGTCAGTTTATCCTTCGGCAGGCCGAATTCCTTGGTGACCAGCTTCCAGGCAAGCTCGATGGCGCGGTCCTTGAAATAGTCGCCGAACGAGAAATTGCCGAGCATCTCGAAAAAGGTGTGGTGGCGCGCGGTGTAGCCGACATTGTCGAGGTCGTTGTGCTTGCCGCCGGCGCGCACGCATTTCTGCGACGTGGTGGCGCGCTGGTAGGTGCGCTTCTCGATACCGGTGAAGACGTTCTTGAACTGCACCATGCCGGCATTGGTGAACATCAGCGTCGGATCGTTGCGCGGCACCAATGGCGACGACGGCACGATCTCGTGGCCGTTGTCGGCAAAGAATTTGAGGAAAGTCGACCTGATATCGTTAACGCCGCTCATCTCGGTCCAATCGCAATGCCGCTCGGGTTCCGCGCCGCTGGGTGCGGTCGATCCCGTGATTCCGGCACGGTAAAGGTCGGCGTTCGAGTCTGCCGGCCACGCCTTGCCGCACCGCTTTTAGACAAGGGGGCCTGCGCTGTCCAGAAACTGTGCAAGCCGATCAGGGGCTTGCCGCAGCGGCGTGGACAGATGCCGCGGCCGCGTTGACAGCGTTGGCAAGCCGGTGTTTTCTTCCTATCTGTTAAGACAGTCGCGTCGGGAGAGATCGGCTTTGGTGCCGGCGCCGAAGGAGCAACCGCCCCGGAAACTCTCAGGCAAACGGACCGCGTGACTTGAAAGCATCTGGAAAGAGGTGCGTTGCGGGCTTCGGCCCGGATGCGCCCGCCGACGGGATAATACTCTCAGGCAAAGCGACAGATGGGGCTTTTTCGCAACTTTCGGGGGAATCTGCCCTCGAAAATCCGCGAGGGCCCTCCCGATGCTTGCAACCGACGCTCAGACCTCGCCGTCATCCCTCAAACGGACGCCCTTGCACGCGCTGCATGTCGCAAGCGGCGGCAAGATGGTGGGCTTTGCCGGCTATGACATGCCGGTGCAATACGCAACCGGGGTGCTGAAGGAACATCTGCACACCCGCTCGAGCGCCGGCCTGTTCGACGTCTCGCATATGGGCCAGATCGTGCTCCGGCCGAAATCCGGGAAGATCGAGGACGCCTCCCTCGCCCTGGAGCGGCTGGTGCCCCAGGACATCCTCTCGCTTGCGCCGGGCCGTCAGCGCTATGCCCAGTTCACAGGCGAATCGGGCGGGCTTCTCGACGATTTGATGGTCGCAAATTTCGGCGATCATCTGTTTGTGGTCGTCAACGCCGCCTGCAAGGCCGATGACGAAGCCCATTTGCGCACCCACCTCTCCGAGGTTTGCATCATCGAGCCGCTGGCCGACCGCGCACTCATCGCGCTGCAGGGGCCAAGGGCCGAAGCGGTGCTGGCCAAGCTCAGCGACAACATCGCCTCGATGCGTTTCATGGACGCAGGCTCCCGCCGCGTTGGCGGCATCGACTGCCTTGTCTCGCGCTCGGGCTACACCGGCGAAGACGGCTTTGAGATTTCTGTTCCGGCAGATGCCGCCGAAAACCTGGCCTGTGCGCTGCTGGCCGACAGCGCCGTGCTGCCGATCGGGCTCGGGGCGCGGGACAGCCTGCGTCTGGAAGCCGGACTTTGCCTGTATGGCCACGATATCGACACCTCGACAACGCCGGTCGAGGGCGCACTCGAATGGTCCATTCAAAAGAGCCGCCGCAAGGGCGGAGGGCGCGCCGGCGGATTTCCCGGCGCGCATGTGATCCTCTCCGAGCTCGAACAAGGGGCGGCGCGCCGACGCGTCGGCCTGAGGGCCGAGGGCCGCGCGCCTGTGCGCGAAGGCGCGTCGCTGTTTGCGGATGCTGCGTCTTCCGAGCCGGTCGGGACCGTGACGTCGGGCGGTTTCGGTCCAAGCCTCAATGCGCCGGTCGCGATGGGCTATCTGCCCTCGCCGCTCTCGGCACCCGCAGCGCTGGTGTTTGCGGAAGTGCGCGGCCAGCGCCTGCCGCTTCGGGTTTCGCCGATGCCTTTCGTTCAAAACGCCTACAAACGATGATTCGCAAACGCTGACTTTTCAAAGCTGAAGGACTTCTTATGACCACGCTTTACACCGCCGACCACGAATGGCTCCGTATCGAGGGCGACGTCGCCACCATTGGCGTGACGGATTACGCGCAGTCGCAGCTCGGCGACGTCGTGTTTGTCGAACTGCCGAAGGTCGGCCGCAGCCTGAAAAAGGCGGAAGCCGCTGCCGTGGTCGAATCCGTCAAAGCCGCTTCCGACGTCTACGCGCCGATCTCGGGCGAAGTGACCGAAGTCAACGACGCGCTCGCATCCGAGCCTGCGCTGGTCAACTCCGATGCCGCCGGCAAAGCGTGGTTCTTCAAGGTGAAAATTGCCGACAAAAGCGAACTGGGCGGCCTGATGGATGAGGCCGCCTACCAGAAACACATCGCGTGAGATGATGAGACGAACGGCAAGGTTTATCCACGTTGTCATTGTCCGGCTTGACCGGACGATCCAGTACGCTGTGCGCCCTCAGGCTCATTTCAAGATCGATGTTTACTCGATGCCCCGCCTTCGCGGGGCATGACGGCGAATAAAAGGAAAGACCCATGAACGCGCCGCTACGACACCTCGATGAGCCCGCCACCACTTTCGTGCGCCGCCACATCGGCCCATCGCCGCGCGACATCGCGGCCATGCTGGAGACGGTCGGCGCCGCAAGCATCAATGCGCTGGTTGCGGAAACCTTGCCTTCATCGATCCGGCAGAAGGCCCCGCTCGATCTTGGAAAACCCTTAAGCGAGACCGCGGCGCTCACCCATATGCGCGAGCTTGCTGCAAAAAATCAGGTTTTCACCTCGCTGATCGGCCAGGGCTATTCGAATACGATCTTGCCGGCGGTGATCCAGCGCAACATCCTCGAGAACCCGGCCTGGTACACGGCCTATACACCGTACCAGCCGGAGATCAGCCAGGGCCGGCTGGAGGCGCTGTTCAACTTTCAGACCATGATCTGCGATCTCACGGGCCTTGATGTCGCCAACGCCTCGCTGCTCGATGAGGCGACCGCGGCGGCCGAGGCGATGGCGCTCGCCGAGCGCGCCTCACAAGCCAGGACCACGTCGTTCTTCGTCGATGCCGAGGTGCATCCGCAGACGCTGGCCGTGCTGCGCACCCGCGCCGAGCCGCTGGGGTGGAAGCTGATATCAGGCGATCCCCTGACCGATCTTGATAGCGCTGACGTCTTCGGGGCGCTGTTGCAATATCCGGGCACGTCAGGCGCGGTGCGCGACCTACGCCCCGCGATCGCGAGCCTGCATGCGAAGGGCGCGCTCGCTGTCGTTGCCGCCGATCTTCTTGCCCTTGCGCTGCTCGCCTCGCCGGGCGAACTCGGCGCCGATATCGCGATCGGATCGGCGCAACGCTTCGGCGTTCCCTTGGGCTTTGGCGGACCGCACGCGGCCTTTATCGCCGTGCGCGATGCGTTGAAGCGCTCATTGCCGGGACGCATCGTCGGACTGTCGATCGATTCGCGAGGGGCACCGGCCTATCGGCTGGCGCTGCAGACGCGCGAGCAGCACATCCGCCGCGAGAAGGCGACGTCCAACATCTGCACGGCGCAGGTGCTGCTTGCGATCATCGCCTCGATGTATGCGGTCTATCACGGTCCCGAAGGCCTGACCCAGATCGCACGCTCGGTGCATCGCCGCGCGGCGGTGTTGGCGCAAGGATTGCGCAAGCTCGGTTTTGCGCCGCGGTCGGAAACATTTTTCGACACCGTGACGGTAAATGCGCCCAAGAGGCGGGACGAGATCATTGCGCACGCGCGCGGTGAGAAGATCAACCTGCGCGCAGGCGATGGCTATGTCGGCATCGCGCTCGATGAGACCACGACGCCTGCGATCGTCGAGGCGGCGTGGCGCGCATTTGGGGGCAATCTTTCCTATGCCGACGTCGAATTGACCGCGAGCGAAGCGCTGCCGGTCGAGCTGAAGCGCGAAAGCGCCTTCCTCACCCATCCGGTGTTTCACGCCCATCGGTCGGAAACCGAGCTTTTGCGTTACATGCGCAAACTCTCCGACCGCGATCTCGCGCTCGACCGCGCGATGATTCCGCTGGGCTCGTGCACCATGAAGCTGAATGCGACGACGGAGATGATTCCGCTCTCCTGGAGCGAATTCGGCCAGCTTCATCCGTTCGCCCCGCGCGAGCAGGCAAGCGGCTATCACGAACTGTTTGCGCGGCTGGAAAAGTGGCTGTGCGACATCACCGGCTATGACGCGGTCTCGCTGCAGCCGAATTCGGGTGCGCAGGGCGAATATGCCGGGTTGCTTGCGATCCGCGCTTACCATGCCTCGCGCGGCGAAGGCCACCGCAACGTCTGCCTGATCCCCTCCTCCGCTCACGGCACCAATCCGGCCTCCGCGCACATGGCGGGCATGGAGGTCGTGGTCGTGGCGTGCGACGCGCGCGGCGACGTCGATGTCGGCGATCTTGGCGCCAAGGCCGAACGGCACGGCAAAAACCTCGCCGCCATCATGATCACCTATCCCTCCACCCACGGCGTGTTCGAGGAGCATATCCGCGACATCTGCGACATCGTGCACGGCCATGGCGGACAGGTTTATCTCGATGGCGCCAATCTTAACGCGCAAGTGGGCCTGGCGCGCCCCGGCGATTACGGGGCCGACGTCAGCCATCTCAACCTGCACAAGACCTTCTGCATTCCGCATGGTGGCGGCGGCCCGGGCATGGGACCGATCGCCGTGAAAGCGCATCTTGCGCCGTTCCTGCCCGGCCACCCGGCGGACGACAGTAGGAGCCTGGCCGGTCCGGTTTCGGCCGCTCCTCACGGTTCGGCGTCGATCCTGACGATCTCTTACCTCTACATCCTGATGATGGGCGGCGAAGGCCTCAAGCGCGCCACGGAAGTCGCGATCCTCAACGCCAACTATATCGCGGCGAGGCTGAATGCGCATTTCCCGATACTTTACCGGAATGCAAAAGGGCGCGTCGCGCATGAATGCATCGTCGATCCAAGGCCGTTCAAGGCATCATCCGGCGTCAGTGTCGACGACATCGCCAAACGGTTGATCGATTACGGCTTCCACGCGCCGACCATGAGTTTTCCGGTGCCGGGCACGCTGATGATCGAACCGACCGAATCCGAATCCAAAGCCGAGCTTGACCGTTTCTGCGACGCCATGATCGCAATCCGGCGCGAAATCGGCGAGATCGAGAGCGGGCGCTGGAAGGTCGAGGCCTCGCCGTTGCGCCATGCGCCTCATACCGTGCACGATATTGCCGATGATGCCTGGCAACGCGCCTATAGCCGCGCGGAAGGCTGTTTCCCGCCAGGTACTTCGCGCGTGGATAAATATTGGAGCCCGGTGGGGCGCGTCGACAACGTCTATGGCGACCGCAATCTCGTCTGCTCGTGTCCGCCGGTTGCCGACTACGTGCAAGCCGCGGAGTGAGGCGGGGCGCGTCATTCCGGAGCCCGCTTGAGCAGCGAACCCGGAATCTCTCGAAGTGAGATTCCGGATCAGGCCGCGAAACGCGGCCTGTCCCGAATAGCCATGGCTGAGGAATCACTCCTCCGCGGCTTCCGGCGCGTCGCCATCGGCGTCGCGTTCAGCCGAGCCGGCCAAAATCTGCTCGGCGATAAGCCCGGAGTTCTGGCGGATCGCCGTTTCGATTTTCGCCGTGATGTCGGGATTGGACTTGAGGAAGGCCTTGGCGTTCTCGCGTCCCTGGCCGAGCCGCTGGCTGTCGTAGGAGAACCAGGCACCCGACTTCTCGACAATGCCGGCCTTGACGCCGAGATCGAGGATCTCGCCCATCTTGGAAACGCCCTCGCCATACATGATGTCGAATTCGACCTGCTTGAATGGCGGCGCCAGCTTGTTCTTCACGACCTTGACGCGGGTGGTATTGCCGACCACCTCGTCGCGCTCCTTGATCGCGCCGATGCGGCGAATGTCGAGGCGGACGGAGGCGTAGAATTTCAGCGCGTTGCCGCCGGTGGTGGTTTCCGGCGAGCCGTACATCACGCCGATCTTCATCCGGATCTGGTTGATGAAGATCACCATGGTGTTGGATTTGTTGATCGAGGCGGTGAGCTTGCGCAGCGCCTGG
>NZ_DATMLW010000085.1:0-3282 GCF_035570375.1 Bradyrhizobium sp. | reverse complement strand
TTTGATTTGTGGCAATCGGCAGAAGACGCGAGCCTATCGGGAGAGACAACGCTGGGTGTCGTGAACGCGCGTTGCTCGATCAGGGTGAGGATGCCAGTGGCGATGTGCTTCGGAAGCATGCCGCCAGAGAGCCGCGGCGAGTTGGCCATGGTGTCGCGCAGACCAGTGCTAGTCGGCGCCGATCTGGAGGAGATTCCGGAACCCGGCCAGACCCGCAGCATCGAAATTAAGCCGATCTCCTTCTCGCACTCGCGATCGCGCCAGATTGACGCCCGTTGCCAAGGAGATCATCCCTCATCGGATACGCCGTCCATTTAACGGGTAGGAGGAATGCGATGACGACGTTGAGCGGCTTGGCGATGAGCTGGCAGGAATGGCACAAACACGATGCTGTGGCCTTGGCCGAACTGGTGCGCGCCGGGCAGGTGGCGCCGAAGGAGTTGTGTGCGCAAGCCGCGGAAGCGGTTAACCGGATCGATCCGCAAATCGAGGCCGTGCTCGGGCTCTATAACGACGTCGTTGCTGATCCCGATACAAATCGTCCGAACAGGGAGGGCTTGCTCTATGGCGTGCCCATCCTTTTGAAGGACCTCGGCTCAGGTCTCGCGGGACGCAGGCAAGAATCGGGCTCGAAGCTGTTCAAGGACCATATCGTCGAGGCGACCGATCCGCTGGTCGACAATTATCTCCGCGCCGGATTGATCCCCATCGGAAGGTCGACAACACCCGAGTTCGGCATGACTTTCGACACTGCGACCGACTATCTCGATCGGGTCAGGGTGACGCGCAATCCCTGGAAGCTGGAGCGGACACCAGGTGGCTCGTCGGGCGGTTCGGCAGCGGCCGTTGCCGCCGGCATATTGCCGATCGGCATGTCTTCCGACGGCGGCGGGTCCACCCGCATTCCCGCCTCCTTTTGCGGTCTGGTCGGGCTCAAAGCCACGCGGGGTCGCGTACCCCGGCCACTTTCGCAGAGTGAATACATCTCTCGGATCAGCATCGATGGCGTCGTGAGCCGCTCGGTTCGCGACACGGCAGCCGCCTATGATTATCTGACCCGAATTCCCAATGGCGGCAGCTTTATCAGGATGGGGGAGCCTTCTGGCTCCTATTTCAAGTCGATCGAGCGCGACCCGGAGCAGCTCAGGATCGGGTTATCGACCGGGATGTGGGGCCGCGCCAACTCCACCGATCTCGAGATAGCTGAGCGGGTCCGCACCGTCGCAAAGCTGCTCGAAGGCCTCGGTCACCATGTCGAAGAAATCGCCGATGCGAGCATTTGCGATTGGGAGACATTGTGGTCGGCGTATTGCGCTAATTGGGTCGGCAGCCGCGCACAGTTTGCAACGATGGCCAAGGACCGCGGAGTGTCACCCGAGCGGCTGCAGGAGCATCTCGGGCCGATGGTGCACCGTCACTATCTCGCCGCCGAACGCTACGATAAGTTCGACATCTGGAAGATGATGGTGTGCAACAACGCCGTCACGCGCGAGTTCGGCCGCCTGATGGAGCGGTTCGACGCGCTGCTGGTCCCGACGATGGCGGTTCGGGTCCCCGAGGCCAACGGGCCCTATTCGCTGCTGCGGGACGAGGAGCTCGATCCCTGGCTGGGGCGTCTCTGCGACGCCTGCCGTTACACGATGCCGGCGAATGAGACCGGTCTGCCGGGCATCTCAGTGCCGGCCGGGCTCGACGCTGATGGGTTGCCGATCGGCATCCAACTGTATGGCAACTTCTGCCGGGAGGACCTGTTGCTCAAGGTGGCTGCTCAGATCGAACGGGCGCGTCCCGAATGGTTCGGTGCAGTCCCGCCGGTGCACGTCAGCTGATCGTACCGACCTGCGCTTCGGAACCGTGGTCGAGGCATGTCGGTACCGTATGCCTAGGTCCGCTCCGATGGCAGACCTGATTGCGATTGCCGCGCACCGGAAGACGTCCTATGACCACCCCGCAACCTACCTTCTGATCCAACCTCCGAGTGAGTACACTCCCCGCTTCGCGGCGCCTCGGGGTATGATCACCAAACGGCTCCCGCTTTCTGTTTCTGCGGCCAGCGATCGGCGTCGAGTCACGCGCGCACGCATCGCCGCGAATGTGGTTTGGAACAGAAAATCGGTCGTACCGATGCCTGATCGCTTGCGCTCCTGCTTCGCAAACCCCCGGTTTTCACTCGGTCCGCTCTTCGATTTCGGCGAGAGTAGCGCGCGCCCTCCTGATCAGCTCGGACATCTGACGTCGGCGAGCGATGGCGTCTGCGCTATATCGACCATGCCGGAGCGCGTTCTTGTTGCCGATCGGGGCGCCGCTTCCAGCCGCGCCGCCGTGCATTCTACACCGGCGCTTTCCGCGCACTGGCGGGGACTGACACGGTTCGCCACTCCGGGTCCGGGCTCCGCATCGGTATGATCGGTTCATGGGTAATTTCTGGCATTGCACGGGTTTGCTCCTGCGAGCTTTGATTGCTCCGGACCCCCGAGGTGACGGCACCGACGATCGCCTGTCCACCGGCCTGGACGTTGACGTGCTCGACGGTGATGCGTTGCTGCCCCTTGCCGCGATGGCGATCCAAGGCTTCGCTCAGAGCCGCGAAAGTCCGGGAGAGTCTATTCGCCTGGTTCAGGTTCTCGCGCCGACCTTCGAAGGACTGCTCAGGAATCATCGCACGCCGGTGGCACTCCATGACAGCGTTATGGGTGGCGATCGCCTGAGCGATCAGCATTCCCTCGAACACGTCACGCGGCTTCATGCCGCGCATCGCAACGAGCATCGCCTCTACCTGCTCTTCCTGCTGCTTATCGGAGCGGGAGTTCCCGCGCCATTGCGCAGCCTCAACCTGACAGGCGAGATTGACGGCGAACGCGGGGTTCTCAGAGCCGCTGATCGACCGGAAACGAGCGCGCTGCTCGGCCGAGATCTCAATCTTTTCGCGGGTCTCGCCGGCCTTCTTCGGCGCCCGTTCTTGCTCAGGCTCGGCTCGTCTCCTTGCTGAGCTCCCCCCGGCTCCCGCTATTGTCGGTGGTATATCTTTCTTCATTAACGTCCAGCCTCCAGTCACGATGATGCGCATGCTGGCCCCGGCCGCTCGCTTGCAGCACTCGGCGGACGCCGTGTCCCCGCCCTCCAATTGCCCCCTTCGATGTGGGTAATTCATCTACCGCCAGATCGTGGTTAATTTAAGTTCCCCCAAATACTTAAAAGCATCAATTATTACAAATATACATTTATAATTCTAGACAATCCTAATTCCACGTTTTCGGTTGAGCATCGGTTTGAACCATGCGG
>NZ_DATMLW010000084.1:0-34298 GCF_035570375.1 Bradyrhizobium sp. | reverse complement strand
AAGGCGTCGCCATAGCCCATCACCACCGCCTGGCGGTGGACGATCTGGGACAATTGCTTCATCGCCATCAGCGCGGCGTCGCCGATGCCCTGCAGGCGCTGGGTGAACAGATTGAGCGTCTCGGTCGCGGTAGCGTTGCCCCAATTTATCCTGTCCTGCAGGCGCGAAATGTGCAGGTCGGTGCGCTCATTCAGCACCTGGTTGATGATCGCAAGCCCCACCGCACCGCCGAGGTTGCGCGTCAGGTTGAACAATCCCGAGGCGTTCTTGACCCGATCCGGCGACAGGGTGCCGAGCGCGATGGTGTTGGTCGGCACCATCGCGAACATCATGCCGATGCCGCGCAAAATTTGCGGCAGCAGCAGTTCGTAAAAATCGTACTCGCGGGTGATCCACGTCATCTGATAGGAGCCGAGCGCGAAGATGACGAGGCCGCTGGCGATGATCAGGCGCAAGTCCACCTTTTGCATCAGCCGACCCACGACTGGCGCACACAGGAACATGGTGATGCCGGAGACGAACATGGTCTCGCCGATCATCAACGCGCTGTAGCCGCGCACTTCGGCGAGGTAGCGTGGATACATGTAGGTCAATCCGTAAAGGCCGATGCCGACACAGAACGAGATCAGGCAGCCGATGCCGAAATTGCGGTCGGTGAAGGCGCGGATATCGACGATCGGCTCTTCCGCCGTCAGCACGCGGTAGAAGAAGGCAATTGCGGAGAGGCCGCATACCCAGGCGAATACCGCGACCGAGGTGTCCTGCAGCCACTCATATTGCGGCCCTTCCTCGAGCACATATTCCAGCGAGCCGAGAAAGCCCGCCATGGCGATCAGGCCGAACCAGTCGAAGCGATCGAGCAATTCGAAATTGGGCTCATCGAAGTCGACCAGGGTCAGCACGCCCACGGTGATGCCGATGCCGGGGACGATATTGATGAAGAATAACCAGTGCCACGACATGGCATCGGTGATCAGCCCGCCGACCGTCGGGCCGATGGTCGGCGCCAGCGTCGCGACCAGACCGATGATCGGGCCGACGATGTAGAATTTCGAGCGCGGAAACACGGTGTAGGCCGAGGCAAAGACCGTCGGAATCATGCCCGCGCCCAGAAATCCCTGGATCGCGCGCCATAAAATCATCTGCTCGATCGAGGAAGCGAGCCCGCACAGGAAGCTCGCCACCGTGAAGCCGGCGGCGGAAATCGCAAACAGAAGCCGCGTGCCGAATGCGCGCGAAAGGAATCCGGACAGGGGTATGGCGATCACTTCTGCGATCAGGTACGAGGTTTGCACCCACGACACCTCGGTCGAGCTCGCCGACAGGCCGGCCTGGATATCGCTGAGCGAAGCCGAGACGACCTGGATGTCCAGGATCGACATGAACATCCCGCACACCATGATCAGAAACGCGATCAGCCGCCGCGGCGCGATGCGGTCGGATAGCTCTGCGGGAGCGCTCGTCACTCCAAAGCTAGCGGTGGCGCCATTGGCCATGATCTTGCTCTAGCCGCATCGGAGGTGCGCTCCCTCTCCCTTTGGGAGAGGGTTGGGGTGAGGGGTGACGGTCTCTCGTGAGAGCAGTAGCCCCTCACCCGATTTGCGGAGTTTATCATCGGGCGGCGCTTCGCGCCGACCCGTTGGCAAATCGACCTCTCCCCATCGGGGAGAGGTGAAGGGTTCGTGCGGATGGTGCTGCCGCTTCACGGTCCAACTCAATCTCGTCACGCTCTACTGCGATTGCACCGTCGCCGGCGCGTCGAGGTCGGCGTCGTTGTCCGCATCCTTGGCGCCCTCGGTGGTATCGACCGTGGCATAGACCGACATGCCGGCGCGCAACAGGTTTTGCCTGGCAACATCCTTCGGCACGCGAATCCGGACCGGAAGCCGCTGCACGATCTTGGTGAAGTTGCCGGTGGCGTTGTCGGGCGGCAAAAGCGTGAACACGCTGCCGGCGGCCGGCGAGATGCTCTCGACCACGCCTGCGAATTTGCGATTCCCGTACGCGTCGACCGAGATCGTCACCGGCTGGCCCGGGCGAATGCGCTTGAGCTGGGTTTCCTTGAAATTGGCGTCGATGAAGACGTCATCGAGCGGCACCACATTGCCGAGCCGCTGGCCGACCACGACGAAATCGCCCGCGTTCACCAGGCGATTGGAGAAGGTGCCGTCGACCGGCGCGCGCACCGAGGTGAAATCAAGATCGCGCTGGGCCTTGGCAAGCGAGGTCTGCAATTCCGACAACTGCGCGCGGGCTTCCGCCTGCTGCGCCTTGGTCACCTCGACATTGTCGCGCGCGGCCTCAAAGGCGGCGCGTGCCGACCTCACCGCCGCCATGCCCTGATCGCGGCTGGCTTCCGAGACCTCGAAGGTCGCGCGCGAGGCATAGCCCTTCGAGCTCAATTCCTGCTGACGGTCGAAATCGAGTCCGGCCCGCTTCAATCCGGCTTCCGCGGAAGCAAGTTGGGCCTTGGCCTGTTCGACCGCGCTTTCCTGCGCGACGATCTGCCGGCCGATGCGGTCGATGGTGGCCTGCTGCGTCTCGATCCTGCTGCGCGCCGCATCCACCGCGATGCGATAGTCGCCGTCGTCGATCTTGAACACCGCTTCGCCAGTGTGGACGATCGAGTTGTCGCGCGGGAAGATCGCCGCGATGTGCCCGGACACGCGGGCACCGAGCAGGGTGTTGTTGGCGCGCACATAGGCGTCGTCGGTCGAGACATGGAAACGGCCGACCAGAACCCAGTACACACCATAGGTCGTGGCGGCGAGCGCCAGCAGTATAGCCACGCCCATCAGGACAAATTTGCGCTTGCCGGATTTGGCGGCGGCTGGCTTCGCGGAAACTGCAGGCGCTGCGGGCTTGGCGACGGCGGGCCTTTCCGGCAGTTCGGCCGCGCGGCGCGAGGTGGTGTCGTCAGAAAGCTGGGCGCGAATGGAGTCGGCGATCGCGGCGGGAGCTTCGCGCGCCGTATCGTTCTCTGCCGAATCCGGCTCGCTGCGAAGAATACGCGCGGCCTGATCTCTCGCTGCGGCCATAAAGGCCTCCTCCCCCAGCTGTAAACTTGACGCGGACAACAAGAGTCCTGCCCGTGAACTCAAATTAACATTGACCGAACGGTTCGGTCAAGATATATCACGTCGGAGATCATAATGCGGGAGCTCCTTCGCAACGGTTTCCAAGACGTGAATTTTTTCAGAGAGCCTAAACTAATGGTTGCAGCTCCATCGACCGATCTTCGCATCGTCGCCGACGAGGATTCCTCGAAGCGCCGACAAATTCTCGAAGGCGCCCGTAAAGTCTTCATGAATCTGGGCTTTGACGGCGCCAGCATGGGCGAAATTGCCCGTGCCGCCGGCGTCTCCAAAGGCACCCTTTATGTGTACTTCGCCGACAAGAGCGCCCTGTTTGAGGCAATCGTCGAGGAAGAGACGCTCGAACAGGGCAAGGTGAGGTTCAATTTCGATCCCGAGAGGGATGTCGTGACCACCCTGACCGAGTTCGGCCAAGCCTATATCGCCATGATCTGCCGGCCGGGCGGAGGATCTGCGATCCGCACCGTGATGGCGATCGCGGAGCGGATGCCGGAAGTCGGCCGCCGCTACTACGAGCACGTGCTGGAACAGACCATCAGCCGTCTCGCCGCCTATCTGGACGCCCACGTCAAGCGCGGGGAGCTTGCGATCGACGACTGCCAGCTCGCTGCATCTCAGTTCATGCTGATGTGCCAGGCCTCGCTGTTCCTGCCGTTCATTTTTCAGGCCGCCCCCGCGCCATCCAGCGAGCGCATCGCGCAAGTTGTCGGCAACGCGGTCCGGATTTTCCTCGCAGGGTATCAGGAGAAGAGTTGAAGCCGTGGCGTCTGCCTTCGTCCTCTGACCGTCATGGCCGGGCTTGTCCCGGCCATCCACGTCTTGCAAAATCTCTGTGTGGCGGCTGGATTCACATATCTTCTGACAAATCGTCCAAACGGCATTCTGTATGTCGGCGTGACTAGTGCTCCGATTCCGAAGTTCGCAAATATTCGCGGCGACCTCTGATGCGAACTTCGGAATCAAAGAAGCACTAGCAAGTTAATGTTTGTAGCGCGGTTTTTGAATTTGAAGTTCCTATGATGAGCTTGCAGCAACACTGATGATAGGAACTTCAAATTCACCGCGCTAGTGACCTTGTGCGTCGCGTCTTTGAGCATCGTTCTGGGTTCGTTGAAGGCTTTACGAGACGCTATGGGTTGAAGCGGCTCGTTTACTTCGAGGCCTTTGATAGCATCCGAAATGCGATCCAACGCGAGCATAATATCAAGCATTGGCCGCGTGCCTGGAAGGTTCGACTGATTGTCGCCAACAATCCGGATTGGGACGATCTTTACGATGTAATCACGAATTAAAGACGTGGATGGCCGGGCATAGGCGAGCGGAAGCGACGCCGTTCTTCGAACGGCTATGCCCGGCCATGACGGGCCTTTGTCATTTAGCCTTTCAAACAGCATAAGGAAGCGCACACCTTCGCCTTCCCGCGGCGCGGAACGCGCCCGGGTTTTTACAAACACGACGTCCCTCGATGACGAGGGCGCAGGGAATGCCGGATGCACGGTCGCACCCGCAGCCTCGCGTGCGAAACAAAAAAGCACACGAGCAAGTCCACCACAGGTCCGCCGAAACGATCCGGCACTCCCTGCGCGAATGGTTTTAACGGCTTATTCCGCGCTCTCCCCGGCGATCGGGCTTTCTTGTCACCGTCATCCCTGAGAAGCGTTAGCTTCTTGAGAACTTGATGCCAGCGTCGAGGCATCAGGACCACGCGGCTTCGCCGTCCGCCTCATGCGCGTTCGTCTCGCCGCGCCAAAGCGTCCACCGCATCCCGCGCCCAACGTTCGTGACGATCGCGAAACGCCCTTCTTTGTGGGCGCGGGATGGCGTGGAGTCTGCCGGTGATTTGGGTTGGGGATCAATCGTGCGACTTGCGACAAATCAACACGACGGGCAAATCAGTTGTTATGCGTGAAATGTTGTCAAGCGGGGAGATCAATGCCGCGCGGTCATTCCGAGGCGTCATCCCTCCCCCTTGTGGGGAGGGTCGGCAGGGCTGCCCCCACCCGACCGGCCTTCGGCCGGCCACCCTCCCCACGCGTTCCGCGGGGAAGGGATAAATTAAGCCGGAAGACGATTTAGTCGGAGCGCCCCTAATCGTCCTCGAACTCGTCTTCCTCGCTGACCTTGTCGCGCTGGCGCGGACGGGCTTGCTGGCGGGCGAGCGATCCCGTGACCAGGGATTCGCGCGAGGCGTAAGGGTTTCGCTGCGCGGCGCGCGCGGCGACTTCCTCGCCGGACACCGGGGCCGGCTCGCAGATCAGGCGGCGCGAGGCGCGCCGCATCAAATCGACGTGGATGTGATCGTAGTGATAGGCGTTGGAGCCCGGCGCCAGCACGGTGGAAAATTGCTGACAGGCCGAGGCCTCGACGTCGCGCCAAAAACCCTGCTCTCGCGGCGGGCCGCGCCAGCCGTCTTTCACCGTGATTTGCCGCCCGTCCGCCAGCGTGAAGGCTGCGATATCGAGCGCATTGCCGAACGCGTGCTCGGAAATATGTGCCCATGAATGGCCATTCATGCCGCGGCAGGAATAGGCCGAGATCTGTTTGATCTCGACCACCCGCATGCCGAACCAGCGCATCGATGCCGGCTGCACCGAATCGGAAAGCCAGTGGTCGAGCGCGGAGACGATCGGACACGCCAGGGTCGCCGCCGGCTTCACGGCGACCGGAGCATACCCAGTGACCGGATTTTGCGGCGGCGGACCGAGTCGCAGCGAGTGATAGCGATCGGCGGGCGGCAGGGCCGGCGCCGCGGCGCGCTCGGGATAAGAGGGAGCGTAGGCGTCGCGCGGATTGATTGGCGGATTCGGTCGTTGTGCGGGCTGGCTCCGCCACGCCGGCGTCGGTGGAAGATTGATATCATCTTCAGCCGCAAGGCCCGGCGGGCGCAACGAGATCGGACCGGGCGGCGGCGCGCCGTAGCCGGGCGCGCGCGGTGGGGCATCAGGATAATATGGCGGGCGTGAAGGATAAGGCGCAGGCGCGGAATAGGGTGCGGGCGCAGGAGGCGGAGCGGCCTCTCTGATCGGCCAACGCGGCTGATTGCCGATCGGCGCAGGCGGCCGCAGGTCCTCGTCGGCAAAACCGAACGTGCCAGTGCTTTCGCCGAGTGCGGTGACCTTCAGCGGAAATTCGGCGCCGCAAACACCCGGGCCCGAAATCGGGCTCATCCGCACCAGATCGGCGCTCTCCTTGACGGCGCCGGACTTCAGGCACGCGACTTCAGCCTCGGTCCGCCACGGCTCACGCTCTTCGAAAAAGAAGCGACCGCAACCCGCCAGCGAGACAAGGACGAAGGAGCCGACGAGATACCAACGAACTCCGTGCGCCATGCGCAGAACTTCAACGAATTTATTTAAGGACTCATCAACGCCTTGATTTCACGACTCTTTAACCACGATTGTGCGGCGCATAGACAGCGAGTCTGACTTTTTTGCCGAAAACCGCGTTGCTACCTTGCTTCGCGAACACGGCCAGTAGTGACGTGAGCGGGAGAGGTGGATGACCTTTCGTCCTTTCGTGAGCAGATTGGGCGTATTGACCGCGTACATTGCCATTGCGTTTGTCGGCGCCATCGTGCTCGGCGTGTTTTAGCGTCATCTAGCGTTCAGGGAGTGCCCAACGTCGCTTGCGAAGAGCAACGCGCGAACAATGGTGATTCGCACCATACAACCAAGTCGCTTCATGACGGGGACCCTCCAAGGTGCGCTTCAAATCCAGAGCGGTCGCGCCCGCGCAGGATGTGATGTGAATCACGCGTGCCTGGCGGGCGGCGCCGCCCGCAATCGTCGTGACGTCCTGTGATGCGGATCACGGAAACGATGACCTGCCCCACCTAAGGTCGCCTCGCGTTCGCAAGGCCCTTACCGGCTCAACCCCTGGAGACCGTCATGACAAAGCTCACCATTCTCGCCGCCTTGTTGCTGACCACGACGTGCGCCCACGCCGGCAACAATTCGGTCTCGTTCGAAATCGACGGACACAAGATCCGCATCGAGGCGCCGAAGAATTGCGACCAGCTTTCCTGCATCAAGATCTCCGGCTTCGACTTCAATGGATTTGGCTCGAAGCGGTTCGACGACGATGACGATGCGGCCGCAAAGCCCGATGCGACGGCGCCAAAGCCGGCGCCTGCGCCAGCGGTGCAAGGCAGCGCGCCGCAAGCGCCCGCCGCAGCTGGCGTGAGCACCGCGCCTGCGCCGGTCGCCTCCACTCTCCCTGCGGTGAAGAATGATGCTGCGCCACCTTCTCCGCCCGACCCTTCCACTGCTAATCCCGCCCCGGCTGCCGCCGCGCCGGTTCAGGCGTCCATATCGCCGATCGGCGTCTGGGCCACCGAAGAGGACAAGGGAGAAGTGCGCATCGAACCGTGCGGCCAGAATCTCTGCGGATTTGCGGTGAAGACCGGCGATAAGATCCTGATCAACATGAAGCCGTCAGATTCGAAATGGGTCGGCCTGATTCACGATCCCGACAGCGGCAGGAATTACGAGTCCATGATCGCGATGAAGGGCGCGAACCGTTTGCGGGTTCAGGGCTGCGCCTTCGGCGGGCTGTTCTGCGGCGGGCAGACCTGGAATCGCGTGAGCTGAGTGGTAGATAACAACGCCCTCCTCAGTCATGGCCGGGCTTGACCCGGCCATCCACGTTTTCGACAGGCAAAGAAAAGGCGTGGATGCCCGGGCATAGGCGAGCGGAAAGGACGCCGTTCTTCGAACACCGGGCATGACGACACACAATGCCAACCCCATTCATCCCGCATTCAGCCGAGAACAGCCTCAATCCGGTCCGTCATCACCATTCCATTCTTGCCGGGGCTCCACAACCTGCGGCAAAAAGTGGAATCTCCGCTTCGACCGCTTTGAGACATTGAAGGCAGGGGCATGATCGTTTCATCGAATCGCTCAGGTGCGGGCGGAAGAGGCGTGAGCATCAAGCGGCGACGGCCTTCCTTCGCGCTTTGCCTGCTCGGTTTTTACCTCGCGCTGGCCGGCTCGGCATTTGCTTACACGCCAAGCTCTGCTGTCGAAGACGGATTTTTGCCGGCAGCAATGCCCGCGATCTCCGCTGCGGCAAGGATGGCGCAAGCCCAGCCTTCGCCGGCGCCCTCCCCTTCGCCGGCGCCGCAGCCTGTGCGACCCGCGGCATCGCCATCGCCCGCGCCTTCCCCTGCATCACCCGCGTCAGCGCAAGCGCCGGCCACCGAGCCGATCGGCAATGTCGCGACCCTGACGGGGACAGCGACGGTGATCCGCAACAAGGATTCGCTGCCGCTCAAGCTCAAGGACGACATCTACCTCAACGACGTGCTGGCGACGTCGGCCAATTCCACGCTCGGCATCACCTTCAACGACGCCACCACCTTCAACCTCACCGCCAATGCGAGGATCACGGTCGACAACTACATCTACGAGGATGGCGGCAAGCAGAACTCGGCGCTGTTCGACATCACCAAGGGCACCGTGGCCTTTGTCGCTTCCGCGGTCGCCAAGAGCGGCGACATGAAAATATCGACGCCGTCGGCTACGCTGGGCATTCGCGGCACCACCGGACTTGTCGAGGTGGACGGGACGACGGCGGGCGCTCACAACATCAAGCTTTATCCCGATCCCGACGGCCGGGTCGGCCATATCGACGTCAGCGACCGCAACGGCGTACGGCTCGGCGCGCTCACGCAGGCTTCAAGCGGCTTCACGGTGAGAACAGGCGCCGCCGGACGCGTCACCGCCACGCCGCTTACGATTTCGCCGCAACAAGCCGCACGCGACCAGGGCATCGTGCGCCAGGTGCACGCGGCGCAAGTCGTCGGCCGCCAGGTCGTGACCGAGCAGCGCGCGTTGCGGCAAAACCGCACCCCAGGTCAGCCGGGCCAGCAGCGGCAGAACAATCTGCAGCAAAACCGGCCGGGTCCGAACCAGAAGGGCGCGCCGAACCGCTCGGGCCAGCAAGGCCAACCGCCGAACCGGACGGGCCAGCCGGGTCAACCGTCAGGACCAAAACAAGGTCAACAGCCGGGGCAGCAGCAGAATCAGCCGCAGCCGGCTACACCCAATCGTGCCGGGCAACAGGGACAGCAGCCGTCAGGCGGGCAACCAGGGCAGCAGCACACGCCGGCTGCGGAGCAGCATCATGCGCCGGGTGCGCATCAGCCGGGATTGCAGAACCGCCCCTCTCCGCAGCCGAAGCGCCCGCCCGCTGCGCCAAAAGGCAAGAAGGAGAAGAGGCGGTAGGCTCGTGTGTTGTGAAGATTAGCCGGACCTCCATGATATGGTCGTCCCTGCGCAAGCAGGGACCCATAACCACCAGCAGGAGTGAGAGCGAAATCGCTTGGTCGTCGTTCGTCACCCAATAAGCGCCGCGGCGTATGGGTCCCCCCTGAGTTCGCGGGGACGACGGGGAGATGTCCAGCTCACCCCGGCAACCGCAATAACGGCTGACCCGCCAGGATGCGCGCGCCCTCGCGCAAATTCTCGCAAAATTCAAAACAGTCCGGCGTCAGCACGATGATGGTCGAGCCGTGCTCGAACCAGCCAAGCTCCTCACCCTTGCGCACATCCGCCTCGCACGGAAAGACCGAAGGTCCCCGCGTCTGCGCGTTGAGCACGATATCGAGAAAATGCAGCCGGATGCTCGCAACCAGGATCGCCGCGACCGGCACCAGCGTCAAGGACAGCCCGGAAGCGAGTCGCGCCTGGATCACCGCGCGCTCGTTCTTGCAGAACAGGGCCTCGATGCGCTTCAACGCGATCGGATTGACGTTCCAGGTATCGCCGCGGATGAAGGTCACCTGCTCGATCCGGCAATCGTGCGGCGCGTGGAAGCGGTGATACATGCTCGAGGTCAGCCGCAGCGTGACGAAGCGCCCGTTGCGGTGGGCCTCGACGAGGGCGGGATCGCCGAGCAGATCGAGCAGCGAATATCCCGCGCCCTTGACCTGAAACAGCTTTGTGTCCTCGATGGCGCCATACGCGCCGATGATGGCGTCGCTCGGGCTGACCACGATCGAAGGGTCGGGATCGCTCGGACGCAAGCCCGGCTTGAGCTCGCGCGTAAAACAATCGTGCAGGCTTAAAAATTCGGCCTTTTTGGCCTGGCTCAGGTCGAGGTCGGAAAACATCCGCCAGCACGCGATCGAGGCGTCGCGTACCAGCGGATGCTCGAGTTTACTGAACCAGCCCATGAACCGCGTCAGCGCCGCCCGCGGGATGCGGTTGGTCAGGAGGAAGTTGAGGTCCTCCTGCTGCGTCAGGGCGGAGATCAGACGGCGGACTGTCATTAATCTGTCAGATGGACCGGCTAGCGCTTCTGGCATGGATTCGCCTCTCCCGATTCTCTCTTTGGCCGCGGCAGTGGCCGGCGCCGCGGCGGTGTTCCCCAAAGTGAAGGCGCGACTCGCTTTGTCGCAGGCCAAACACCGTTCGCTGAGCGGACATTCGAAGATGTCGCGGCGGGTGGCGCGGCTGATTCCGTTTTACGAGTTTTCCAACGAGCAATTTTTCAACGTCGACGGCGCGCCGCCGGCGGTCGCAGCACAGCGCAAGGAGGCATTCTTTGCGCTTTCCCGCCTCTACCAGCAGCGCTACGCCAAGGGTCGGCAGATGACGGCGGAGGCGGCCGAGCATATTTCCGACCTGCAATTTACCCGCGCCTATCGCGTGCCGTTTCAGTTCAGTCGGCTGGTGCGGGAAAATCTCGGCACCAGCGCCTTCGTGCAATCCTCGAGCGGCGTTACCGTCACTGATGTCGACGGCAATGTGTTCTACGACCTCACCGGTTCGTATGGCGTCAACATCTTCGGCAACGACTTCTACAAGGAGTGCATCGCCGAAGGCGAGAAGCGGGCGCAAGCGCTCGGGCCCGTGCTCGGCAACTACCATCCGGTCGTTGCAGAAAATGCGCGGCGGATCTGCGAGATTTCCGGGCTCGACGAAGTTTCGTTTCACATGTCCGGTACCGAAGCGGTGATGCAGGCGGTGCGCCTGGCGCGCTATCACACCCGCCGCACGCATCTGGTCCGTTTTGCCGGCGCCTACCACGGCTGGTGGGGCGAGGTGCAGCCCGGCGTCGGCAACCCGGTTTCGCCGCACGAAACCTACACGCTCGCCGAAATGTCCGAGCGCACGCTTCACGTCCTGCGCACGCGGCGCGACATCGCCTGCGCGCTGGTCAATCCGCTGCAGGCGCTGCATCCCAACGCCAACGCGCCCGCCGATTCCGCGCTGGTCGACAGCTCCCGTTCCGCGCATTTCGATCGCGCCGCCTACACGCAATGGCTCAAGGCGCTGCGCGAGGTCTGCAACCAGCGCGGCATCGTCCTGATCTTCGACGAGGTGTTCGTCGGCTTTCGCCTCGCCGCTGGCGGCGCGCAGGAATATTTCGGCATCCAGGCCGACATGGTGACCTACGGCAAGAGTCTCGCGGGCGGACTCCCCATCGGCGTGGTGTGCGGGCGCAAGGAGTTGATGCGCCGCTTCCGCGACGATGCACCTGCCGACATCTGCTTTGCCCGCGGCACCTTCAATTCGCACCCCTACGTCATGACGGCGATGGACGAATTCCTGAGCCGCCTTGCCAGCCCGAATTTCCGCAGCGTCTATCGCGGCCTTGACGAGACCTGGGACGGCCGCGCGAAGCAGCTCAACGACGCGCTCGAACGCGCAAACCTTCCCGTTCGCGTCGCCAATTTGTCGTCGATCTGGATGGTGCAATATACAAAACCGTCCCGCTACAACTGGATGTTCCAGTATTACCTGCGCGCCGAGGGGCTGGCGCTGAGCTGGGTCGGCAGCGGCCGGCTTATCTTCAGCCTGAACTACACGGATGCGGATTTCGCCGAGGTCGAGAAGCGCTTCGTGGCCGCGGCCGAAAAGATGCAGCGCGACGGCTGGTGGTGGCACGATGCTTCGCTCACCAACAAGGGCATCCGCCGCCAAATACTGAAAGAGATGTTGGCGAGCCGATTTGGGCGCTGAACCGGAGGCCCTTGTGTAGCCCTCGCCAGACTCGTCCAATATGTCATTCCGGGATGGTCCGAAGGACCAGACCCGGAATCTCGAGATTCCGGGTTCGATGCTTCGCATCGCCCCGGAATGACAGGATAAAAACACATGCCCGGCACAAGGCCGGGCATGACGAAGGTCACAACGAGACAAGGCTGCTTGCTCAGGCGTGCTTTTCTTCCAGTCCGTGCTCGAGGATGTCGAGGCCGGGATCGATCAGTTCGCCCTTCAGGAGGAACAGCGGCGCCTTGTGATAGAGCTTCAGGTCGTGGAAGGGGTCGGTGAGGATTTTGGTCATCCAGACCAGACCGGTTTCGACGTCGCGGATGAAGAACAGGTGGACGGTGCGGAACAGGAGCCCACCAATTCCGATCGCAAGCCAGATCTTGGCAACCTGCCGCATGAAATCGGCCGGCGAGGCCCAGGGCGTGAACAGGCCGAACAGGGTCGGATCGAAATAGAGCACCACCGGCGAAAGCGCCCAGATCGCCATCAGCACGACCTTGCGCTGCAGATTATAGCCGACCTTGATCTCTTCCTTGTGCTCATGGGTAGCGTGGTTGATTTGATCGTACCCCTTGGGCTCGAAGAAGAAATGCCCGGCCTGGCGGGAGGTCATGGACACCAGCCAGCCGATCAGCGCCGCGACCACCGGATCGAAGAAGATCAGGACATAGGCGACCAGAAAGCTCGCCGCACTGAGGAAGTGAAGGCTCTGGTTGATCCGGCTGTGGTGATAGTAGCGATGGTCATCCCAGCGCTGGATTCGCAGTTGCTCCAGGAAATCCTTGATCATTCGTTCCCCCAAAAAAGGTGATCCTGATTCTGTTTACAGCGATTCGATGTAAGGCATGTGACATCATCAAAATGTCACATGACGCCTCGCGACACATACCGCTTACGAAACTGAAGCGAAGATCAGGTGGCTGGTGCGGTCTTGCGGAAGCGAACCAGCGAGAAGTGGCCGAGCGGCGGAATCAGGCGGCGCTCCACCAATTCCATCCTCGAGGCACCCGAAAGCCATCGCGTGTAGCGCGACCAGGCGAACTCCGCGGTCCTGAAACCGAGCCGGCGCACCACCGGCTGCAGCGTCTGCTCGATGAAGCGGCGCGGGCCTGCATCCGCGCTGACGCGGGTGAGGATGATCAGTTCGCCACCGACGCGCAGCACGCGCGCGAACTCGTCCAGCGCGATTTCCGGATTCGGCACCGCAGTGACGACATATTGCGCCATCACCACGTCGAACGAATCATCGCCGAATTCGAGCTTCTCGGCGTCCATCACCGCAAGCCCCTCGATGTTCTTCAACCGCAGATCGGCGACCCGCCGCTTGGCCTTCTTGAGCATCGCTTCCGAAATATCTGTGCCGAAGATGCGGACATGCGGCGCATAAAGCGGCAACGAGATGCCGGTGCCGACGCCTACTTCGAGCACGCGGCCGCCGATCTTGTTGGTGGCCTGGATGGCGGCGTCGCGGCCTTTGGAAAATACCCCGCCGAACACAAGATCGTAGATCGGGGCCCAGCGGTCGTAGGCCTGCTCGACCATCTCGCGGTCGAAGTCCAACGGCGCGTCGTCCAGTTTGATGGTTCCTGCCATGGCGGCTCTTAACCTCTTGTTTGATAGCCCGATCCCGCATCTGGCGTATCAGGCTCATTGTCTGCTTTTTCGACCGAACACGAACGCCCAATCAGCCGCGCACCGCCTGACTCCCCGCAACGATCGGAAGTGCGTGCTGCAGCCTAGACGGCTGCAACGCGCAGAGATTGCCAATGAACTGCCTGGCGCTGTTTTCCCAGGATCGTTCGAGCGCAAAATTCCGGCATGCCTCGCGCGACATGGTGAGCGCACGCAAGCAGGCGCGGCGGAGATCCTCATCAAGCGCGCCGACCGGATGATCGGCGATCACATCGAGCGGACCCGTGACCGGGAATGCCGCAACGGGCGTGCCGCACGCCAACGCCTCGAGCTGGACCACCCCGAAGGTGTCGGTGCGGCTCGGAAACACGAAGACGTCGGCGGCCGCCAGATGCGCGCTCAGATCCGCGCCGGTCTTTTCGCCCAAAAACCTGACGTCCGGATATTTTCGCTCGAGCCAAGCCTTCTGCGGCCCGTCGCCGACCACGACCTTCGATCCGGGCAAGTCAAGCGAAAGAAAGGCCTCGATATTCTTTTCGACCGCCACGCGGCCCATGGTCATGAAGACCGGGCGCGGCAGGTCGAGCCGGGCCGGATGATGCGGGTTGAAAAGCGCGGTATCGACGCCGCGGCCCCAGAAGCCAAGCTTGCGGAAACCGCGCGCGGAAAGTTCGTTGTGAAGTGAAGCGGTCGCCACCATGGTCATGGCGGCGGCCGAATGGAAATGACGCAGCACCGCATAGGTCAGCCAGGCCGGGATGATCGAGCGTACCGCGATATATTCGGGAAAGCGCGTCGTGTAAGACGTGGTGAAGGCAAGCCGGTGGCGGCGGCAATAGGACCACGCAGCCCAGCCGATCGGTCCCTCGGTCGCGATATGAACGGCATCCGGCGCGGCGGCCTCGATCCTGCGCGCGATCTCGCGGGCCTTGGGCAAAGCCACCCGCAAGCCAGGATAAGTCGGCACGCCCAGGGAAGCAAATCCTTGCGGAGTCAGAAACGTAATATCGGCCCCCAACGCCGCAGCACTGCGCGCCAGTGAGGTCAGTGTGCGCACCACGCCATTGACCTGCGGATGCCAGGCGTCGGTCGCAATCAAAATCCGCATCGCGGCGGGTCCCCAGTGATTCTTCAGGACCCGACGTTCACTTACGTATATTTCAAGCGTGTGACGTCATAGAGGTTAACGCCTTCTTTTTCGCGTGCCTGGTGGTCGGATTCCTTCTCCCCTTGCGGGAGAAGATGGCATAGGCGGCCCGCGGCCGCCGTTCTTTTAGGACGCCGCTGCTATTATGCATCGGCTATGCGAAAGTCCGCGCCGGATGAGGGGCCACTATCCGAGAACCCAAGCTAGATATTTCGGCGGGGTACCCCCTCACCGGATCGCATCTTCGATGCGACGTAGCCGAAGCTTTGCTTCGGCGTCCTTTAAGGGACGGCCGCCTTAGGCGGCCTATGCCTCTCCCACGAGGGGAGAGGTGACACCTTCGATGCCACTCCAGCTCAATCGAAGTTCATCGTGCAGTAGCGCGGCTTCCCGACCCCTCGTGACACCGGAATGAAACAATTCATGAAAGTGACGAAACCATTTTGGATCGCCGGCGCAAACGTCCCGAAACTTTTCGCCGCTAACGATGTTTCTTAACGACGCCCCAAAGGGCGCGGGGAGCCATCAAACAGGGGCGATCCATGTTGAGTATCGGAGCTTTCAGGCTGAATTGCCGCCATGCCGGTATTTTCGGGGCGTTGGTGATCGGCGTTGCCATGTTTTCAGGCCCAGCGTCGGCTGCGCCCCTGCAGCTATTTCCTTTCATCAGCCTGCCGGGCGAGCCAGCGCCGAGCGTGCAAGCCCCGCCGTCGGAAGACCAGAGCGCCACCGCCGAATTGCCGGCACGCCTCAAGCGCCAGATCGTCAGCTATCCGACGCACGAGGCGCCCGGCACGATCATCATCGATACGCCCAACACATACCTCTATTACGTACTCGGTAACGGCCAGGCCATCCGCTACGGCATCGGCGTCGGCCGTGACGGCTTCACCTGGTCGGGCACGCAGTCGATCACCAGGAAGGCCGAGTGGCCGGATTGGGTGCCGCCGCCGGAAATGATCCATCGCCAGCCTTATTTGCCGCGCCAGATGGCCGGCGGCCCCGGCAATCCGCTCGGCGCGCGCGCGCTCTATCTCGGCGGCACGATCTATCGAATACACGGCACCAATGCGCCGCAGACCATCGGCACCCACGTCTCGTCCGGTTGCATCCGCCTCACCAACCAGGACGTCACCGATCTCTACTCGCGCGTCAGCGTCGGCACAAAAGTGATCGTGCTGCCAATGGAACGCCGTGCCGACAATTCACCCAAGCCCGCCAAGCGGGGCCAAACGGTCGTTCGTATTGCATCTTCGCAAGTTCGGATTCCTTCGCCACAATAAGAATCGAGCGATAGAATTTATTTGGAAATGGCGCGGGGTTCCGCGCCATTTCTGTTTCTAAAGCAATGATGAAGTGCGCTGTAACTATGGCTTCCCACAATCGGAAATTGGGAAATTAACAATTCTAAATAAGACACAGGGGGTTGAACACGGACAGCACCGTGCCAATACGCGACATGTGCAGACGGGCATGTGCTGTCGTTACTTCCTCAAACGGTGCACAGTAGCGGGTGCTTCCACGAGTGAGGCCACTGTCGCGATCAATTGCTCATGGCTGAAGGGCTTGGAGAGCATAGCGGTCTTGGCGAAAGCCTTCGGCAAGCTTCCTTGCCCGTAGCCGGTCACAAACAGGAAGGGGATGTTACCGGCCACCAGTGCGGCTGCGATTTCGTCGACCGGATGCCCGCGCAAGTTGGCATCCAGCAGCGCTGCATCAGGCGACATGTTGTCGATGATGTTCAGCGCTTCTTTGGCCGTCCCCGCAGGTCCCACCACGTCAGCACCCGCGGCTTCAAGCGCGGCTACGATATCGAGCGCAACGAGCGGCTCATCCTCCACCACCAAAAGACGCTTTCCTGCCAGTTTGGGTGCGTCTTTCTCGACGGTGACCACGACATCCTGCGCCGCGCCGCTGACGCATCCGGTTGCCGGAGACTTCATCGGCTGATGTTCGCCCGAGCGGCAAGGCTATGTTCCAGACCACACCCTCGGCCTCGATCGACATCAGCGCGTCGCCACCTTCTCCCTTCGCGCTTTGCTCGATCAATGTTCTGCCAAAGCCGCGCTTCGCCGGCGCATGCACGACGGGACCGCCGCGCTCCTCCCAGCGCAGACGAAGCTCTGCACCCGCCACGGACCAACTGATCGTCACAACGCCCGTCGCGGTCGACAGCGCGCCATATTTGATCGCGTTGGTGCCAAGCTCGTGGAGCATGAGCGCCGCACGCAGCGCCAATTGTGCCTCTAGATGGACCCGCGGACCCCAGGCAGTAATCCTTGTTTCATCGACAGCGCCGGCCAGCAGTTGGTCGCGAATGAGGTCGCGCAGATCGACACCCTGCCACGTCGCGCTGCTCAGCATGGTGTGGACGCGCGAGAGCGACCGAATGCGCCCGGAGAAGCTGGCGACGAATTCAGCCGGATCCTTCGTGCGCATTTGTTGTGCAATCGCCTGCACGTTCGCGAGCGTATTTTTGACGCGGTGATTAAGTTCACCCACCAGGAGCCGTTGCGTCTCTTCGGCCTTCTTGCGCTCATCAATATCCTGCACCACTGCGATGGCGCCGACGACCGCGCCGGCAGCATCCCGCATCGGCGTGGTCGAAACCAGGGTCCAGGTCTCGCGCCCGTCATCGTCGACGAATAGCATCTCGATGCCCGGCACGACGGTCTCGCCACGTAGCGCCCGGGCACTTGGCCACTGGCTTGGGTCCAGCAGCGACCCGTCCGGCGCCAAGGCCCGCCACCGCTGGATGCGCTTTGGATCGCGCGACGGAATGACCTCGCGCGCGTATCGCTGCATCGCTGGGTTGCTGATAATCATTCGGCCGCTCGGGTCCATCATGCCAACGCCGACCGGAAGCTGCTGCAGCACGGCCGCCAACCGAGCCTCGCTTGCCTCCGCCGCTTTCGCGGCACTCTGGCGAATGCCCGCCGTATTCAGATTGGCGGCAACGCGCGCCAGCATTTCGCGAGAAGTGAACGGCTTGATCAGGTAGTCATCGGCTCCCGTTTGCAGCCCCTCGATCCGCGATTCCTCCCCAGCCCGGGCTGACAGCAGGATCACGGGCAGAGTGCTGGTGCGTGGATTCGACCGAAGCCGCCCCAGCAGGCCGAGGCCATCGAGGCGCGGCATCATGACGTCGCTCAACACCAGGTCAGGCGCATGCCTCTCGATCGCCTCAAGGGCAGCCTCGCCGTCTTCCGCCAGCTCGACGTCGTAGTGCGTGCTCAGCCGCCGCCGCACGTAATCGCGCATGTCAGCATTGTCGTCGACGACAAGGATGCGCGCGGCTGGCTCACCTTCGGTCCGCTCGCCGGTGGAATCAGCCGAGACGATCCGTTCATCGTCGGATACCGTATCCGGAAGCCAGCGCCTGGCTTCCTCGATGAAGGGCTGCGCCCCGATCGCGGTCGACGTCACGGCAGACACGACCTGGGCTTGCGCGAGATGGCTCGACCCGAGCGGAATACGAACGCGGAACGTGGTGCCTTCACCGTAAGTGCTCTCGGCCGAAACCGTGCCGCCATGCAGGCGCACAAGTTCCTGAACCAGTGCCAG
The DNA here is from genome assembly GCF_035570375.1 of Bradyrhizobium sp. Taxonomy (GTDB): domain Bacteria; phylum Pseudomonadota; class Alphaproteobacteria; order Rhizobiales; family Xanthobacteraceae; genus Bradyrhizobium. Next base: position 15,858 of record NZ_DATMLW010000084.1, on the reverse strand, counting down.
TCCGATCTCTGAGCCTTCATGCGTCCGGCCGCGCGCGCCCGCTATGCGGTGGAAACGTTCGAAGATCCTGGGCAACTCGTCGGCGGGGATTCCGGTACCTGTGTCGCGGACGGTGAGTTCGAAGTGTGCGCCGGTGTTCCGCAATTTGACTTCGATCGCGCCGTCGAAGGTAAACTTGAAGGCATTCGATACGAGATTGAGAACAATCTTTTCCCACATCTCGCGATCGACATGGGCCGGCTTGGATATTGGCGGACAGTCGATGTCGAGCCGCAATCCCGCCTTCTCGACTGCCGCGCGAAAGACGCTTGCAAGCTCCGCCGTGAACGCCGAAAGGTCTACCGGTTCGTAAGCTACCCGGACGCGCCCGGCTTCAATGCGCGAAAAATCAAGCAGCGTGTTGACGAGCTTGAGCAACCGCAGACCGTTGCGCTGGATGAGGTCGACCTGTTGATGGATCGAGCCCGGCGGTGCATCGGGCGCGTCACCTAATTCGCGCTTCAATTCCTCCAATGGCCCGAGCATCAACGTCAGCGGCGTGCGGAACTCGTGGCTGACATTCGAAAAGAACGCCGTCTTGGCGCGGTCGATCTCCGCTAATGCCTCGGCTCGCTTGCGCTCTTCCTCATATGCGCGCGCCTTCACCATCGCAGTCGCGACGTGGTTCGCGGCGAGCTCATAAAAGTTTTTGTACCGTTCATCGAATATCAGTCGTGAACTGACGCCAGCGACCAGCAGCCCAAATGGCTCATTGCCCTTGCTGGGGTGGAGCGGCACGACCACCGCCATATTCGGCGGCTCTGCCCACGGTCCGACCGGCGCAGCGTCGAAGCGTGAAACAAGGTCGGTCACTTCCACCAAGTCTTGCCCGCGGAATGCCGCCGCGAGCGGCCAGCCCTGATCCATGTCGGGGTCGAGCGGCACGGCAGGCGGACTTGCGCCTTTCGCAGGCTCGATACCGACCGTCGCGGCCAATCGCGCGTGCTGACCGTCGGAATCGATCAGGTATATGAGCGCGAACGGAATATCTTTACTATGGCGGGCAAGCGCCTGTGCCGCGACGCGGCATGTTTCTTCGACAGTGTTCTCGATCGCCGCAACCGCGAGGTCGCGCAGGATGGCAACCCGGCGTTCCGCGACAACTTTCTGGCTGATTTCGTGAACCGTTGCCAATACGCCGCCGATGCCGCTTGACGCCATGCTGTCGGGCACCGGGCTGTAGGCTACCGTAAAGTGCGTTTCCTCGCTGAAGCCCGAACGCTGGATATATGAAGCTCGAAATCTTCAATCCAGGTGGATGGTCCGCCATTGAACGGCGTGTCGATCAGCGGCTTCAGGATATCCCAGATTTCCGACCAGCATTCGCGGACCGGGAGACCGAGCGCGGTCGGATGCTTGAGACCCAGGACTGGAATGTAGGCGTCGTTATAGAGGGAAATGTAGTCCGACCCCCACCACAACAGCATGGGAAACCGATTGGCCATCATCAGCCCGACCGTGGTGCGCAGCGCGGGAGACCACGCATCTGATGGTCCGAGCGGTGATTTCGACCAATCAAAACTCCGGATGCGCTCCGCCATCTCGCCGCCGCCGACGAGCCATTCGCTTGGTTCTTCAAGCGAGCAAGCTTCCTTACGCAACGCTCTCTCCCGGGACGCCTCGTAGGTACACGCGACCATAGCCATCGCAGCGGCCAGACCGTTTCTCGGAACGGTGAGAGACGGAGTTAGTTCCCTACCAAACCGAACTTGTCCGCCGGATCACGACGGCATTCGCACGCAATTGGACCCAACTACGTATTCAATCGTCCGAAAGCTGACGCGATTTCAGAGCCTTACGAGGTCGAGAGTAACCCGCCTCATCAAGGTCGCTATGACCGAACCTTCGAGCATCGTACCAATCGCTTCTAAACGGTCCCCGCCGCGACCGGACCGCGGCTTGAGTGGATGACCGGTTTGGGTCATTTCCAGACTTCGGCGGACGCAACAGCGATGTGCGCTTGTGTCCGCTTTCCCCGTTAGCGACCACTGGGCGGACATCGCTGGAGGTCCGTTTCGTGGCCATAAGGAGACATGTCCTCTTGCTTAGGGGGATCAATTCTCACGCTGCACAGTCCGCGTGGACACCTTCAGCCCACGGTAACCCACCGAACCTGTCGGATTCCTTCTTCGCAATAAGAAGCGAACGATAGATATTTTTTTGGAAATGGCGCCGGGGTTCCGCGCCATTTTCGTTTGTGGGCGGCGTGTCACTCCCTCCCCCGCCCGCGGGGGTCCGAGGCGAGCAAGCTCGCTCTCGAGGCTGGGGTAGGGAAAGGTCTCACCTGCCAACCCCCACCCGCCCTCGCTTTGCTCGGGCACCCTCCCCCGCAAGCGGGAGAGGGTAAAAGGAGCCTTGTTGCCGGCCTTCTCGGAAGCATCTTTGCTCGTGTTACCAGCCGGCCTCCCGCTCTGGCGCGGCAACATCGCGCCCTATATAGAGTTGCGGGGGCTGATCAGTCCGGGGGGACGATGCGTCCAAAGGTCATTCTGATCGCGATCGCGGTGATCGCGGTGTCGTTCTTGGTCAGCCTGAAGGCCATGGACTGGCTTTCGCCGGGCGGCACGGTCAACACCCGGCCCGTGATTGCCGACTTGCCGCCGCTGCCCCCTGCCCCGAAAAGCTCGGTCATCCTGGCGCAGGTGGCTATACCGATTTCCGTCATTCGCGACGCCGCCGAGCGCAGCGCGGCGCGCAATTTCTCCGGCAAGGCCGACAACCCGGTGACGCAGATCCTGCAAAACGCCGATATCGGCTGGACCGCCGCGCGGGGTCCGGTCTCGGCGACCGGGGGACAGGACCTGCTGTCGCTGACCACCCCGCTGACGGGAAAGCTGAACGTGACGGGCTCGCTGTCGTCGAAGGCAACCGGCGCGGTCAGCGACGCCGTTGGCGCCCTGCTCGGCGATCATGCCGCCAAGCAGATCGCCGGCGTGAACATCAAGCAACTCAATGCCAATGCCGAGATCAGGGGCAGCGTCACCGTCACCTCGCACCCCAAGCTCGCCGCCGCCTGGCGTCTGGAGCCCAACCTCGGTGCGGAAGTGCGGCTCGGCGACACCAACCTCACGGTCGCCGGCGCGCGCGTAAACGTCCCGGCGCAGGTCAAGCCGCTGATCGACAAGACCGTCGGCGAACAGATCGCGGCTGCCGGTGCGCGCATTCGCAACGATCCCTCGATCGAGCGCAATGCGCGGATTCAGTGGGCGAAGGCATGCCGCTCGATTCCGCTGCAAAGCGTCGGCGGCAACTCCTCCGTTCCCTCCCTTTGGCTTGAGCTGCGGCCGACCCGCGCGGTTGCCGTGCAGCCTTTCATCAGCGCCTCCGCCGTGACCATGACGCTCGGCATCGAGGCGGAGACCCGCATCACGCCGCAAGAGACCACGCCGAATTGTCCGTTTCCCGAAAAGATCTCGATCGTGCCGCCGACGCCTGCGGTGGTTGCCATCGGCATCCCGGTCGACATCCCGTTTGCCGACATCAACAAGATCGTGGAGACGCAATTGGCCGGCCGGACCTTCCCCGAGGATGGCTCGGGCCCGGCGAGCGTCACCGTAAAACAGGCGTCGGTCGCTGCATCCGGCGACCGGTTGCTGATTTCGCTGCTGGTGTACGCGAAGGAGAAGAGCCTGTTCAGCTTCGGCGGCGAAGCCAATGTGCATATCTGGGGCAAGCCGGTACTCGATCTGGCGCAGCAGACGTTGCGGCTTGCCAATGTCGAACTGGCGGTGGAATCCGAAGCCGCCTTCGGCCTGCTCGGCGCCGCCGCGCGCGCGGTGATGCCGCATCTGCAAAAGGCATTGGCGCAAAAAACCGCGGTCGATCTCAAGCCAATTCTGGGCAATGCGCAGAAGATGGTCGCGGCTGCGATTACCGACCTTCAGAAGAACGAGGACGGCGTGCGCGTGGCCGCGAACATCACCAAGCTCGACCTCGCCGACATCGCCTTCGATTCCAAGACGCTGCGGGTGATTACGGAAGCAACCGGCACGATCAATGTCACGATCACGTCGCTGCCGGGATTGTGAGTGACAAACCCGGCGCGATGAGACGACGGATGCCGCTGGCCCTCTTCGCCAGGGCTCGCCCGTGGAACAGATTCACGCCGAATGGCACACCAACCTCGCTGAAGCGGTCGCAAGTGACCCTCAGTCGGCCTTGGCCCGATTTCAAGGCTGACCTAGCTCGAACGCGAGCAACACGTTTCCCGGAATACCGCTCCATTGCGCGTAGCCCGAATTCACATGCAGCATGCCGTCGACGATAACCGGGCCCGGTCCATCCATGGCACCACCGCGCCCTGAAACGCCATTCACCGTGGCGTAGTCACGCGCGGTGTCGAACTCCCAAAGCAGTCGCGCGTCGTCTGTCGAATAGGCCCGCAGGAAGCCGCTCACGCCGCCGGAGAAGACGGCGCCCGGAATGGCCGTAACCGCAGCAGAAAGTGCAGGACTGCATCGATCGCGTTCACCACATGCTACCGGAGGCACCTGCATCGTGACTTTGCCGTCCGACAAACCAAGCCCGAAGAGACCGCCTCCCTCGTTCGAATTTAGACGTCGAGTACCGTCGAGAAGAAATCGCACGTCAGAGTTCGCTACGTACACCCGCTCCTGATCCGCAGCCGAGCCCCACTCCATGCCGCCCAGCGGGCCCCCCTTGCCCACCCGTGTTTGCCAGAGGAGCTTGCCGTCATGGTCGGGGTCGAACGCAGACACGACGCCCGATTTCTGCCCGATCACCAGCTCCCTTTGGCCGTTGGGCAAGCTCACCAGGATCGGCGACTGGCCGAAGTCATGATCCGGGCCAGGGTCTTGCGGACAATTGGTCTTGTTGGCCGCGAAACAGGCGACGACGAAGCTGTCCTTTGGTGTTGCTTGTCGATGCCATAAAATCTGGCCCGTGTTCAGATTGATGGCAATCAGCGCGTCGGAGGTGTCTGCCGGCGGGTTCTAATAGGAGTTGCCAGTCGCGACATAGAGGGCCGATCGTTGAGCATCGATGGTCGGGGAAGACCAAATCGAGGCCCCGGATGGACCGTAAAGCTGTGTCCCGACGGCATTCCTTGTCGTTGGATGTGGCGCTTCCGCAATCGTGTAAGTTTGCCAAATTTGGCTGCCGCTCGCGGCATCGAGCGCCACTACGCTGCCGCGGAAAGTGCAGCACTCGTAGGTGTCTTTCGATCCGGTTAATTCCTCGATCGATGAAATCGGAACATAGAGGACGCCGGAAAAAAGAACGGGCGTCCCGGTGATCCGAGCGGCCGGGTGATCCTCCAGTTTTCTCTTCCAAATCAGCGAACCGGTCGATGGATTGATCGCATAGGCGTTAGCTGCTGCGTCACCGAAAAATACAGCGAACTCGCCGGCCCCGGAGAGCGGACCGAAAGTAATCGCAGTCCGCACTGGTGCTTCGGTCGAGTAGGTCCAAATCGTGCAACCGCTTTTGGCGTCGAGCGCGCGGACCTTGCGATCACCTCCCCCGACGAACAGAACTCCACCTACTACCGTGGGCTGCGCGTTGGCCGAAGAGACACCGGGAAAACCATACGCCCATTTCAGCTGCAATCGCGGGATTTGGTCTGGCTTCAGTCCGGCCATGCTCGTCGGTTGAAAGCGACTATTGTTGATATCTACACCCCAACCATTCCACCGCGGTCCATCAAGCGCTCCGGCAAACGTTGGCGACTGTCGCGTGCAGTCACCGGTCGTTCCGCTGGTAGTCGCAGCTTGATCGGCTGCGCCCTTCCCGGTCACAAAGCTGGCGATAGCCTTACGCTCATCCTCGGTTCGCTCCTTGGCGATCGCGGCCATGCTGCCCGATGCAAGAGTTGCAACAACATGCTCGAACGACATCGATTGCATTACACTGCGACCGGGAGCTCGGCTTTGCTGGCCGCCGGAGTCGTGGCACTCGGCACAATGTTGTGCGTAGAGAGCGGCACCGTTCTGCTGTGCCATCGCCGGTGAGGAAATCCAGAGCAAAAGACCCGCAGTTGCAGCGCTCAACTTCATCGTATTCTCCCACACCAGCGAGCGATCCAGGGCCAGCGTTTAAAGACAATACCGGAGTCGAGAAACTTCTGACAGGCATATCCCGGTCTGTAGCCGGACGGCAGTCGATCTCACAGCTGATTCCTTGCAATGCGCAGAAGACGGTCGCGGCTGCGATGACCGACCTTCGGAACAACGAGGACGGCGTGGGTGTGTGGCTGCGGAAATCAAGAGCTCGATCTCGCCGACATCGCTTTCGATTCCAAAACGCTGCGGGTGATCGCGGAAGCAACCGGCACGATCAATGTCACGATCACCGCGCTGCCAGGATTGTGAGAGAAAAACCCGGCTGCATCGATCGAAAATTTGACCCCAAAGCCGACGGCCATTCGGATGCGGATGGTTGCTCCTGCTTGAGCTGTCGCGCTCGGCGCAAAGCCTGGTCGAGCAGGGCCTCTGCCGAACCGGCTGGTACTCGACTGCCGTCCGTGTGTTCAATGTGGCCGAAATGACGTCTACAACCGGGCCTATTCATGACCCACCAAAGCAACTAGTGGCTAGAAATCCCGCAGTTGTTGTACCCACGCTACAACGAACTACCGAGATCTGGAGTAAGCTCCTTTTGAAATTTCGATATTTGCTTTTTTGGAGCTTTGCGATGGTCAGGAAATTTCTTTTGGCGAGTGCCGCGCTGGCGCTTATCTCGACGAATTCTGGTTTTGCCGCTGACCTTCCGGTAAAGGCTCCGCCCGTCCCCGTCCCGCCACCGGTTTACGACTGGACCGGCCTCTACGTGGGCGGCAATTTCGGCTGGGGATGGGCTCACGTCGATGGTACTCAGCTTGCCCCAGGTACGACAAACTTTCCGACCGGGACCGTCTTCGCCAGGGAGAACTCAAACGGCTTCCTTGGCGGCGTGCAGGCAGGCTTCAACTACCAGACTCCCTATCACCTGGTTGTCGGTGTCGAGGGCGACTTTGACTGGACGGACATCAGGGGAAGCGCCACCACGATCAGCACGGTGACAGGATTCACAAGCACCAATAACGGGAGACTTAGGGATTTTGCCCTGTTGACGGGTCGTGTGGGCTGGGCAGCGGATAATTGGCTCTTCTATGCGAAGGGCGGTGTAGCCTTGGGCCAGAGCAGTTCGTCCAGCGTTGGCGTTTTGGCGAACGGGACTTTGTTTGAGACAGGCTCCAGCACAACCGATCGCACCGGTTGGACCATCGGGGCTGGCGTCGAATGGGGGTTCGCGCCGGGTTGGTCCGCGAAGATCGAGTATAACCACATTGACTTCGTTTCCAGTAACATTGGCATCAATCACATTGAAACCGTTGGTACCTTCTTCACAACGTTCGTAAGCTCCACAGAACGGGTCGACGTGGTGAAGGGTGGGATCAATTACCGCTTCAACTGGGGCGCTCCAGTCGTTGCGAATTACTGATCCGTTTTGGATACTCCGTGAACGAAAAGCCCCGGCCTCGTCCGGGGCTTTTTATCTCCAATATCCGCTGCTCATTTCCGAACGCGAAATCGTCAGCATTGGCGATGACGTCAAGTTGGCACAGGACTTCCTGGAGCAGCACGGGCCGCTGACATCTCGAGGTCTTGCGCTACGCCGCGCATGGTAACCTTAACAATTGCTTTCATTTGTCGATAAAATTTTATCGATTAGGATGATGACCAGTCGGACGGCGACGAGCCGCCTGATGAGAGGTCAGCGAAGAGGCGCAGCTTCACAGGCCTCGCCGAAATTCAGCAGCAGAACCGGTCGCGAACCGGCAGTTGCGGAAATTGAGCCGTTCGGTGCCCGCCCGGACGGCCTTTTCTTTTTTGGCGGTTTATAGCGTTTTCGAGCGAAGTGAATACCGGTTCGCGTGAAGAAAACGCGTCAAACCAAAGATTAGCTCGACCTGTGAAGGATGCTTCGCCCATCGCGCAAAGGAATCATCCAGTATCAGGCGAGCAAAAAATCTTGCCGGGATCGTTGAGGTCTCCGCTGCAGGTGGCGGCGTCACGCTATGACGCGCGGTTGAGAAAGATCGGCAGCCCCCGCTTGTCAGCGTAGATGGGACGGTAGCGCTCTTTGTTGTATGTGCCGGCAACGTCCAATTTGCGCGGCCCGAGCCTGGCGTCAGGAATAGGTACGAGGTCGTAGCGTCCTTCGACGAGCGCCGACATGAGGCCAGTCCTGCCTTCCAGGATGGCATCGTAGGCCATGTTACCGAAAGTCAGGGCTACAAGCTTGTCGATGAAGTCCGGATCGCCCGATCGCAGGTCGTAGGTGAGGTCAGAGACGATGGTCTCCTCGCCGGAGCGCCGCTTGATCTCGTCGGCAAGTGCTTCTGCCACGCTGGCCTTCTTGCGATGGCCGTAGGCGTCAGGCTCGCCGTATTCCTGCACCTTGTGGCCCTCCCACTCGGCGCCCTCGCTGAGCACGATCAGCGCGTAGTTGCTTGGATTGGCGCGCTTGTCCTCGAGCAGCAACTGTATCAGCTTGTCGAGATTGACCTTGTACTCCGGTATGACGCATCGGATCGAGGTCGCGTATGCGGTGTATAGCGCCGTAAATCCGGCATCGCGGCCAAAGACACGGAAAATTCCAATTCGTTCGTGGGAGCCGACCGTGGTGCGCTGGCGCTGGATGGCATCGCTGGCGCGGGTGATCGCGGTCGAGAAACCGATGCAGTACTCGGTATTGCGGACGTCGTTGTCCATCGTCTTCGGGATGGCAATGATCTTGACGCCGAGTTCGTTGAGCTTGGCTGCATAGCTCAGCGTATCGTCGCCGCCGATAGCGATCAGGTGTTCGATGCCGAGTCCCGAGAGATTCGCCAGCACCTGACCGGTCAGGTCCCACGTTTTGGTTGCAATGCCGCCCTTGGCGCTCTGGTAGAAGGGAAAGTCCCTGCCGACGAGATGATCGGGCAGCTTCTTCATTTTGGAGGGATTGGTGCGGCTCGAGTGCAGCACCGTGCCGCCTCGCCGGTCGATGATGCGGGTGTTTTCACGATTCAGCGGGATGATGTAGTGAGATTTGCTGGCTGGATCGTCCAGATTCACGTGCGTCAGGGCCTCCCAGCCGCGGCGCAGACCGACGACCTCGATGTCGTTCTCACTGCCGCGATAAGTCACGCTCTTGATGACTGCGTTGAGGCCGGGGACATCCCCGCCGCCCGTGAGAATGCCGATGCGTTTTCTCGCCATGCCCACCTCCGCGGGATTCGCAAGTTTTAGTAACGCCTGTATCACGTTGTGGTTTCCATCATAGCGGCCCGGCCAGCCCTGCGCCGAGGTTTTTTCGTTGCGTGCTGCTGGCGAGAGGCGACCGACCGAGACGCGCCGGGTATTCCAGGAAGGTGGGATGCGTCACGGTGTTGTACGGCGCGAGGGGCAAAGCCGGCATCAAACAAGGGACAAAGGCCGGCTGCATCGGTCGAAAATGACCGATAGCGTTCGCATGTCGCAGGGAGGGCCCTGCCGTGCTAAGCTTGCTGTGCACCCAAGCTCGGGAGGGCCGTGGTGAGGCGGCGGGAAGTCCTTTTGCTGTTGGGCGGCGGCGCGGGTTGGTCACTTTCCGCAAGTGAGCACGCGTTTTCACAGCAACCCGCAGGCGTCCCGCGCGTGGGCGTGATCGTCTCCGGATCGGAGCCGCATCCGTTTGCCGATGCGTTCCGGCGAGGCCTGCAGGCCCGCGGTTACTCGGTCGGCCGCAACATTGCAGTCGAATTGCGCTATACACAGGGGCAGAGCGATCGTGCCGCGCAGTTCGCGGGCGAGTTCGTCCGGTCGAGGGTCGACGTGATCGTTGCCCACTTCACGCCCGCGGTTCGCGCCGCGATGGCGGCTACAAAGACAATTCCAATCGTGATGGTGGCCGGCGCGCCGTTGCAGTCCGGCTTTATCAGGAGCCTTTCGCAACCCGGTGGCAACGTCACCGGCCTGTCGGCCATGGACGCCGAAATCGGCGGCAAGCGCATTCAGCTGCTGCGCGAGATCATTCCGAACCTTTCCTGCGTCGGAGTGCTTGCCACGACTCCGACCACCGATCCCTTCAGTGAGCCGTTTGTGGCCGACATTCTGACGTCGGCCAAGGCTGCCAATTTGCGGACCTCGCCCGTCCTGATCGGCGGCGCAAGTGAATTCGAAGAAGCTTTTTCCATCATGGCCGGGGACGGGGCTCAGGCGGTCATCGTTCAAGGATTTTTTGGTCCCTATGCCACGCAGTTGGTGGAGATCGCGAACAGGCACCCCATGGGTTACATGTCTAGCGACCGAAGCGCCGTCGCGGAAGGAGGCCTGGCTTCGGTTTCCGCCAACTATCCGGTATTGTACGAGCACACGGCGACCTTCGTCGACAAGATCCTCAAAGGCGCGAATCCGGCCAGTTTGCCGGTTGAACAGCCTTCCAAGTTTCAGGTGACGATCAACAACAAGACCGCGCAGGAACTCGGCTTGTCCATTTCACCAACGCTGCTGGCGCAAGTCGACGAGGTTCTTGATTAGACGCCTGGGTCGCCTGTTGGCCCCTTTGCGTCGCTTCGCGAGCCCGCGCCGCAATTACCTCGATTTAAACCCCGAGCAGACCCAAAGACCCTCGGTCCATTTCTATCGCTCGAAAGGCTAATGGTGCTCGCACATTGCGGCGCGGCTCTTTAGAATGCCATTTGAGGGGGATGAGCATCGTTCCGTTTGCAACAGACGGAGATGACAGGATGGAACGGATCAAGCCCCGCGGCCCCAAAGCCCCTCGTCGTCCGCAGCTTGCCGACCGCATAGAGCTGCAAGAGCAAGTCACTGAACTCGCGGCGCAGCAGGCGGCGATGTCGGAAGTGCTGCGCTCCATCGCCAACTCGCCGCACGATCTGGAGCCTATCTTCGACACAATAACCGCCAATGCCACCCGCCTCTGCAGAGCCGAAGTGGGCGCCTTGATCATCTTCGAGGAACACGGCTACCGCCTGGTGGCGCGGACAGGCATGGCAGATGAGTTCTATGTCAAGGGCCGCCTCTATCCGGTCAGTGAAGGCGCTCCCTCCGCGCGAATGATCAAAACCAGATCGCCGGTCCACATCGCCGACCTGGCGGCAGATCAAGCTTACCACCAGCGTATACCCGGCCTGGTGGCGCTCGTGGAACGGATAGGCGTCCGCAGCTATCTGCTCGTACCCATGCTGAAGGACAATGAACTGGTCGGCGGAATTACCATCGTCCGCGCCCGCATGCAGCCATTCACGGACAAGCAGATTGAGTTGGTCACGGCCTTTGCCGCGCAAGCTACCATCGCATTGGAGATTACCCGTCGCGAGCGGCAACTTCGGCAAGCGCAGATGGAGCTCGCACACGCAACTCGCGTCGCGGCAATGGGGCACCTCACCGGCTCGCTCGCCCATGAACTCAAGCAACCGCTTTCCGCAATGGCGGCCAATGCGGAGGCCGGCTCGCGCTGGCTGACAAGGGAACCGCCCCAGATCGAAAAAGCGAAACAATCCGTCGAGCGCATCGTCAAGGACGTCGAGCGAGCCAGCGCTGTCATAGACCGGGTGCATGGTCTGGTGAAAAAAGCTCCCCCACGGACGGATACGATCAATATCAATGATGCAATCCTGGAGGTTATGACCGTGGTCCACGGCGAGCTGGTGAAGAACCGGATCAGGGCGCAGACGCAATTGTCGGATAGCCTGCCGCGCGTTCGGGGCGATCGGGTCCAACTTCAACAGGTGATGCTCAATCTGGTCATCAATGCCATTCAGGCGATGAGCGGTGTCACTGACGGCATCCGCGAACTACGGATCAGTACCGAGAGCATCAAGCAAGAGGTGCGCGTCGCGGTGCAGGATACGGGTCCCGGCTTGATGACGGACAACCTCGAGCAACTGTTCGAGCCATTCTTTACGACAAAACCCAGTGGCATGGGCATGGGACTGTCGATCTGCCGCACCATCGTCGAAGAGCACGGCGGACGGCTGTGGGCGAGCGAAAACGAGCCGAAGGGCGCTCTGTTTCAGTTCGCGTTGCCGCCAACATCCACACTTGATGGCACCTAGAGCGAGATGATACTTCTTCGAAGCGTCATCTCGCTCTATCATTTTGTTTGAGCATGATCTCCGCGCAAACGCTCCGCGTTTGTCGCGAGGGAAAACCGGTACCCACTTTTCCGGATCATGCTCCAGCAGACACAGCGTTCGTCGTGTGTGATGTTCGTTCGCCGGGAAAATTTCTCCCTGATCGATGCGACAACGCCGCGTTTTGCGGGCGCACACTACCGTGTGAGTGAGCCAGCATCCATCAACCGCATCAGCCGACGCACCCAAATAGCGGACATCGCCAGGCACTCCGGGATGTCTGGCAGCTCTCCGGATCTGATTACGCGCCGATGAGTCCGCGCCCTGGAAGCCCTTGCCGCCAGAAGAACAGTGGTTGATTGTTACCCCGCGATGTAGTCGAACGTTTTGAACGTCCCGTACACGCGCGGGACCGGCCATTCCGCCGCAGCAACGGACCGTGGAGACCTCATGACAGATGCCGTAACAAAAGCGGTGCTTGGCATTATCGGAGGATCGGGCATTTACGACCTGCCCGGGCTGGAAGATGCCCGCGACCAGGTGATCGCAAGCCCGTGGGGGGAGCCGTCGGCGGCGCTGCGCCGCGGCACCATCGCCGGCCTGCCGGTCGTGTTCCTGTCCCGCCATGACAAGGGCCACCGGCTGTCGCCTTCCGACATCAATTATCGGGCCAATATCGACGTGCTCAAGCGCGCCGGCGTGACCGACCTGATTTCACTTTCCGCCTGCGGTTCCTTCAGGGAAGAACTCCCGCCCGGGACATTCGTGCTGGTCGACCAGTTTGTCGATCGCACCTACCGGCGCGAGGGTTCGTTCTTCGGCAAAGGTTGCGTCGCGCATGTGTCGATGGCCCATCCGGTCTCACCGCGATTGCGCATCCATCTGGCCGCGGCGGCCGAAGCCGAGGGCATCCCCTTTGCGCGCGGCGGCACCTATGTCTGCATGGAGGGGCCGCAATTCTCGACGCTGGCCGAGAGCACCACTTACAAGGCGCTGGGCTATTCGGTGATCGGCATGACCAACATGCCGGAAGCCAAGCTCGCCCGCGAGGCCGAGATTTGCTATGCTAGCGTGGCGATGGTGACCGATTTCGACTGCTGGCATCCGGATCATGACGCGGTCACGGTGCAGGATATCATTCGCATTTTGAATACGAATGCCGGGAAGGCGCGAAGCCTGGTTGCACGTCTGGCCCGGGATTTTCCGCGCATGCATGAGCGATGCCCGATCGGCTCGGATCGCGCGCTCGATACGGCCTTGATCACCGCCCCGGAAGCGCGCGATCCCGCGCTTCTGAAGAAACTCGACGCGGTGGCCGGAAGGGTGTTGCGGGCATGAAGGTCGACGGACGGCATTTCCGAAGCATATGGGTCGAGCCCGACGGCTGGTCGATCGGCGCGATCGACCAGCGGCGCTTGCCGCATGAATTTGTCGTCGCAAAAATGACCGACTGCGACGCGGCTGCGGATGCGATCCGCTCGATGCTGGTGCGTGGCGCGCCATTGATCGGCGCCACGGCCGCTTATGGGGTTGCGCTCGCGATGCGCTCCGATGCTTCGGATGCGGCGCTGGACAAGGCCTATGCCACGCTGATTGGGGCCCGGCCGACCGCGATCAACCTGAAATGGGCCCTCGAGGTGATGCGCGAGACGCTATTGCCGCTGCCGCCTTCGGCGCGTTCCGACGCTGCCTATGCCCGAGCCGGCGAAATCGCCGAGCAGGACATCGCCATCAACAAGGGTATCGCTGAGCACGGGCTTGCGCTGATCGAGGCGATCAGGGCCAGGAAGAAGGAGGGCGAGCGGGTCAATGTGCTGACCCATTGCAATGCCGGCTGGCTGGCGACGGTTGATTGGGGCACGGCGACAGCGCCGATCTATCTGGCTCACGATCGAGGCTCTTCGGTTCACGTCTGGGTCGACGAAACCCGGCCCCGCAACCAGGGCGCTTCGCTGACGGCCTGGGAGCTTGCCCATCACGGCGTGGCGCATACGGTGATCCCGGACAATACCGGCGGCCACCTGATGCAGCACGGGATGGTCGATCTGGTCATCGTCGGCACCGACCGGGTGACCGCCAATGGCGACGTCTGCAACAAGATCGGCACCTACCTGAGGGCGCTCGCCGCGCATGACAATGCGGTGCCGTTCTATGTCGCGTTGCCGTCACCGACGATCGATTTTTCCATCGACGACGGCATCCGGCAAATTCCGATCGAGCAGCGTAGCGCCGACGAAGTCGCGACCATGACCGGGCGCACCGCGGATGGCAGGATCGAGACAATTCGGGTCGTCTCCGACGGCTCCCCCGTGGCCAATTACGGTTTCGACGTGACGCCTTCGCGCCTGGTGAGCGGACTGATCACCGAACGCGGCGTGTTGCAGCCCGATCGCGACGCGCTGGCCCGCGCTTTTCCGGAGCGGGCGAGGGTTCTGAGGGCACTGAAGTGAGGGGGCTGGGCGTGTTTTGGCGTCGCCCTCTTCAGGCCAAGCGGAATGTCCCAAGGGGTAGGCATGACAAAATCCAGGCAGCTAGATGGGCTCTTTCGTCCGCATGAAGCCAAGGCCGCACGAGGAAATGAAGATCGGGAAGAAGGCTACGCCGAAAAAGAAATCTAAAAAGGCAAAGGATGGTCGTTAGTTTCGCTCTTTTGCCGGGGGAACAACTGTGTATGTCGCTTTACCCGAGTGAGCAGGCAACCCAAGTTGTTTCTGAACTGCTGACAAAAGAGCTAGCAGACGCATTGAGTCTGCCACCGTCATTCCAAGGTGGAGATATTTTCCGGTCGGCTTGGGAGCGCCTCCAGAGTGATCTACCATCTCGCAACGGATAATAAGTTGGTTTGGATTTTTCGGGTTGCGGATGATATCCGGATGCTGTCCCCTTAAAGCATGCTCTACATCAGATGCCATCGGTGCGGTTCCTTTTTCGCCATGCGCGAAAGCGATTGGCTGGGCCACCATCGATCGTTGGACGTGCCTAAGTGTCCACAATACAAATGCGCCAGCTCGTGAACAAGCGTTGCATAGTGGGATTCCACTTGGTGAGGGGCATTTTAGAGCGCTCGAAAACAGTGCCTTCTGTCCCTGTGAACTGGCCTTTGCACTCGTTGCAGTAGTACAGTCCGGGGGATGCGAGTGTTTCGCACCCGCAACCTTGGCAAGCTTCTCTTGATCGGAGTTACCACAATGAGGGCAAATTGGTCCATCTGGCCAGCGAACTGCCTCATGGGCTTAGCGGGCCTTATCTTCATCCTGAAACATGGGGTCTTGAAACGTGGCTGCTTGCGACATGACTTGCTCCAATTGTCATGTTTTTAGCGGCAGAGCGCGACGCTTGGGCTTTTCCCGAGCGTGCTGGGAGGCGGTGAGGGACCTGGCCTTTTGCCAGAGCTTTAACCCAGGGATCGACAAAGGGAATTCTACGCATCAAGTCATCGAAAGAGTTGGGCTGACTTTTGGGGGAGACGCTTTGCGCAGTGCCGATGAATTTGATTCCTATTATCAGACACCTGATCCGTGGCGAATCGGCAGAGCGTCGCGTCGGGACAAGGCCCTATCTCAAATCATCGGTCCTTACGTGACCAAGAAAACCGTTTTGGAGCTCGGATGTGGCGAGGGCCACTTGACGGCAACGATCTTCAAACGCGCCAGCAGCATCAAGGGTATCGATATTAGTCCCATTGCGATATCAAGAGCGAACACTCTTTCGCTTCCGAATGCCTCGTTTGAAGCGTCAGATTTTCTCAATGTCAGGTT
>NZ_DATMLW010000083.1:0-29145 GCF_035570375.1 Bradyrhizobium sp. | reverse complement strand
ACCCCGTCAACGGTCTTTTGGCCGTTGAGGACAACCGTGAAGGACGAACCCTTCGCGGTGATCTCGTAGGTGTTCCATTTGCCGGCCGCATGCGGCATCGGGTCGACCTTGGCGACATTGACGATGGCGCCCGTGCCATAGCTCGGATCGGGCCGCGCGTCCCAGATATTGACCTCGTAGCAATTGTCGGCGCCGACCTTTTCGGGATTGGTGCAGCGAAGGAAAACGCCGCTGTTGGAATCGGCTTCGACCCAGAATTCAGCCCTGATCTCATAGTCCTTGTAGTCATTCTTGGTGACCAGGAAGCCGTTGCCCTTGTCGGCAACGATCATGCCGTCCTCGACGCGCCAGTTGGCGTCACCGATCTTGCTGAAGCCGTCGAGGCTCTTGCCATCGAACAGCGAGACCCAGCCAGTTTCGCTCGAAGCCTGCGGTGACCAGGACAATGCGGCTAGCCCAAGAAAAAGCACCGCGACGGCGGATCGGCGTTTCATCAAGATATCCTCCCAATTGATGTTGTTTTTGATACTGGCCCGAACGGGCCGACAGGTTTGGATCGCGCGGACGATAGCAGGAGACAAATCTTCCGGGAAGTCAGCCGAAGGCGACCGCGCATAGCCAAAATCAATACGGTGTGAACGATCAATGGCCCTCGACCGGCGGCGTGCCGTGGGTATGGAAGGACTCGATCGTCTTCAATCCCCACGCCTGCCCCTTTTTGCGTTCTTCCTCGGTCCACACGATCGGCCTCCAGTCCGGCGCCAAAATCAGCCGCGCACCTGCGTTCGCAACCTCGACCCTGTTGCCGCCGGGCTCATAGACATAAAGAAAGAATGTCTGCTGGATGGCGTGCTTGTGCGGACCGGTCTCGATGAAGACGCCGTTCTCGAGGAAGATATCGGCGGCGCGCAACACATCCTCGCGGCTATCGAGCGCGTAAGTGATGTGATGGAAACGGCCTGGCGTATTGGAGTGATCGTGGGAATAGGCAAAGTCGTAGCTCTTGTTCGATACCGCCATCCACATCGCGGCTTCGGTGCCGTCGTTGAGCACGATCTGCTCGGTCAGCCGGCACCCCAGATATTGTTCAAAGAAAATGCGGTTGGCCTTGATGTCGACCGCCAAGCAATTGAGATGATCGAGGCGGCGGACATTGACGCCGCGCGCCGGAAAGCGCTGCGCCTGGTTCTTCAGCGCGGGCTTCAGTTCGCCCGCGGCCTCATACCATTCGGTCTCGTAGTAGAGTTCGATGACATGGCCGTCCGGATCGCGGCAGCGGAACGCCGGCCCATGGCCGAGATCGCCATCGGTCCAGCCGATCTCGAATCCGGACCCCTTGAGCGCCGCGACCCGCCGCTCTAGCGCTTGCGGACTTCGCGCCCGCAAAGCCATATGCTCCATTCCTGAAGTCTTTGAGGCAGTGAGCTTGAGCGAATAGCGCTCGTAATCGTCCCAGCCTCGCAAATACACCGACTCGCCCTTGCGGCCACTGACGGTCATGCCCATGACGTCGACGAAAAACTTCAGGCTCTCGTCCGGTTTCGGCGTCAGCAATTCCAGATGGCCGAGATGGGCGAGATCCATGATGGGCTCGGGGTTCATCCTGAAAAATCCTTCAAATCAAGGTCGGCGTCAGATCGTCGAACAATTCATCGACCGCATAAGCGCGTGGAACAAGTCCCTGCTGGACACTGCATTGGATGATCAGTTGCAGCGAGCGGCGCATTTCGTCAGGAGTGAACTGGGGCGAGGCATTTTGCGCCACCGCTGCGCTTTCCTTCAGCAGCCTGAACACCTCGCGCACGATTTGCGGATTCGTGCTGGCGAGTTTTTGGCTGACGACCACCATGTGATTGATCGGCACGATGCCGTGTTTGGCAAACCACGCCTTTTCTTCCTTTTCCGCGTCGGAAAACAGCGGCTTGAGACCAGCCTGATTCGATTTCTCGCCGATCACCGCATCGAGCTCGCCATCGAGCAACATCTGGACGATGTTTTTTCCGGCCGGCGCCCTTTTGGTGAGGTCTTTAAATTCGGCGACATGCGCATCCTCGAACGTCACCCAGTCGATGGAGTTCAGATCGACGCCGTAATCGTTGGCGAGGATGCCGCGCAGCCACGCGCCGGTGGTGGTGGTGAACGAACGGATGCCGACGCGCCTGCCGTTGAGATCGGCGGGCTTCAGGTTTCCCTGCTTCGCATTGTAAAGCGCGTAGGAATGCTGGAATCGCGCCAGCACTACGTGCGGCAGCAGTACCATCGGCTTGTCAAAGCTTTTCGCCATCAGATAAGTAACGATCGCCATCTCGGAGACGTCGAACGCGCCGTCCCGGACCATCGGCTTGAAGCCCTTGTTGGTCGGCGAATAGTCGACGAAGTCGAAGGCGACGATATCCGACTTGATCGCGCCGCTTTTCAGCGCGGCGGTGCACTTGTGATCACCGAGCAAAGTGCGCAAACGTACCGCCACGTCAATCGCTCTCCGGTTCGTCGATATAGACAAGGCCTGCCTTCGCCAGCGGCTCGCGCATATTGTACATGTCGAGCCCGAGCACGCCGGAGGCGAGCTGGCGCCGCTTGCCCTCCTCGTCCGCCTGGCGTTTTTCGCCCCTGACGGCGACCTCGGCAGCATGCTTCTTGCCCACCACCACCACGCCGTCGTCGTCGGCGATCACGGCATCGCCCGGGTGAACATTGATGCCGGCGCAGACCACGGGGACGTTGACCGCGCCCAGCGTCGCTTTCACCGTTCCCTTGGCCGAAATTGCCTTCGACCACACCGGAAAGCCCATCGCTTGAAGTGATTTCACGTCGCGGCAACCGGCATCGATCACCAGTCCTGTGACGCCGCGCGCCATCAGCGATGTCGCCAGCAGATCTCCGAACATGCCGTCGGTATTGTCGGCGGTGCAGCCGACCACGAGGATGTCGCCCGGCCGACACTGTTCGACCGCGACATGGATCATCCAGTTGTCGCCGGGCTGCGCCAACACGGTGACGGCGGTGCCGGCCGCTTCACCGCCCGCCCAGATCGGCCGCATATACGGCTTCATCAGGCCGAGGCGGCCATAGGCCTCGTGCACCGTTGCGACCCCGAGCGCGGCGAGCCGCTTGACGACATCGGCATCGGCGCGGGTGATGTTGCGAACGACAACGGTCTTCATATGAACTCCTCCAATGCCATCGGGAACAGCCTCTGATAGGCTTCGCCGTAGGTCATGGCCTTGCCGGAATTGCGCCCGCCCTGCATGCCCCGCTGCAGCGCGACCCGTTCGTAATACGCCCACAGATGTTTTTGGGCGGCGAGGATCTCGAACGTCTTGCGCTTTGTGTCCCAGACCTCGTCGATGTTGAGGATCACCTGCGGCTTGAAATTGCACATCTCCGGCTGGTGCGGCTCGAACAGGAACATTGGAGGTGCGGCGTAGCTGTAGTCGGCCTGCGGCTTGTGCCCCATGGCTTGCGCCACGATCCGCGCCTCCTGGGCATAGGCGGCGGCCGCGGGATGATCGACGTTGTAGGGATCTTCCAGCGAATGTGTCAGCACAAAGCTCGGGTTGAGCTCGCGGTAAATGTCGATCAGCCGCTCCATGTGTGCGCGGTCGAGGTGCAGCGGGTAATCGCCGGCGTCGAAGAATTCGATTTCAGCTCCGAGCGCAGCCGCGGCGCGCTCCGCCTCGTCCTTGCGGCCGGCCTTCACTTTCTCCAGCGTCATGCCCGGCTGCTTCCAGGCGAACTGGGATTCCCCACGCTCGCCGAATGCCAGGCAGACAATCTTGATCCGGTAACCTTTCCTGGCGTGAAGCGCGATGGCTCCGCCCGCGCGCCACACGAAATCGCCGGGATGCGCCGAAACCACCAAACCTGTCTTTGCCATGGCCTTGCCTCTAACCGTTCGCAAACTTCTTTAAGCGTCGACCCGTCCGCCGCGGCGCTAGCGCGCACGTTAGCCTGCTAGTTCTTGGCAGGTAGCGGAGCGCGTCTGCGTATCGGCGCCGGTTGCTCCGTTGGGGCTGCCTGAAGCGATGCCACGGTTGCGCACACGAGCTGCTCGATGGCATGAGCCGCATCGGTGCCGTCAGCCTCACCCCGCGACAGCCGCGACACGCGCTCCGGCGTGACCAGCGTGTAGTAAAGCGCCCCGAGCAGAAAGTGGCTGCGCCAGACGATTTCGGTGCGCGGAATGTGCGGCAGGCTTTCGCAGATCGCATCGATAAAGGCGTGACTGGTGTCGTCGAAGGTCTGCGCGATGATGCGACCCGCGACCTCGTTTCCTTCCGCCGACATCACCGCGCGCAGCCTGGTGAAGCGCGCCCCTCCGCCTGCAAGATCGCTGCCGGAAGAGAATGCCGGCAGCACATAGGCGCGAACGATCGCCTCCAGGCGATCGGAGAGGTCCCGCACCCGCCTTGCCGCCGCGAGCAACTCCGACCGTCTGCGGTTCATCGGGCCGCAATGACGCCGATAGATTTCGAGAAGCAGCCCGTCCTTGGTCTTGAAATGATAGGTCACGCTGCCGGGGTTTGCTCCGGCGGCTTGCGCGATGTCCCGAATCGACACCGCGTTGAACCCGTTGGTCGAAAACAGTTCTTCGGCGGCCCACAGTATCGCCTCGCGCATGTTTGGCTTGCGCGTAGCGGCTGCGTCGCTGTCGGACGGACGTGACATTTTGTACGGATGTACAAAAGACCCGGTCAAGTCAACAAATATCTGAGTATTGGGGCAAGGCAAGTTCACATGCCCTTGCCCGGGTCGCATGAAAAGGTCCCGCGCGAGGCAAAGCAAAGGACCCGCATAACGCACTCGCGGCGAGACTGATAGGAACGTCCAATCCGCCGCGCTAGTTCGCATTCGCCGGCGCGCGCAGGTACCACAGATCAGCCCGCCAGTGCAGCGCGATGCCCAGCATCAGCGCGAGACCGGCAGCCGCATACAGCGTTGCGGTCGCTGTGAAGCCGACCTCATCGATCAGTGTGCCCGCCGCAAGCAGCCCCAGCGGCAGGCCGTAGATCACAAGCATTCGAACGCCCATCACCCGGCCGCGGAAATGCTCGCTCGCTGTGCGCATCAAGATCACCGCAAGCGAAATCATGCAAAGGCTCTGCGAAAAGCCGACCAGCACCAGGCAGGCGATCGCGGCCGGCATGCTTTGCAAATGCGCGAACACAAGCAGCATCGCGTACCAGACAATTGTCGAACTGATCATCAGCCGGGCCACGGGGATGCCGCCGGTCATGCTCAGGACGATCGAGCCTGCCAGCGAGCCGACGGCGTAACTGGCCGACAGATATCCGAGCCCGGTCTGGCCGGTGCCGTAAATCTCCCGCGCGATATAGGGCAACAGTCCGTTGGAAAAAGGATAGGCGGTGAGGTTGGCGAGGAACGCGACCCAGATCGCGGCGCGCATGGTCGGCGTGGTCCAGACATAGGCCACGCCCTCCCGAAGGTCGCGGATTGGAGAGCGCCACCGTGCGCCGTCGGCTCTTTTGGAAGCAGGATGCGGTTTCGCCGGCGCCACGACGCAGAATGTGAGCGCCGTGCTGATGGCATAAAGACCGACGATCGCCACGTAAGCAGGTCCGATGCCGAGCGCGGCGAACAACCCCGCCCCGCTCAGCGCGCCGGCGATGCGCGCCGTATCCATCGTGGTTCTGGAGACGCTGATCGCTCCGATCAGCTGCGCCGGCGGCATGATGGTCGCGACCAGCGCACCGCGCACGCCCAGGTCGGACGGGCGAACGAGGCCCATGACAGCAACGATGATCAGGACGTAGAGCGGACTGAGTTGGCCCATCAGCGCCAGCGTCATCAAGGTTGCGGAAAGGACCGTATAGGTGGTGCGCATCATGACGAGCAGGTCGCGGTGGCCGATGCGATCACCGGCCACGCCAAACATCGGCGCGATCAGGGTCCCGGTATAGTTGAGGGAGGCGAGCAAGGTCAGCAGCAGGACCGATCCGGTCTCGACGAGCACGTACCAGCCAAGGATCAGCGTCTCCATCTCGAAAGCCCACGACGTGAGCAGATCGGCAGGCCACTGAAAACGATAATTCCTGATACGGAAAGGAGCGAGCCCGGAGGATCGCGCAAGCTTGCTCAAGTTTCGATGCCGCGGTTCATCGCGTTCCACCCTGCCCTGTTTCTTGCCCCCTAGACCTTTTCCGGCCGCGAGCTTGCTTTCAGTGAAATGAAATCCGCACCGGCCTCGACGTCAAGGTTGTGTCAGGCCATAGACACCGTCTTCGGCGATGGCTGCCATGAGACTTTGCGACAGCAGCCCGCGGCTTTACGATCATTTATCGATGTGCCATGCCCCGTCCCAGTCTCGGGGCGGCGGGTCCGCTTTCAGGCCCTTGATGCGATTGATCAGGGCGATCGAAGGCCCGTCTTGAGGCATCGCTTCAAGTGCGGCTTCCAGCGCGCCGAGCGCATCGTCCCAACGCCGCTCGCGATAAGCCGCGAGCCCTTTCAGGTAATTGTCGCGCAGCGACAATTGCTGCGAGGTGAGTTCGCTCGCGCCTCCCATGATCTCGAAGATCCTTTGCGAATGGGTTTGGCCTTCGACGATCACACAATCGATCTCGCGAACTTCGACCGCGCCCGAAGCCGCGGCGGCGGTTTTCTCCGAGACGAGATTGCGGGTACCGTAGAGCTTATTGGCACCCTCCAGCCGGGCGGCGAAATTCACCACATCGCCCATCAGGGTGTAGCTCATCATCAAATCGGAGCCGATGCTACCGACCAGCGCTTCGCCCGTGGCGACGCCGATCCTCAAATCGCATTGCTCCATCGGCGTGCCACGCACGCCGAGCAGTTCAGGAATTTCGCGCCGCAAGCTTCCAATGCGCTCGATCATCTGAAGAACGGAGACAGATGCAAGGCGGGCGTGGTCAGCCTCGTCGACAAAAGGAGCGCCCCAATAGGCCATGATGCCGTCGCCGATATATTTGTCGATGATCCCCCGGTTCGAGCGGATCGGCTCCGACATCACCGAAAGGTAGCGGTTCATGACCTTGACCAGCCCCTGCGGCGTCAGGCCCTCGCTCAGGCTTGTGAATCCCTTGAGGTCGCAGAACAGAACAGTCATCACGCGCCGCTGACCTTCGGCCGCGGTCAGCGCCGGATGATCGATCAAATCTTCCGCGACGCGCGGATCGATGTATTTGCCGAAGGTTTCGCGGATACGCCGGTTGTCGCGAAGCTGAACTACCATCTGGTTGAACGCGCTCGCCAATTGCCCGATCTCGTCTTCCGTCGTCACGTCGATCGATCTATCGAGCTGGCCTGCCTCGACCGCCCGCGCTCCGTCAAGCAACTGGCGAACCGAGCGAATGATGCCGCCGCTGACAAGGTTGGCGAAAATCAAACCGACGATTGCCGCCAACAGGGTTACGACTGCCGAGATCAGGACCTCCTGCGTCTGCTGTGACCTGATCGTTTTCACCGCGCCGGTGCTCACCTTCAGCATGTTGGCCCGCACGGCGTCGATCCTTTCATCCAGTTCGTCGCGCAGCTCGTCGACCCGGGCAAGCCCGCGCCTGACCGCGGCAAAGTCTCGCGCTTCCAGATTCGCAAGCAGGTCGTCCGTCTCCTGCTTGAGATGATGGCGGCCGTCGGTTGTGAGACTGTCGATCCGGCTGTCGATGCGCGCCAGCGCGGCATCGTCCGATGGTGTGCTCGGGTCCGCGATAATCGCATTGATCAGCCTGCGGGCGGCCTCGGCCTCACCGTCGATTTCGGCATCCTTGGCCTCGTAAAACTGCTTGCGGGCGTTATAGCCGGCCTCATCGGGCGGCTCCTGCATTTTCGCAATCACCATGCGGCGGAGCGCGACAGCCCGTTCCAGCGAAAGGACAGTGATCCGCGTCAGATGCGCATTGGCGGGAATATACCGCGCCGTGAGCTCATCGAGCAGATGGCCCACCCGCCCAACCATCACCATCGAGAGGACCGAGGTCGCCACCATGAGGATGATCAATCCTACGGCGATCGAGACGATCCTTCTGCGGATCGACTGCTTGATCATCGATCCGGAGAACTTCAAAAGGCTTTGAATTGAAAAGGTATTGGGAATAATTCCTCCTTTGCAGGAGGAACTCGTCCCCTGCTGCGCGCATCAGAGTAGCACGCAACGACTATCGGCAGGAACCCACGCGTGGCGTATTGGGCAAATGACGCCGCGCGGCAGCTCCAGCGCTTTCAATTGTGGCACGGTCGATCGTCCCCTCGATTTTGTAGCGACCGGCCATGACAAACATCGCATCTAACCCCCGGCTGCCGGACGGCGGTTGCTTTGGCCGATCGCTTGCAGGAATGGTAAACGGAATCTTAAGCAGCGCGTAGTGTCTCCAGAACGATTGAGAAGGCGCATCCGCTTCGCAAATCGACAGTCGGGACGAGCCTCAGACGAAACATCCGCGCCCGATTTGCCGCGATTTGCCGATTGCGGCTTAACCGTTTGTGCAAGGACTGACGGCATAGTGACTCCCAAGCACAATTCATGACATGACGGGGTCGACCACTGTGACATCCCTGGGACGCGTGATTTCGGTGCGTGGCTCGCTCGCCCGCGTCGGGCTGATGGCTACGAGCCAGATGGGTTACTCCGAGATCCGGGCGACCGTGGGCCGCTTTGTCAGCATCCGCTGCACGAATTCCACGATCGTCGCGATGATCACCGAAGTCAGTTGCGAAAACCTGCCGAGTTCGGACAATTACATCGCCAGCGCCTCGGTCGACCTGCTCGGGGAAATCCTTGGCGGCCCGGAACGCCAGAAATTTCAGCGCGGCGTCACCCATTATCCCACCATCGGCGACGCCGTCGATCTGATCAGCAATCAGGAATTGCGCACGGTTTATGCGCCAAACGGATCGGACCAGATCAATATCGGAACGCTGCAGCAGGATCCCTCGGTCGTCGCCTATGTCGACATCGAGGAAATGCTCTCCAAGCATTTTGCGGTGCTTGGGTCCACCGGCGTCGGTAAATCGACCGGCGTGTCGCTTCTGATGAACGAGATCCTCAAATCGCGACCCAATCTGCGCATTTTCCTGCTCGACGTTCACAACGAGTACGGCCGCTGTTTCGGCGAACGCGCCCTTGTGCTCAATCCCCGCAATCTCAAGCTTCCGTTCTGGCTGTTCAACTTCGAGGAAATCGTCGATGTGCTCTTCGCCGGCCGCCCCGGCGTGCCCGAAGAACTCGACATTCTCGCCGAAGTCATCCCGGCGGCGAAGGGAATCTATACGCAGTACCAGAATTCCGATCGGGTTGCGTTCAAGCGCATGGACGTGAAGTCGGTCGGCTACACCGTCGATACTCCGGTGCCCTATCGCCTGGTCGACCTGATCGCGCTGATCGACGAGCGCATGGGCAAGCTCGAGAACCGATCCTCCCGCATCATCTATCACAAGCTGATCTCGCGCATCGAAGCCGTGCGCAACGATCCGCGCTATGCCTTCATGTTCGACGGCGCCAATGTCGGCGGCGACACCATGGCGGAGGTCATCAGCCATCTTTTCCGCCTGCCATCCAACGGCCGGCCGATGACCGTGATGCAGCTTGCCGGGTTCCCCGCCGAGGTCATCGATTCCGTGGTCTCGGTTCTGTGCCGCATGGCTTTCGACTTCGGGCTGTGGAGCGACGGCGTTTCACCGCTATTGTTCGTCTGCGAGGAAGCCCATCGCTACGCCTCGGCGGACCGCAATATCGGCTTTGGCCCGACTCGCAAGGCAGTCTCGCGCATCGCCAAGGAAGGTCGCAAATACGGGGTCTATCTCGGGCTCGTCACCCAACGGCCGGCCGAACTCGACGCCACCATCATTTCCCAGTGCAACACCCTTTTCACCATGCGCCTTGCCAACGAGCGCGACCAGGCGCTGTTGCGCTCGGCGGTCTCGGACGCGGCTGCGAACCTGTTGTCGTTCGTCCCCTCGCTCGGCACGCGCGAAGTGCTGGCCTTCGGCGAAGGCGTGGCGCTGCCGACGCGGCTGCGCTTCAAGGAAGTGCCGGTACATCAGCTGCCGCGCAGCGAGGCGACCATCTCGACCGTCCCCTCGGTCACTGCCGGCCACGACACTCATTTCGTCAGCGCCGTGCTGGAGCGCTGGCGCGGCGCCACCTCCAATCGCGAGGTGCCGAACGACCCAAGCCCCAGCGAGCGCTCGCCAGCGCGGGCCGCGGCGGTGGAGGCGCCCATGCTGCAGCCGTCGCTCGGGCTCGATCCCGACCGCTTCTCGCTATTGAAAAAGCCGCTGCGCTAGTGCGGCGGATTTGACGTTCTCATCAGTCTCACCGCGAGTGCGCTATTGGAACGTCAAATCCAAAGTCACACTGCAATCACAGAGCTGCCAGTGTCCCTTTGGTTCCGACGTTCGTAAAAGTCCGTGCGGCGAAGTCATACGAACGTCAAATCCGCCACACTAGCCCGTTGGCGCTTCAGCCAAAGCCGTCGTTGCCCCGGATATGCTTTGCGCAGCCGCCATCGTCGATTATCTTCTCGCGCAGTCACACCGAACATCTCGAGAGCGGGAGCTTCGCCATGACCGCCCAGATCAGCCGCTTCCCCATTCCCCCGATCGAAAGCTTGCCGGAAGACATCCGGAGCCGGCTGCTCGCGGTGCAGGAAAAATCCGGTTTCATCCCGAACGTCTTCCTCGCGCTTGCCGGCCGACCGGATGAATTCCGCGCTTTCTTTGCCTATCACGATGCCCTGATGGAGAAGGACAGCGGGCTGACCAAGGCCGAACGCGAGATGATCGTGGTCGCGACGTCGAGCGCCAACCAGTGCCACTATTGCGTGATCGCGCACGGAGCGATCCTGAGGATTCGGGCGAAGAATCCGCTGATCGCAGACCAGATCGCCGTCAACTACCGCAAGGCCGATATCACGCCGCGACAGCGCGCGATGCTCGATTTTGCCATGAAGGTGAGCACCGCGGCGCACCTGATTTCGGAAGCGGATTTCGCCGAGATCGCCGATCACGGGTTCAGCGACGACGACGTCTGGGACATTGCCGCGGTTTCCGCCTTCTTCGCGCTGTCGAACCGGATGGCTAACGTCACCGCGATGCGCCCGAACGACGAATTCTACCTGATGGGCCGCCTGCCGAAGTAAGCGCAGGACAGCGCGATGCCGGATCATGATGCGATTAAGTGGATCGCATCGTGAACTCGTCTCTTTGTTTGAGCATGATCTCCGCGCAAACGCGTTGCGCGTTTGTCGCGAGGTCTCCACTTTGCGCTAACGCGGCCCTTCGGGTCCGGATCATGCTCTAATCTTCCGAGGCGGGTCCGCACCAGCCGGGCAGGTAGATTGCATCCTTGCTTTTGGCCAGAGCCAACGCCTTTTCCAGGGCCTTTTCGAAGTCGCGGTCGACGATTTTGCGTTTCATCCTGCGACGCAGGAAGTCGGCCCACAGAAATTCGCTGAACGGCGTCGTGTCCTTGGCAAAACCGCCGATCCGCCTAAGCTCACCGGCGAGGCTGCGGAACGGATCGTCCTTGAGGTCCGCGACCGATTTCGGAATGTCACGGTAGTGTCGACGCTCGCCGTTGGCATCGTAGGGATAGACCCATTTGCGGTCATCGAGCACGACCCAGAACGCGTCGCGGTCGACCATGGTGAGGTCGGCGACAATTGCCACGAGAATGTCTTGAACGCCCTCATCGTGAAGCGCCCGCGCCAGATGATGGTGATCGATCACGTAGAAGCGCTCGTCGGGTCCGTGAACCACGGGGATCATATGTCGGCCCAGAAGCTCCTGTTGTTTTTTCTTCGATTTGTGCTCCCGCCAGCGTTGGCGCTTTTCCTTCACCTCCCTCATTCCGACGGTCATCTGAGTCGGCCGGAGCGAAAGAATTGGAATGGGGTTAACGATGGGTTCCCGCACGCTCGCCATGGCTAGAAATCCCTCTGTCGGATTGTGAAAAATGCTCTTGCAATCGCTGTGATTATGGCATGATGCGGCTTTCGATCAATTGCCTTCGCCCGCAGCGCGAACGGCAAAGGCGGTTTTGTCCGCTCACATCCCTGTTTGTTGGAGAGCGCATGATCCGGCCAAGCTGGCTGCAGTCGGGCCTGATCGAATATCGGGCCTCAAGAGACAAGCAATGATATTCAAACACCTGAGCGAACGGATCTCGAAGGCACGCGTGCTCCGTTTCGGCGGTCGCGAAATTATCGCGGAAGGTCTTCGTCCGAACTTCTGGGCCGATATCAGCCATCGCTGCATGACGGCCTCGTGGCCGTCCTTCATCGGCGGCGCGGCGCTGGTGTTTCTCGTCTTCAACGCGGTTTTTGCGCTGCTCTACTGGTTGGGAGATCAACCGGTCTCGAACGTGCCGGGCGGCGCTTACATCGACTATCTCTATTTCAGCATCGAGACCCTTTCGACCGCCGGTTACGGCGACATGCACCCACAGACCCACTACGGACATTTCATCGCCACCGTCGAGCTGTTCACGGGAATCTTCTCGATGTCGCTGATGACCGGGCTGATCTTCGCCCGGTTCGCGCGGCCAAATGCCCGGCTGCTGTTCGCCGAAAACCCGGTCATCTCGAATTATGAGGGCAAGCCGACCCTGATGCTTCGCTTTGTCAACGAACGCCACAACATCATCGGCAATGCCAACGCAAAGCTCTGGTTGCTTCGCAACGTCGCGAGCAAGGAGGGCCACACCCAGCGAAGATTCTACGAACTGCCGCTGTTGCGAAACGAGCACCCGGCGCTGGCGCTGAGCTGGACGCTCTACCATGTCATCGACGAAAAAAGCCCGCTTTACGGGCTTGATGCGGACGCCATTCGCGCCATCAAGGTATCACTTCTGGTTGTAGTGACCGGATATGATGTCCTTGCCGCCCAAACCATCCATGCAAGACGGTCTTACGATCATACCGACATTCGATTTGGCAGGCATTATGTCGATATCCTCGATGATCTCGACGATGGACGGATTCGAATCAACTACGCCAGGTTCCATGAGACTTTGGATGGATAGGGTACTCTGTTCTCAACATTTTCTGGGAGAGCCCAGGTGAGCGTGCTAGACAGGAGTACAAATCCCCGGAGCCGGTTGCCGTGAAGACCCAGCGGCCCATCGTTTCAGTCCCTTCGGACGAAGAGCACCGCGTGCTCCAATTCCGGCCACGTGCGGCGATGCCGACGGGCCAGCGCAGAAATCCCAATGAAGCGGTGCGCAAGCTCGAGGTCGCCAATGATCTGTCCCGCTATGAGCGCGAGCGGGAAGAACCGGACGATTTTCGGCATCGCATGCTGGCCAACATTGCCGCCTTTGCCTTCACCATGGCGCTCTTGGCCGTCGGTATCTGGCTTGCCATGAGTATTTCCCATCTGCGCAGGACCCAGGATTGCGTCTTGATGGGACGCCACGACTGCGTCCAGATCTTTCCTCCTCATCCCTGAAGCGCGTCCACCCCCAAGGGCCGCATTTTCGTTGGCACTGATAACCGCGCTCTGGCCTTTTCCACCGCTGGTTTATTTCCCTCGAAATCGGGGGCGCCAGGTACCGCCTGCCTCCATTGAACTCGGGGCGCCGCTCCGATATACGGGCACTCGGCTCCGGGTGGTGGATAGGGCATTTGCGGGGCGCAGCGGCCACCTCCCCACGGTTCCGTAATTTATCCT
Organism: Bradyrhizobium sp.; assembly: GCF_035570375.1. Classification (GTDB taxonomy): domain Bacteria; phylum Pseudomonadota; class Alphaproteobacteria; order Rhizobiales; family Xanthobacteraceae; genus Bradyrhizobium. The sequence continues at coordinate 15,498 of NZ_DATMLW010000083.1, read as the reverse complement.
CAATTTATCAAAGGCTTAGTGATGTCTTCCACATTCGATCAGGTCGCAACGATCATCGCTGAAACCTGCGACATCCCGCGCGACACGATCACGCCAGAGAGCCACGCGATCGACGACCTCGGAATCGACAGCCTGGATTTTCTCGACATCGCCTTTGCGATCGACAAGGCGTTCGGAATCAAGCTGCCGCTGGAAAAGTGGACCCAGGAAGTCAACGACGGCAAAGCGACCACCGAACAATATTTCGTCCTGAAGAACCTCGCCGCCCGAATCGACGAATTGGTCGCGGCCAAGGGCGCCAGCGCCTAATTGCGCGATGCAGCTCGAATATTTTCACCTGATCGACCGCATCGTCGACCTCGATGTCGGCGGGAAGAAGATTGTCGTCGAAGCGCAGGTTCCGCAGCACAGCACGATCTTCGAGGGGCATTTTCCCGGCTACCCGTTGATGCCGGGCGTGCTGCTGATCGAATCGATGGCGCAGGCTTCCGGCTGGCTCCTGCTCGGCTTGCTCAAGTTCGAGCGCATGCCGATCCTGGCTGCCGTGAAGGAAGCCAAGGTGCGCGGTTCGGTTTTCCCGGGCGACCTCGCCACCATTGAGGCCAGCCTTTCCCACGAAGGTTCGGGCTTCGCTGTGACCGAGGCGAAGATCCGCGTCGGCGGCAAACTGCGCGCGAACGCGACGCTCACCTTTACGCTGATCCCCTTCCCCAATTCGGATATGCGCGGATTCATGGACTCGGTGGCCGAGCGCGTCGGGTTTCCGCGAGAGGCTATCGCCCCATGACCGAAACGAAATCTTCGACCGAAGTCTGGATCACCGGAATTGGTCTTGCCACTTCGCTTGGCGAGGGTCTGGATGCGCATTGGGAAGCGCTCAATCAGCGCCGAATCAAGGTGGACGAGAAGGGTTTTGCACCCTGCGTCGTGCATCCCCAGGCGCCCCTTAACTTCGACGCCCAGATCCCGAAAAAAGGCGATCAACGCCAGATGGAAGCCTGGCAGCGAATTGGTACCTACGCCGCAGGGCTCGCGCTGGAGTCCGCGGGCGTCAAGGGCAACCAGGAAATCCTGGCGCGGATGGACATGGTTGTCGCCGCCGGCGGCGGCGAACGCGATCTCACCGTCGACTCCAACATCCTCAATCTGGAGGCGAAGGGCAATTCGGCTCCCGGCTTTCTCAACGAGCGCTTGATGAACGATCTGCGTCCGACGCTTTTTCTGGCGCAGCTTTCCAATCTTCTCGCCGGCAACATTGCGATCGTGCACGGCGTGACCGGATCCTCGCGGACCTTCATGGGCGAAGAAGCCGCAGGCGTCGATGCGGCACGGATCGCGCTTGCCCGCATTGCTAACGGCCAAAGCGACATCGCGCTGATCGGTGGATCGCAAAACGGCGAGCGCAAGGATATCCTGGTTCTCTATGAGTTCGGCGGCTTCAATCTCAAGGACAGGTTCGTTCCAGTTTGGGCACGAAGCGACAAGCCCGGCTTCGCGCTCGGATCAGGCGGCGCATTCCTTGTCATCGAGTCGAGGGCGCACGCCGAAGCGCGCGGGGCAAAACCCTTTGCGCGCCTGACCAACGTCGTCGCCGACATGGCGCGCCGCAAACACTCCGGAGAGATTACCTCGACGCTCGAAAAGCTTTGGTCGAAGCTCGGCAAGCTCGCCGACAAGGGCGCCATCATCACCGGTGCGACCGGCGCCGAACCGGTGACCTCCGAAGAGCGCGCATTCCTCGCCGCGCATCCCTCCTTTCCGGTGCGCGCCAGTGGAACGTTGTTCGGCCATACGATGGAAACGCAATTTCCACTCGGATTGGCACTGGCGGCGCTTTCGCTCTCGCGCGGCGCGCTGTTTCCGGCCAATGATCCCACCGGACTGGAGGTTGAAATGTCCTCTCCGCCGTCCCAAATTGTTGTGATCGGTGCGGGTCATTGGCGGGGCGAGGGGATGGCGCTGGTCGAAGCGATCTAGCGTCCGATTGTGAAACTCGTAATATCCGCAATAATGAATGCCACCTACGGGGGATAGCATGCAAGCCGCGCGCGACAAGTTCGGAAGGCCGATCGTCGTCGTCACCGGAATGGGCGTCGTGACTTCGCTCGGGTCGGGCAAGGCTGACAACTGGAAGAGGCTCACCGCAGGCGAGTCCGGCATCCGCACCATTACGCGCTTTCCCATCGAGGGGCTGAAGACGACCATGGCCGGCACGGTCGATTTCATTCCCGTCGAGCCGTTCTCGTCGACCGACCTTTCCGAGCGGCTCGGCGAAGTCGTCGCCGAGGAAGCCATTGCGCAGGCTGGCATCGGCAGCAAAGGCGATTTTCCCGGTCCGCTCTTTCTTGCAGTCGCCCCCGTTGAGCTCGAATGGCCGCAGCGCCAGGAACTCGCCCGCGCGATCGAACCCGAGACCGAAATCAACTACGATGCCCTGCTGCGGGTGAGCGGCGGCGGACGGTATACGCAATATCACCGACGATTCCTGTTCGGCTCGGTGGCCGATCATCTCGCCGAAGTGTTCGGCACCAAGGGATCGCCGATTTCGCTCTCCACCGCATGCGCCTCCGGCGCCAGCGCCATCCAGCTCGGCGTCGAAGCCATCCGTCGCGGTGAGGCGGACGCCACGCTTTGCGTCGCGACCGACGGCTCCGTCAATCCGGAAGCGTTGGTCCGGTTTTCGCTGCTTTCGGCGCTGTCGACCCAAAACGATCCGCCGCAAGCCGCGGCACGGCCGTTTTCGAAGAACCGCGACGGCTTCGTCATGGCCGAGGGTGCCGGGGCGCTGGTTCTGGAAAGCCTTGAGGCCGCAACCGCGCGCGGCGCGACCATTCTCGGGGTGGTCGCCGGCTGCGGGGAACTGGCGGACTCCTTCCACCGCACCCGATCAAGTCCCGACGGCAAGCCGATCATCGGCTGTGTCCGCAACGCCTTGTCGGACGCGGGCCTTGAGTCCGACCAGATCGACTACATCAACGCGCATGGCACCGGCACGCCCGAGAACGACAAAATGGAGTATCTCGGCATCTCGTCCGTTTTCGGCGAGCGCGCCAGGCAGATTCCCGTGTCGTCAAACAAATCGATGGTCGGGCATACACTCTCGGCGGCAGGCGCCGTGGAAGCCGTGTTCTCGCTGCTCACGCTCGAACATCAGAGAATTCCGCCGACCATCAATTACGACATCCCGGATCCGGCAATTCCCTTCGACGTGGTGCCCAACAAGGCGCGAGACGCCCGCGTCACCACTGTGATGTCGAACTCGTTCGGCTTTGGCGGCCAGAACGCCGCGCTGATCCTGACTCGTGAACCGGCTTAGCGCGGCCGATCCGTCCTGTGCGGAAGCGCGTGGAAAGCCGGAAATTATCGGGCAAAATCGGCGTCGGTCCCTGATGCATCCGCTGCTACTTCGCACCCAAGCCCGCCTTCGCCGCGCGGCCAAGCCGCTCGGAGAGGCGGCGGTAGGTGCCCTCACCATCTTGCTCCTGCGCAGCACCCGCTATTTCGACCCCGTCAAGACGGCGAACCTGTTCGGCCGGGTCGCCCGCCTGATCGGACCGTTGACGCGCGAGCAACGCATCGGCCGCGCCAATCTGACCGCCGCTTTTCCGGAAAAATCACCGCAAGAGATCGAGGCCATACTCGCCGGCGTATGGGACAATCTCGGCCGCCTTGGCGCCGAATTCGCCCATCTGGATCATATCTGGGAGCACGACGCCGTCTTCCCTGGAAAAAGCTGGATCGAAATCCCGCCGCGCTGCCAAGAGCTGTTTGAGCAGCTTCGCCTCGACGGCAAGCCGGCGCTGATCTTTGCCGGCCATCTCGGCAATTGGGAGCTGCCGGCCGTGGCCGCGGTGGCGCATGGGCTTGACGCGGCGATCCTTTTTCGCCGGCCCAACAACGCTTCCGCCAACAGGATCATTGAAGAGCTGCGTGCGGTGAAAATGGGAACATTGATTCCGGCCGGACGCGACGCACCGATCAAGCTCGCGGAAGCCCTGCGCAACGGCCAACATGTGGCAATCCTGGTCGACCAGTATTTTTCCAATGGCGTCGACGTCACGTTTTTCGGCCGCAAGACCAAAGCCAATCCGACACTGGCGCGCCTGTTGCGGCAAATCGAATGCCCCGTGCACGGGGTGCGGATCATTCGCCTGCCCGGTCATCGTTTCCGCGCCGAAATCTCGGACGAAGTGAAACCGGTGCGCGACGCCTCCGGGCAAATCGACGTTGCCGGCACGATGCAGGCGATCACCTCGGTGATCGAGGGCTGGATTCGCGAGTATCCGGATCAGTGGCTGTGGCTGCATCGCCGCTGGCGCTAGCGCTTGATCCGGAAAAGTGTGCAGCGGTTTACCGAAAAGATCATGCGCAAACAATAATCTAAAGCGCGATGGCGATTCCAGCTAGAGCGATTGCGCTTTAGCGGTCGATTTCAATCGCTACCCACCTGGTCACTCCTTTCGAAGGTGTGACTCAGACATAGATCAGCGGCCCGTCTTCACCCTGGTCCAGAGCCGGTTGATGATGCGCTGTGTCGCCGGATCGCGCGCGGTGATCACGAACAGTTTTGCGAGCGTGGCTTGGTTCGGATAGATGTTCTGGTCACCCAGAATTTTCGGATCGATGAACTTCCGGCTCGCCAGATTGCCATTGGCATACGACAGAAAATTCGAATTCTTCGCGGCTACCTCGGGCCGATAGAGATAATCGATCAGTTCATAGGCTTCGCTGACATTTTTGGCGTCGGCCGGAATGGCAAGATTGTCGAAGAACATCTGGGCGCCCTCTTTGGGGATGGCATAACCGATCTCGACGCCGTTGTTTGCTTCGGCGGCACGGCTTCTCGCCTGCAAGATGTCGCCCGACCAACCCACGACCAGGCAGATCTCGCCGGTGGCGAGCGCGCTCAGATATTCGGAGGAATGAAATTTGCGCACCGAGGGGCGGATTTTGACCAGAAGTTCGGCCGCCTTTTCCAGATCGTCCAGCCTGGTCGAATTCGGATCAAGCCCCAGATAACTCAAGGCTGCGGGGAAAATATCGTCGGCCGAATCCAGCATGTGGACGCCGCAATCCCTGAATTTCGCAAGATTCTCCGGCTTGAACACCATGTCCCAGCTGTCGATCCTGGCATCTGCGCCAAGGACTTTCTGAGCCATTTTGACATTGTAGCCGATGCCGGTCGTGCCCCACATGTAATTGGCGGCGTACTGATTGCCGGGATCGTAGACGGCGAGGCGCTCGGTCACCGCCGGCCAGGCATTGACGAGACCGGGCAGTTTCGACTTGTCGAGCTTCTGGAACACGCCGGCCTTGATCTGGCGTTGCAGGAAATAGGCTGTGGGAACCACGACATCGTAGCCCGATTTGCCGGCGAGCAGGCGGGTCTCAAGTGTCTCGTTGGCGTCGAACGTGTCGTAGACGACCTTGATGCCGGTTTGCCGGGTGAAGTCCTCGAGCACTCCCGGCGCCATGTAGTTCGACCAGTTGTAGAAGTTGACCGTTCGCCCTTGCGCCACGGCAGACAACGAAGACAACGCGATCACCGCGGCAATCGCGACGGCGCATCGGATGGCATTCAGCTCACGCAACTGTCGCAGCCCCCTCACCTGCGATGCACCGCATCCGACAGGCGCTCCAGCGCGGTGTCCAGCGTTGCATCCTTCTTGGCAAAACAGAAACGCACGACCGTCGTAACGGGATCTTTCTCGTAGAAGGCCGATACCGGGATCGCCGCGACCTTGTAGTCGGACACGATGCGCCTGCAGAACGCCTCGTCGGTCTCGTTGAGACCAAGCGGCGACAGATCGACCGTGAGGAAATAAGTGCCCTGGGAGCGAAGGACCGGGAAGCCGATGCTCTCCAATCCGCGTGTCAGGCGGTCGCGGCTGCGTGCCAGGTCCGTCCGCATCTGGTGAAAATATTCCGCCGGCTTGCCGAGGCCGTAGGCGACCGCGGCCTGGAGGTTCGGGGCGGTCGTAAAGGTCAGGAACTGATGCACCTTGGCGGCGACGCGCAACAGCGGCGGCGCAGCGCAGACGAATCCGATCTTCCAGCCGGTCAAGGAAAAGATCTTGCCGGCAGAGCCGACCTTGATCGTGCGATCGCGCATCCCGGGCACGGTGATGAGCGGAATGTGCTCGCGGCCGTCGAAGATCACGTGCTCCCAGACTTCGTCGCAGATCGCGATGGTGTCGAACTCCTGACAGAACCGCGCCAGCAATTCCAGATCCTCGCGCGGATAGACGACCGCCGCGGGGTTGAGTGGATTGTTGAACAGGACCGCCTTGGTCTTGTGATTGAAGACGGCGCGCAGCGCCTCTTCCGTCAACCGCCAGTGCGGCGGCTCAAGGCGAACCAGCCGTGGGATTCCTCCGGCCTGGCGGATGATCGGAAGATAGGAATCGTACACCGGCTGGAACACGACCACCTCGTCCCCTGGTTCGACCACGGCAAGGATCGATGACGTCAACGCCTCGGTGCCACCGGACGTGACCATCACCTCGGTCATCGGATCAAGGCTGATGCCGTGCCAACGTTCATAATGAGCGGCAATCGCCTGTCGCAATTCGGGAATGCCCATCATCGACGGGTACTGGTTGTAGCCATTCACCACGGCGTCGGCGGCGGCGCGGCGGATGTCTTCGGGTCCCAGGTCATCCGGAAAGCCCTGGCCGAGATTGATCGCGTTATTGTCGCGGGCGAGCTGCGACATCGCCTCGAAGATCGTGACGGGCAGATCCGCAAATACCTTGTTCATGGAAGTCATGGGAATGATCAGCCGCCGGATTTCGTCGGCAGTCCCGCAGCCTTCCACGCCAGTATTCCACCCGCCAGATGCTTGTCGTAAGCAAAACCGCCCGTTTGCGCCGCGAGCGAGGCCGTCACCGACCGCTTGCCGGAACGGCACGCAAAAACCACCTGCTTGCCTTCTGGATCGGGAATGCCCTTCGGATCGAAGCTAGACAGGGGAACAACGACCGCACCGGGATAGGCCTCCACGGCCACTTCGTTGGGCTCGCGGACATCGACCAGAAGGTAGCGGCCTTCGGCCATCCCCCGCGATACTTCCAGCGGCGTCAAATCGTGAACTCGATACCCCTGATCCGCCACGCAAATCCTCCTACGGCCCTCCGACCCGACCTGTCTCTTAGCGGCTAATCAGGCGGGAGCAAGCCAATTCGGCGAGCACCATACGGCTGGGCGGGTTTCGGCGCCAAGGTCTTTCTTGAGCCACCAAAATCAAGCAGCGAAGTTGGCCAGCCTATAGCGTTTTCGAGCGAAGTGGTTACCGGTTCGCGTGAAGAAAACGCGTCAAAACAAAAGATTAGAGCCTCGGTTCTGATTCAATCAGAACCGAAAACTAGACGGTCACCTGAGTTCCAACCTCGACGACCCGTCCGCTCGGGATCTGGAAATAGTCGGTCGCGTCATTGGCGGTCCGGCTGAGCGCGATGAACAGGTGATCCTGCCAGCGCGGCATTCCGGAATGCGCGGCGGGCTTGAGCGCGCGGCGCGAGAGAAAGAACGAGGTCGACATGATATCGAATTGCCAGCCGAGCTTTCGCGCGATCGCCAATGCCTTCGGCACGTTCGGCGATTCCATGAATCCGAACCGCAGCGTTACCTTGGTGAAGGTCTTGCTGACCTGCTCCAGCCTTACCCGCTCCGACGGATCGACGCGCGGGGTAGCCGCGGTCTCGATGGTCAGAATGACGTTCTTCTCGTGCAGCACCTTGTAGTGCTTGAGGCTGTGCATGAGCGCGGTCGGCGCGCTCGACGGATCGCTGGTGAGGAACACGGCCGTTCCCGAGACGCGCTGGGGCGGGCGTTTCTCCAGCATCGCCACCAGTTCGTCGAGCGGAAACTCGAGCTTGCGCGATTTCTCGAACAACAGCTTGCTGCCGCGCCGCCAAGTGTACATCAGAAGCATCACGACGGCGCCGAGCGCCAGCGGCACCCAGCCGCCTTCCAGCACCTTGAGCAGGTTTGCGGCAAGGAACGTCAGATCGAGAAACAAAAATGGCGCCATCAGCGCCGCGGCCGCGAACGGCGACCAATTCCATACACGCCAGATGACGACGAATCCCATCATGCCCGTGACCACCATCGTGCCGGTCACTGCAATGCCGTAAGCCGAGGCCAGCGCGCTGGATGAGCGAAACATCAAAACCAGCAGCATCACCGCGATGAAAAGCAGCGTGTTGATGCGCGGGATGTAGATCTGACCGAAATGGGCTTCCGAGGTGTGACGGATTTCAAACCTCGGCAAAAGCCCGAGCTGTATCGCCTGGCGCGTCAGGGAATAGGCGCCGGTGATCACGGCCTGGCTCGCGATCACGGTCGCCACCGTCGCCAGCGCAACCATCGGGATCAATGCCCACTCGGGAAACATCAGGAAGAACGGGTTCTCGATCGCCTTCGGGTCGGCAATCACCAGAGCACCCTGCCCCAGGTAATTCAGCGCCAGCGACGGCAATACGATGAACAGCCAGGCAGTCTGGATCGGCCGCTTGCCGAAATGCCCGAGGTCGGCATAGAGCGCTTCGGCGCCGGTGACGGCGAGAAACACGGCGCCCAACGTAACGAAACCGATGAGGCCATGATGAAGCATGAACGAGGCGGCCAGCATCGGATTGAACGCCAGGAAGACTTCCGGGTGTCGCATCACCGGAATGATCGCCCCGATCGCGATGACGGCGAACCAGATAGTCATCACCGGTCCAAAGAACGCCGCGACACCCGCGGTGCCGCGCGATTGAGCCGCAAACAGTGCGAGCAGAATAAGCACCGTCAGCGGCACCACATAGGGTTCGAACGTCGCCGTGACGAGCTTGATGCCTTCGATCGCTGAAAGCACGGACAGTGCCGGCGTGATCACCGCATCACCATAAAAAAGCGCACCGCTCACGATCCCGAGCAGGACAATGGCGCCGGCGCCCTTGGTCACCGCGCGCTGCGCAAGCGCCATCAGCGCCAATGTTCCGCCTTCGCCGTGATTATCGGCGCGAAGCAGGATCAGCACATATTTCAGGGTCACCACGACGATCAGCGCCCAGAGGATCAGCGACACCACGCCGAGCACCGCCTCGGGCGCGGCGACGCCGGAAGTCCCGCTGGCCGCGACCACCGCTTCGCGCAGGGCATAGAGGGGGCTGGTTCCGATGTCGCCATAGACGACACCAATGCAACCGATCAGGAGGGCTTTGAAGCTCGCGGTGGAGTGGGCCACCCCATGGCCATTGACCGCCGTGGGTTCCGCGGCGGGAGCTGCAATATCGCTTGTCATGGAAGTGGGGGCCTCAAACGTGCGTCATCGCACCACAGCAAGCCGGGGCTTATAGTCGGGCGCGCGAAGCATAGCATAGCCCGATTTGGGCCAGAGCCATGCAAAAAAGCATGGCAATTCCTGGAATACACGGTCGTCTTAAATAGTGACTTGGGTGCCGACCTCCACCACCCGCCCGGTGGGAATCTGAAAATAATCGGTAGCGTCGTTGGCCGACCTGCTCATCGCAATGAACAGGTGATCCTGCCATCGCGGCATTCCCGACTGCGAGGAGGGTTTGAGCGCGCGGCGGGAAACGAAGAACGAAGTCGACATAATGTCGAATTGCCAGCCGAGCTTTCGCGCGATCACCAACGCTTTTGGTACGTTCGGGGATTCCATGAAGCCGAAGCGGAGGCGAACTTTCGCAAATCTCTCGCTGACGGTTTCCATCCGGACCCGTTCGCTCGGGTCGACCCGCGGCGTCTGAGCGGTTTCGATCGTCAGAATGACGTTATGCTCGTGAAGCACCTTGTTGTGCTTGAGATTGTGCAACAACGCGGTGGGCACGAAATTCGGATCGCTGGTCAGGAAAACGGCCGTGCCCTTGACGATGTGGGGCGGGCGCTTTTCGAGGGTCTTGATCAAATCCCTTAGCGGAACTTCGATGCGCCGGGTCTTGATGGTCAGGATCGCCGTGCCCCGACGCCAGGTCCAGATCAGGATCGCCATCGCAAGACCGAACAATAGCGGCACCCACGCGCCCTCGAAGAGCTTCAATAGATTGGCGCTGAAGAACGTCATGTCGACAACAACAAACGGCACGATCAGGGCGGCGGCCGTGGCCGCGCGCCAGCCCCAAACTTTCCAGATCACTACGAAACCCATGATGCCGTCGGCGACCATGGTGGTGGAGACGGCGATGCCGTAGGCCGAGGCCAGCCCGCTTGAGGTGCGGAAGAGCAAGACCAGCAGCAACACACCGATCAACAACAGCCGGTTGACGCGCGGCAGATATATCTGTCCGGCGTGAGCTTCCGACGTGTAACGGACTTCGAAGCGTGGCAACAGGCCGAGTTGCACCGCCTGGCGGGTCAGCGAATACGCGCCTGTAATCACCGCCTGGCTCGCGATCACTGTCGCCGCGGTCGCAAGCCCCACCAATGGCAGCAACAGTATGTCCGGGACCATCCGGTAGAAGGAGTTTTCGATCGCGGCCGGATCGGAAAGCACCAACGCCCCCTGGCCGAAATAGTTGATCAGGAGCGACGGCAGAATGAAATAAAGCCAGGCAGCCTGGATCGGCTTGCGACCGAAATGGCCGAGATCGGCGTAGAGCGCCTCGCCGCCGGTCACCGCAAGAAACACCGCGCCCAGCGTCACAAGGCCGATCGTCCCGTGGGACAGCAGGAATTGAACGGCATACCAGGGATTGATCGCGGCCAGCACCGATGGATCGTCGCTGATATGAACTATTCCCATGGCGGCAAGCGAGGAAAACCAGGCGACCATGACCGGTCCGAAGGCCGATGCGACGCGCGCGGTGCCGCTGCTCTGAACTGCGAACAGCGCGACCAGGATGAAGACGGTCATCGGCACCACAAAATGCTCGAGCGCCGGCGTGGCGAGCTTGAGGCCTTCGACCGCGGACAACACGGATATGGCCGGGGTGATCATGGAATCGCCGATGAACATCGAAGCGCCGATCACGCCCAGCGCCAGCAAGGGCCAGCTCCTGCGGCCGAGCGCGCGCTGGCCCAGCGCCATCAGCGAAAGCGTGCCGCCCTCGCCATTATTGTCGGCGCGCAGCAACAGCAGCACGTATTTCGCGGTGACGACGATCAGAAGGGCCCACAGGATCATCGAAAGCACCCCGAGCACGATGATGCGGGTGGGCGGCTCGCCGTGCGCGGCGCCGGCGACGGCTTCGCGAAATGCATAGAGCGGCGAGGTTCCGATGTCGCCGAACACCACACCGATACTTCCCAGCGTCAGTGCCCAAAAGCCAGTCGTGACCGGCCCGTCGTGGGCTTCGGTGGATGTGACGCTAACGACCATATGACGGAAAAACGCTCTATCGGTGGGTTTGATCCGGCCAGCTATCGACCTTGCACGAAGTACGTCAACACCTCCAGTCTAAAGCCTTTTCGGTTCTGATTGAATCAGAACCGAGGCTCTAATCTTTTGTTTTGACGCGTTTTCTTCACGCGAACCGGTATCCACTTCGCTCGAAAACGCTATAGCACCGAGGGCCGGCGCCGCGCCGCGCCAAAGGTCACGCCTGGCTCCCCGGCAGGTGCGGTAACATAGTGTTGAGATTATGGTTTCAAGTCGGGCGGAAGCGGCGGATCTTCGCGCATCAACGTGATGGTCACGCGACGATTGGCTGACAGCGAGGGATCGTCGGGAAACAGCGGCTGATTGTCGGCCTTGCCCGAGACCGCAAAAATGTGCGCCGGCGGCAGCCCTTCTCTTTCGAGAATCTGTCGCACCGCGTTGGCCCGGTCCGCCGAGAGATCGAATGCTCCATAATCGCTTTTTGACGGCACATAGCCCGCAGCAGTGTGACCGGCGATCGATATTCGCAGCGGCGTCGCCTTGAGCGGACCGGCCAGCTTCTGGACCAGCCGGCGCGTCCGTTCATAAGGCACTTTCGATCCGTCGGGAAACATCGAGCGACCATCCTGGTCGACGATTTCAAGATTGAGGCCCTCTTTGGTTTCCTCGAACATGATGTGCTTGGAGATTTCGGTCAGCTCCGGCATGTCCTGCAACGCCTGCCGCAGCGAGGCCGAGGCCAGCGCGAATTCTCGATCGATCTTAAGCCGGGCGCCGGCGGTGCGGCTGCGTTCCTGCTCGTCGGGGGTTGGCGTGTTGGAGGATTCCTCCGGTGAAATATGATCGACGTTCTTCAGCTTCGGCCGGGTCGGAAGACCGTCGGATTCGATGATGCCGGCATAGCGCGCCTCGGTCTGCACGCCGAAGGCTTCGCGCATCGAACCGGCAACGATCTTGAGCTTGTTGTTGTCCATGGTCGAGAATGCGACGAGCATCACGAAGAAGCTCATCATCAGGCCCATGAGGTCGGCGAAGGTCACGAACCAGCCGTGCCCTCCTGCATGTGCGGCGCCGCGTTTCTTCTTGGCCATTGTTGATGCTCCGCCGAGGTCCGCGGGGCTTAAGCCGGGACCGGTTCGCCGTCTTCATGGCGATGCTTTTCCGGCAGGTAAGCCAGCAGCATCTCGCGCACCAATGTCGGGCTCTTGGAATCCCGGATCATCAGGATGCCGTCGATGATGAGGGTGCGGTTGGTCTCCTCATCGAGCAGCTTGCCGTGCAGCTTGTCGGCGATTGGCAGGCAAAACAGGTTGGCGACGACCGCGCCGTAAAGCGTCGCCAGCAGAGCCGTCGCCATGAACGGACCGAGTTTCGAGGGGTCGGTCATATTGGCGAACATCTGCACCATGCCGATCAATGTTCCGATCATGCCGAAGGCCGGCGCACAGTCGCCGATAGCGCGATAGATCTTGCTGCCTTCGTCGAGATGCATCAGGAAATTGTCGCGATCCCGTTCGAGATTGTCGCGGATGAATTCGAGGTCGTAGCCGTCGGCGACGTAGCGGATTCCCTTGGCCAGAAACGGCTCGTCGGTCTCGACTTTTTCCAGGCCGACGGGGCCCTGCTTGCGGGAGATTTCCGCGATGCGGGCGAGTTCGTCGACGAGCTCGCGGGCCGAAAGCCGGCTCATCGTGAAGGCGTATTTTGCTCCGAGCGGCAGACCATGGATCATCACGCCGAGCGGAAAACGGATCATGGTGGCGGCGATCGAACCGCCAAAGATGATGATGATCGCGTGTTCGGAGACGAACAAGTGCAGGTCGCCTCCCAGGAGCATCATTGTCACGACAACGATGATACCGGAGACAAGCCCGACGCCGGTCATAATATCCATGGTGGACTCCAAACGCGCACGCGAACCCACCGGCCTTTCTGGACGGTGACGCAGCCCAATACCGGACTGCGCAAGGCAAACCCTACGTCGGGCGCCATTAAAGAGGCGTTACCGGAAAAATAATCATTACCAATGGATTAACGAGAAACTAGACACTCATCAGTCCCGTTGCGTTTCATGGGCTTCTTGACTGCGGTGTCTAGTTGGGGCGGCCCGGCGCGAAGATTGAAATTAGATGATACCCGCCAGGTGACTCAGAAATGATCGCTGGTGCGTTTTAGTAAGTTTCCGCTGTCTGACTGCCGCGAGGTGCTGAAAACGAATCCGTGACTCGCTAATCACGTTTGGCGCTAGGATCAAGCGAAACCGCCCGGCGCATGATGCAACCGGGCGGCATGTTAAGAGATCAGTTGGCTAAGGGCTAGGAGCTGCCTTCGCCCGGGGGCCTCGTGGGAGGAAGGGCGTCAATCTCGGCGCGCATCGCGTTTATATCGGCAAGCAATTTTTCAAGTTCTGACCGCAGAGGCTTCGTCGCGTCTTCATCTGACTTGCTCAGATATTGCCGAATTGCTTCCATGGCATCAGAAAGCGTGTCTGCAATTCCCATTGGTCTATCGTTTTGAGAGGTGGAAACCCGCCCGAGACAATCCCGAGCGGGTCAGCTTGTCGAGCCAAGCCAAAGCCCGCTCGGTAATGTCCTCGCGGAAGCTCTGACGGATACGGGAACGTGCCGGCGGGGCATCTTGGCAATCGTCCCATCCTTCGTTCCAGCGGCGGCTTCCTTGGGCGTGCCTTCGTTTGGCGTTCGCCGCGAAACCCTATCGGGGAATTTGAAGGATTTGGCTCATGCTCAACCCCTATTCGGCGGCTCGGCACACCGCCCCCGCCGAAAAATGTGCCGAGCCTAGCCAGTGCGCTGGTCAAGTGACTGGTTGGAATCGATGATGGCAACAACGGGCGATTCTGAGAACATGCGCGGCTGCAACACTGTCGATTTATCGAAAAGCGCGAGAGCCATTAAAGCCCCGCGCCTTTCAACGGATGTAGAATCACGAGAGAATCATAACTAATCAAGTTCGGTTAAGGCTCAGTTGACCGCGGCCGCGATCAACGACACGCTGCCAGCATCTCAACACAATGACGTAGGGCAAGCACCGCGCGACTCGCAGTCGCTCGTTGCAGAACATGACGGCAAGCCAATCGGTGTTGCACAAAATATTCGTCGAGCCCGGCGCGCTTAGCGGCGGTGCCGGTACGTCGCTAATTAGTGTGTGGCTGGCGTCGTGACCACGGTAGTCCCCCCGGTCGTGAAAACACTGGGCACCGCCCCAGTGCCTTGGATGATATTCCGCAAGCCATAGGCGCTGGTGACGGTCGTAATGGGCGCCTGAATGGTCGCATTGATCGTATTGAGATAGGTCATGAACTTGGTGGATTCGACCGAGAACGAGTTCGAGACAAAGAGAATGTCCTTGTTGCGCATCTCGAACGAGCTCGCCAGGAAATAGCCGGCGGGATCGCGCAGGTTGATTGTATAGATCACAGGAATGACGGGGCCTTCGTAGGGCCTGCAGTCGATCCCCATCCGTTCCGCGACGTCGCGTGCTTCACCGCGATAGAGGAACACCGAGGCGGGATCAGCCTGAACATCCACCAGACCGCCGGCCCTGCCGAGCGCTTCCGCGAGCGACAGCCGCCAGGTTCCAAATGGAATCTGCTGCTGCGTGCCGAGCGCACCGAAGGTCAGGAAGGTCTGCGGCTCAAAATACAAGTAGATCGTATCGTTGGGATGCACGTAGACATTGTTGTTGGCCGACTCATAAATGAGCGCGCCGAAGGGGGCGATCGCGCGCCTTCCGTTTCGCTCCAAAATCACCCAGGTTCCAGCTCCGGCGGTCCCGAACGCGGTCCCGCCGACCGCCACCGCCGAAAATCCGGCCCGGGCGATGGTGTCGAGCATACGTTCGGGCGTGGTCTGCGCCGGAATCCGCGCCGAACGTCCCTCGCCCAGAATGGTGATCATGGACGTCTTCTGTTCGACCGTTGACACCACGACCTGGGGCTCGATCGCACGGTTCTTGAGCGCAGCCACGATGGCGTCCTGCACTTCGACCTGGGTGCGTCCCCGCGCGCGGAGGGAACCCGCATAGGGGATCGTGATGTTGCCGTGGATATCGACGGCCTGGTTGGGAATGCTGACGAAATTGCCCGGCCGCACGCCGCCTTCGGCCGGAATGAACAGGCCTCCAGAAGCGGCTTCGAAGATCGTGACGCTCAC
>NZ_DATMLW010000082.1:0-2853 GCF_035570375.1 Bradyrhizobium sp. | reverse complement strand
AGACCTGCCTTAGGCCGGGTGAGCAAAAAAAGCGTCGAGCAGCAGCTCGACGCCAAGGATGAGGCTTGGCCCACAGGGAGACAGAGGAGCCAAAGCCATGCTCCCTTTTACGAGAGCGCGGAACCTAACATCCCCGCAGCGCCCTACTGTAGGATACCTGGCTATCAGGTCAGTCGAACGACGGCGTCCGTGTAGGTGTCCGTCCCCATACTGGATTTGCCGCCCTCGAAGATTTCCCGCTCCGCGATCCAGTCGCGCGACTGCGCGAAAGCTTCCGCCGTATAGGGCTCGAACACGATGCGCTCGCCGGGCCCCCAACGGCGAATATCCATGATCCCGTGATAGCGAACGGGAAACTCGTTCTTGTAATAATGGGTATAGAGCTCGGGCCGCAGGTCGATGTCGCGTTGCGCGCGCTTGAGGGCGCGCAAGAAGCGCTTGAGGTCTTCGTCGTCCGGCGTACCGGTGATCATGGATGCGATCATGAAGGTTGTATCGATGATCTTCCGGTATCCGAGCTGCTCGGCAAGATAGTAGGGGCCGCTGAACAGGGTCGATGCCTTCGACTTGCCCTCGAGTAGGTTGTCCAGCCGCTTGAACAGCATGCCCTCCGTGAAGGACAGGCTGATCTTGTCAGCCGGCAGGTACTGCTCGAGCGCCTGGATGCTCGAATAGTGGCTCCCCGACTGATAGCCGACCGAGATCGGCACGCCCGCAAGCTCTTCCGGGCTGCGGATGGGCGAGTCGTGCGGCACGAAAATGCCGGCCGGCGCGACCGAATACACGTCCGCCCAGAGCTTGCCGTGGCCGTTCGACGCCGCCACGTTCACGGTCCAATGGCAGGCGCAATTGACGTCGGAGGTGCGGCCCTTTTCGAAGGTCTGGTAGGCGCCGGACTTTTGTCCATCCTTGTCGTGCGACTTGCCGTCCGTCGATCGCACGGTTTCCTCGAAGACGTATTCGAGACCTTCGTCCGCGAAGTAGCCTTTCTCGTCGGCGACCCATTCCTGCAGCCGAAAATGCGGCTGGATGATGAATTTCTGATTTTTCACGCTGTCCTCCGTCTTCACTGGACTGCATCGATTGATCCAAATCCTATCCCGGCAGAGGCACTCGGCTCTAGCTGAATATGGGAATAGACTTCATTCGGTATTGGAATGCAGGTACAATTGTGCGGGTCGCGATCGATGGAGCCGAATCCGTGGATGAAGACGACATCGGCCTTCGGCACTTGAGGGTTCTGAGCCTGCTGCTGGAAGTCGGCAGCATCACGCGCGCCGCACAGATCCTCGATACGACGCAGTCGTCGGTCAGCAAGATACTCGCCAAGCTGCGGGTCCATTTCGGCGATCCGCTGTTCGTGCGGGTCGGCCTATCGCTGCGCCCGACCCCCAGGGCGATTGAACTTGAGCAGCCGTTGCGGGGATTGCTAGCCGCCTCTGATGCCATGCGGTCCTCGACCTCTTCATTCGACCCCCGATCTTCCACCAGGGAGTTCTCGGTGCTCATCACCGAGGTAGGAATGATACAGATGGTGCCTCCCCTCATGGCCCATCTGGAGAAGGCAGGGCAAGGCTTGCGACTCATGGCCGTTCCACTCGATTCCCGACAATTCGGAGCGCGCCTCGAAGCAGGAGAGGCGGATGTCGCCTTGGCATGTTTCCCGGCGCCGCGGCGACGATGCGGCGCCAGCGCCTTTATTCCGAAACCTACGTGAGCGTGGTGCGCAAGGGCCATCCGCGAATTCGAAACCTATCCGACCCAGAAGCCTTTCTGCGCGAACGCCACATCATGGTGACCTTTTCAAACACGGGGCACGCCGTGCATCAGGTACTCGAGCAGGTCTTGACCAGCAAGCTGGACAAGGACCATGTGCAGGTCCGGGTGCCCAGTTTCGTCACTGCCGCGTTCGTGGCAAGCCGAACCGATGCCGTCGCCAGCATACCTGCCAGATTCGCGGAATATGTGGTTGACGATCTTCAACTCGCCGTTTTCCGGACGCCGCTCAACTTGCCGCGCGTCGAGATCAGCCAGTTCTGGCACGAGCGCGTTCATGCCGACCGAGGACATCGATGGTTCCGCGCCGCAATTTATGAGCTGTTTGGTGGATCGCGGGCAGCCGAAGTATCAGAGTTGAAAAGTCGGACCGCCTAGTCTCGCACGAGCCGGCGCCGACAAAGATGTAGTCGTAGGATAGGGCTTGCATCGCTCGCCTCGCTGGCAGTGCCGGGGTCACCTCCGCGCGCCGTGGGCCGGACCGTCGAGATCCAGGTCCTATGCGATCGTGTCGTGATCCGCTAGGACGGCGCGATTGTCGACGAACATCGGCGCCGTTTCGGCACGTAATACCGACGATCTACGATCCACGGCATTACGTGCCGGTACCTACTTGCCACCCGGGACTGAGAGTTCGAATCCGCCTTCCTCCAGCGTGACGGAAGTCTTGAGCGTCGATAGCAGCACGGCAGTTCCGCCCAGGCTGTCACGAACGAGGTTCAGATCGTCATCAGACATGCAGCGCTCGGAGGCGGCCGTCCAAGAGATGGGAACTGTGAAGTGGTACAAAGCCAACGATCAGCGTGTTAGTTTTACTGCCAAAGAGGCTGCGGCCGTAGCGAACCGGGTCACGGCGTCCGTATCGACCGCATGCGGCCGGCGATCCGTCGGAATGGCAAAAGTAGAGCAGAACGCGTGCTCCGCTTACGGGGAAACGGCGAAGCGAGGGCTCGATTCAGGTTTGCTCAACCGGGTATTTCGAGAAGATCTCTTCCACCCGTTTGAAAGCCTTTTCGGCGGCGGCCTGCGGCGTCATCCCGCCGGTCATGATGTCGGCCCACCCGATTGGCCAGACAT
>NZ_DATMLW010000081.1:0-4337 GCF_035570375.1 Bradyrhizobium sp. | reverse complement strand
GTCGGCACGGGACGAAAGCCAGCGCGCGATGGAGGCGGCGATCGACGGGACGGTGAACGACGCATCCCTATTTCTTGTCGCTGCTGGTGAGCGTACCGCCGAGGCCTGCCATGATGGCGGCGAACAGGTCCTGAAAGCGTTCCGCGAGTTTAGGGTCGAAGGTGAACCAGCTCTGCATCAACGCTTTCCCATCGATTGGCGCTGGTTCCTTGTGATGCACGCCCCATGCTGATGCACGGGGACAATGGAGGTGTCGATCATCTGGACAGCGGCATCATGGGCAGCGGCAAGTGCGTCTATGATGCGTCCCCAGACACCAGCCCGCCGCCAGCGGACGAAGCGATTGTAGCAAGTGGTGTACGGACCAAACGCCTCGGGAAGATCACGCCAGGGTGCTCCGCAGCGCAGCACCCAAAAGATTCCATTGAGCACGCGCCGGTCATTTACACGCGGAACACCGCGCGGCTTGTTCGGTAGGTACGGCTTGATGGCGGCCCATTCATAGTCGGTGAGTTCGTAACGCATGATTCGACGCTCCGGTTTGGGAGCTTGAATCACGCGTGGGCAGACGGTCTCAAGACGCCCCGCCATAGAGCATTTTGGTCGCTATACCCCAAAAGCGGACTCGTTATGCTCACTTCGAGTTCTTCCGGGTTTGACCCACAGCGGTCAAAGGCGGCCTTCGAACATTTCTTGCGCGGCTCATTTCCCGACACACTGGACCGGGTCGCTTCGCCGTGTTAATTTTTATTTTGACGTTCGGGGGCAGTCGCTGTGACGAGCACCGAAAACGGCATTGTCGGTTCCGGCGCCGAAGAAATAGGCCGCCCCTCGCTTGGCCTAGCATGGCTATCGCTCGCATCAGGCTGCACCGATGTGCTGAGCTTCCTTAAGCTGGGCGATCTATTTACTTCGGCTATGACCGGCAATACTGCACTGCTAGCTATTGCGCTCGCGCGCGGCCAGATGCTCGCCGCCTCACGTTCACTGACAGCCCTCGTCGGCTTCATGCTCGGCGCCTCGCTCGCCGCGTTGATGCATGTCCGGGGAGGGGCGCAGCAGAACACGCGGGGTAGGCTCAGTTCCTTGCTGTTGTTGGAGATCGTTTTGCTCGGCGGCTGCGCGGCACTCTGGAGCGTAAGTCCCGATCCCATCCGAGGCAAAGCCCTTTATTCCGTTATTCTGCTCTCTGCAGTGAGTATGGGCATACAGGGGATGGTCGCACGTCACATCAATGTCTCCGGCATCAGTACCATTGTCTTCACGAGTGCGTTGATCAGCATGGTGATGTCCATCACCACAAGGCTCGCTGGTCGTACCAATCCGTCGGTACTGCCCGAGAGCACGAGGGTGCATGTGGGGACCTTCTCAGCCTACGTCGGCGGTGCGGCGCTGGCCGCAATCATGGTCTCGGACTACCTCGGTTGGCTTGTCTGGATCCCGATGACCGCCGTGCTGTTCGCCCTCTGCTGTTGGGAGTTCCCTTATCTGCGGCAAAGGAGCACTGTATGAAAGTCGGAATCATAGGCGTCGGTGCGGTCGGCGCCGCAACTGCCATGGCGATCGCTCTGCGGGCGCGCGCTCGAGACCTGATCTTGATCGACCGCGACCGTGCACGTGCCAAGGCGGTTGCGATCGACATGCACTATGGGGTGCCGCTTTCTCCGCTGGTGACGATTGCCGATGGGGACTACGAGGACCTCGCGGGTGCCCATCTGGCGATCATCGCTGCCGGCGTAAACGAAAAGGCCGGGGGCGCGACCGACCGCAATGACCCGAGCGGGCGGCTGCGACTGCTGGCACCCAATGTGAAAGTGTTCGAGGATATCGTGCCACGCCTGATCAGGGCGGCGCCCGAGGCCGTCATTCTTGTCGCAACCAACCCGCCTGAACCGCTGGTCGAGATCACGCGCCGGCTGGCGGGTCACGAGCGTGTTCTGAGCACCAGTACCTATCTGGATAGTCTGCGCTTTCGGGTTCACCTCGCCGAGCGGCTCGGCGTAAGCCCGGCATGCGTCGACGCGTATGTGGTCGGCGAGCACGGCACTTCCAGCGTATTCCTTTGGTCTTCGGCGCGCATCGGCGGAATGAGGGTTCAGGACATGCTTGCCGAGCGAGGGATCGGTTTCGACGAGTTCCGCCAGGCAATTGAGCGCGACGTTCGCTACGCGAACATCACCATCATCGAGGGCATCGGTGCGAGTCAGTACGGCATCGGCATGGTCGCGGGGCGCGTCGCGGAGGTGGTATTGCGTGACGAGCGAGCGGTGTTTCCGGTCGGCTCGCACAACCGGCGCTACGGCGTCACCCTGTCGCCGCCGAGCGTGGTTGGGCGCGCCGGTGTTAGCGAGGTGTTCTGGCCAGAAATGTCGCTGGATGAGGCTCGCGCCTTAGAGCTCAGCGCCGAGACCTTGAAGAAGGCAATTGCACAGGTAGCATACGCATGAGCTAGCGTGGCCATGTCCACCTTCTGGTCGCTGACGGGCGGAAAGCGGACATGACGGTTGCGCAGTCCGACTTCCGAAATTGACCCGCAGCAGAACTCGCGGTCCGGTTGCTGGGACGGCTCACGAGTGCAGCATCACGACGCAGTGTTTGCGATCGCCGGCAGGGCGAATTGAAAGCTGGCGCCCCGCGACAAGCGGCTAACGGAATCGCGCCTCGACAAAAGAGCAACGGCCTCCTCGACATATCAAATCCCTCCAAGAGGTGTTCGACCGACCATGAGATCGTAGCGCAATCACTCTGGAAATACGGTTGAGGAGATTTGTCATGCTAACGGTTCAACACTTGTTCCGGCCGGAGGGAATTGTGAGCGACGCGAAGGGCCAAGTGCCATTGCAGACCTCGGCGGAATTCGCGCGCACCCATAATGCGCAAGCCCACGAGATCATCGACGCGATCACGGCGGCGGTCACTAGTGCACAGGCCGGGTTAAACTGGCTGCGCGCTGAACCGCCAGATCTGGAAGAAGTCCGGCGGGTGCTCAATTTTATCGCTAACGACGGTAAGCGAGCAGCCAAAATCGTCATTCGACTTCGAGCGCTCATTGAGAAGGTGCCCACAGCGGATGCAGTTCATTAATCCTTGAGCTGGTGGCCGAACCGATGTCGCCTTCTGGCACTTTCCGGCTTCGCGCGACGACCTGAGTCCGTTGTCCGAGCAAAAGCGGGCATCATTTTTGGCTAGAATCAGTCATCGTGGGCCGCCAACCCAAAGGGATTTCTCCATCAACGCTTCAAAGCGTACATCTCGCGAAACTGCTTCTGGATTGTCCGAACCCGTCTTGCGCAGACGGGATGTTTGGTTTGTTGCCTCGGGTCGATCAACACAGTCCCATCCAACATCAGGCGCCGGCACGATCGCGATCGATAATCCGGGGCAGTCGTGGGACTCCCTGAGCCTTTCGTGAAAAAAGCCAAATCAGGTCAGTGCTCGAAATTGCCTTTTTGGCCATGGCCTCCTCGTAATGGATGGACCATATCGCAAAACTTCGACTTAGCCGATCACGCGGCTCCACGGGGTGGTTTTACCAACCAAACTCAAAGGATGAGGGTCGTTTTAAAATGCCTTCAGCAGAGGCCGAGCGATGAATGTTCATCGCCCGGCCATTCCGTTAGGCAGCCTTCCGCGGCTTCCCGATCGTTCCGGTCTTCGCCGCCTGGCTGAAGTGGTCATCCAGCTCGCCGGCGCGGACGGCCGCGATCAACGCATCGATCACCGCCGGGAGCTTCTCCTTCGAGCCGACGACGATGCCGGCCTTACCCTTCTCGAACTCGATGGGCTTAGCGCCGAACTTGATGGACATAACGACCTGGCCGGAGGCGTCGGCCTTCCACCAGGGCCTGACAGATTGCTGCTTGGTGGTGGCTTGCCGCTCGCCATTGACCTTGGTCCATCGCTGGACGGTCCGGACGTGGTTTGGATCCTTCAGAAGCAGCTTCTGCTCCTCCAGCCTGGCCACGAACTTCGCCCGGCGCGCCTGGACGGGGTCGTTGCCGGACTTCGGCAGGGTGGTGAACGAGAGTGACTTGAGGACTGGCATGTGGGTTCTCCATTGTTGGATAAACCCGCCCGATCCTAACTGCCTGCATGAAACTGTACATGCGGTTATACAATACAAATGGCGGCTTTAACCGCCAGGATCACATGAGTTAAGCGTCTCCCGGGCGCGAGTTGCGGTTACGCTCGACATGTGATTTGCTTCGGCGCACGATAGTCCAGTTGCCAAGGGCATCGCCGACACTCCAAACGAAGCGTTCGTGTCGACCGGTGATAATCCCGGGACGGGGGCACGACATGAGTGTTCAACTCGCTATTCGCGATGCCACGACCGA
>NZ_DATMLW010000080.1:0-13396 GCF_035570375.1 Bradyrhizobium sp. | reverse complement strand
ACAACATTTTACATCAGCGCCGGGTGTGTTCCCGCCGGGCGAAGTTCTCAACGTAAAGCAGACAGCGCAAACGGCGCTCGTTGGCGTGAACTACAAATTCCATTGGGGCGCGCCGGTTGTCGCAAAATACTGATGTGACGTTCGCGCTGGAGGGAAAGGCCACGGTTGTAATCGCGGCCGCCCCGCTCTGTGCCGCGGTCACCGGATGAAGCAGCGATTGGGCAGCATCAACAACCCAGAAGCAGAAGGAGGCGGCCAGATGCGTTACCTCGGCGGACCAAGATCGCCAATGAGGTCGGGCCAAAGATGAATCGAGGACGGGGATCTGACTTGATGCAGCTGATACGGATCGGATGTTTCGCCCTGCTTGCTGCAATGCTGGCCACATGGATTTCTGCGGAATCTCTCGCGAAGGCCAAAGTGCGTCTGTACGATGCCCAACGTTCGCTTTACGATACTCGCGCGACACTACCTATGAATGGCGAGCCAGTGTCGCCGATGCACTATCAAGGCGGGCCGAAATCGCCGATGTGGCGCGGGCCGGCAGCAAACTAGAGGTTCAACTCAGCGATCCGTGTCTGGTGCGTTATGACGCCCCGCCTGGGTGCCCTTGGCCGGCGCCCCTTGATCGGCGACCCAATCGGGAGCCAAAATCATAAGGGATCGGAGCTGGCCTGTCGGCGCCTCTGGCTGCGGTGCCCAACTCTTGGAAGCCGCAGTCGCAAAAG
Organism: Bradyrhizobium sp.; assembly: GCF_035570375.1. GTDB lineage: Bacteria > Pseudomonadota > Alphaproteobacteria > Rhizobiales > Xanthobacteraceae > Bradyrhizobium. The sequence continues at coordinate 12,668 of NZ_DATMLW010000080.1, read as the reverse complement.
CCGATTTTGCCGATAATATTCGGCTGCTCCTGCAACAGCGCGACGAAACAACGGGCAAATACCGGGGTTTTTCGCCGTTACGGCTATTCCTCCGGCACGGAATCGGCAAAAAAACACTTGTTGATAGGGGGTTGGCCCAAAACCAATTATTACCGGCGAGAAGCGCGTAAGGTTAGTGTAAGCACAATCCCATAACGCAGTGCTTCGCGGGGCAATCGCTGATCAATTCGAAAGCGCAATTCAAATATGTCTGCCCCCTGGAACTGGATTTTGCGACGGTTGGCCGTCGTCCTGGCGATAACCGCCGCCGTCGGCCTCGGCCTGTTCGGTGCGGCGCGGGTGCTGTTTCCCAACGCCAAATCGGTCGAGACGGCAGATTCTGCCAAGGCCAAGCTTCCGTTCTATGAGCCGAGTCGGGCGGAATGGGCAAGCCTCACCATCGAGCCGGTATCGGAGCGGGTGTTTCGCGCCGAGCACATCACGGAAGGCAAGATAGCGGTCAACGAGGACAGTTCGACGCCGATCTTTTCGCCTTACGCCGGTCGCGTGATCAGGCTTTTAGTAAAACCTGGCGAAAAGGTTGAGCAGGGACAGCCGCTGTTCATCGTCGAGGCGACCGACACGGTTCAGGGACTGAACGACTTCATCACGGCGCTCAGCGCCTTAAACAGCGCGCGCTCCAAGCTTAAGCTGGCGGAAATTGTCGAGAAGCGGCAGAACGATCTCTATCAAGGCAAGGCTGTGCCGCTCAAGGATTGGCAGCAGGCCCAGAATGATCTGACCACGGCGCAGAACGACATGCGCTCGGCCGAGACGGCGCTCGAGGCAGCGCACAACCGGCTGCGCATTCTCGGCCGTTCGGAAGAGCAGATCACCTCATTCGAGCAAACGCGACAGATCAGCGCCGATACCCCGATCTACTCTCCGCTCGCCGGCACGGTCGTGCAGCGCAAGGTCGGGCCCGGCCAGTTCGTCAACAGCGGCGCGAGCGATCCTGTGTTTGTGATCGGCGATCTCTCGACGTTGTGGCTGCTCGCCTTTGTCAGGGAGAGCGAAGCTTCCGACATTCGCGTCGGACAGGAAATCGCGTTCTCCCTGCTCGCGTTACCGGGCAGTCAGTACAAGGCTCGCATCGACTACGTTGCCCCCGCAATCGATCCAGCCACCCGGCGGCTTCTGGTTCGAGCCACCATCGACAACAAGGATGGTCTCTTTAAGCCGGAGATGTTCGCCAATGTGACGATCTTTACCGGCGGAGATCATCCCTCGGTCGCGGTCCCCAAAAAGGCGCTGATTTATGAAGGCCAGCATGTGCGCCTGTGGGTGGCCCACGACAAGACAATCGAGCTTCGCGATATCGAAACCGGGCTCAGCAACGGCGACTTCGTCGAGGCAAGGACCAATCTGAAACCCGGAGAAAAAATCGTCACCAGGGGCAGTCTTTTCATCGATCGGGCGGCTTCCGGCACCTAATCAACGCTTCCTCTTAACCAACTTCTCAATCGAATGGATCGTCTCGTCGCCTTTGCTGTTAGTCGCCGGTTCCTGATGGTGGGGCTGTTCGCAGCCGTCATCATCGGCGGACTTATCGCGTTTAGGGAGTTGAACATCGAGGCATATCCCGATCCGACGCCTCCGATGGTCGATGTCGTCACCCAGAGCGCCGGGCTTTCGGCGGAGGAAATCGAGCGCTATATCACGATTCCACTGGAGACGCAGCTTGCCGGAATCAAGAATTCGAAGGTCATCCGTACCATCTCGCTGTACGGCCTCTCCGACGTCAAACTGCAGTTCTCGTTCGACTACACCTACGACCAGGCACTGCAGCAGGTGCTGAACCGCCTGTCCCAGCTTCCGCCGCTGTTGAACAACGCCCAGCCGCAGATTTCCCCGCTCAGCCCGATCGGCGAGATCTACCGATACCGTCTGGTCGGGCCGCCGAATTATTCGGTGCTCGATCTCAAGACATTGCAGGACTGGGTCCTCAATCGCCGATTCAAGGCGGTACCCGGCGTGATCGACGTCACCAGCTGGGGCGGACGGACAAAGACCTACGAACTTCAGGTCGACTTCAACAAGCTGGTCGCCAACGGGTTGACGTTACCGCAACTCATGCAGGCAATCAGCAATTCGAACGTCAATGTCGGCGGCAACACCCTCAACATCGGCTCGCAGTCGGCGGTCGTGCGCGGCGTCGGTCTGATCCGTTCGATCGACAACCTGGCCAACACCATGATCGCCTCGAACAACGGCACCGCGGTGCTGGTCAAGGACGTCGCCACCGTCACCGTCGGCGAGCAGCCGAGACTTGGCATCGCCGGAGAAAACGACGATGACGATATTGTCCAGGGCATCGTGTTGATGCGGCGCGGCGAGCAGAGCACGCCAACCATCACGAAGGTCGAAGAACTCGTAGCATTCATCAACAAGTCCACCATTCTCCCGCCCGGGGTCAAGATCGAGCGGATTTACGATCGGAAGGACCTGATCGAGACGACGACGAAAACGGTGCTGGAGAACATGGTGCTTGGCATCGTTTTGATTGTCATCCTGCAATGGCTGTTCCTCGGCGATTTGCGTTCCGCGCTGATCGTCGGCGCGACGATACCGTTCGCGTTGTTTTTCGCAGTCATCATTCTCGTGCTGCGCGGGGAATCGGCTAACCTGCTGTCGGTCGGTGCGATCGATTTCGGCCTGATCGTCGACGCCACCGTCATTATGGTCGAAGCAATCTTCCGGCGGCTGGCGCACACCAGTTTCCTGTCAGAGGACGAGCAGGCCGCAAGCTCCGCCCGCACCATCATGGACATAAAGGAACACGCCATTCTCACCGCGGCAGCCGACGTGTCGCGCTCGATCTTCTTCGCAGCCGCGATCATTATCGCGGCGTTCATTCCACTGTTCACCCTGAGCGGCGTGGAAGGCAATATTTTCGGTCCGATGGCGCGCACCTATGCCTACGCGCTGGCGGGAGGGCTGCTCGCGACCTTCACGATTACGCCGGCGCTGAGTGCAATCATCCTGCCGGCGCATGTGCAGGAGACCGAAACGTTGATCATGCGGGTCATGCACCGCGCCTATATGCCGATGCTGGCGATCTCGCTCGCCAACCGCCGACTGGTGCTGGTGGGCGGTGCCGCGCTCATCCTTATGACGATCTTTGCGGTGCGTCTCCTGGGCCTGGAATTCTTGCCGAAACTGGAAGAGGGCAATCTCTGGATTCGCGCGACGTTGCCGCCGACGATTTCTCTCCAGGAGGGCAACTCGTACGTCAATGCGATGCGCAAGCTGATCGCTTCCCAGCCGGAAGTCGTCTCGGTCGTCTCCCAGCATGGCCGGCCCGACGACGGCACCGATGCGGCAGGGTTCTTCAATGCGGAATTTTTCGCGCCGCTCAAGCCCGCGAAGGAATGGCCGAAAGGGGAAGACAAGGACTCGCTGACGGCCAAGTTGCTTGCTCTGCTGCAGGAAAAATTTCCGGGCGTCGAATTCAATTTCTCGCAATATCTGCAGGACAACGTGTCTGAAGCCGTCTCTGGCGTGAAGGGGGAGAATTCCATCAAGCTGTTCGGCAACGACCTGCAGGCGCTCACCGACACCGCCAACAAGATCAAATCCGTCCTCGCAACCGTTCCGGGAATCACGGATCTTGCGGTTTTCACGTCTCTCGGTCAGCCGACGATCCAGATCGATATCGACCGAGCCCGTGCTGCGCGCTACGGCCTTTCGCCCGGCGACATCAACACCACGATCCGCACCGCGATCGGCGGCGACAGCGCCGGTGACCTCTATGAGTCCGGCAGCGACCGTCATTTCCCGATCATCGTTCGCCTGGCGCCGGAGTATCGCAAGAGCGCGGAGGCGATACAGAATTTGCGGATCGGCGCCCAGGGGCCGAACGGTATTACCCAGGTCCCGCTGAGCGAAGTGGCGACGGTAAAGCTGGTGTCTGGCGCCGCCTACATCTACCGCGAACAGCAGGAGCGCTATCTTCCGATCAAATTCTCGGTGCGCGAGCGCGACCTCGGCGGCGCCATTCGGGAGGCGCAGGAAAAAATCGCCGACCAAGTGAAGCTGCCGCCGGGCTCTCGGCTTGAGTGGGTCGGCGAGTTCGGCAATCTGCAGGATGCGATCAAGCGCCTGTCGATCGTGGTGCCGATCAGCCTGGCGCTGATCGCGATGCTGATCTGGTTCAATTTCGGCTCCGCTATCGACACGCTTCTGACCATGAGCGTGATTCCCATGGCGGTCTTCGGAGGCATTGTCGGCCTGCTCGTGACCGGCATTCCGTTCAGCGTCTCCGCCGCAATCGGCTTCATCGCCCTGTTCGGCATCTCCGTGATGGACGGCATCATCATCCTCTCGCAGTACAACCAGTTGATCGACGAGGGCTTGGAGCGTGGCAGGGCGATCCTGCGCACCGGAGAGCTTCAGCTGCGACCGGTCATGATGACCTGCGTGGTCGCCGGCGTGGGATTGCTGCCGGCCGCGTTGTCGTCCGGAATCGGATCGCAGGTGCAGAAGCCGTTGGCGATCGTGGTGGTGGCGGGCATGATAGTGGCACCCGTCGTCATCCTGACCATCTTGCCGGCGCTGATTTCGATGTTCTCGCAGCGGAGCAGGTCCGGCTTGGCCGAAGAAGGCCGCTTGGCGCCCGCCGAATGACAGGTGATCGTGACTTGTGAGTGACGTCGCCAACAGATGCGCTCTCCTCTCCCGCAAGGCGGCATTCCGCCGTGCGTGCGCGAGGTTTTGCGCGATTGCGATCGTCTTTCCGGCGGCAGTCGCTTCTTCCGCAGCCGAGACCCTCCCTGAGGCTCTCGTGAAGGCCTATCAGACAAATCCGCAGCTCAATGCGGAGCGAGCGCGTCAGCGCGGCACCGATGAAAACGTGCCGCAGGCGCTCGCCAGTTATCGGCCGCAGCTCGTGGCCAGTCTGAGCGCGGGGCTGCAGGCGGTTCGCAACACTTTGCCTGACAACACCGTACAGAGTGCGACCTTGCGTCCGTGGCAGATCGGCGTGACCGTGAACCAGGTCCTGTACAACGGCAACAAGACCGCAAACAGCGTTCGCGTCGCGGAGTTTCAGGTCAAGTCGGGGCGGGAGGCGCTGCGCAACGTCGGCCAGGGTCTGCTTCTGGACGCGGTGACCGCCTATATGAACGTGCTTGCCGGTCAGGCCCTGGTCGAATCGCAGCGCGCCAACGTCGCGGTGCTCCGTGAAATTCAGGCGACCACGAAACGGCGTCTGGATGCGGGCGATGTCACGCCGACCGACACGGCGCAGGCCGATGCGCGGGTCAGCCGCGGATTGGCCGATCTCAACGCCGCGGAGGTCGCCTTCGCCATAGCTAGGGAGACTTACACTCAGGTCATCGGCCAACGTCCATCCCAACTGGCCGCGGCCTCGACGGTCGACGGTCTATCGCCCAATGGACTCGAAGCGGCAAAGCAATTGGCAAGCCATGAACATCCCGCCATTCTTGGCGCGGCTTATGACGTTGACATCGCGCAAACAACGATCAAGGTTGCGGAAAGCACGCTGCTTCCAACCATCTCGGTTCAGGCCAGCGCGAGCCGCGCCGTTCAAACCGATCAGACGCTGACCACCACGACGACCGATCAGGCCTCGGTGATCGGCCAGATGAACGTGCCGATCTACGATGGCGGTACTGCGGCTTCGCAAACCCGACAGGCCAAGGAGATGGCGTCGCAGAGCCGCATGGTGCTCGAACAGGTCCGAAACCAGACGCGAACCGCCGTGGTCAGCGCATGGGTCAGCAACGAGGGGACGAAAGTGGCCCTCGCGGCGACGGAGGCCGAAGTGCGCGCCGCCGAGACCGCATTGCGGGGAGTGCGGCGCGAAGCCGCAGGCGGACAGCGCACCACCATCGATGTTCTCAACGCGCAGCAGGATCTGACGAGCGCGCGGACCAGGCTTATTCAAAGCCAGCGCGACCGGGTGATCGCGTCCTACACGTTGTTGAGCGCGGTGGGACGCCTCGATGTCCAGGTGCTCAAGCTCAATACGCCGGACTATTTGCCGGAAGTTCATTATCATCAGGTGCGCGACGCCTGGCACGGCCTTCGTACGCCGTCCGGCCAATAGGTCGCTCACATTTGCGGTTCAGTTGCGTGGAGATTTTTTGACGAACAGTTGGCACCCTCTCATCCGGAAAGACCATGACCGAAAACATCATTGTCACCGACGAAGATTCCACGCGCACGATCGTCATGCGGCGCCCGGAAAAGAAGAACACACTGACGCAGGAAATGTATCTTGCGATGAGCGACGCGATCGACTCAGCGCAGTCGAATCCAGCCATCCGCTGTCTGATCCTGACTGGACGCTCGGGGGTCTTCACCGCCGGCAACGACATATCGGATTTCCTGCAAGCCGCGACTTCAAAGGAAGACAGAGGACGCCCCAAAAACGCGGTCATTTTTCTGCAGTCCTTGGTGAATAACAAAAAGCCGGTCATTGCTGCCGTGGACGGCATCGCCATTGGCATCGGTACTACGATGGTATTTCATTGCGACTACGTCATCGCCAGTACGACGGCGATATTTCAATCGCCTTTCATTCAGTATGGGCTTGTTCCGGAAGGAGCCTCCAGCCTGCTTTTGCCGCGCATAGTGGGCCACCAGCGCGCCTTTTCCATGCTGGTCATGGGCCGGTCAATGAATGCTCAAGCCGCCCGCGAAGCCGGTTTCGTCAACACGGTGGTCCCGCCGGGGCATGCCATCGTCGAGGCTCGCAAAGCGGCGCGAGAAATTTGCAATCTTCCGGCCGCTGCAGTCGAGATCTCGCGAAAGCTGTTGAAGTTGCCGACGGAAGATCTCGTCCGCAGAATTGATCAGGAGAATCAGTTTTTTGGAGAACGGATGCGGTCGCCGGAAGCCGTCGCCGCATTCCAGAATTTCTTTTTGCGGAAGAGGAAATAAAGATTCGCAAATAGTGAAAAAATAGCATTGCGTCGTATTCAACAGTGCGCACGCTTGCACCTGACATCTGCATGCGAGACATACTAGCGAAGCGGGTCGTAACGCTTTCCCTTGCCCATAAATGCCGCTTTCGCTTGATTAATCCGACGGCAACAGAAGAATCTCTGAGCGGCTTTTAAGCTACATTTCGGTTTGATTATTATTATTTTATGAAATCTTCATAAAACACCCATTCCGGAGAAAATGCCCGTAAGGTTAGTGTAAGCGCCATGCTGTAACGCAACATATCGGCCAAGTTAAACGCAGTCGAATAGGTCGAATGGCTGAAATTTGGAGGCGTTGGAGTGCGTGCCTTGCTGAACCTGTCGAGGCGATCTCGATCGGTGTTGCTTGTCCTGATCGCGATCGGAGCAGCCGCGCTTGTGTGGGGCAAGGGTCTGATCGGATTTGCCGATGGCCGATCGGAGCGGAAGGAAGAGGTCGCTGCTGTTGAAGCTGGCCGGCCCGGCTCGTTCCGGGCGACGGACGAACAGATCGTGGATCTGTCGGAAAAACAGACGGCATCGCTGAAGGTCGGTCCTGTAGCGTGGCGCGAATTCGCGCTGGTCAAGACGGCCCTTGGCACCATCGACTTCAACGAGCATCTGCTGGTGCAGGTGTTCTCGCAATATCAGGGCAAGATTCTCAAGGCCTTCTACAACATCGGCGACGAGGTTCAGGCCGGCAACGTGCTGTTCACGATCGACAGCCCCGACCTGCTTGCCGCCGAATCGACGCTGCTCGCAGCCGCCGGTGTGCTCGAATTGCAGAAGCGCGTGCTTGCACGCGCCCTGAATCTCTTGAAGTCGGGCGGCAGCGCCCAGAAGGACGTCGACCAGGCGACCTCGGACCATCAAACCGCCGAGGGAAATTTCAAGGCGGCAAAGGATGCGGTGCGAATCTTCGGAAAGACGGAAGCGGAGGTTGAACAGATACTGGGCGACCGCAAGCTGGATTCGACGCTGGTCGTTCCGAGTCCCATCGCGGGGCGAATCGTTGCGCGCAATGCTGCGCCGGGATTTCTGACCCAGCCGGGTGTTGCGCCCGCGCCCTATACGGTTGCCGACCTCTCGACGATGTGGATGCTGGCGAACGTCATCGAGACGGACGCGCCGGCCTATAAGCTCGGACAGGAAGTCGAGGTCGGGGTGCCGGCCTATCCCGACAAGGTCTTCAAGGGTCATGTGACGGCGCTTGGCGCGATGATCGACCCGAATACGCACCGGCAGCTGGTTCGCTCGGAAATCGAAGATCCCGAGCATCTGCTTCGCTCGGGAATGCTTGCGAGTTTTGTGATCCGGGTTGGCGATCCCGTTCGTTCGCTCGCAGTGCCCGCCGAAGGCGTGGTTCGCGAGGGCGACGGGACGATGACCGTGTGGTCCACGAAAGACAGCCGACGTTTCACGAAACGAACCGTGAAGACGGGCCTGCAGCAGGATGGTTGGACCCAGATACTGGAGGGACTATCCCCCGATGAAACCGTCGTCACCGATGGCGCGGTTTTCCTGAGCAACAAGCTCGCATTGGGCGAAGCCGGGTAAAACGGGCAGCTCGTTAGGACAGACGGCAGGATCACTTGATTAAGTCTTTGCTTGAGTTCGGTTTGACGCGCAGCGCCATCATCGTGCTGGGGCTTGCAGTATTTTGCGCGGCCGGACTTGTCGCGTTTTCGAGGCTCAACATCGAAGCCTATCCCAACCCGGCCCCGGTCATTCTGGAGATCACGGCGCAGGCGGCCGGCCTATCGGCCGAGGAGATGGAGAAATACTATACCATCCCGATGGAGGTCGGGCTTTATCCGACGCCCGGCGTCGTCAACATCCGCTCGACATCATTTTACGGACTGTCCTTCGTCCGCGTCACCTTCAGGTATGGCGTCGACTTCTATTTCGCGCTCACGCAGGCCTCGATCAGCCTGCAGCAGAATGTCAATTTGCCAAGCAGCCAGGTCCCGACCATTCAGCAATCTAGCCTCGTCGGCGAAATCTACCGCTACCAGCTGGTCGGACCTCCGCATTTCGGATTGACCAACCTGCGCACGGTTCAGGATTACATCGTCGCCCGTCGTATGCTGACAATCCCCGGTGTGGTGCAGATCAATGCCTGGGGTGGGACGACGAAGCAGTTCAACGTCGATGCCGACCTGCAAAAGCTTGAGGCCTACAACATCACGGTCCCACAACTGATCTCCGCGCTCGGCAACGCCAACATCAATGTCGGTGGCCGCGAGATCTCGATCGGGCAGCAGTCGGTCAACATCCGTGGCGTCGGCCTGGTCGACGACGGCGGCGCCGAAGACGTTACCAAGGGTTACAAGGTTCAGGACATCAAGAACATCGTCCTCACTCAGTCGAATGGCCTGCCGATCCAGGTCAAGCACGTGGCCAGCGTTTCCGTGGGTTTCGTGCCGCGGCTTGGAATAGCGGGCAGGGATCACGACGACGACGTCGCCACCGCGATCGTGGTCATGGGTCGGACCCAGCACACCAACGATATCATTCCACGCGTTCAGGCCGAGGTCGAAAAGCTCAACACCGACGGAAGTTTGCCGCCAGGAGTTAAGATCGTTCCCTACTACGATCGTAGCTCGCTGGTCGGGATCACCACGCGTACGGTTTTGCACAACCTTATTTTTGGCTGTCTCCTGGTCTTCTTCATTCAATGGATATTCCTGGGCGATCTCCGCAGCGCCATCATCGTCAGTGCGAACATCCCGTTCGCGCTGTTCTTTGCCATTATCCTCCTGGTCTTGCAGGGCGAGGACGCCAACCTTCTGTCGCTCGGTGCGGTCGACTTCGGCATCATCGTCGATTCCGCCGTGATCATGATGGAAAATATCTATCGGAATTTTCAATCTCGCCCTGAGCAACGACAGACTTTGCTGCAGCATCTGTCCGAAGGCTACTGGGGTCCTGATCCGACCTCGGTTCATGGCCGCTCAGCCCCGCGGTGGACGGAACGGCTGCGCATCATTTTCGCGAGCGGGTTGCAGGTCGACAAGGCTGTCTTCTTCACGGCGGCGATCACGGTCACCGCCTTCGTGCCGCTGTTTACAATGCAGGGGGTGGAGGGGCAGATCTTCGGGCCCATGGCCCGAACCTACGGCTACGCGTTGGCCGGAGCGCTGCTTGCCACCTTTACGGTAACGCCGGTTCTGGCGTCACTCCTGCTTCCACAACATATCCAGGAGACTGAAACGGTCATCGTGCGCACGCTGCGCAGGGGTTACACCCCGGTGCTTCGCTGGGCGCTTTCCAACCTCACCATCGCCGTCATCATCGGTGTGGCTTTCCTCGCCGTGAGCGCCTTGGCGGCCTCCCGGCTCGGCAGTGAGTTCCTGCCCGCGCTAGAGGAGGGCAATTTCTGGATCCGCGCCGCGATGCCGCCGACGATGTCGCTTGATGCGGGGACCGCCGCCACGGGAAAAATGCGCGAGATTCTTTTGCGGCACCCGGAGGTCATCACGGTCGTATCCCAGCATGGCCGCCCGGACAATGGCAGCGACGCCTCGCCATTTTCCAACGTCGAGCTGTTCGCGCCACTAAAACCCTTCGACGAGTGGCCGGCAAACCTGACCAAGGAGAAGTTGACGGAGGAACTGCAGAAAGAATTCGCCGAGGAGATGCCCGGGATCGGGTTCAACTTCTCCCAATACATTCAAGACAATGTCGAGGAAGCGCTATCCGGCGTGAAGGGTGCCAATTCGGTAAAAATCATCGGGCAGAACCTTCAGGTTCTGGAAGGACTCGCCACGCAGGTGATGGCCGAGATGGCGAAAATCCGCGGCGTGACCGACCTCGGAATTTTCCACGTCCTGGGGCAGCCGAACCTCAACATCAAGGTCGATCGCGAGAAGGCCGCGCGATACGGACTCAACACCGGCGACGTCAACACCGTCGTTCAGGCCGCGCTCGGCGGCACGACCGCAACCACCGTTCTGGAGGGCGACCGCCAGTTCAATCTTGCCGTCAGGCTAGATCCCAAATACCGCAGCAGCATCGACGCGGTCAGATCCGTCAAGGTCGCCTATTCGACGCCGTCAGGGACCAACGGCTATGTTCCCCTGAGTGAACTTGCCGACATCACGCTCGATACCGGCGCGTCATTCATCTATCGCGAACGCAGCCAGCGTTATATTCCGATCAAGTTCTCTGTGCGCGGCCGCGACCTCGGCAGCACGGTCGCGGAAGCGCAGGAACGGGTGGCCAACGCCGTCAAGCTTCCGAACGGCTACCGCATTATCTGGTCGGGTGAATTCGACAGTTTGCAGGCTGCCAAGCAGCGGTTGATGATTGTCATTCCGATCACGCTGCTTTTGATCGTCGTTCTCCTTTACGGTCTGTTCAATTCGCTTCGCGACAGCCTGCTGTCGGTGGCCGGCATTCCCTTTGCGATCGGTGGTGGCTTGATCGCGCTCTATCTGGCTGGGCTGGATTTCAGTGTATCGGCGGCGATCGGCTTCATCTCGCTGTTCGGCGTGGCGGTGATGGATGGTATCCTCAACATCACCTATTTTCGCGAACTCCGGGCTCAGGGCATGGGCATCGCCGAGGCGGTATTCAACGGCGCCGAACAACGGATGCGGCCCATGCTGATGACCGCCCTCTCTGCGGGCGTCGGGCTGTTTCCGGCCGCGATCTCGCACGGCATCGGCAGCCAAGTGCAGCGCCCGCTGGCGACGGTAGTTGTGGGCGGCATGTTCATCGGGCCGCTGCTTCTGTTGGTCGTCGCTCCGGCGCTCAGGAAGATTTTTCTGTCGAGGGAGCGGGAAGAGGTTGTGGACGACGGTGAAGCCGCTGTGGCCGTTGAAGGCAATCCGGATGGATAGTTGGAATCCGCATCGTGCCCTTGCTTGAAGGACCCGATCGAATGTCGCGCCTTGGACGAACCGCTGCTCGGCTGCCTGTCCTGGCAGAGCGTCAGCCTTTGCGCGCGCCCAGGATACGCATCGCTGCCAAAGCGGTCGGCTTGGCCATGCTGTCGATCGCCAATTCAGGCTGCGCGGTCGGGCCGAATTTCAGTCCCGCCGCCGCCCCTGACATCACCGGTTATGTCAAGGGCAAGCTCGCATCGCCAAATCCCGGAAAAGGCCCGCCGGACGTTCCTGGGCAGCGGTTCATCACGGGAGCGGACGTCGCGACGCGCTGGTGGGGAGCATTCAAATCACCGCCGCTCAACGAGCTCGTGAGACAGTCGGTTAACCACAATCCCAGCCTGCAAGCTGCCGAGGCCGCGATCAAGCTCGCTCAATACAACGCGCTCGCCCAGCGCGGATTATTTTTTCCGCAGGTCACCGGCAATTCGACGTCTCAGCAGATCCTGGTGGCCAATCCCGGTCAGGTGCCGTCGATCCCGACCGAGGGGCCGCAGTCCCAGTTCTCGCTCGTGACCAACCAGCTCACGGTGTCGTTCGTACCGGATATCTGGGGGGGCAACTTTCGCGCCGTCGAAAATCTGGATGCGGTGACCGAGCAGCAATTATTCCAGCTCGAGGCTGCTTATCTGACACTGACCAGCAATGTGGTCACTGCAGCGATCCAGGAAGCGTCGCTGAGAGGACAGATCGCCGCCACCCAGCGCATCATTGCGATCGAAAAAAACCTGCTGGAAATTCTCAAGCGCCAGTTGAACTTCGGCCAGGCGGCCCGGGCCGATGTGCTCGCCCAGGAGGCGGCCCTTGCGCA
>NZ_DATMLW010000079.1:0-7168 GCF_035570375.1 Bradyrhizobium sp. | reverse complement strand
CGGCCCAGATTTCTCCTTGAATTTGCACGAATCGGCAAACAGTCTGACCAAACAGAATTCACAACACCAACAACACTGAAGAATTCTAGGAATCAGACGGGGGGAACGGCTGTGAGCACCATGCTATGGTTAGTTGGGCTTTGGCTCGTATCTAATGGCTTAATTGCAGCCTTCTTGATCTGGCGACGACGTGGCCGGACCGACAACGTGCAGCGCATGCCGTTTCTCGTGCTTTCTCAGGATTCGAGCGCGCCACCACCGAGTGTTTGATCTGAGCACGAAATTCTCCGCAGCAACTTATATATGCTGCGAGAGTCGGTGGGGGTGTCGCGAAGGCTCGAGCGTGCGATCGGCGCTGGCGCGTGAGTGGGCACAACTTGTGCAAAAATCAGACGCCGCCCGGTGCGACGTAGCAATAAACATAGTCCCCTCTGCTCAAGAAGATGATCCCGTGACCTGTCGGATTGGATTGATCATATTTCAGCTTGTGGTTCGGAACGACGATCTTTGTTCCGATGTCGATATGCTTGCGACGTAACGGTTCATCGGGTCGGGGGTCCGTAATGATGGCGACGTATTTGTCGCCATCGACTTCAAAGGAATCCGCCCAGTAGGCATCTGCCTCGCCGCAACATGAAACGGCGGGATTGTCCGGCTGCGTCAACGCCTGGTACCATTGGCGTATGTGCGGTTCAGTTGCTTCCCATTGTCCCAAGTCACGGGCATTCGCTACGCTCAATACGCAACTGAACGCTGCACCAAGGACGAGGCTTTTCATGCCACACTCCTGAGTTTCCCAGCCAGTTCGTTTAAAGCAATGTTCGTGCCGCGAATCAGTTCGTCGTGATAGTCTAATTTAAGTTAGAATTTTACGACGCCGCGGCCACACTCTGTATTTATTTGCTGATCAAGGTTCCAGCCTGGCTCGCTTCTGCCGCGCTATGCCACACAAGGCGGAGACGCTGTTGTGACGGGCGAGCGCAGCTGGATGACGTCTCCCTCCGGAGCGCGGTCGATTGAATCGGGATTTGCGGTGGAGGGTCCGGCGAGCGGATTTGTCGCTCTGAATGTTCGGCCGGCGCGAGGCGGCAACTTTGGAGTCGCGGCGACTACAGTCACGTCAAGTTGTTGCCGATTGATCCCGAATATCGATCACAAGAGGTGATTCATCGGAGATCGGGCCGGCCTTGCCAGACATAAAGCAGGACAAGTCCGACGGTGACCATTGTGGAAAAAATCGCGATGGCGAGCGTCCAGTCGATGTGCTTGCTTGAACGGCGTCCGACTGTCAGAATCGCCATCAGGGCTTTGTAGTTGATCTTTCGCATCTGGCCAGACGCTCCGTCCCACCGCTGATCGCGTGCGCTTCCAAAGCTAGCATGTTTCGGCAAGCGGGGGATGGTTTCCTGGGTGACTGCAACTCAACGCAAGTCAGCGGGGGGACTCAGGTTTGGGATTCCGTTGGAATTTCCTAACTCGCCCGTTTCGGCTTACAGCAAGCAGCGGAGATTGAAATGTCCCAGCTCACGATTTTCCTTGCGAGATCCATCGGGCTTTTCACGGTCCTGCTCGTGGCCGGCTTCATGGCGCGCGGCGGGACTGTTATCGAGGCCACGGTCGAGGACGAAGCGGTCATGATAAGCTACGCCATCATCAGCCTGGCAATGGGGGTCGCGATGGTCGTCGGTCACAATGTCTGGTCTGGCGGAGCGCTGCCGGTGGTCGTTACGTTGGTAGGATGGCTCATCCTCGCCAAAGGCTTTACGCTTCTGGTTCTTGCCCCCGACGAGATGGCCGCGATGGTTCAGCGGATGGGATATGCAGAGCATTATCGCCTCCTTCTCACGCCGGCGCTGGTCGTTGGGCTATATCTGACCTGGGCCGGGTTTTCGTCGCGATCAGCGCACCAGAACTGAATGCGCAAGGCGAATTGCCGGCGCATCAGGTGTTATGCCGCGCGGACGCTGTCGAGGAATTTCTCGACCTCGTCCCGCAGGTGGATGCTCACTTCGGACAAGGCTCTTGCCGATTTCAGCATCTGACTTGATGTCGTCTCCGTTTCGCCCGCGCCACGAGCTACGCGCTCGATATTTTCAGCGACATCCAGGGTGCCGCTCGCCGCGGCCTGGACGCCTTTGGCGATGCTCTGGGTAGCGATGCCCTGCTGTTCGACCGCAGCCGAGATCGACGTCGTGATCTCGCTGATGCGCTCGATCGTCAGCCCGATCGCCTTGATGGCATCGACGGACTCTGCGGTTGCACGCTGCATGTTGACGATGTGCGAGCTGATTTCGTCGGTTGCCTTGGCGGTTTGACCGGCGAGGTTCTTGACCTCCTGCGCGACCACTGCAAATCCGCGACCCGCATCGCCGGCGCGCGCGGCCTCGATCGTGGCGTTGAGCGCGAGCAAATTGGTCTGTTCTGCAATCGATGTGATCAGCTTCACCACGTGCCCGATCTGGTCGCCCGCAGCCGACAATTCGGCCATGCGTTGATCGGTTGCGTCGGCTTGCTTGACCGCTTCGGCGGCAACGCCATTGGAATCCTGCACGCGGCGGCTGATTTCGACGATCGATCCCGACAATTCATTCGATGCGGCCGCCGCGCCGCGGACATGTTCGGACGCCTGTCTTGAGGCGTTGGCGGACTGGCTGGACATTTCCGCCGTCGATTCTGCCGTCAACGAGAGTTGCCGGGCATCTTTCTCGAACCGACCCGAAGAGTTCAACACCTGTTCGATGATGCCGCCTATCTTGGCGCGGAACGCCTCGACAAACCGGTCACGCTCCACCTTGCGCTGTTCCATCGCCTGCTTGTCGGCGTTCATCCGCTCGGTCTCGATCTGGCGACGTTCGATGCGGGCGTTCCTGAAAACATCGACGGTACGCGCGATCACGCCGATTTCGTCGTTGCGATCGGCGTGCCGAACCTCAACATCCGTCCGCCCCTCGGCAAGGACGGTCAGCGTTTCCGCCACCGCCCGCAGCGGCTTGGTGACGCGGCGTACGAGCACCATCGTCGCCAGGAGCGCCAGCAAGGCGGCAATGCAGGCGGCCACGGCCATGGCCGTGATCGCCTGCCACAGCATGCCGTCGAGCTCCGCGGTGGCAATGCCGACGTAGATGATGCCGATCACCTTGCCGGTCGAATTGAACACCGGCTGGTAGGCCGTATAAAAACGGCGACCGAACAGTATCGCCGGACCCTTGTACGCCTCACCGCGGCGAAGCAGCGCTTGCCCGGGATGATCGGCTGCGAGCTGGGTGCCGACCGCGCGGTCACCATTTTCCTTCTTCACATTCGTGGTTCGGCGAACAAACTGCTGGGATGCATCGTCGTATACGAAAAGCGTCGCATTGCCGCCGACAAACGAGACCGCCCGATCGACGATCCGGTGATCGCTGAATTCCGGCATTTTCGCAATTTCGACGCGGTCGACGATTCCGTCGCGCAGGCCGATCTTCGCATCCGGATAGGCTTCGCCGAAGGCGAGGGTGAGGGTGCGAAGGTTGAGGTCGATATCGTGTTCTGCGCGGATGGCGAAGTCGTGTGTCAGCGACCAGTAACCGGCACCGACCAGAAGCGCCGTATTGATCGCAATCAAGAGCGCCGCGCTGATGACGGCCTTGGGTCCCAGGTTCAGCCGCGAAAAGGGAAGGGTGCTTCCCCCGAATCGGAGCGTCATGCAACTTCTCCTCAAAGAGCGGCACGACGCTACCGCGTGATGTTTAAGATAATATTCACCATCGAGGTCGGGCGACTTCGAAGCAACGTTTTTCAATACCATTTTACCGTAAACTCCCGCAAAACCCGGTTCGATTCGTTGCCGGTTGCTTGAAAGCGAATCTTCGCGAGCCGCGCGGTGCCGCGAGCGCAAAACCATGAACGGATAATTTCGAATTCAAGCGGCCCAAAAATGCCCGAGAGTTCAGCAATGGGTCGTATTGGTGCCGAAGGGGGTCCGGTGATATGCCAGAAAAAAATGGAGGGAGCATTCGTATGAGAGTTCTTGGAGCCGCAGCCGCCGTCGCACTGTTGCTGGCTGCGCCCGCCTACGCACAGAGAGGGGCTCCGTCGGCTCCGCAGGATCCGCCCAAGTCGCAAACCCAGATCGAGCAGGAAAAGGCGACCGAGAACGCCTACAAGCGATCGCTCCGCAATATCCCTGACCAGCCTGCCGCCGACCCGTGGGGCGGTGCGCGCGCCGTAGAGGCGCCAAAACCCGTCGCCAAGGACCCCCCGGCAAAGCGCAGCAAGGCGAGCACCACGGCCAATTAGCCGCTCGAGGCCATGCGGGGGCCTTGGAGCAACGATAGGGTGGGAGAAAGGGCGTCCCTGCGCGTTGCCTTTCCCCCGCCCTACAGGGTCTTCAAATATTCGATCAGGTCGTAGCGCTCGTCGTCCGTCAGCTTGCGGCCGATGACGCCGGGTTTGTCTGGCCCCGGGGTCCCTTCCAGCGAATGGCCGAGAACGCCGTTGCCGTGGATCGCCGACCCGTCGGGATTGGTCGCCGAGAACAGGATCTCGCCCTTCCTGCAACTTGGCTTTTCTCCCTCTACGACGCGATATCCGACCTGCTGCGGATCGAAGTCGCGCAAGCCCATGCAGAATTGCGTGGGCCGCTCGGCTGCGGGCCTGAGCATCCAATAGAGCGAGGGCACCGAACCATTGTGCAGATAGGGCGCTGTCGCCCAAACGCCATTCAACGGGCGCGCGCGGTAGTGAATGATCTTCTGGATTTTGGGGTTGGGACAATTTGTCCGTTTTCCCCACAGAGCCTCGCGATCTTCCTTCGACAGATTGTGATCGTCCATCCATTTCCGGTTGGTGCGGTCGACCGCAATCATCAGGGCGAGCGAGAACTGCATGTCGGTTGAGGCGGCGGGCATACCCTGGCAGCCCCAAACCTGTCCAAGGTCTCGCTCTGGCTGCATGTCGAGGAAGCCAGGCACAGCGACCATGCGCGAATGCAGCACCTCGGCCTGAGCCGGGTCCGTGCCCATCCCGCCCACGGCCTTCTGGACGGGATTAAACACCGGCCCATCGGAAATCCATTTCCCCTCACTTTCCTTGTCCCATTTTCCCTCTTTCGAAATTGACCAAAAACTCTCCTCGGGGAACTGGCTGTCAAACACGGCGTCGTCGACCGGGCCGCGATGGCATTCGGCGCAAATTTCGGCATAGATCGCGCGGCCTCTTGCGACGCGCGCCGGATCGATTTTCCAGGCGGGATCGTCGGGGAAGACCTGTGACGGCCATTTCGGTGACTTCAGCCCGGCAAAACCCTTTGGATCTTGTTCAAGAGGGTTGGGACCGCGCAGCATGGTTTCGATGCGATCGAGATTTTCCAAGGCGATCGACGAGCGGAAAAGCGCCGCCAGCGGGGCGTCCGGCGAAAGATTTATCAGGGCCGAGACGCCGAGCGCCTCGCCGGCGTTGCGGATCAGCGGCTGCTCGATCGAAGCATCGTATTGAGCCCACCAGAACCACGGCACCGACCAGATCGGCGGGAAGCTCACAGGCGCATCGCGAGCGCGCAGGTTTTTCTCAAAGCCCCTGAGCCCACTCAAGTCGAGGTCGATATAGAAGACCTGATTGCCGATCCGGTTGAGCGCGTCGAGCCGCCCGAATCCTTCGAGCGTATCCTTGGCATATGCCTTGCCTTGGATTTTTATTTGGGTGCGAAGGGTGCTCCAGGTGGCCGACAGGTCGTTTTTGAGCTGGTTGTACGCCGCGGGATCCGGGTCCGGCCCCAGCACACGCGTGGCGAAGCGTTGGAAGCGGCCAGGTACGTAGACGGTGTAGAAAATGGACAGGCCGGTCGCTTGTTCGAGCTTGAAGAGGTCCACCATGGCCGGACCGCCGTCGAAGCGCACACTTGTGCCTTTGTAGCGGATGCTTCCCGCATGACAGGCCGCACAGGTCAAGCCGAGTCTGTCCAATGCCGGCTTGCCGGTTGTTGGATCCGCCCCACCCACGAGGCGCGCGAAACCGACGGGCAAGCCGTCGAAATTTTCGGCCGGCGTCGGTTTTAGGTGAGCCGCGGACTCAGGGATCGGGGGCGCATTGGATGAAGACGAATAGCCAAAGTGGCGCAATGTCGCAGAATCGGTGTGGATGGTCTTCGGGCTCGGCAGGAATCCGAACCGCTCGAGATAGTCGCTGTCCTTGAGCAGGCCGGGTCGGCCCACCAGGCGAATGCCCGGTTGCTCCAAGGCGACAAACCAGTCGTAGGGCACCGGAAATGTCGCAGTGCCCTGGCTGGCATGATGGAACCAGTGCCTGTCTTCGGTCGACCAATTCTGGTCGAGCCAAACCGCAGCCTTTGTTGCGGGGGTGTCGGGCAAGGGAGGGGGCAGCAGTTGGGCAAGCGGCGTTATGATAGCGCCGACCTGGTCAGGGAATTCGGCGATTGCAATCACCGCGGCCGCTGTTGCGGCACCCGTCCAGAGCAGCGCCTTGCCGAGGAAGCGAGCCAGGCCGCCCTTCGCGGGCGCAGGGGCGGACAACAGGCGCGCAACGATACGATCGGGAAACCGCCGCTCCACGAACAGCGTCCTGACTTCGGCCACGCTGAGGTAGCGTTTGTTGCCTTCGCCCTTGCCCATGATGTTGAGCAGAATCGGCCACTCGCCTCTCATCAGGAACCGATCGATCGGACGCCTCGAGCCCTTGGCACGCTCGAAATTCGCCTTCATGTAAGCCGTAATTTCCCGGCTCGTCAGTCCACGCTCGACTCCCCCGGCCGTATCTGGCCGGTCCTTGCCAAACTTGGCCAGGCGCGCAATTTCCGCTTCGTGAACCTCAGCTTTCGCATCGAGAATTCGAGAGCCGACGCCGTGTTTGTCCAAGGGTCCATCTCGCAACGCGTCGAGCTGAGCGCCCGACCGCCAGCTTCGCCAGAGGCGCCGGAGGCTGAGACCGTTGGCGGCGAGCGCAACGCCATAGATTGCAAGGCCGTCCAGCCTTTCTTTCAGTCCCTTGTTGCCGGTCGCGGCCTCGATGGTCCGGGTAAGCTTTGGAAGCGGGACGATATGTCCGCCGACGAAGCCGCCCGCCACAAGCGCGCGCAGGAAGGGACAGGGATTGTTGGGGGAAACGAGAGTCTGCTGGTCGGGTGTGCCGTCTGCAGGTGAACCAACGCGGTCGTCTTGCATGAGACTTCAAC
>NZ_DATMLW010000078.1:0-119722 GCF_035570375.1 Bradyrhizobium sp. | reverse complement strand
GACGCCGGGAGAAGCCTGCACGCGGTCCTACGAACGGATTATCAAGGTAGGAAGTTCCATTCAGGACCTTTGTACTCGGTACAGGTTTTAACGGTATGGAGCAGGGTCATAGATGGGTTCCCGTCATGACGCGCATCCGGTTCAAACGAAAAGCGGCGCTAAAGGCCCGCCTTGATCTAAAAGCTCAACAACTACGCGATGAAGCCAAGTCGTGCCCACCAGGACACAAACGGGACAACCTACTTAGGAAGGCCAAACAGAAGGAAATCGCATGTAGGTCTCTGGATGGCTAGGTGGATACGGCGGTAGCCGACAAGCGCATCCGAAACATCTGGAGCAAATGATATGAAGGCGATCCTTGCGGGCGTTCTCTTCACTGCAGCGGTCATTCTCCAACTCACGTCAGCGCGTTCACGACAATCCGGATTATCATTTGCGCTGCTGATGGCATCATTGATTATCGGAACCTACTGAAGACCAATCGTGCCACCGCGGCGACGGTCAAGCGAGTGCTGGAGCGCCTGGCCCTAAAATCGCTCCGCGAATGCGTAGATAAACCAGATTACGACAAGAGCCGCTAGAACGAGTGCCCAATTGGGAATTGGATTGCCCGCTATCGATGTTTTGCGCATGAACCATTCCATGGCCTTCCTCCCAGATAGACCGCCTCACTCGGCCTCCCACGCTTCCAACACCCCAACGATATCACCGATTTCCCAAGGCCGCCCCCCAGGAAGCGCTCAAGCCGCGCTGCCGGCGAGACCCTGGCCGAGATCGCAAAGAGGCGATTGACGAAATGTTGCTGGACATGCTGGCGGCGATTGCCAGCATTTCATCGCTAGAAACCCGAAGCAGTTGACCTGGCTTTGGGCGATGAAGTACATAAATTAACAGCTTCACCTCTTGTTAGGCCGAGTCCCCCGTTATTGGGGTGCTTCCACGCTTTCTCAAAACACTTAGTGACTTTGACTGCGTCAGTCGCTCCATTACATAAATTAACAGCTTCACCTCTTGTTAGGCCGAGTCCCCCGTTATTGGGGTGCTCCCACGCTTTCTCAAAACATTGGGCCGCCTCATTTGCGAAAGCTGACTGACCGAAAAGCAATACAACTGACACTACCAATACTAGATATCTCACCCTGATCTCCTTCGGTTGCCACTTCTTAGGTTGAACGGTTGCGTCCAGTTGGTCTGTCATCACACGAGACTCGCGCATCGAAGTTGGATATCTTGACGAACGATTTCCGGGGACTCAGGTGTCAGATTTTGACCACTAGTCTGCCTTACCGTGTCCTATGTGAACGACCAGCACATCACCGGCTCATTGTCACGCGAGAGATAAAGATCACTGGCTAATAGATGTATATGCAGCCTTACGGTAGCCCGCGTTTACTTCGTCGCGTTGTTGGCCTTGTATCTGCTGCCCTATTGTCTTCAGAGGCGTAACCACTGAGAACATGATGAACCCGCCAGTCTTGCGCGGAAATATGAAATATTCCGCGATGACAGATCGTTCGGAGTCCTCGCACGAGGTCATTCCGCGGAAAACAACCTCGCTATCGACGAGTTCGCTATTCCGCGCGGACGCAAATTTTCCTTTGCAGTCCTTTGCATCGTTTCCGACAATAGCAGCCGCAACATCAAGACCAACTACAGTTGGCTGAGGCGGAACAATTCGAACGAAGCCGGTTGCGTTGTCGGCTTTCCAAGCTGCGCCAGTGGAAGCTAGGGAAACCGGAGTTTCGGATCGGCTAACTAGTGACGGATGAGACAAAGAGGATGCCTTGAGAATGAAGTTCGAAGCTAGTTGCATGGCTTCCAATTGTAGCTCTGCCGAACCTTCCTGTGGGCGAGCTGGCTGCAAACTGGAAGCAGTGGTCGGCGGTGCAACTTGCGTTGGTGCAGCGTTGGTAACGACTGTGAAATTGGCTGCAGCCTTAAGTCCCCCTGCCTTGATCGTCTTCACACAATTGGCCAACGAAGGCAGAAGGATTGACGTTCCTTTTAAATCGAACTGAAAAAGATTTCCTTGAGCAAAAGCTGACATCGTATGCGCGGCACGGAAACTTTTGATCAGGGCAGAGTTATCTGGCATCGGCACCAAAACCGCGTTGCTCGATGCGACCACTCCATCGACGTTGAATGTATTCCGGCCATCGAAGCTGAGAACGATCAGAAATTTTTGGCCTTTAGCTAAGTTCCAGTTTGGATGGCTAAACGCCAATTTTGTAGTTCGCGCTCGCGATGCAATTCGAAAATTCGCCGGTATTGTCGTTTGTGTATGCGCCACCGGACCAGCCCGCGACTGAAATCGAGCCGTAGGGTCCGCCCGCTTCAGCCGGAAATGCCAGCCCGAGCGTCAGCAAAAGCGCAACAATTTTGGCACGCATGACCCCATCCCCCGAGATTGCAATGGTAATTTTTCGAAAAAGGGGGGCCTCGTCAAGAGTTAAGCGCAATCAAGCCACAACTGGTTTTCGCTGTCAGCCCAAATTTTTTCCGAAAATGGATATCGGTTTTTGGTCACAAGCACGGGTCTGCTGGCGTGCTCTCCCAGACCACGACGCTACTGCTGTGGGTGCTTCACACTCGCAAGCTTGCCCGTATCAAAATCCCGGCAGATGACCGTGCCTTTCATGGGATACGTGCAGACTAGTCTTGCTAGGTGCTTTTTCTCGTCGTGGACATCCGTTGAGACGAACACGGCAACTTTTCGCGGCTCTTGTATGCCGCCAATGCCGACAAGGTTGGCGTCAAGGGCCGCTGTGCAGGAAATCCTGCCCAGGCATACATCGCCTCGAAAGCTTGGGGCCGATTACGTCTTTCCCTTGCTGTTGCATGGCACCCTTCAACATTAGCATGAAGAAGGTTTGCCAAGCCCTCTGCCGGTCGGCATCGCTCATCCCGGTGCCGTAGATGATCGGACCATCGGCCATGATCGTATCCCGTTCGTAGCCGCCTCCCGTAGGATCGCGAATGAACACGCCGCGATCCCCATCATTGTCCTCGGGGACCAGCGCGACGTTTTCACCTTGGTTGTATTTGACGAAGAACTCCTGCATGAAGGAGAGCGTCAAGAAATCCGTTGCGCCCTTCATCTTCCAGCGCGAGCTCTCGGTGAAAAGGAAATAGTTTTTGTTCTCCTTGGGCTCAAAGCAGCCGTCAGCCTTGGTGTTGCAGTAGATGAGGTAGTGATTGTTGGCGTTGCCGACGTATACCGTTCGCATTTCATTTTCGACGAACACGTTCTCCAGCTGAACGATCTCGGGCCGGACGGCATTTTCTGCGTTAACTGCCGCACCGCCCAACGCGAACTCACAACACCCGGCAGCTAAAGCCACCAGCCAAAGTGTAGCTTTCATGTTTGGAAGCCCCCTGTCCCAATCTTTCAAACTAGAGGAGCCGCTTGATCAGGGCAAGTGTGTTGCGGCGGCTCACCTGTCCACTTGCAAGCCACCCATGCTACCTAAGTGCTTCCTTCACCCGATCCATCGCCGGATGGGCGCGGTTCTTGATCTCGATCCAGTGCTTCGACCGGCCCGCCTGATACGGACGGTCCCGACGTTTCGAAACCAATCCCTCAAGTCCCATTTGGCACGCCGCCCGGAAAAGGTCGGGACCGATTTCGCCGCGTTCGAATGGTTTGATGAAAATGCCTTCGGGTCGACGCGCCAGCAGCCGTTCAAAATTGGCCTTGCGCATTGACAGCGGCAGTTTGCGCAGATCGTCGCCGCCTTCAACGAGGACGTCGAACGCGCAAAACTGAACCTCATCATTATGCCTGCCGGAAGGCAGCGCGTCGAAATCTGAGATGCCATCCACGCCGAGGATCACGGCCTCGCCGTCGATGACGAAACGCTTCTGCCGGTTCTTCAGCGCAGCCTCGACAATCCAAGGATAGCGGTCGGTCCAATTGTAGCCGCCGCGGGTGATCAACCTCACGCGATCACCGTTCCGCTCAACGCGCAGCCGGTAGCTTAAGCGCGGTATTGGGTCACGCTCATACTCCCTGGTGATGCGCGGTTAGCCCTAGTCACCACTGGAAGTCAGGTGAGCTTCGATTGCATGCGCGAGAAAAATGGTCGCGCTAAACGTTACAAAGAAAGCGGTGGCCAATTCAAACATTGGAAATCCCCATTATCAGCCCACAGCAAAGGCACCGGTAAGGGCTCGGCGTTTCAGTGTTGTTTCATCGCCCTGGGAAAATGGTTTCGTCACCGAAGAAAAGCGGGGCTGGCGACGGTCCCCAGGTACTGCAGCAGCGGCCCGAGCGGTCTTTTGTTCCGTCAAAAACCCCTGGTCAGCATGCCTGGCTTATCCTTTTGTTTTATACGGGCCAGCGTAGCGGTGAACCGCTCGCGGACTCATGCGCTGTAGCAAGCGGCCTATCTATTCAATCTGCGTTCGCATCGATCGTAGCCAGACCCTAGTGGCTTTCCGTTCGGCGATTGCTTCTGCCGTATAGAACCCGTGCCGGTAATTGCCATTACGCTCTCCTGATGGCGCGCCCGACCCGTGAGCCCCGCCGTGCATCCGGCAGCGATTTCGGCCCCTCACCACTGGACACTGACATGGCTTCCCGCTCCGGGTCTTCGCTCCGCAACGTTTCGCTAGATGTAGGGGTTGAGGTTTGCTCGTGGTTCGGTGCATGGGGTTGTCTCTGGTTTTCGAGGACCCCCGGGCCCCCGGTATGGTTGACTGTGCCGACAATCGCCTGTCCGCCCGGGTAGACGTGAACGTGCTCAACAACGACACGCTGCTCTCCTCCGCGACGAAGCTTGGCCAACGCATCGACCTGAGAAGCAAATGCCTTCGTCAGGCGGGCAACCGCAAGAGCATTCGAATCTTGCTGCTGGATCTCGTTGCTCTGGTTTAGATTGCCGAATGAACGCATCGTAAGAGCGTGCGTCACCGCCATCTGAGATACAACCATCGCCTCAAGCTCGTTCTTTGGCTGCTGTCCGCTGACGATCGCAATCACCGTGTCCAGCTCGGCTGGATCGATTTTCCCATCTCTCTGGCGCAGCGCGCCGGCGATACGCTGTACTTCAACTTGGACGACCGTCTCACTCGATGTGCCAAAGGCAACCATGAATTGGGCGCGCCAACCTTCCAGATCGAAATGCTTTGGGCCCTGAAGAACTTGGGTTACGCCATTTTCGCTCTTGATCCTCGTACCGACCTCAAATCGGGGCGGCATATCCGCAAGAATTTGTCTGGCTGCAGCGATCGCGTGTTTCTCGGCGTCGTTAGGCTCGCGTACGTCAGCCAATCGGCTGTCGGGTTGGGACTTATTGCTCGCTCTGCCCTTCACTTTGGGCATACGCCTCGACTTGACTTCCTTCGCCATACGGCTCTCCGACGTTCGAATGCGAGCGTCCTCGCTTCGACTGTTGATTTTGACTCTGATTGTTTTCGCGGCGGCCCTATCGGCTCACTGTCCGCATTCCTTGTGAGCGCCCTCGCCCTACTTAACTATGAGCCGTACTCAATGCCTCAAGAACCATACCGCTAGCGCGCAATGCCTGATCTGCGCTGACGGCCGCCCCTGCTTAGGCGGTGCTTAGTGCCCGGCACCCTCACCGGGTTATTATTGCGCTCGCTAAAGCGCCTGTGCTTCCTCAATACCGACGCCATCGGCTCGCAGCCTGTCTATGACACTCCGACGCACGTATTCTGACTTTGATTGAAAGTGCCTCATCGCCGCCGAACCAATTGCATCAGCTAAAGCCTCGGGCACCCTAAATTGCACCAGTCTTTGAAATTTGGTCGCGTCGTCCATGGCAATTCCTACATTCAATTTGCGTTATTTTATCAGTTCAACGTGTGGATTGCCACTTGGACGGAGCTTTGTGGCCCCTACTTTATGGCGTACTATGTTGCACGGCGTTTGATTTGCGTTTTTTCTTTGACTGGATCAGACCAAACCGATGGCGATTACTTTTAGAGAAGAGTTTGTAAGACCTCCCCTGGCACCCCGCCGGCAGCGGGAAGCGTATATCCGCCAATTTAAATTGGAGCAGATGACCTCCAATGAATGGATCAGCTTTGAAAGGGCTGTGTCCTGCCTAACCGGCCAAAAGGATTTGATCACCTCGGGCGATGCGCGCCGCACTCTTTTAGATGCTATATGCGCGGGGAAGATCCACAGAGACAATCCGAGGGCATTACAGTGCTTGGATGCGTCATCCGGAGATGATTGGCACTGGAGCGTTTCTGACTTCAAGGCGCTCGTTGACCATCGCGAGGGACTGGAGGCCACACTGAAGAATGCCTACTTCGAGCGCGATAGCTTGCTCCGATGGATGAAGGGATGCGGGTTCGAGCCAACGGCCGACATCCAAAGCTCGCCACTTGCAGCGGCGGAGCAACTCGAGTCCACATTTCGAGAGCTGCCGAACAAGCGGCCGAAATCAAGCAGAAAAGCGGATTGTCTGGTGTACGACTTGTTGCTCAACAAGCATCCTGACCGCAAGATACCGCGCATAAAATTTGAAGCTATCCGAGATTACGCGCAAACTCTTTTAGCCGAGGAAATTAAGCGCGGCGGCATTTCGCTTGATGCAAATCTAAGAACAATCGGTATTGACGCAGTCCGCCGCGCGTTTGGTAAAAAGCTGTAGCACAGGCAAAACGGCAAATTCGGCGGCAAATCGGCAAACACACCCGCGCCCCTAATGTTAGCGTTAAATGCCTCCACATGCACCTAGCATGAATGGAGGCCAATTTGTCAGCACCGAATAAATATCTCACCACGAAGGAAGCCGCGCACTACGTCCGGCTATCCGAAAGCTCCCTAGAAAAAAAGCGTGTCTCTGGCGACGGCCCTGAGTTTCTCAAGGTCGGCAAAGCTGTTCGCTACGAACAGACGGCGCTGGACGCCTGGATGCAGACCGACCGCCGCACATCAACAGCGGACGTGGCCGCCTGAAACGACGAAAGGCCGGCGTCGGAAGCGCTCGGCCCTTCGAAAATCAATCCCGCAGTCATCAATCAGGAACACCAATGAACTATAGCTTTGCTTCGCCGCCTGCAAGCGGCAAATACCCGAACTACCCCGGTTCTAGAGACAACACACCCGAGACCAGCCGAGACGCTGCCAAGACCGTTGTCGATATCGCCAGGACTCATCGCTACAAAATCCTGGAGGCGCTGAAGGGCGAGACTTTCGGCCTCAGCTCCGAAGGGATCGCCGGCAAGGTCGGACTGACCAAGTATCCCGTCCGCCCTCGTATCAGCGAGCTCGTTGCGAGCGGCGACGTTATCGAGACGCCCTTCCGGCAGAAGAACGCCGAAGGCCGCTCCATTGTGATCTGGAGGGCTGTTCAGTGAATAAGACAGTCACCCCCAAACAGCCTCAGCTGACCGCCGGCAAAACCCGCGAGGAACTGATCCTGGCGACCGCGCCGCACATCGACCCGGAAAGCCCTGCGATGAAGGAAAGCATCGCGAAGGTCGAAAAGATCGAAAAGGAAGAAGCCGCACGGGCCGTCTTGGGTTCGGGCCTTGCATTCGGCGCTTCAGGCGATGACTTTGATTGGGATACAGACGATAGCGTTATCTTGCGAGAACAGCGCGCGACCGCTGCCTACCGAAACCGCCATGGCGAGCTGATCATTCGGCAGCGGGCAAGCTGGTGCGACGACGGAGACACCTTCGTTTACATCTCTCCAGAAAACGAAGTCTCCTTCATGGAAGGCCTCGCCAAGCGAGCGCGGGAGTAAAGCCATGAGCTTTGCAGAGTGGCAGCCCATCTATGCCGCGCACGGTCTCAGTACCTTCCCGGTGCGGATCGAAGCCGGCGACAAAAAGCCGATGGTGAAAAACTATCTGCGAGCTGGCCGGCGCTATAGCGATCGGCTGGCAAAGCAATTCCCGGACGCGCAAGCGTTCGGGTTTGCCCTTGGCGCTCGGACCAAAATCACAGTCTTGGACAGCGATTCCAACGATGATCGGATCCTCGCCGACGCGATGGCAAGGCATGGCAAAACGCCGCTCGTCGTCCGCTCTGGCTCAGGAAACTATCACGCCTGGTACCGACACAAGGGAGAGGGGCGGCACATCCGCCCCAACCCGGAAATTCCCGTCGATGTACTAGGAGGCGGCTTTGTCGTCGCCCCTCCAAGTCGGGGGGCAACAGCAGACTACGAAATCGTTGAGGGCTCGCTTGACGATCTGGATCATCTCCCGACCCTTCAAAACTTCGCCCCGCCCTCAACCGGCGAGGTGATCTCAATGGGGCGGCGTAACAACGCCCTATGGGAACATTGCATGCGACAATGCCGGTCGTGCGACGACTTTGGCGCTCTTTTGGATGTCGCGGAAACGTTCAACACCCAATCGCTCTCCCCTCCTCTTGATGCCGATGAGGTCACAAAGACCGCCCGCTCAGCCTGGCAAGCTACTGAGCGAGGGGAAAACAGGTTCGGCCAAATTGGCGCGTTTCTGTCTGTTGAAGAAACCAAATCCATGGTCGGCGACCCGCACCTACTTGCGTTGTTCGCCTGGCTAAAAGCCCAAAACTCCCCGACCCGACAATTTCTAATCGCTGATGGCCTTGAAACATTGCTGGAATGGCCGCTCGCCCAGCTCAGGCGATGCCGGAGGCGTCTCGTCGAGTTGGGTATAATCGAAATGGTGCGCCCGCCCAGCAAGGGATGCGCTGCGCTGTATCGTTGGGGCACTCAATCTGGCAATGGCCTATCGATTTCAGTAGGCCATGCCTTAGCTTTGAAGCCTCAAGCCCTAAGCAGTAGGGGGAGTGTTATTGAGGATAGCCTATCGATTTCAGTAGGCCATTGCCAAAATGAAAGCGGGATGACCGCCACCGTTTGGCGGATTGCATCGCGGGTTCCTCGATGACCCGCGCTCTATCTAAAATCAGATTAGCCGCTCTGCCTCGTCGGGGATTGTCCCGCGAGGAAGCCGCCATGTATCTTGGCATCGGTGCCGGGCTGTTCGACGAGATGCGAGCTCTAGGCCAAATCGGCCCCGCCCGGCTTATCAAAGGCCGCAAACTTTGGGATATCCGCGATCTGGACATGGCTTTTGACGCCCTGCCCCGCGAAGATGCCCCCGGCATCGGCGTGTCCTGGAGTGACGCCTGATGCTCGGGGTCGACATGGCAAATCTTCCTTACGTCAAGGAATACACGGACGATTGCGGTATCCGCAGGCGCTACTTCCGCCGGAAGGGGTTTAAGGGCGGCCCTCTCCCCGGCCCGATCGGCTCGCCGGAGTTTCTGGAGGCATATCAGGCTTTCATGGGTGGCAAGCCTGCGCCACTCGCCAAGGGCGCAAATGGTCCCGGAACATTCGGCGGCTTGATTGCCGACTATTACCGTTCCGTCGAATACGCCAATCTGAAACCGAACTCAAAGACGCTCTACCGTTACGCTCTAGAACCCCTGAAGGAAAAACACGGGCATCGCCCGTTGAGCACGATGAGCCGGGAAAACTTGGTTCGGATCATTGAGACGATCGGCGCTCGTGCTCCTGGGATGGCAAATCTCACGCGCGCTGTTTTGCAGAAGATGTTGAAGGTTGCCGTCGCCCGCGGCCAGATCAGGATTAATCCGCTCGCCGACAAGGTGGAGGCCTACAAGATCGGGACGCATCACACCTGGACCGATTCCGAACTCGCACAGTTCGAAGCCAGGTGGCCGTTAGGAACGCGTCAGAGGCTCGCCTATGCGTTGCTGTTCTACACGGGGCAGCGCGGCGGCGACGTGGTCCGAATGACTCGGGGCGACATTTCTGAGGGCCGGATCAAGGTCGTGCAGGAAAAGACCGGGACCGAACTCAAGATCAAGATACACCCGGACCTTGCTCGTGCAATCAAGGCTGGACCCGCCAAGGGACTAAATCTGATCGGCGACGAGCATGGGCGGCCGATCAAGCGGGCCGCACTGTCGCATCTCATGCGCGTTGCGATACGCGACGCTGGCTTGCCAGCGCGCTGCGTACCACACGGCCTTCGTAAGGCTATGTTGCGGACCATGGCAGAGGGTGGCGCGAGCGCCAAACGGCTTGCAGCCGTGAGCGGTCACAAGACCACTAAGGAGCTCGACCGCTACACCGCCGCAGCGGATCAGCAGACTTTGGCGGATGATGGTATCGCTTCGATTCCGTCCAGAAAGTGAACAAAAGTGTCTAGTCATTAAATCCGAGGTGTCTAGTTAAGCGAGAAATACCAATAAAATAGGGCACAACTTGCATTCTCAACTTTAAGAGGCGTAAAGGTTAAGCCGTTTTGCAACGAGCGGGCGAGCCCATCACAGGGTCGTGCTTTGAAAGACCCCGCAGATCAGGTCACGGGCGAATTGTCCTTGAGCGGCAGCAACACTCTGCTAACCATAATCATCGCGCGTCATCATTCCAGCGATGTAGCGGCACACGATGGTGCAGAACGCCACTGCAGCCAGCAGCCGTTAAGGCGATTGCTCGCGGTCGGGTGGTCAGTGAATTTCGGCGGACCGCCTCAAAGCCTCCTTCAGCTTCTCGAGGCTGAAATCCTTCGATCGTGCGATCTCGAGAATCGGCGTCTCGCGGCGGCCGCAGAGTTCGGCGGCATCCGGAATTTTTGCGGCAAGCTCGAGCGGAATCACGATCGCCCCATGTCGATCGGCATGAATGAGATCATCGGAGCGTACCGTCATCCCGGCGACGCGCACCTCGCCGCCGAAGCTTTCGGCATGAACCCAGGCGTGCGATGGTCCGATCGATCCGGCAAGCGCCTGAAAGCCGGGCGCCCATTGCGGGATGTCGCGAATGGAGCCGTCGGTGATGACGCCGAGGCAGCCGAGCGCCTTGTGGACGTTGCTTTGCACCTCGCCCCAGAAGGCGCCGTAACCGACGTCCGGACCATCGATGTCCTGGATCACCGTGATGCGCGGCCCAAGGCCGGTGCCGATATATTCGTAATAGGCGATCCGGCGCCTCGCCTGCTCCTCGGGGGCAAGCGCGGACTTCAGCACCGAGCGGATGGTGACGGTGCGGGCATGGCCGACCATCGGCGGCAGGTCGGGAAACGGGCACACCAGGGGCTTGGTGGTGTAGCCGATCAGGCGGCGTTCCGGCGCGACGATCTCCATCGCATTGCAAATCGTGGGCGTGTCATAGCGCGCCAAAGCCTCGAACAGGGTTGCAGGCAGCGGCGCGGTCGCGGAATTCGTCACGGCGTTCTCTCCGGATTTTTTTTCGATAGGCAGGTCTCTGCCGTCAGCCATATAGCCGACCGGCGGGCGATCGGCAAAACCGTATTCGGCGGACAAACGAATTCGTTTGTCGGCAGTCGCGTTTAGAACCAGGTAGTTCAGTTCAGGCGCGAGGGCCGATTGTCCTGATGGGCTTCGGTGACCTTCGACACATAGGGCTGTGCCGATTCCGGGGGAACGACATCGGCCGCTGTCGCGCCTTGCGCCGCGGCCCTGCGCTGATGGTCGCGATAGGATTTCCACCCCGCGGGCAGGCTGAGCAAATAAAGCACGGTGCCCACCGAGAGAATGTACCAGGGATAGCCGATCAGAAGCGCGATGAACAAAACCACGGAGACAAAGACCGGCAGCACCATTTCCGGCGGCACGCGCATGCGCCAGGTCTTGCCCGAGAATACCGGCAGGCGCGAGACCATCAGGAAGCCGATCAGGAGCGTATAGCCAGCCGTCAGCATGGCCGGCGGTTTGGAAAGACCGAGGAAGCCGAGATAGATCGGAAGCAGCACCGTGATCGCGCCAGCCGGCGCCGGAACGCCAGTGAAGAAATTCGCCGCAAAAGCCGGCTTGTTCGGATCGTCGATGCTGGCGTTGAAGCGCGCCAGCCTCAAGCCGCCGCTGATCGCAAACACCATCGCGGCGATCCAGCCGCCATTGTGCAGTTCGCGCAGTTGCCAGAAATACAGGATCAGACCGGGCGCAACGCCGAAATTGACGAAATCGGCGAGGCTGTCGAGCTCGGCTCCGAATTTCGACTGGCCCTTGATCATGCGCGCCACGCGGCCATCGATGCCGTCGAGCACGGCGGCGAACACGATTGCGGCCACGGCCAGTTCCATCCGCCCTTCCGTCGACAGCCGGATCGCCGTCAACCCGGCGCAGATCGCGAGCAAGGTGATGAAATTGGGAACGAGCATCCGTATCGGAATCGGGCGAAACCGGCGGCGGCGCATTTCCGGACTTTTGGGGTCGATCAGCATCGGCATGCCCTAGAAGCTATCGCAGCGACCTCTGATGCGAACTTCGGAATCAAAGGTTAATTCCAGTGCGGCTTTGAATTTGGAGTTCCTATCACGAACTTGCCGCGATACCGCAGGAACTTCAAATTCGCCGCACTAGATATAGCAAGCGTGGGCCGGTTCCGCCATTGCGGCGGTCGCCGGCAGGAGCGCAGGGAACGGATGGTTAATCGGGCCGGTAGGTTCGGCCCTGATCGGCAAGCCTGAAATCAGCCAGAACAGTCTCTCCGGCGACCGCGGTTTGACCTTCCGCGACCAGCAGATTTGTGCGCTCCGGGAGGTAGACGTCCAGCCGCGAGCCGAAGCGGATCAGGCCGAACCGCTCGCCCGCGCCGATCGTTTGCCCTTCCCGAACGAAAGACACGATGCGTCGCGCGATCAGCCCCGCGATCTGGATCACGCCAACGCGACCGTTCGGCGTCGAGATGACGAGCGAATTGCGCTCATTGTCCTCGCTCGCCTTGTCGAGTTCGGCGTTGATGAACGTGCCGGGCCGATAGGCGATGCGATCGATTCGCCCCGAGACCGGGCTGCGATTCACGTGGCAGTTGAACACGCTCATGAAGATCGAGATGCGAGGCAGCGGCCGGTCTCCGAGACCGAGTTCGGCCGGCGGCAGGGCTTGCGTCACCATCGAGATCCGACCGTCGGCCGGCGCCACCACGATGCCATCCCGAACGGGCGTCACCCGCACCGGATCGCGGAAGAACAGCGCACACCAGATCGTCAGCAAAGTACCAAGCCAGCCAAGCGGCGTCCAGATCCAGAACAGGATCAGGCTCGCGAGCGCGAAGCCGCCGATGAACGGATAGCCCTCTTGATGAATGGGCGGAATCTGCGCGCGAATGGAGTTGGCGATCGACATCAGGGCTCACCGTCTTCTTCCCCTCCCTGCAGGAGGGTTTTGGCATTCAAGTCATTCGGCCGCGGCCGGGGTGACCAGCGTGTCGTCGACCGGCGGCGGTACGAGGTTGGGCGCTTCGTTCTCGTCGGCGATCCGCGCGAGCCTCTCTCGTGCCTCCTGCGCCTCGCGCTGCCGGTTCCACATACTGGCATAAAGCCCATTGGCTGCCAAAAGCTGAGCGTGCGTCCCGCGCTCGGCGATGCGTCCCTGATCGAGCACGATGATCTCGTCGGCCGCAACGATGGTCGACAGGCGATGCGCGATCACGAGCGAGGTCCGGTTGCGCGACACCCGCTCGAGTGCGTCCTGAATTTCCTGCTCCGTGTGGCTGTCGAGCGCGGAGGTAGCCTCATCGAGCACCAGGATCGGCGGCGCCTTGAGAACCGTGCGCGCGATCGCGACGCGCTGCTTTTCGCCGCCGGACAATTTAAGTCCGCGCTCGCCGACCTGGGTCTCGTACCCTTTCGGCGACATCCGGATGAAACTGTCGATTTGCGCAAGCCGCGCCGCGCCTTCCACCTCGGCGTCGGTGGCGTCCCAGCGGCCATAGCGGATGTTGTAGCGGATGGTGTCGTTGAACAGCACCGTATCCTGCGGCACCATCCCGATCGACGCCCGCAACGAGGCCTGCGTGACGGTACGGATATCCTGACCATCGATCAAGATCCTGCCGCTTGAGACATCGTAGAGCCGAAACAACAGGCGCGAGATCGTCGACTTGCCGGCGCCCGACGGCCCGACGATGGCAACCGTCTTGCCGGCTGGCACCTCGAAGCTGAGGCCCTTGAGGATGGTGCGGTCGGGTTCGTAGGCAAATTGCACATTATCGAAACGCACGGTGCCCGACGTCACCATCAGCGGTTTTGCGCCCGCAACATCCGTGATCTCGGCCCGGCGCGACAGCACGCTGAACATCTTCTCGATATCGATCACCGCCTGCTTGATTTCGCGATAAACCATGCCCATGAAATTCAGGGGCTGGTAAAGCTGGATCATCATGGCGTTGACCATCACGAAATCGCCGACGGTATTGTGCCCGCTGCGAACGCCGATCGCGCACATCAGCATGGTCGCGGTAAGACCGGCGGTGAAGATGATGGCCTGGCCGGTATTGAGGAGCGCGAGCGAGGTGTAGGTTTTCACGCTGGCCTTTTCATAGCGCTGCATCGAGCGGTCGTAGCGCGCAGCTTCGCGCTCCTCGGCGTTGAAGTATTTGACCGTTTCGTAGTTCAGAAGCGAGTCGATGGCCTTGGTGTTCGCGTCGGTGTCGGAATCGTTCATCTTGCGGCGAATCTCGATCCGCCATTCGGTCGCCAGATAAGTGTAGTACATGTAGATCACGACCATGATCATGGTCGACACGACGTAACGCCAGTCGAACTTCCACAGCAGCACCAGCGTCAGCAGCGAGACCTCGACGATGGTCGGCACCAGCTGCAGGATCACCATGCGCACGATGACTTCGATGCCGGTTCGACCCCGCTCCAGCACCCGCGTCAATCCACCGGTCTTGCGCTCGAGATGGAAGCGCAGCGACAGCTCGTGCATGTGAACGAAGGTGAGATAGGCGAGCTTGCGTACCGCGTGCATGGCGACACGCGCGAAAATTCCGTCGCGCCACTGGGTCAATACCGCCATCAGCACGCGCAAGCCGCCGTAGCTCAAGGTCATGATCAGGGGTGAAGCGATCAGCCAGAGCGTCCAGTTCGACGCCTGCACCGGGGCAGTGTCCGCGCCGGTCAACGCATCGATCGCCCATTTGAAGGTGAACGGCACCGCCAGGGTCGCGACCTTGGCGAGCAGCAACAGCACCACCGACCAGACCACGCGCATCTTCAAATCGATGCGGTCGCTCGGCCAGATATACGGCCACAGATGCACCAGCGTCCCGGTCAGGGTCGCCTGCCCGAAGGGGTTGTCGGACGCCGGGATCTGGTCGCCGGTGCCCGAGGCCGGATCAAGATCGCTCATCGCGCTAGGTCCGGCTCAGCATGGCGCTTTGGCCAAGCGCACTCTTTTTCAGGTTTTTCCGCATTCCGCAGTCATATAGAGCGTTTGGGCGCCGCGCACACCCTCGCGGGAACCAAATTCTTTTGTAACCTTTGGGGTTTACGCCGTTGGATTTCATTCGCCAAACGAATCCGTTAAAGCTTGACGACTTTTACGCTGCAATGCCACATGGACCATATGAGCAAGATCAGAACAGTGTGTGTCTATTGTGGCTCCGGCCCAGGCACAAATCCCCGCTTCGTCGAAGCCGCCAGGGCATTCGGCAAAATCCTCGCCGAAAACGGTATCCGCCTCGTCTATGGCGGCGGCTCGATCGGCCTGATGGGTGCCTTGGCCACCTCCACACTTGACCACGGCGGCACGGTAACCGGCATCATCCCCGATTTCCTGACCATCCGGGAGAATGCGCTCAAGCGAGTCCAGGAACTGATCATCACGCCCGACATGCACGAGCGCAAGCGTCTGATGTTCGAGCACTCGGACGCGTTCGTGGCGCTGCCGGGCGGTATCGGCACGCTCGAGGAACTGGTGGAGCAACTCACCTGGCAGCAATTGGGCCGCCATTCCAAACCGGTGCTGCTTGCGAATGTCGAGGGCTTTTGGGAGCCGCTGTTCGCGCTTCTTGCGCATATGCGCGCCACCCAGTTCATTCGGCCGAGCCTTGCAGTCGACATTCTCAAGGCGGAACGGGTCGAGGACATCCTTCCGCGGCTGAAGGAGGCCGCCGCGCGTGCGCTTGAGGGCACCGAACAAATGGAGCCCGAAGTGGCCCGCCGCCTGTAGTACGTGATTGCGCTACCGCGGCGTCGGCGCCTCATCGCTCAAGAACGTCACCGCCTCGATGCGGTTTCCGTCGAAATCCCTGATGAAGGCCGCGTAATAGCGAACGCGATCGTGTGGCCGCAGGCCCGGCGCGCCATCGGAACTGGCGCCGGCCTCGAGCGCTGCGGCGTGGAACGCGTTGACCTCGCCAGTTGATTTCGCCCGAAGACAGATATGGCAACCGCTCTCTGGTGTGACCGGGGACATCCCGGTCCGCAAATTGATCCAGAACTCCGGGTAGCTCTTGCCAAAACCAACTGTGGCGGGCCGCGTCACCAGCCGCGAGAGCCCGAGCGGCGCGAGCGCCAGTTCATAGAAGCGCGCGGAGCGCTCGAGATCGCCGACACCGATGGAAACATGGTCGATCATCCTAGTCCTCACACGTCATTCCGGGATGGTAACAACGGGTCCGCGCAAAGCGCGGCCCGATGACAGGCTCCGGACCAGACCTCAGATGCGCAATTGCGCATCGGGGAATCTCGAGATTTTCAGGTGCGCAATCGCGCACCAGAGTTCAGGCTTCGCGCGCCCCGGAATGACATTGCTCACGCTGGCGCGCCGGATTTCACCAGCTTGTAGATGATCGAGTCCATCAGCGCCTGGAACGAGGCGTCGATGATGTTGGGCGATACCCCGATCGTAGTCCAGCGCTCGCCCTTCTCGTCCGCGCTTTCGATCAGCACCCGCGTCACCGCTTCCGTGCCACCATTGAGGATACGCACGCGATAGTCGATGAGCTTCAGGCCTTCAATGTACTTCTGGTATTTGCCGAGGTCCTTGCGCAGCGCTACGTCGAGCGCATTGACCGGACCATTGCCTTCGGCCGCCGAGATCAGCTTTTCGCCATCGACATCGACCTTGACCACGGCCATGGCCACGGTGACGCGCTGGCCGACGGCGTTGTAGCGCTGTTCGACGTTGACGTCGAATTGCTCGACCCGGAAATATTCCGCTACCCGGCCAAGGGTGCGCCGCGCCAAAAGATCGAACGACGCGTTGGCGGATTCATAGGCGTAGCCTGCCGCCTCGCGATCCTTCATTTCCTCGACCAGACGCGCCAGTCTCGGATCGTTCTTGTCATAGGAAATGCCGGCACGGTCGAGTTCGGCGATCACGTTCGAGCGGCCGGCCTGATCGGACACCAAAACCTTGCGGTGATTTCCCACGGCTTCCGGCACGACATGTTCATAGGTTTGCGGGTCCTTGAGAACAGCGGAGGCGTGAATGCCGGTCTTGGTCACGAACGCGCTTTCGCCGACATATGGCGCGTGGCGGTTCGGCGCGCGGTTGAGCATGTCGTCGAGCGTGCGCGAGACCTTCATCAAGGTCGCAAGCTTGTCTTCCATCACGCCGATTTCGAAGCGGTCGGAAAATTCACGCTTGAGCCGCAAGGTCGGAATCAGCGAGCACAGATTGGCGTTGCCGCAGCGCTCGCCCAGACCGTTGAGCGTGCCCTGGATCTGGCGCGCGCCCGCGCGCACCGCCGCGAGCGAATTGGCTACCGCCTGCTCGGTATCATTATGGGCGTGAATGCCGACATGATCACCGGGAATGTGCCTGATCACCTCGGTGACGATGGCTTCGATCTCGTGCGGCATGGTGCCGCCGTTGGTATCGCACAACACCACCCAGCGCGCGCCGGAATCATAGGCTGCTTTCGCGCAAGCCAGCGCGAACTGCGGATCCTCCTTGTAGCCGTCGAAGAAATGCTCGCAGTCGAGCATGACCTCGCGCCCGGCCTTCTTTGCGGCCTTCACGCTGTCGCGGATCGAGGCGAGGTTTTCCTCGTTGGTCGTTTCGAGCGCCACGCGCACCTGATAGGCCGATGATTTGGCAACGAAGCAGACCGCGTCAGCTTTGGCTTCGAGAAGCGCCACCAGACCCGGATCGTTCGACGGGGAGCGGCCGGGCCGGCGTGTCATGCCGAAGGCCGTGAAGCGGGCGTGAGCAAGTTTCGGCTTTTTGCCAAAAAATTCGGTGTCGGTGGGATTGGCGCCGGGATATCCGCCCTCGACATAATCGATGCCGAGTTCGTCGAGCATCTTGGCGATCAATCGCTTGTCGTGCAGCGTGAAATCGACGCCGTTGGTCTGCGCGCCGTCGCGCAGCGTGGTATCGAACAAATACAGGCGCTCGCGAGTCATCTCGGTGCCCCCGGCCTTTTGGCATCGTCCAGCTTTTTCTGCATCGTGGTATTGGCAAGCCACTCGCCGCCGACCGAGACGGTGTTGCGCTGCATGGCCTCATAGCCGCGCCTTGCAAAAAATTCCGCCGCGTTGTCGCTGGCGTCCACGGTGAGGTTTTTTGCGCCGCGTCCCTGCGCCAGCTTTTCCAGCGCGTCACAAAGCGACGCCGCCACACCCTGCCCGACCGCGGCCGGATGCACGTAGAGCATGTCGATGTGATCGGCACCTTTCAGCGAGGCGAATCCCACCGGCGATCCCTCCAGCGTGGCCACGAGTGTGAGGGCAGAGGCAAGGCGCTTGCCAAATTTGTCCTCGTCATCGGCTGCACCAGCCCAGGCCTGCTGCTGCGTCTCGCTGTAGTCGTCGCCGGTCAGTTCTTCGATGCTGGCAGCAAAAATCGCCGCCAGCACCGGCGCGTCTTGCGCGAGATACGGCCGCAGCGCGACCTTTGGCAGGGCCTGTCCCATCTTCTTTAAACATCTCGCTTGCTACCTCCCCCCTTGTGGGGGAGGTCGGCGCCGCGTAGCGGTGCCGGGAGGGGGGTAGCATCGGCGTTCGTTCCGCGGACACCCCCCTCCCCAACCCTCCCCCACAAGGGGGGAAGGAGCGAAAGAGGCGAGCGCCGCGCACGGGATGCTTTCAAAAAAAACATGATTACCAAGCCTCGAATAGTTTGAGCGCGATCACCACCGCGGCGGTGATCACAGTCCATTTCAAAACGATGTAGTAACGCCAGTGTCTTGGAAACGGTGTTTCAGGGCGGCTCACGGCGCGATCTCCCCTTTCCTGCCCTCTCCCCCTGCAGGAGAGGGTGACGTCCACTGTTGCCTCATTGTGCGGCCCCTCTCTTCCCCTCTCCCCCTGCGGGAGAGGGTGACGTCGAGCGTAAGCGAGACGTCGGGTGAGGGGTTGCATCGAGTCTGCGGAGAGGAAGTCGGCTAAGTACGGTCCGATAGGGACCTGGCGTCGAAACTTGAATGCCTCGAACCGACGATCCCTCAAGGCAAACCACAACTTCCTTTCGGCATCGGTCATTTGCGATCGCAATTTGCGCGCGACCTTCGTGAGGGAGCGCACCCCCTCACCCGCCTCGCGCTTTTTGCGCTCGGCACCCTCTCCCGCAAGGGGAGAGGGTGAAGCTTGCCGCTCTGTCATCGCGCGATCTCCCACGTGGTGCCTTCCTTGGAATCCTTGATGACGACACCCATCGCGGCAAGCTCGTCACGGATACGGTCGGATTCTTTGAAGTCCTTCCGGGCGCGTGCGGCGGTGCGAGCAGCCAAAAGCAGCTCAACTGCCGAAGAATCTACTCCTGATGTGGCAATATTTTTTGCCTTTCGTTCGGAGTTAGTTGGTAGCAACAAACCGACCAAGATCGCTGAAGATTTTAGATGCGCGGCGGCGTCCGTGCCGGTTCGATCTCCGAGCATAGTCACACCGGCCATCATTCTGCCCGCGACAGGAGGATGCGAAATTTGATGAAGGCGAGCAATCGCGGAAGGCGTGTTTAGATCATCTCTCAACGCTTCCACGAAGGAATGATCCGAAGTTGGAGCAGGCTCGCAATCTCCAATAAAATCGTACCATCCATCTAAGATTTTCGAGCTTTCTTCTAATCCCTTCAGAGTCCAGTCAATCGGCGAGCGGTAATGTGTCTTCAACATGTTGAGGCGCAGCACCTCACCGGGCCAATCTGCAAGCAGTTCCCTGATCGTGACGAAGTTGCCGAGGCTCTTCGACATCTTCTCGCCTTCGACCTGCAGAAAACCGTTGTGCATCCAGAAATTCGCCATGCGATTTTCGTGGAACGCGCAGCATGATTGCGCCAGCTCGTTCTCGTGATGCGGAAACACCAGATCGATGCCACCGCCGTGAATGTCGAACTGTTTTCCGAGATGCTTCCACGACATCGCCGAGCACTCGATGTGCCAGCCCGGACGGCCCTCGACCCTGATGCCCGACGGCGACGGCCATGACGGCTCGCCCGGCTTGGACGGCTTCCACAGCACGAAATCGGTCGCATCGCGCTTGTAGGGTGCGACATCGACGCGAGCACCCGCAATCATCTCGTCCAGCGAGCGGTTGGCGAGCGCGCCATAGCGCGGCAACACTGAGTTGGCCGCATTCATCGCCTGCGGCGAGAACAGCACGTGGTCTTCGGCGACATAGGCGAAGCCGCCGGCTACCAGCTTCTCGATCAGCTCGCGCATTTCGGCGATATGCTCGGTGGCGCGCGGTTCGACGGTGGGAGGCAGGCAGCCGAGCGCGTCGGCGTCCTCGTGGAATTGTTTCTCCGTCTGTTCGGTGACCTTGCGGATCGCCTCGTTCAGCGGCAGGCCCGCAA
Source organism: Bradyrhizobium sp. (assembly GCF_035570375.1). GTDB lineage: Bacteria > Pseudomonadota > Alphaproteobacteria > Rhizobiales > Xanthobacteraceae > Bradyrhizobium. Next base: position 99,225 of record NZ_DATMLW010000078.1, on the reverse strand, counting down.
AATCGCGCACCGCACGGTCGTTGATCTTGTCGTCGACGTCGGTGATGTTGCGGACGTAGGTGACGTGAGCCTCGCCATAGAGGTGCCGCAACAGGCGGAACAGCACATCGAACACGATGAGGGGGCGCGCATTGCCGATATGGGCGAAGTCGTAGACGGTCGGCCCGCAGACATACATGCGCACATTGGCGGGATTAAGCGGCGTGAAAACGCGCTTTTCCCTGGTCAACGTATCGTAAAGGCGCAGTTCCATGGAATTCCCGTTATTGGTGCCGCCGATCTGAAGTTCCTACCCAAGGCTCCGCGAATTCGATCAGGAACTTAAAATCGAAAAGCGGCACCAGAATATTAATCTCTTGCCAGTGTCCCTTCGGCTCTCGCATCCGCAAAACGAGCGTGCCGCACCGGGATGCGGGTGCGAGAGCCGGGACAGTGCCGGCCGGGCGTCCAATGATCTCAGGTGAGAAAAGACGGCCTCAGCCAGCGAATCGCTAGCTCATAATCTCGCGGCAAATGCCGCAGATGGCGAGGAAACCGTACATGAAATTCACCTTGGGCCAGCATGGGCAGCCGCGTCAAGGGGCCGGACGGTCCGGCGCCAGATCACGATGCGATTAAGTGGAATCGCATCATGATCTCATCTCTTTGTTTGAGCATGATCTTTTCGGAAAACCGGTTTCCACTTTGCGCTAACGCGGCCGTTCCGGTCCGGATCATGCTCTAGGGCCGATTTCGGCCATGAAACCGCCGCGAGAACGCTGGTTAACCATTGTTTAAGCGTCGGGCCTGCCTTATGAGGGCGTCCCCTCACCATCGGTGCCACATGCGATTCGTTTCAGCAGTTTTGGCCTGTATTTTTCTGCTCGCGGCTTCGGCGGTCAGGGCCGATACTCGCGTTTTTATCATTTCCAATCCGGCGGACGGCTACGGCGTCGATCAATGCCTCGCCCGGGGCGACAAATGCGGCGCCCACGCCGCTCATTCCTATTGCAAGTCGCGGAATTTCGCCGAGGCCACGGCCTACAGGCGAGTTGACCCGGATGAGATAACCGGCACGGTTGCCAAGGCGAGCGACAATTGCCGTCGGGCGGGCTGCAACGAATACATCGCGATTACCTGCGAGCGGTAGACCATCAGCCCCGGCAAGAACCAATCCCGCCACACTCGCGCCCCGGAAACGACGTGACGCTGCCAGAAGACGAAGGTAATGGAGAGCGCAAGTGCCGGTTTTCGAAGTTCGCGATAGTTCGCAGCAGCTTATGATGCGAATTTGAAGAAACGGAGCACGCGCAAATCGCTTCTTTCGGGCGTCGCTTTTCGATACAACGTTCCTGAAATGAGCTTGGGGCAATTTGTGCAGGAACCCGAAATCGGCGGCGCCTCGCCGCGCCTTGATCCAGAACCTGCGCAGGTCGCCCCTCAATTGGCCGGATATGCCTGAAATCTTGATTGCCTGTCGATCCAGATCGATCCTGACCTGTGCCGTGCTGCTTTGCTCGATGCTCGGCGGACCTGCACGCGCGCAGGTCAGCCCTCCGCCGCCATCTCAGGCACCGGCAGCCAATCCGATCTGCGTGCGGCTTGAGGCTCAAATGGCAGCGGTCGACCGCGGCGGCGGCGGCGACCCGGCCAAGGACGAGCAAATCCGTCGCTATCAGGAGGCCGCCTCCAAGCAGCAGGGCGAACTCGATCGCATCACGTTGCAGGCCAAGCGGATGGGTTGCGACAGTTCCGGCTTTTTCTCGCTTTTCAACAATCAGTCGGCACAATGCGGTCCGGTGAACAATCAGATTCAGCAAATGCGCGCCAACCTGGATCAGATCACCACCAGCCTCGAGCGGCTGCGTAGCGGCGGCCTCGGCGGCAGCGATCGCGAAAACCAGCGCCGCTCGGTGCTTGTGGCCCTGGCCCAGAACAATTGCGGTCAGCAATATGCCAACGCCGTGCAGCAGATGCAGGGACCGGGTAACTTTTTGAGCAACCTGTTCGGAAACAACACCGCTCCGATGACGCCGCCGGCCGATCTCGGTCCGCCGTCAGGCACCTATCGCACCGTCTGCGTCCGCTCCTGTGACGGCGCTTTTTTCCCGATCTCGTTCGCCACCGTTCCGGCCCGTTTTCCGGACGACGACAGAACCTGCAAGGCGCAATGCCCGGCGACTGAGGCGAGCCTCTACTCCTATCGCAACCCCGGCGAAGACATGAACCAGGCGGTGTCGATCAGCGGTCAGCTCTATTCGTCCTTGCCGAATGCCTTCCGCTTCCGCCAGGAATTCAATCCGTCCTGCTCCTGCAAGGCCGCGGGCCAGACCTGGTCCGATGCGCTCAAGAGCATCGACGACAAGGCCGCCGCCGAACAGCAGGGTGATATCATCGTCACCGAAGAGAGCGCGAAAAAGATGTCGCGGCCGATCGCGAAATCGACGCCGGTCCAGGGCAAGAAAGGCAGTACAGCAGCCGTCCCCGCGCCGGACCCGGCTCCGACGCCCGCACCAGCCGCAAGCACTGCTGCGGCAACCTCCGGCGCGACACCGGACAACAAGACGATCCGCTCGGTGGGACCGACCTTCATCCCGGCGCGCTAGCCGCTGGAAATCGGTCTTCGCCCTATCCGTCAAACGCCTCAGCCGATCCGCTGGCGCCGCGCGAGATCAGCGTGTCATCGGGCTTTGCTTGTGGCCGTCCTTCATCGCGAAACTTGTTGGTGATGGGGTAGCGGCGGTCGCGTCCGAAATTACGGCTGGTCACCTTGACCCCCGGCGCAGCCTGCCGCCGCTTGTATTCGGCGATGTTGAGCAGGCGATCGACCCGCGCCACCACTTCCCGATCAAAACCTCCGGCGATGATGGCTGCGAGCGGCTCCTCGCGCTCGACCAGCCGCTCCAGAATCGCATCCAACACATCGTAAGGCGGTAGCGAATCCTGGTCGGTCTGGTTTTCGCGCAATTCCGCCGTCGGCGGCCGAGCGATGATGCCGGGTGGAATGACTTCACCCGCGGGTCCGAGCGCGCCAGGGGGCTTCCACTCATTGCGCAGGCGCGACAGGCGGAAGACCTCCGTCTTGTAGATATCCTTAATCGGATTGAAGCCGCCGTTCATGTCACCATAGAGCGTGGCGTAGCCGACCGACATCTCCGACTTGTTGCCGGTAGTGACCACCATCGCGCCGGTCTTGTTGGAAATCGCCATCAACAGCGTGCCGCGCGTGCGCGCCTGCAGGTTTTCCTCCGTGATGTCGCGCGGCAGCCCGGCGAAAGGCGCGGACAGGATTTCCTCAAAGCCGTTGACCGCCTTCGCAATCGGCAGCACCTCGTAGCGGATGCCAAGATTTGTCGCGAGGCTTGCCGCGTCATCAAGCGAGACCTGTGCGGTGAAACGAAACGGCAGCATGACGCCGCGCACGCGATCTTTACCCAATGCGTCGACCGCGATCGCCGCGCACAGCGCGGAGTCGATGCCGCCGGAAATGCCAAGCAGCACGCCTGGAAAGCGGTTCTTGCTGACGTAGTCGCGCAAGCCCAGCACGCAAGCCGCATAATCAGCCTTGTCGCCTTCGATCAAAGGCGCGATCGGGCCTTCGCAGCGCCAGCCGTTTTCACCCCGAGTCCAGCGCAGGGTCGTGATGTTCTCCTCAAAGGCCGGCAGCTGCGCCGCCACCGACAGATCGGCGTTCAAGACAAACGAGGCGCCATCGAAAACGAGCTCGTCCTGCCCGCCGACCTGATTGAGATAGACCAGCGGCAGACCGCTTTCGGTCACGCGCGCGACCGAGATCGAAAGGCGAATGTCGCCCTTGTCGCGCGCATATGGCGAACCGTTCGGCACCACCAGAAGTTCCGCGCCCGTCTCGGCCAGGCATTCCACGACATTCTCGTAGTCTTCGGATTCCTCAAGCCAGGTGTCCTCGCAGACCGGAACCCCCACCCGCACGCCCCGGACCGGCACGGGGCCGGGGACGGGCCCGCGCGCAAATACGCGCTTTTCGTCGAACACGCCGTAGTTCGGCAGATTGACCTTGAAGCGGATCGCCGCGATGCGGCCTTCGTCGAGAAGCGCGCAGGCGTTGTAGAGTTTGCCGTCTTCGACCCAAGGCGTCCCGACCAGGAGCGCCGGGCCGCCGTCGGCGGTTTCCCGCGCAAGATCCTCGACCGCGGCACGGCAGGCCGATTGAAAGGCTGGCTTTAAGACCAGGTCTTCCGGTGGATAGCCGGCGATGAAGAGTTCCGGCAAGACCACGAGATCGGCGCCATCGGCGCGGCCGCGCGCGCGGGCGGCGCGCACCTTCTCGGCGTTGCCCGCGACATCGCCGACCGTCGGGTTCAACTGGGCCAGCGTGATCGAAAACTGATTGGCGCGTTCGCTCATGGCATGGTCGTGACTTTAATCGTGCCTTTAATCCCGCCTTGAATCCTGCCTCGCGCGCGGGCAAACCGCAATTGCATGATTTAGATCGCGCCCATGCGCTCGGCGATCGAGAACAACCAGAACAGGCCCGCGGTGACCAGTGCGACGCCGACCGCCGCCGAACCCATGTCCTTGACCCGCCCGATCTGCGGATCGTGGTCGGTGGTGAGCCGATCGGCGAGCTTTTCGATCGCGGTATTGAGCAGTTCCACGATCAGCACCATGACGACGGCGGCGATCAGTTCGATGCGGCGCATCGTGGTCGTGCCGATCAGCCAGGCCAGCGGCAAGGAGAGCACGAGAGCCACGAGTTCTTCGCGAATCGCCTGTTCGGAGCGAATCGCAAAGGCGAGGCCGTTGCGCGTATTGATCGTGGCTCGCCAGAGCCGCAGCAAGGTTTTAAAGCCCTGCCGCGGCCGGCATCGGCTTGACCTTGCCGGCCCGCTCCTGCTTGAGCAATTCGGCGATCAGGAATGCCATGTCGATCGACTGCTCGGCATTGAGGCGGGGATCGCAAACCGTGTGATAGCGGTCGTTGAGGTCCTCGTCCGTAATCGCCCGCGCGCCGCCGATGCATTCGGTGACGTCCTGGCCGGTCATTTCCAGATGCACGCCACCGGCATGGGTACCTTCCGCGGCGTGGACCGAGAAGAACGACCTCATCTCCGACAGGACGCGGTCGAAGGGGCGGGTCTTGTAGCCTGAGGTCGAGGTGATGGTGTTGCCGTGCATCGGGTCGCACGACCAGACCACCACGCGCCCTTCCCGCTGCACGGCGCGGATCATTGGCGGCAGGAAATCGCCAACCTTTTCCGCGCCGAAGCGGCTGATCAGCGTCAGTCGCCCGGGTTCGTTGTCCGGGTTGAGCACGTCGATCAGCTTGAGAAGTTCGTCGGCTTTAAGCGATGGCCCGCACTTCAATCCGATCGGATTCTTGATGCCACGGAAATATTCCACATGGCCATGGTCGAGCTGGCGGGTGCGGTCGCCGATCCAGAGCATGTGGCCCGAAGTGGCGTACCAGTCGCCGGTCGTGGAATCGACGCGCGTGAAGGCCTGCTCGTAGCCGAGCAAGAGCGCCTCGTGGCTGGTGTAGAAATCGGTCGCGCGCAGTTCAGGGTGGCTTTCGAGATCGAGCCCGCAGGCGCGCATGAAATTCAGCGCCTCCGAAATCCGGTCGGCGAGTTCCTTGTAACGCCGCGACTGCGGAGAATCCTTCAGGAAGCCGAGCATCCACTGGTGCACGCTGCCGAGATTGGCAAAGCCGCCGGTGGCGAAGGCGCGCAACAGATTGAGCGTGGCCGCCGACTGTCGGTACGCCATCAACTGGCGCTGCGGATCGGGGGTGCGCGCCTGCGTCGTGAACGCGATGTCATTGATGATGTCGCCGCGATAGCTCGGCAGTTCGACGCCGTCGACCTTCTCCGTCGGCGAAGATCGCGGCTTGGCGAATTGCCCGGCGATGCGGCCGACCTTCACCACCGGCACTGCGCCGGCATAGGTCAGAACAACCGCCATTTGCAGAAACACCCGGAAGAAGTCGCGGATGTTGTTGGCGCCGTGTTCGGCAAAGCTCTCCGCGCAATCGCCACCCTGCAGCAGGAAGGCCTCGCCGGCGGCTACCCGCGCCAGCGCCTTTTTCAGGTTGCGGGCCTCACCTGCAAAAACCAGCGGCGGAAAGCTCGCAAGCTGCGCCTCGACATCCGCCAATGCCTTCGCATCCGGATATTGGGGCATCTGCAGCACCGGCCTGGTGCGCCAGCCGTCGGGTGTCCACCGCTCGGACATCAATCAACTCCTGAGTAAAAACCGCCACTTATCGGCATGAGACGATGCGGCCGCGTTATACACAGGCTGATCCAGCACCGCCAGTAGCGATAACTTAATGTGCAATTAGAGCCTTTGCCACGGCTTCCTTGACAAACCGTTGCGGCACAAGCCGAATTCGCATCTGGCCAGTGTCCGGTTCTGACATTCGTATTGTATTGTAGCGAGCTCGTTTACGAATGTCGGAACCAAAGGGGCACCAGCAAATATAGTCTTCTAGTGCGGTTTTGGATTTGACATTCGCTATGCGGGACTCGCGGGGATAGTGAAGCGAATGTCAAATCCACCGCCTAGCGAAGTCGCGAGTGCAGGGGGAAATCGCGATGGCAGGGGCCGCGCCGGACGACGTTTTTAGCGACGACATCACCTTTCCGGCCGCGGACGGATATCTGCTCGGCGCGACACTGTTTTTGCCCCGCACGGGCGCAAGGCATCATGCCGTCCTGATCAACTCGGCCACCGCGGTGCCGCGCAAGATCTATCGCGGTTTTGCCGGTTACCTCGCGCGGCGCGGCTGCGCGGTGCTGACCTACGACTACCGGGGCATCGGCGATTCCCGGCAGCGCGCGGTGACCGGCTACAACCAGCCGAAGTCGCTGGTCGGCTTCAAGGCTACGATGGCGGACTGGGCCGCGCTTGACGTCACCGCCGCGGTCGCATGGATGCGTGGGCGCTACAACAACCTGCCGCTCAATTATGTCGGCCACTCCTTCGGCGGCCAGGCGCTGGGACTGCTTTCCAACAACGCCGAAGTTTCCCGCGCGCTGTTGATCGCCGCGCAAGCCGCCTACTGGCGGCTGATGGCGTCGCCCGAGCGCTATCGGGTGTTGGCGTACCTGAACCTGGTCGGCAGGCCCCTCACCCGGACGCTCGGCTATGCGCCGGCCTGGACCGGATTGGGCGAGGACCTGCCGAAAGGCGTGTTCGAGCAATGGGTGCGCTGGGTGATGAGCAAACGCTATCTGTTCGACGATCGCGAGCTCAAGACGCTTTCCAACTTCGCCAACTACAAGGGCGCGTTGCGCGCGCTATGCCTGTCCGACGATCCCTGGGCGACGCGCCCGACGGTAGAACTTCTCTGCTCGGGATTCACGTCGACGAAGGCGGAAATCATCACCATCTCCCCTGGCGATATCGGCGCGACGACAATCGGCCATCTCGGCTTTTTCCGCCCCGAGCACCGCGACACGCTGTGGCGGGGCACGGCGGAGTGGCTGGAGGCGGACGGATAAGGGCCGAACAGCACGCCCCCGCCGTCGTCCCTGTGAACTCAGGGGGACCCATAGCCACCTGCGCTCGTCGTATCCGGCGATGCGGGGGGTTTGGCGTTGGCGCGGCGCATGTACTCATTTCCCGGCAAGCTGCATCCAGCCTTCCCGCTGCGATTGCGCCAATCTCTTTCGCTCTTCTTCGGATTCGGCGACACGCTTTGCCGCGGCCGTCATGGCCTGCGCCGCCGCGTTGTAGCGGTCCACCGTGCGCTGGATCGGAAAGATGAACTCGCCGTTGACGATCTTGAAGGCGCCGAGCTCGCCTTCGAGCATCGCGACATATTTTTCATAAGCGCGATAATATTCGGCGCGGGATGCGGATACTTTGGACATCACCGCCGCGGCCTCCGCCTGCCGCCGGTCGAGATTGTCCAAAATCCGCGACAGCCCCTCCTTGCCGACATTTTGCGAGAACGCGAAGCGCTCCACCTCGCCGCGCTCGCCCTTGAGAAGCGCAAGATATTGCGAGGCGAATGCGCTCGCTTTGGCTTCCGTCACCTTCAAATCGGCACGAAATGCGTCGAGATCGTTGCGGCTTGCCTTGACGTAATCGATCGGCCTCGAAAGCGACGGCGGTTCGATTTCGCCGAGCAACTTGTCCGCAGCAGCGTTGGTTTCCTCTGCGGCCTTCGCGACCTTCTGGATCGTGAGCAAGACCCTGTTCTGGGGATGCCGTTTGAGCGCCTCGCCGAGGTCCTTGGCATCACCGATTTCCTGCAACGCCGACTGGGTCTGGATCGTGGCAACGCGCTCGCGAAGATTATTGAAAGTGACAGCGAAATAGCCGCCAACGCCAAGAAGGAGGAACAGGAGGACGAACGCGATGACCGTGCGCGTGCGCGCTTTCCGACCAGAGGACGTCTTTGTTTTGCGATCCGAGGGCGATTTCACGAATCTTTTCCGTGCACCAGTGCCTTTTTACTCTTTTTCATCCTCGTTGGCGATGTGCGGCCGGCCCAACACGCGAATGCTGGTGTGGAACGCACACTTGGCCGGTGGCGATTCGACCCAATGAGCATCTCCAACGGCATTGCAGTTCGTCGACCTGGATCAAGGCGCTGCTGACACTCTCAAGGCTGGTGTCAATGGGACGCCCCCTAGCTTTAGCAACCCGCGACTCTGGCCGACTATGCGATAGCCCTGCAATGATCGTACGGCAGGCTGATCCTTGTCACTCTCCTTTTGGGATGTCCTGCACAAGTACAACCAGAGATAGGCAACAGGCAGTTGCGCTGCCGCACCCCCAATCCGCCGGCGATCCGCCACCCCCTCACATGCCTGCCATCGATCGTTTCCGTCTCCCCTTCTGCCGGGGTACGGTCGTATAAGCTATGTGAAGCATCTCACAGAGCGCCGACGTTTCCCGCGCGACGCTTTCGCCAAGAGCGAGATGGATAAATGGCTCTTTCGGGAATTTCGATGCGCACGCTTTGCTTCGTCGTTCTGACCGCTTTTTGCCTAAGTCTCTCCGCCGGCTCCGCTTGCGCGGAGAAACGCATTGCGCTGGTCGTCGGAAATTCCGCCTACCAGAATGTCACGCGCCTCGATAACCCGAAAAACGACGCCGCCCTCATCGCCACGACGATGCGGGACCTCGGATTCATGCTGGTCGGCAACGGCCCGCAGCTCGACCTGGACAAGGCCGGCCTGGACCGGGCCGTGCAAAATTTCGGGCGATCGATTCAGGGCGCCGACGTCGCCCTGTTCTTTTACGCCGGTCACGGCGTTCAGGTGAATGGTTCGAACTTCCTGGTGCCGGTCAATGCCAATCCAACCCGCGAAGCCGACGTCGATTTCGAGATGGTCGATGTCAATGTCGTCCTGCGCCAGATGCAGGGTTCGCGAACCAAACTCAATCTCGTCATCCTCGATGCCTGCCGAAACAACCCGTTTGGCGTGGGAGGCTTGCGCGCGGCCCAAGGCGGCCTCGCCCAGATGCGAGCGCCGGAAGGGACGCTGATTTCCTACGCGACGCAGCCGGGCAGCGTGGCGCAGGACGGTGACGTCAACAGCCCCTATACGAGAGCGCTCGCCAGCACGGTTCGCCGTCCCGGGCTCGACATATTCCAGACCTTCAACCAGGTCGGACTGGCGGTGAAGCGAGCAACCGGAGGTGAGCAGCAGCCATGGGTGTCGTCTTCCCCGATCGATGGTGATTTCTTTTTCGTCCCGCCACCGGGTTTGACTGCATCGCATCAGCCGGACGCGCCTGTCCAGGACATTCCCAAATCGGCGGCAGCTTCCGGCTCCAACGACACGCGCCGGTCGCTCGAGAAGTCTGCCAATGCGGGCGATGCCATCGCCATGGTCAATCTCGGCTTCATGTACGAGAAAGGCAATGGTGGTGCGCAGGATCTCACCGAGGCCCGCAGATGGTATGAGCGGGCGGCCGCCGCCGGCAACACCACCGGCATGGCAAATATGGGCGTCCTGTATCGAGATGGCATCGGTGTCGCGAAGGATCCCACCGAGGCACGCAAATGGTTCGAGAAGTCAGCGGCCGGCGGCGATTCCGACGCGATGAACAGTCTTGGCCTCTTCTACCAGACCGGTTACGGCGCGCCGCCGGACTACGCCACGGCCCGCAAATGGTTTGAGAAGGCGGTGGCGGCCGGCAACGTCTTCGGAATGAGAAACCTCGGCGTGTTCTATCGCGACGGAATTGGTGTGCCTAAGGATTTCACCGAAGCACGCAAATGGTTCGAGAAGGCGGCAGCGGGCGGCAATTCCGACGCGATGAACAGTCTTGGCCTGTTCTACCAGAACGGTTACGGCGCGCCGCCGGACTACGCCACGGCTCGCAAATGGTTTGAGAAGGCGGCCGCCGCAGGCCATTCGGGCGCCATGGTCAATCTCGGTTTCCTCTACGACAGGGGATACGGCGTCGCCCAGGACGAGACGGTTGCCCGCCAATGGTATGAAAAGGCGGCGGCGGCCGGCAACGTCTTCGGAATGAAAAACCTCGGCGTGCTCTATCGCGACGGAATTGGTGTGCCTAAGGATTTCACCGAAGCACGCAAATGGTTCGAGAAAGCGGCCGCGGCAGGTCACAGCGACAGCATGGTAAGCGTCGGCTATATGCACGAAATGGGCAACGGAGTGCCCAGGGATTTGGTCGAAGCCCGCAAATGGTACGAAAAAGCTGCCGCGGCAGGCAACGCCGTCGGCATGACCAATCTCGGCAATCTCTACCTCGACGGAAGAGGCGTCACCCAGGACAGGACCGAGGCACGCAAATGGTTCGAAAAAGCAGCCGCCACGGGTTATGAAAGAGCAAAGATTGCACTTCAGAAGCTGGACTCGCCCGAGCCGGGAAATGCGTCATTTCCGCAAGGAACGCCCCCGCCGCTGGTCGGAACGCCGCGTTGAGGAAAGCCGACAGACGGCGCTTCATCGCGGGTGACGGGCCAGCGCGACCGCGCCGCGTAGCGTTTCCACGCGGGCTCTCAAGCGCGCATAACTCCTTGAAGGACATTTAGATTTTATGCAAGTCCTGCTTATTGGCGTTTGATTTACATCAAGAGACGTGGGTTGCTCGCCGATACGCTTTCTACGAGCCGCGAAAACGGTGCGGTGGCGCATTGCTTCTCAAATCAGCGGGTGATCATCATGCCGTCACAACGGCCTAACGATCCAAGTCGTCGCCTTGTTCTCAGCGCACTTGCGGCGCTGCCAGCATTCTCCGTGCAGCTCGTTGCCAATGCGCAGGCGCAAACAACAACCGCGCAAGCACCGTCTACCGAAGGGGCCCCGTTTTCATTCGCTGCGGTCGGCGACACCAGACCGATGATGTACCTCCCGCTGAAGGAAGGGCAGCCGGACCTCAACAAGTTCTTCGTTGAGATGTTCGGGCTGGTCATGCCGGAGAAGGTTGCCGAAGCCGTTGTGGCGAGGGATGTGAAGATGATCTTCGATCCGGCCACAAAAGAGCTGATCAAGGTGGTCATGCCGTTCGCGTCCAAGACGGAAGTCATGACACTGACGGTCGATAAAGGGTGGGTGACAGAGGCATCCGTTGAGGACGTGAAGCTCCTTCCCGGCGTGCACCGCACGATGTTCCGGCTCCAGGGCGGCGAATGGGTGACGCGTGAAATCGTGAAGGACGTCCAGTCCGGTCGCGCCAAATTTGTGGTCAATAGCGGTGACGCCGTATGGTGGGGCAATCAGGGCTTGACCGTCAGCGACAGTCCATACTGGAAGCGTGTGAACGATACCATGTTGAAGAAGCTGCCCGCGCCAGATGACGAGATGCGCGCAGCCGGGCTAGATGGGCGGTTTTTCATGAGCGTGGGCAATCACGAGGTGTGGGCCGACCCGAAGATCGAGGGCGTTCTTTCGGCCGTGCCGTATTTGAAGAAATTCGGCGTGACGCCGGAAAACCTCATTTACAAATTCGACTTCAAAGGTACCCGCTTTATCTATCTGTGGAGCGGCAAGTATGACTACCGTTCGCCTTCGCTTTGGGACGCTGATCGGCCAAAGTATGCCGAACAGATGACACAGCTCCAGAAGTGGATGGACGAAGCCAAGGCCGCTGGCATTCGCAAGGCCTTTATCGTCTTCCACTATCCGGTGTTTGCGCGGTCTGGCTTGGGCCCGATCCCGGCCCCCGACAATCCGCACAAGGTGATTGCGCCGTATGCCAAGGACATGGAGGTCGTCGTGCTGAACGGGCACGTCCACACCACGGAAATCTACGACGTGGACGGGGTGAAGTATCTGATGCTGGGCGGTGGGGGCGCAGAACAAGACCCAATCCTTCCCGGTCGCACGAGCATCAAGGTGCCCGCTGACTATCCGCAGGACCTTTACTGGAAGGGCCAGGCTCCGCAGGAGGAGTACAATTACGTGCTTGTCGATGTCCAACCGGGCCAGAAGACGAAATTCACTCTCAACCGGTTCCGCCCGTGGTCCGCAGAGCCATTTGGGAGCGAGGAACTCTTCAAGTAAACAGGAAGGGGTCGTTTACGGGAGTGAGGTTCTGGCGACAGCTCTTCTGATCATCCACGGATTGATCGCAGTCGCACTGCTCGGCGCGATAACTCACCAGACTTTGGCGGCTTGGGCATCGGCCGACGCGCGGCCCGCCTCGTTCTTGGGCCGCTTTCGTTCGGTACCCACGGCCCCGTTCGCCGACGCCGTTGTCGTCCTGTATACGGTTTCCACCTTGCTCGGGGGGATCATCTACCTTTATTTCCGTGTGGATGTGCGGCCCGAGTTAGAGCGCGCGGGTCACTGGCACGTCCTAGGCTTCTTCGACCTCAAGGAACACTTCGCAGCTATCGGATTAGCGTTGTTGCCGGCCTACTGGGTTTGCTGGCGACGGCCGCTTGCCAAGGAACCTGCTCAGACGCGCACGGCGCTCACCTCGATACTTGCCTTCATCATTTGGTGGGGCTTTCTGTCCGGTCACGTCGCCAACAACATCATGGGTTTCGGCTCATGACATCATCAGCGCCGTTCCGCCGCTTTGCATTCGCATTCGGGACCACGTTTGCCCTCCTCTATGTGGTCGCACTCGCAAAGGACCTTGCTCTTTTCACCGTTTTCCCATCGCTCGGCATCGTGCTCGCGGGCACGCATCATTCGCGAGACGTGGCCGACCCTGCGATGGGGTTTCTTGCTCCTGCGATTTATTGGTACGGGTGGGCTGCATCGGCTGCAGTTGGAGCACTAGGGTTCGGCTTGGCCGCCGTAGTGTTGCCGGTGCGTTGGATCCGGACGTTTAGCTGGTCAGGTTGGGTATGGTTGGTTCCCGCCTTCTCGATGATCGCGTGTGTCTATCTCACTCTGCCCTGGTTTCGACTTTAGCCGATGCGCGATCATACTCATCGCCAAACCGCCCTTGACTGGCGGCCATTAATTCAATATTCGTTGAAATATGGAAAAGATGGATGCCGTGGCTGCGCTGTCAGCGCTCGCCCAGGACAATCGGCTGGATGTGTTCCGCCTCTTGGTGCAGGCCGGTCCGCAGGGGATGCCGGCAGGTGCGGTGGCCAGCGCGCTCGACCTTCCGCCCAATACGCTCACGTTCCATTTTGATCGGCTTCGCATGGCGGGACTTGTCACCGTCCGTCGTGAAGGCCGCTCCATGATCTACGCAGCGCAGTTCGACAGGATGAATGCGCTCCTCGGCTTCCTGACCGAGAATTGCTGCGGTGGCGCTCCATGCACGCCTGCCGCCCAATGCAAGCCGGTCCGTCGCCGCGCGAAAGTGCCAGCCTGAAAGGAAATGCCATGAAGCGTCTCCACGTGCATGTCGCCGTCAGCGATCTCTCGCGATCCGTGGGCTTTTATTCGGCCCTGTTCGCGATGCGGCCGAGCGTCCTGAAGTCCGACTATGCGAAATGGATGCTCGATGACCCGCGGGTGAACTTTGCCATCTCGACCAGAGGGCGAAAACCCGGTCTTGATCATCTTGGCATCCAGGTGGAGAGCCAGGAGGAACTTCACGAGGTCTACGGACGCTTGCGCGAGGCGGGTGGCAACATCATCGAGCAGGGACAGACCGCCTGCTGCTACGCCAAATCCGAAAAATCCTGGATTGACGATCCAGCGGGCATCTCCTGGGAAACCTTCCATACCACCGGAGAAAACATCACCTATGGCGACGGCAGCGGCGAGCGCGACGCGCGCGTTGCGCACGCAAAAGAAGGCGCCTGTTGCATGCCCGAGGTGGCCTCGCAGCAATCGGCTGCCTGCTGCTCGCAGCGGTGAAGCATGGCCGGCCAATCCTACAATGTCCTGTTCCTCTGCACCGGCAACTCGGCGCGCTCGATCATCGCCGAAGCGATTTTGAACAGAATCGGCAAAGGGGCGTTTCGCGCCTACAGCGCCGGCAGCCAGCCAAAAGGCCAGGTCAATCCCGGCGCAAGGGCGCTGCTCGAAAGCCTCGGTTACGAGACGGCGGGCCTGCGCTCGAAGTCGTGGGATGAATTTGCCAAAGCCGGCGCGCCGAAATTCGATTTCGTCTTCACGGTCTGCGACAACGCAGCGGCGGAAGCCTGCCCGGTATGGCCCGGCCAGCCGATGACGGCGCACTGGGGGATTGCCGATCCGGCGGAGGCCAAAGGCTCTCCGGCGGAGGTCTCGATGGCCTTCAAGGAAGCCTATCGACTGCTGAACCAGCGCATCGGCATCTTCACCGCACTTCCGCTGCGCTCTCTTGACCGACTGACGCTCAAGGGCAAATTGCGGGATATCGGTGAGATGGAAGGTGCCACCAAGACCTCGGAACACAGCTGATGGTGTCGCGCGAAAGGCGCATTTTCTGCGAATGGCTCGGCACGGCGTTCCTGCTGGCGGCAGTTGTCGGCTCGGGCATCATGGCCCAAAAGCTGTCGGGCGGTAACGTCGCGCTTGCTCTGTTGTGCAACACCATCCCGACGGGCGCCATCCTGGTTGTCCTCATCCTGGTCTTTGGTCCCCTTTCTGGAGCCCATTTGAACCCCGCGGTGAGCCTCGCCTTCGCCCTGAAACGGGAACTGTCGTGGCCTCTGGCAGGAGGTTATATCCTGGCTCAACTTGCAGGAGCCGTGACGGGGGTCCTCGCCGCGCACACGATGTTTGAGCTGCCCATTTGGCAATTCGCGACCACGGCGCGCGTGGGCGTGGGTCAATGGGCTGCCGAGTTCGTCGCAACGTTTGGCTTGATGCTGACGATATTGGGCTGCGTGGCGAAGACGCCCTCAGCCACGCCTTATGCGGTCGGCCTTTACATCACCTCCGCCTACTGGTTCACGGCGTCTACCTCGTTCGCAAATCCCGCTGTGACCATCGCACGCGCGCTCTCCGACACATTCGCTGGAATCGCCCCAGGCGGGGTGCTCGCCTTCATCGTGGCGCAACTGATCGGAGCGGCCACGGCCGTGATGCTGGGCGGATGGCTGTGGGCGTCTGCCGAATACAAAGGTGCGAGACAAAAACCTGTTATCGGCGGGCAAACAGGCTGAGCGGACAATCGCGCTTTCGGCATATCGGACACAAAGCGAGCGCTTCGACAATCCTACGCCCCTGCCCCCCTACTCCGCGGCCTGCCTCACATGCCGCGCGGTGGGGTTATGCATCGTCACCAGCTCTTCGGCCGCGGTCGGATGCAGCGCCATGGTCGCGTCGAAGTCGGCCTTGGTCGCTTTCATCTTCACGGCGATGCCGATGAGCTGCACCATTTCGGCGGCGCCGTCGCCGACGATGTGACAGCCGACGACGCGGTCGGAGGTGGCATCGACGATCAGCTTCATCAGCATCCTGGTGTCGCGGCCCGAAATCGTGGCCTTCATCGGCCTGAAGGTCGTCTTGTAGATATCGACATGGGTGAATTGCGCGCGTGCCTGCGTTTCCGTGAGCCCCACGGTGCCGACCTCGGGCTGGCAAAACACCGCGGTCGGGACATTGGCGTGATCGACATGGACCTGCCGCTTGCCGAACACCGTATCGGCAAAGGCATGTCCTTCGCGGATCGCGACCGGCGTCAGGTTGAGCCGATGGGTGACATCGCCGATCGCGTAGATGTGCGGCACCGAGCTGCGCGAGAAGCCGTCGACGGCTATACCGCCATTGCCCGGATTGATGCCAACGCCCGCCTTCTCAAGCCCGAGATTGGCGACATTCGGATGCCGGCCGATCGCGAACATCACCCGGTCCGAGCCGATGCTCGAGCCGTTCGACAGATGCGAGGTGAAATCCTTGCCGTGCTTGTCGATCGACTTGACCGTGCAGCCGGTCAGTATGGTGATCCCTTCCTTTTCCATTTCGCTGCGGACATGGGCGCGGACGTCGTCATCGAAACCGCGCAGCACGTTGTCGCCGCGATAGACCACCGTCACATCGGAACCGAAGCCGGCAAAGATGCAGGCGAATTCCAGCGCGATATAGCCGCCGCCCTGGATCAGGATGCGCCTGGGCAGCGAGGGAAGATGGAAGGCCTCGTTCGAGGAAATCACGTGTTCGATGCCGGGGATCGGCGCCCCGTGGTTCGGCGCGCCGCCGGTGGCGATCAGCACGTATTTGGACCGCACCCTCTCGCCACTCGCGAGCTTAAGGGTGTGGGCGTCCTCGAACTCGGCGCGCGTCTTGACCACCCGCGCGCCAGCCTTTTCGACGTTTGCCGTGTAGGCCGCCTCGAGCCGGGCGATCTCCTTGTCCTTGTTGGCGATCAGGGTCGGCCAGTCGAAGCTGACTTGCGGGATGGTCCAGCCAAAACCCGCGGCGTCCTCGATCTCGTGATGGATGTGGGAAGCATAGACCAGAAGTTTCTTCGGCACGCAGCCGCGGATCACGCAGGTGCCCCCCATCCGATACTCCTCCGCGATCATCACCCGCGCGCCGTGGAGGGCAGCGATGCGGGCCGCGCGAACGCCGCCCGACCCTCCTCCGATGACGAACAGATCGGTATCGAATTCGGCCATCTCAGCTCCGGTCAAATCAAAACCGCTCAGCCCAGCGGCTTGCCACGCTTTTTCATCTCGTTGCGGAATTCAGTGGCCACCGTTTCGGAAAACGCCTGCGCCCACTGGCCCATATAGTTCATGCTGGTCTGGATCGATTTCGGCTCTTGCGCGAGCACCTTCTGGCCGAGCGGCGACTTGTAGAAAGCGGTGAGGTCCTTCAATTCTTGCTCGGTGAAGTCGTTGGCGTAGATCTTCGCCATTTGCTCGCCGATCTCCTTCTCGCGGCCCGCCAGCGCCTTGGCGACCATGACGGCGACTTCATCGAGGTCCTTCTGATAGCTAAGGTTGTTGGCAAGAAAGGCGTCCTTGGTGCGCTGAACGATGTTGGGGACGGCCTGCGCGTAGACCTGGTTGACGTTTTTCACGGCGAGAAGGTCCTTCGCCGCCGCAATCGCCGACGGCGATGCCGGCTTGAGCGGCGCAGGCTGCTGGACTGCGGGCTGCTGCGCCGACGCCGGCAGCGTCGAAAACGCCAGTCCGATCGCGAGGTTCGCGGCGAGCAAGATTGGTGATGCACCCTTCATGTTTCGATCTCTCCTCGATTGACGGCGCTAGCGCCGCTCAAATATGCGAATTCCCTCAAGACCGGCCAGCATTGCGACGCTGGCGAGGCCAATGAAAAGCCCGTGCTCGACCACGCCCGGAATTGGGGCGAGCCATTGCGCCAGGCGCGGTGGGTCCGTGATGCATCCGAGATGGGCATCGACGATCCAGTGGCCACAATCGGTGACGAAAACGTGACCATCCGGGTCTTTTCTGAGCGCCATTTGGCCGGAAATGCCGCATTCCGCAAACGCTTTTCCAATGGCCCGCTGCGTCGCGCCGAGGCCGAACGGAATGACCTCGATGGGCAGCGGAAAACGGCCGAGCGTTTTGACCCATTTGGAATCGTCGGCGATCACGATCATCCGGTCGGATGCGGCGGCGACAATCTTCTCCCGCAGAAGCGCCCCGCCGCCGCCCTTGATCAGGTTGAGATCGGGGTCGATTTCGTCAGCGCCGTCCACCGTCAGATCGAGCCGGTCGATCTCGTCGAGCGTCGTCAGGCGAATGCCGCACCGGATCGCGTCAGCGCGCGTCGCCTCCGAAGTCGGCACGCCGATGACATCGAGCCCGTCGCGCACCCGTGCGCCCAAAAGCTCGACAAAATGCTTGGCGGTCGATCCGCTACCGAGGCCAAGCCTCATCCCGCCCTGCACGAAATCAAGCGCACGCGCCGCCGCCTGCCGTTTCAGTTCGTCCATGCTCACGTGCCAACAACCTTCGAACAGCGCCGCGCAACCCGCGCGGCTCGGCGCCGACGTTCTAGCTTCGTTTTAGGGCGGAGAATAGCGCCAATCACACGCCTGCCGTGACTTTCGGCTAGGGCGCGGTCACCCTGTCCATTGCCGCCCGGATGGCGGCGAACCGCTCATCGACCTCCTCGCGCATGTTCGGATGCGTGAACACATAGAGTTCGCCCTTCAGGATCGCTGAAAGCACGCGCGCCGCGACATCCGAAGGGTCTAGCCCCGCATCCAGCCGCCGTGCGATCTCAGCGACCATCATGCCGGCCGGACTCGCCGGGTCGAGCCGCGGGGTCTCGCCGTAGCGCAGCTGGCGGTTGCGTCCGCTCTCGCCGATGCGGGTGCGCACAAAGCTCGGGCAGAGCACACTGACCCCGATGCCGTGCGGCTTGAGCTCCACCGAAAGCCCTTCCGACATCGCGACCACGGCAAATTTCGTTGCGGCGTAGGGGCTGAAGCCAAGACCGGCGTTCATTCCAGCCATCGACGCGGTGTTGACGATGTGGCCGCCTTCGCCGTGCGCTCGGATATGCGGCAGGAAGGTGCGGATGCCGTGCAACACCCCCAATAGATTGACGTCGATCACCCATCGCCAATTGTCCAGCGAAATGTAGTCGATGCCGCCGCCGGCGGCGACGCCAGCGTTGTTGCAGACCACATGTACGCGGCCGAACACCTGAAAAGTGGCCTTCGCCGCTTCCTCGACGCTGCCGGGATCGGTGACATCGCAGCGGACGCCGCGCACCTTGGAACCGTAGTGGTTCATACTCTTGACGGTTGAATCGAGCGCATCCATCTCGATATCAGCAAGCATCACGTTCATGCCCGCTTCCGCGAAGGCGCGCCCGAGCGCAACGCCGATTCCGGATGCCCCGCCGGTAACGAATGCCGTCTTACCGGAAAATTCCCGCACGCCTTCCTCCACGTCTACCGGGTTTGCACAAAAGTTTAGCATGTCCATCTTGCATGATCGGCCGCCTCCCGCTAGCGATCTCAGATGGCCCTTCCCCCCACCGTCGTCTTCGATCTCGATGGTACCCTCGTCGATACGGCGCCCGACCTGATCAGCGCGCTCAATTTCATTCTCGGCCGCGAGGGCCTGCCGCCGGTGCCCCTTCATTCCGCGCGCAACATGATCGGCGCAGGCGCCCGCAAGCTGATCGAACGCGGACTGGAATTGGAGGGCCGCGCTGCCTCAACCTCCGAGATTACGCGGCTGACCGAGGACTTCATCGCCTATTATGCCGAGCACATCGCCGACGGTTCACGCCCCTTCGATGGCCTGGAGAACGCGCTCGACGAGCTCACCACGCGCGGCTATCGCCTTGCGGTCTGCACCAACAAGCTCGAGTGGTTGTCGAAACTTCTGCTGGACCGGCTCGGATTGAGCTTTCACTTCTCCGCCATCTGCGGCGCCGACACTTTCGGCGTCGCCAAGCCCGACCCAGCGATTTTGCAGCAGACGGTCGCGCGCGCAGGCGGCAATATCTCGTCGGCGATCATGGTCGGCGATGCCGGCACCGATATCGGTGTCGCACGCCGTGCGGGTGTCCCCATCATCGGCGTCGAGTTCGGCTATACCGATGTTCCGATCGCGGAACTCAAACCGGATCGCGTGATCAAACATATGAGCGAATTGCGCGACGCGGTCGAAAGCATAACGAGTCTACCACAATCTAACCAATTGAAGTAATTGTATTATTTATTTCATCCGATCGGCATTAACCAACAATTAACCTGGTCGGTTGCGTGAGCGTGACGAGGCTCATATGGTCGGTCCGGGATTGTGGGCGCGGCAGGGCCGTAATTAATAGATGATCGAGACATGCGAACGATTCACCGCGTCGGGCGGGCGATCGCAGAACGATTATGCTCACAAAAGAATCAGGGATCTTGATCCGACCGAACTCGATCGGATCGTGGCCTCCAGTGACGGGTCGATCATGCGCCGTGTCATCGCGATTGCCGCAACGGGATTGAGCCTGGCCGGCTGCTCGTCCTTTTCGACAGAATCCTTCACCAGTTACTTCCAGTCGGCTCCGCCAACCGTGCAACTCCAGCTTGAGTCGGCGCCGCCGGGCGCGGAAGCCAAGACCTCGATCGGGCCAAGCTGCAAGACCCCCTGCTCCATCACCATCACCCCTCCCGAGGGTGGTTTCACGGTCAATTACGCCCTGAACAAGTTCCAGCCGGCGACGGTCGCGGTGCAAGTTGCCAAAACGCCCGGCGATCTCCTGACGTCGGCAACCACCAAGGTCGACCCCAATCCGGTGATTGCGCAACTGCAGCCGACCGCGCCGGCGAAGCCGAACAAGCCGATGCGGCCGAAGAGGACGAAAAAGCCGCAGGAAGCTGCGGCACCCGCCGCGGCAGCCTCGCCGTTCCCGGATCCCGGCCAGGCGTCCCAATCGACCCGTTGATCCGGCTTGCACTGCACAAGCAAAATTCACGGATTGTGCAGGCCATGCAACGTGCCTAGATTGAGGTTGTTGCGCGGCTGTTGCTGATCGCGCGCCAGGCAATCCGACATGACCGCATTCCGATCGAGTTCCCCCACTTCGCTGTCCCGCCCGATGACCGATCCCTTCGGCCGGACGATCAGCTATCTGCGGGTGTCAGTGACCGATCGCTGCGACCTGCGCTGCTTCTATTGCATGTCCGAGGACATGACCTTCCTGCCGAAGGCTGATCTGCTGACGCTGGAGGAACTCGACCGGCTATGCTCGGCCTTCATCGCCAGGGGCGTGCGCAAGCTCCGCCTGACCGGTGGCGAACCCTTGGTGCGGCGAAACGTGATGTCGCTGGTGCGCTCGCTATCACGGCATCTGGAAACCGGCGCACTCAACGAACTGACGCTGACGACCAATGGTTCCCAGCTTGCCCGCTTTGCCGACGAATTGCGGGACTGCGGCGTGCGCCGCATCAACGTATCGCTGGATACGCTGGATGCAGCCAAATTCCGCGCCATCACCCGCTGGGGTGATCTCGACAAGGTGCTGGCCGGCATCGAGGCGGCGCGCGCGGCGGGGCTGGCAGTAAAGATCAATGCGGTGGCACTCAAGGGAATGAATGAGGAAGAAATCCCCTCGCTGATGGAGTGGGCCCACGGCAAGGGTATGGGGCTGACGCTGATCGAGATCATGCCGATGGGCGACATCGGCGCTGGCCGCATCGATCAATATGTGCCGCTGTCGCTGGTTCGCGCGCGGCTCGCCAAGCAATACACGCTGACCGACCTCGAGGAGACCACGGGCGGCCCCGCGCGCTATGTCCGGGTCGACGAGACCGGTGGCAAGCTCGGCTTCATCACGCCGATGACCCACAATTTCTGCGAATCCTGCAACCGGGTGCGGATCACCTGCACTGGCACGCTGCATACCTGCCTTGGCCATGAGGATGCGTCCGATTTGCGCAAGCCGCTGCGGGCCTCCGCCGACAACGAGCTCCTGAGTGCGGCAATCGACCGCGCCATCGGACTTAAGCCGAAAGGGCATGATTTCATCATTGATCGCAGGCACAACCGCCCGAGCGTTAACCGCCATATGAGCGTCACCGGCGGGTGAACTGCCGGGGCTGGTACCGCCGATCTGAAGTCCCCGCATCACAAACGGGCGTTCTTTCGGGGATTTCAGATCGACAAGCGGTACTAGAATCATCAACTTACTAATGCCCATGGCTTTCCAAAATTCGCAAAAAGGTGTCGCTGAAACTGCGAACTTCGAAAAGTGGGCATTGGCCGCTTTGACTTGCAAGTGTTTGATCTCCCGACTATTGGGCCCATTTTCCAATTGACGGCGCCACAGTGCGCTGAAATGGTGCCGCTGACACTTTTCGCTTTTCGCGCTCGATAAGCCGCTGCGCCCTGATCGGCCAGTCAAGACGG
Source organism: Bradyrhizobium sp. (assembly GCF_035570375.1). Classification (GTDB taxonomy): domain Bacteria; phylum Pseudomonadota; class Alphaproteobacteria; order Rhizobiales; family Xanthobacteraceae; genus Bradyrhizobium. The sequence goes on along the minus strand of NZ_DATMLW010000078.1, from coordinate 77,105 downwards.
CACGGGCATCACGGGGGAGGATGATTGTTGCAATCGCTCTTTGAATCGAGCCGCGCCTTCTCGCGCGGACTGAAGGCGAACCCCGTTGCATCGACGGGCACAGCGTGATGGCCGCCGGGGATAACGCCATGCGCCCATTATTGGCACTGAGCAACGCAATCGACCTGATCAACGAAAAGATCGGTTACGTCTGCAATCTCCTGGTGCTTGCCTCCTGCGTCGTGAGTGCCGCCAACGCCATGATCCGCTATGCCTTCGGCTACAGCTCGAACGGCTGGCTTGAGCTGCAATGGTACATGTTCGCCATTCTGGTGATGTTCGGCGCGTCCTACACGTTCAAGCGCAACGAACACGTCCGTGTCGAAATCTTCTATCTCTTTCTTTCCGAGCGCGGACAGCTCCTGCTCGACCTGATCGGCACGCTGTTTTTCCTGATTCCGGCCTGTCTGCTGCTCGCCTACCTGTCCTGGCCCTTCTTCATGCAGGCCTACCATGTGGGCGAAATGTCCGGCAATGCCGGCGGCCTGATCCGCTGGCCGATCAAATTCGTGATTCCGGCCGGCTTCGTCATGCTCGCGTTCCAGGGTGTCTCCGAGGTCATCAAGCGCATCGCCGCTCTGCAAGGTGAGCTCACGATCGATGCGAAATACGAGAGGCCGACGCAATGATAACCTTGCAAACGATGCCGCCGCTGATGTTCGGCGGCCTGGTCATCTCCATGCTGATCGGCTTCCCGGTGGCCTTCACACTTGCGGCGATGGGACTGTCGTTCGGCTTTCTCGCAATCCATCTCGGTTTCTTTGACCTGAATTTCCTCCAGGCGATTCCGGGCCGCGTATTCGGCAGCGTGCTTTCCAACGAACTTCTGCTCGCGATTCCGTTCTTCACCTTCATGGGCGCGATCCTCGAGCGGTGCGGACTTGCCGAAGACATGCTGGATTCGATGGGCCAGCTATTCGGCCCGATCCGCGGCGGCCTCGGCTATTCGGTCATCATCGTCGGCTTCATCCTCGGTGCCATCACCGGCACGGTGGCGGCGCAGGTCATCGCCATGGCGCTGATCTCGATGCCGGTGATGATCCGCTACGGTTACAACATGCGCTACATCACTGGCGTCTTGGCGGCATCCGGCACCATCACCCAGCTGGTGCCGCCATCGCTGGTGCTGATCGTGCTGGCCGACCAGCTCGGCAAGTCGGTCGGCGACATGTATCTCGGCGCGTGGGGACCGTCGGTATTCCAGATAATGCTGTTTGCCGGTTACACGTTCCTGCTCGGCATCTTCAAACCCAATCACGTGCCGCCGGTGCCGAAAGAAGCGCGCACATTGACGGGCTGGGCGCTGTGGAAGAAATGCCTGCTCGGCATCATCCCGTCCGCCGTCCTGATCTTTGTCGTGCTGGGCACGATGATGATGGGCCTCGCCACACCAACCGAAGCCGGCGCCATGGGTGCGGTCGGCGCGGCCGTGCTTGCAGCCATTCACAACAAGGAATTCACTGCGACCGGCCGCAAGATGCTCGTCACCGGCGTGATCGCCGGCGGCATCGGCACCATCGTCGGGATCTTCTTCACCGAAGGGCTGATCTTCAAGGCCGCCTTTGCCATAACCTACCTTGCGGTGCTGTGGATCTGCGCGGAAGCCGTGCGCATTCCCGAACTGCGAAACCTGATCAAGCAGGGCTACGAGACGACCATGCGCATCACGACCATGGTGGTGTTCATCCTGATCGGTTCGACCTGTTTCTCCGTGGTGTTCCTCGGTGTCTCCGGCGGAGTGTGGCTCGAAAACATGCTCACCTCCCTGCCCGGCGGCGTCTGGGGCTTCCTGATCTTCATCAACCTGTTCATTTTCTTCCTGGCCTTCTTCCTGGATTTCTTCGAGATCGCCTTCATCGTCCTGCCGATGATCGCGCCGATCGCACAGAAGATCCTGGCACCGGTGGTGGGGGCGGATGCGGCGCTGATCTGGTTCGGCGTCATGCTTTGCGTGAACATGCAGACCTCGTTCATGCATCCGCCCTTCGGCTTCGCGCTGTTCTATCTGCGTGGCGTGGCGCCGAAGGAGGTCAAGAGCTCGGACATCTATTGGGGGGCGCTACCTTGGGTCGGATTGCAGGCGATCATGGTCGCGCTCGTGATCGCTTTCCCGATCACGGTGACCGGCCTGCTCGACAAGCCGGTCACCGTCGACCTGAACCAGATCAAGATTGACGTCCCGCAACTGGATTTGCCGCCGCTCGATTTCGGCCAGCCGAAGCAGTAGGTGGAATGGCAAGGAAAGAGAGCGGGCCTATGAACGAGCCGTCATTGCGGGCGCCAGCGAAGCCATCCAGCATTGAAGAACTGGATCGCCCGTCTATGTCTAAGCATGCTTCGGCTGACTTCAGGCGCGCCATAGCTCGCGTAAGCCGAGCGACGGTGGATCGCCGCGCTGCTCCCCACGATGACCGATAGGCAATTTCGCTCTTTTGACATAACCAGACAAAAACCCCGAAGCTCCGCTTCGGGGTTTTTGTTTTCGCCGAAATGAAACGGGCTAGCTTTGCAGGTGGCGCACCATGAAGTTGTCGTAGCCGACTTCTGCGACATGGTGCCGGATTGCGCAATCGCGGGCGCAGCGATCGTTGCCGCTCCTGCAACGCCGAGGCCCGGCCAGCCGGCGTTACGGGCACTCGCGAGGTTTGTGCGTCATCTGCGTCGTTCGGGACCAACCGACTTCCGTGGGTGACGATGCGGGTCAGGGTGCTATCTGGCGGATGCGCGTCGAATGGAGCGATAAAAGCCGCCACTTGTCGTCGCTGCGCCGCAGGATCGCGGTTTCGGTCCATTCAGGCACGCGGCGTTCGGCACCTTCTCCAAACGATCCGGTGTTGCGGTAAGTGACGGTGGCGAGGTCACCCGCATGCTGCACTTGCGCCTGCGTGATCGTCCACCGCCGCTTGACGGGATCGGCGGCGACGAGGTCAAAGATCTGGTCTGCCGTCATCAGCCGCCCGTCTTCATCAAGCTTGAAATCGGGCGCAAGCAGGGCATGGAACGCAGCGCGATCCTGCGCGCCAAGTGCGGCAAAAACGTCCTGCACCACCGTCTCGACCGCGCGATTCTCCGGCGGAGCCGGGCGGTTGATGGCCGCCACCAGCGCTTTGCCTGCAGCGGCCATGGCGCGAATGGCGGGATGCGGCTTATTGGGATCATTCGGGTCATCGCCAATGCCATGGCCCAGCCGCACCACCACCAGATCGTGCGAAGGCACGATCATCACGCGCTGGCCCTCGATCCCCTGCATCCAATAGGCGTCACATGGCCAGGGATCGCATGTCGCCTTGCTCAGCCACACTTGCCCGCCATAGGCTGGTGTCGTCCACCATGGGGCCGGAGCGCGGACCAAGGCCATGAATTCGGGCGAGAGCATACGTTGCCCGTTCCAAACGCCGTCTTGCGCATAGAGCAGCCCGAGCCGGGCCCAGTCGCGCGCGATGGCATAGCTGTAGGACGCACTTTCGAAATTGCCCACGCGGTCGGGTTCGAGCACCATCGAGCGGATGCCGAGCGGCCAAACACTTTTGCTGTGGCATAACCGGTCACGGTTTCGCCGGTTTTGCGCAATTCCTGCTGCACAATGTGGCCGACCACCATGGGCTGGCAGTTGGTATAGGCGCCGCGCGTCTCGCCTTGCGCGAGCGGGGGTCGGCTGATCGAATAGGCATAGACATCATCCGGCCCGCTGAACACATAGAGGCTTTCGACGTAGCCGTCGCGGCGCCATGCGGCATGGTCGAACCAGCCCTTCACTAGTCCTGGGCCGCAGGCGATCGGCGCCGACATCCGCAGCAGGTCGGCCAACGTAATCAGCCGCCGGGGATCACTGGCGCCCGACCATTCGGCAACCGGCGCCGGCTCAAACAGGTTTAGCCGCCGGTCGTGTTCCAGCGCGCCGACCAGGGTCGCTTGCACGGTCTTGGTAATCGACCAGCCCGGCAACCGCGTCCGGGCGGTAATGCCGGGTCCATAGCGTTCGGCCAGAATGCGGCCACGGTAGAGTACCAGATAGGCCGCGGTTTGCGCATCCGGGGCAAAGGCCAGGTCTACTGCGTGGTCGAGCGCCGCCTTGTCGACTTCGGCGGGCCAATTCTCCTGCGGCAGCGCGTCACCCTATGGCCAGGCCACGTCGGGCTTAGCAGTGACCGGCGACAGCGGGGTAAAGCCGACCTTCGGGTCTGCGCCATCGGGACCTAGCGCGATGCAGCCGGTGGCGCCAGTGAACACGGCCACCCCTTTTTCCCCGGTGGTCATTGTCAGCGTCACGCGCCGGTTGGGGCGGTCGACTTTCACATCGGCGATGCGCGTGCGATCTTCGGGCAGCATCCAGAATTTCGAAGCGAGCGCGAGATAGTCGCTCATTTCGCGCTCGGAGACGAATACCGCCGAACAGGCCTCCTTGGCGACCGACGCAGCCCCCAGCAGGACTAGATCGGTCGGCTTGAAATCCGAGGCAGCCGCTGGACGGGGCAGCAGCGTCAAGCCGAAGCATAGCAGCAAAATCCGGACAGGTTTCATCGTTTCCCCCACTGTCGATACGCGGTGTAGCCGTTGACGCCAGAAAAAACCGACTCAAGAACGGCAAGGACTCCCGCAACGCAAAACCGCGTCGCGGGAAGTGTCATCATGGTTCTCGGCGTCTTAGTGCGTCTTGCAACGAAGCCAGCTCTAGGTTGCATCGGTAGTAGATGCCAAACATTCGCCGGTGCTATTTTGAACCAGTTTATGTGTAGGTCCATCTGGACTGTCAAGTCCAATTGATGCAACGTGTTCTCGTGCCCATAATGAAATCCGAACCTCGCTCCTTGACCGTCCAAGGCGCGGCATAGCATTTTGACATTGATCCGATAAATGATATCTATTCTATCGACTGATTTCGAAACGAGATAAATCCATGTTCGATGGTCAGTTGCTGAGAACCTTTGTAGCTGTCTCCGAGTGCGGAGGTTTCACGCGAGCCGCTGAGCAACTCAATATGTCTCAATCGGCGGTAAGCGTTCACATTCGGCGTCTTGAAGAGCAGGTCGGCGTTCCACTGTTGCAACGTACGACGCGGAAAGTTGCGTTGACTGCGGAGGGCGAGACGCTCGTCGGCTACGCGCGCACGATAACCAGTCTGCAGGAGGAGGCCCGCTCACGACTGAGTCCGAGGTCTCGGCTCAACGGAAAGCTCAGAATCGGAACCTCCGAGGACTTTGCGGCCGCCGCACTGCCAATTGTTCTCCGAAGCTTCAACCTGCGAAATCCCGGCGTAGCTCTGGAAGTGCAAGTTGGCATCACCACTGACCTTGTGAACTTACTCGACCGCGGACGTCTAGATCTCGTGCTCGGAAAGCAGTGCGATCCCTTACACTCAGACCGGGGCGAGTTGCTTTGGCACGAAGAGTTGGTTTGGGCCTACTCTGCTCACACTCGTCCAAACGTTGATCGTCCAATTCCCCTTTCCTGAACCTTGCGCTTATCGGGATGCGGCTCTGAAGGCACTTTCGAAATCAAAGAGTCGTTGGCGAATTGCCTTCGTTAGTCCGAGTATCGCGGGGGTTCGTGCTGCCGCAATATCCGGGTTTGCCGCGACCCCGCTAACCAGGAGCATGATTGATTCCCAGCTCCGGATCATTTCAGCCCGAGAGGGTTTGCCGCAGCTCCCTCAGGTTCGATTCGTTATGTTTCGAGGCCGAGAGGGTGGACAACCGAACAGGATGATTCAACTGCTCGCATCCGCGATCAAAGAACAGGCCAACTCGTCGCGATTCGTCCAGCCCGGCTCGATGCTGAGCGTCATGTCCTCTTAGGAGCTACGACGAGAAACTGATTCATTTTTGCTGCTGATCTTGCAAGTCATGGAGATTCAGAATTTCCATGATCTTCTCCGCAAGCGGTAGACCCGGTTCATCAAAGGCACGTTTGGCAGGATGGTGGGACGGCGCTCGTCATATTGAGCCGGACGGGGTGTTCCGAAGCATTGACTGGAGCTTGCAACCAAAAAACGTCAAAATCGATTTCGAAACGTAGAGTCGGTTCTGTTTTGATGTCGATTGCTGGGCTACCCATGACGTGGCGCAAAACATTGCCGAACTCGGTAGTGTCGCTGGGGAGACAGGGCTCGCATCTGGTCAAGTTCTAAATTCAGCGCCAGTTTTTGCGATCGAAAGCGCGCACCTGAGAACTCGCCGGATTCATAGCTTTAATCCGCAACGGTGATGCTCTGCCACAACGCACGATTAATCACCGGTGATCATTAATCAGCGTGAGTAATATCATTTCTAATTGAATGGCTGCCTTGCTACCTGGATTTTGGTGATTGGCGACGACGATGCTTGTTCTCGCGCCGATCACGGCAATGACTACAAGAATGTGGTCCGCGCGCGGGCCTCGATGCAACGCTTGGCCGTATGGAATTAGGCATCTTGGAAAACACGAACCAAAAATTTATCGAAACATCGTCTTTGCTCGTCGCCTACGAGATCTCGGGGCCTGACGACGGCAATCCAGTGGTGTTATTGCATGGATGGCCCGACGATGTTCGCACCTGGGATCGCATTCTGCCGGCCCTACACGGATGCGGGATGCAAACGATCGTCCCGTACTTGCGGGGTTTCGGTCCAACACGGTTCTTGCGCTCTGATACCAAGCGGTTTGGGCAGTTGTCCGCCTTGGGTCAAGATCTTCTCGAATTTGCCGATGCGCTCAAACTTCGGAGCTTTGCTGTTGTCGGGCACGATTGGGGAGCTCGGGCCGCCTACATCGCGAGCTGCGTTGCTGGGTTTGGGCGAATCTCCCACTGTGCGGCCCTTTCGGTTGGCTGGGGAACGAACGATCCAAATCAGAGTATGTCCCTGAAGCAAGTGCAAAACTATTGGTATCACTGGTACATGGCTTTGGACCGCGGGGTCGAACTGGTTCGGAATGACCGGGACGTATTCACTCGATACATCTGGAACATCTGGAATCCGGGATGGGAGATCTCGGATGATGAGTTTGATCGGACCGCAGTTTCCTTCGCCAATCCGGATTGGGCCGAGGTGGTCGTTCACTCGTACCGGGTGCGTTGGGGGCTTGCACCTACGGATCCTACGCTTGCGGATTTCGAAGAGCGCCTCGCTCGGAACCCCGAGATATCAGTTCCGACGCTGGTCATCCACGGTGGGGCCGACCCTTGCAACGACCCCTCAACCTCAGAAGGAAAACAGCGCTTCTTCAAGGGCAATTACCAGCGCGTCGTTCTCGATGGCATCGGTCATTTCCCGCAACGTGAGGCGCCGATGGAGGTCGCCAATGTCCTGGTGCCGTTTCTTTCTGCAAACAATTTCGCCATCAAATGACGGCTAAGTTTGCTTGATTGGGTACAGCCAGATAAAATATTCACCCGCGCCGCCGGTGTGAGGCGAGCGCAGCACTTCTCATCGTCATTGCAAGGAGCGTAAGCGAGCGAAGCAATCCAGAGTTCTTCTAACACTGGATCGCTTCGCTCGCGCTCGCGATGACACTTCACTTGAAGACGCCGAGCAGGATGTCCTTCAAGCCCGGCGCGACCCAGACATAGGGCACGAGCGCCGACAGAATGCAGACGCCCGCGATCGATGACCAGGTCATCGCCGTGGCCGCGCGCTCCTGTCCGCTCATCATGCGCCGCAACGGCGCGAACGCGCCTTTGCACCGTAAGCTGGATCGTCGTCCTTTAGCTCTGCGAGTGGCGTGCCATGAAGTTGTCGTAGCCGACTTCGGCGACCTGGAACCACTGAAAGCCGTTGTTCGAAAAAGCTGTCAGCGAGTCATAGACCTTCTTGAAGTTCGCATTCGTCGCCGAGACCTCGCTGTGCAATTCCTTCGCCGCCCTGAAGGACGCTTCCATCACCTGTGGCGGGAAAGCGTGCAACTTGGCGCCGCTCGCCAGCAGCTTGCGCAGCGCCGTCGGATTTTGCGCATCGTATTTGGCCATCATCCAGTTGTTGGCGTAGTGGCCCGCCTGCTCGAGCAGACTCTGATATGATTTCGGCAGTGCATTCCATTTGTCGAGATTGACGATGGCCAGGAGCATGGGACCGCCCTCCCACCAGCCGGGGAAATAATAGTGCGGCGCGACTTTGTAGAAGCCGAGCTTTTCGTCATCATAGGGTCCGACCCATTCGGCACCGTCGATCGTGCCTTTTTCCAGTGCCGGATAGATGTCGCCGCCGGCGAGCTGCTGCGGAACGCAACCGAGTTTTTGCAACACTCGCCCGGCAAAGCCGCCGATGCGGAATTTCAATCCCTTGAGATCGTCGACGGTTGTGACTTCCTTCCGGAACCAGCCGCCCATCTGGCATCCGGTGTTGCCGGCCAAAAGCGAGATGATGTTGTAGTTCTTGAAGAACTCGTTGAGGGCCTCCCGGCCGCCGCCGATCGTGTACCAGGCCTGGTTGAGGCGCATATCGGGTCCGAACGGAATCGACGAACCGAAGGTGAAGGTCGCATCCTTGCCGTAATAATAGTAGGTCGCCGTGTGTCCCATTTCGACGGTCGCGCTCTGCACGGCGTCGAGAACCTGCAGGCCCGGAACAATTTCGCCGGCCGAGAACGTCTGGATCTGGAATTTGTTGTCGGTGCCTTCGCCCACGACCTTGGCCATTATCTCGGCGCCGCCATGCAGCGTATCGAGCGATTTCGGCCAGCTCGTCGTCATCCGCCATTTGATCTCCGGCATCGATTGCGCGATCGCGGGCGCCGCGATCGTTGCCGCGCCTGCGACGCCTATTCCGGTAACCTTGATAAAGTCTCGACGCTTCATTATTGAATTCCCTTCCCCTGGTGAGTGTGATCCCTGTTGGACGGCCCTCTTTTCGCGGCTTTGTCGATCGGAGCATGGAACATTCGCTTGTGGATTTCCATGCGTCGAATGGACTACCGCAACGCGAAAAAGCCCGGCCTCACACGAAGCCGGGCTTTGGATCGGGCCATTAATCGGCCAATCAGCCGCGGGTGCGCGAGCGGATCATGAAGCTGTCGAAGGTGTATTCGGCAACCTGCCACCACAGATACTGGTCCGAGCGGTAGGCCTGCATCGCATCGATCGACTTCTTGAAATCGGGATTTTTCGCCGAGATCTCGGCCCACAATTCGTTGGTCGCTTTCAGACAGGCTTCCAGCACTTCGTTGGTGAAGGGGCGAAGCTGCGTTCCGCCGGCCACCAGTCGCTTCAACGCCGTAGGATTCTGCATGTCATAGCGCGCCGCCGTCCAGCTGTTCGCATTGGCTGTCGCGTTCTGGATGATCGCCTGGTAATTCTTCGGCAGGGAATTCCACTTCTCGAGATTGCAGAACGCGTGGATCGCCGTGCCGCCCTCCCAGAAACCGGGATAGTAGTAATATTTGGCAACCTTCTGGAAACCGAGCTTCTCGTCGTCGTAGGGACCGACCCACTCGGCCGCGTCGATCGTGCCCTTTTCGAGCGCCGGGTAGATGTCGCCGCCGGCGAGTTGCTGCGGCACAACGCCGACCTTCTGCAGTACCTGACCGGCGATGCCTCCGATGCGGAATTTCAGTCCGGAGAGATCGGCAACGCTCTTGATCTCCTTGCGGAACCAACCACCCATCTGGGTGCCGGTATTGCCACAGTGGAATCCAATCAAGCCGAACTTCTTGAAGAACTCGTTGCCGAGCTCCATGCCGCCGCCCTGATACCACCAGGAGTTCTGCTGGCGCGCGTTGAGGCCGAAGGGCACCGATGCATAGATCGCAAACGTTGGATCCTTGCCGACGTAGTAATACGCAGCGGTGTGGCACATTTCGACGGTGCTGTTGGAAGTCGCGTCCAGCGCCTGCAAACCAGGAACGATCTCACCCGCGGCAAACAGCTGAATCTGAAACTTGTTGTCGGTCATCTCGGCAACCTGCTTCGCAAAATAGTCGGAGCCGCCGTAGAGCGTGTCGAGCGACTTCGGAAAACTTGACGTCAGGCGCCACTTGATCTCCGGCGAGGATTGCGCAATTGCCGGCGCGGCAACCGCCGTTGCCGCGGCACCTGCCGCTGAAACTTTCAAAAAATCACGACGCTTCATCAAGACATCTCCTTGTAGGGACGTTTCCCGTCTTCATCTTTTCAATCGGAAGGCGATTTCCGTAACAACCGAAGGCCCGGATGCAGTGGTTCAGAAGTTCTCTTCATCAGTGCTGCGCGTCCGTCAAGAGAACTTCTGAATCAAGACCACACCAGAATCACAGGCCCCCGGTGCCTTTTCGATCCGAAGTGCGCAGACAAAGACGCCGCCAAGTACGTGCAAACTTCGGATTCGACAGTACCAAGTGGGGGCTTTAACACGGATGGAGGACGAGCGAAAACGCGACGAAGGCATGAGTAGTGTTCATTTTCGGAAAGCTCGGCGCCTGCTTGCGGCAGCCGCTGTCGCGAATTTATTAAACGAAAGTCGCATATGCTCGCCGAAGGATTTGCTCAGGCCGCTTCGATGGCGCCCTTGAGCTGATCGCGGACCTTGGCGCCGATCGCCCGGTAAATCGCCGCATGGGGCCCGTTCGGCTCGCTCTCGACCACGGGCGTCCCTGCATCCGAGGTGGTCCGGATCGAGATATGCAGCGGGATTTCGCCGAGGAAGGGCACGCCAAGCCGCTCGGCCTCGTGCCGCGCCCCGCCGTGACCGAAGATGTCCGACTTCGTACCGCAGTGCGGACACTGGAAATAGCTCATGTTTTCGACGATGCCGAGCACCGGCACATTGACCTTCTTGAACATCGCGAGCCCGCGCCTGGCATCGATCAGCGAGAGGTCCTGCGGCGTCGAGATGATGATGGCGCCCTTGAGCGGGACGTTTTGCGCAAGCGTAAGCTGGGCATCGCCCGTGCCCGGCGGCATATCCACCACCAGAACATCAAGCGTGCCCCATGCCACATCCCGCAGCATTTGCGTGATGGCCGACATGACCATCGGCCCGCGCCAGATCATCGCAGTGTCCTCTTCGACGAGAAAGCCGATCGACATGATCGAAAGTCCAAACCGCAGAATCGGAATCATCTTCCTGTTGTCGTCGAGCTGCGGCTTCTCGTGGATGCCCGTCAATCTCGGCACCGACGGTCCGTAGATGTCGGCATCGAGCAGGCCGACACGCAAACCGAGGTCGCGCAAGCCCAGCGCCAGATTGAGCGCGGTGGTCGATTTGCCCACCCCGCCCTTGCCGGAAGCCACCGCGATCACCGCGGAAACGCCGGGAATTTCCGCCTGTCTCGACATCGGCGATTGCCCGCCTTGCGGCGGCCGGTGGGCTGAAACCTTCGGCACACCTTGCGCGGGCCGCTGCGGTGGTGCGGTGGCGGCGCCGGGTTTGCGTTCAGCGGTCAGCGCGACCATCGCCACGCTGACGCCCGCCACAGCCCGCACGGCGGTCTCGGCCGAGGCGCGCACGCTCTCCCAGACGCGTGCCTCAGCGGCATCGACGTTGATCGAGAAGAATACCTTGCCGTCATTGACCGTGATCGGCGACAGCACTCCGGCACTGGTCAGGGCGACACCGCTGGGCGAGGCCACCCTGGCGAGAGCATCGAGAACCTGTTGCTGCGTTACACCCACGGCGCATCTCCTTAAGGCATCCGGATGCGAGCCCAGTGCCCACTTTCCGAAGTTCGCAATCTCTCTCAGCAACACCATTTTGCGAACTTCGGAAAGTCATGGGCACTAGTGCGGTGAATTTGAAGTTCCTATCAGTGCTGCTGCAATCTCATTATAGGAACTTCAAATTCAAAAACCGCACTAGAAACATTAACTTGCTAGTGCTCCTTTGATTCCGAAGTTCGCATCAGAGATCGCCGCAATTGCTTGCGAACTTCGGAATCGGAGCACTAGCATCATAGGTTTTCTAGTGCCCTTGGCTTTCCGAAGTTCGTGTGAGAGGGTGCTGCGACGTTCCACGAACTTCGGAAAGAGGGCACCAGATGGTGGGCGGCAATATTTCGTCGGAAAAGATCGATCTTCTGGTTTACGGTCCGAACAAACCGATCGTCGACAACGGTTTTTCCGATCAGTTCGTGCTCCACGCTTCTGAAACGCGCGCCGATCTCGACCGCCTGAATCCGGCGGTGGCGGCAAAAATTCGTGGCGCCGCTGTCACTTACGGCACGGTTCGCTGCGACGGCGCCGTCATGGCCATGTTCCCGAAGCTCGAAATCGTCGCTTCGTTCGGCGTCGGATATGACCACGTCGATGCCAATTACGCGCGCGAACATAACATTATTGTGACCAACACGCCCGACGTCTTGACCGAGGAGGTCGCCGATATCGCGCTCGGACTTTTGATCTCGACCTTGCGCGAATTCATCAAGGCGGACCGCTATCTTCGTTCCGGCCTGTGGACGTCGGCGCAATATCCACTGAGTGTCGGCTCGCTCCGCGATCGCAAGGTTGGAATCGTCGGCATGGGCCGCATCGGCCAGGCGATCGGGCGCAGGTTGGAAGCCTCCCGTGTTCCTGTGGTCTATCATTCGCGCAATCCGGCGCCGGGGGTCAGCTACAAGCACTATCCCGACCTGATCGAGATGGCGAAGGCAGTCGACACGCTGGTAGTAATTGTCCCCGGCGGCCCCTCAACCGCCAGGATGATCAACGCCGACGTCTTGAAGGCGCTCGGGCCGCGCGGCGTGATCGTCAACGTGGCACGCGGCTCGGTGGTCGATGAAGGGGCGCTGATCGCCGCATTGAAGTCAGGAACCATTCTGGCAGCGGGCCTCGACGTGTTCGCCAACGAACCGAACGTGCCCGAGGAATTGCGCACGATGCAGAACGTGGTGTTGCTGCCGCATATCGGCTCCGCTTCGGTGGTGACGCGCAATGCCATGGATCAGCTCGTGGTGGACAATTTGAAAGCCTGGTTTGCCGGCAAGGCACCACTGACGCCGATTGCAGAAACACCGGCGAAGGAGCGCTGATGCCAGTGTGGCGGTTCAAAAGTCCGCATGATCTCGGCCGCGAGTCCGCCGTGCGGGCTTTTGAGCCAAGGCCACACCGGATCGATAGCTTGCTGTTGTCCTTGCGATTCCGAAGTTCGTAAACGTGGCTCCGAAGAAACATACGAACTTCGGAATCGGGATACCAGGCCGCCCCGGCATCGCGCTTGCGACGCTTGCGGCCATGCTCATTTGCACGCCGCAGGCCTCCTCGCAGGATGCTGCCTCGCTGAAGCGGGAAATGATCGGCCAGTGGGAGCTCTCGACCGCCGAGCGCAGCAAAACCTGCGTGGTGACGCTGAAGAACGATACGACGTCGCAAGGCCTCAAGCTTGAACTGGAGCCGGCTTGCGCGAAGTCGTTGCCCTTCACCAAAGAGATCACCGCCTGGAACGTGAAGGGGCTCGATATTGTCCGCCTGCAGGATGCCGCAGGCCAGCCGGTGATTGACTTTACCGAAGTCGAGAGCGGAATTTTCGAAGGTATGAGGCAAGGCGAGGGCATTTACCTGCTGCAAAATCTCGCCGCCGCACGTTCGCTCGCCAAGTCGATGGATCAGATGATCGGCGATTGGGCGATGGTACGCAATGACGGTCGTCCCATCTGCGGCCTGACCCTGACCAATACGGAAGCCAGGGCCGACAATTTCCAGGTCTTTCTCAAGCCGAAATGTGATCCCGCCGTCGAAGCCTTCAAGCCGACAATGTGGCGGCTGGAGCGTGGCGAACTGCTTTTGATGGCGGCCAATGGCGAGACCTGGCATTTCCAGGCCGACGACAATGCGCAATGGCGGCTGGTGCCCGACAGTGCCGATGCCCTGATCATGCTGCGGCAATAGGTCCTCAACCTGACCGTCGCTTGGCAGCTTCTGCGGGTCGCAGTGAGTACCGGCGGTCGAGCCGTGCCACATTCGACCGGGCCAAGAGAGGCTTGGGGCGCCAAATTGCCCCGCTGGCGCGGTCCTCGATCCATTTCAATGTGGCGGCAGAACCAGTAAAGTCCACCTTGCGGGACACTGCTGGCAGGAGACGAACTATGCCTGATTTTCCGCTAAGCCTTATCGAGATCGAAAGGCGCATTGCCGCGATCAGGGGGAACCTCCGGGAACTGGAGGAGCAGGCCGCCGCCATTTCCGGCGCGGCGGTCGAAGAGCTGAATGCGCGGCGTATCGCCGATCAAGAGGCGCAACTCCAGCGCCTGGTCACGCAGCGGGATGAACTGCTTCAGTCGAGGTCGTCAGCCTCGAAGCAGGCAATGGGCGTGAAGCCGCATATGCGGGTGATCGGCGCAGATGGCGTATTCATCGGAACCGTCGATCGGGTCGAGAACGGCAGGATCCGCCTCACCAGGGCCGATAGCGGCGAAGGCCGCCACAAGGGTCATCATCATTACATCGATCTCGGGCTGGTCGCTGACATCGAGGGGCAGAACGTCAGGCTGTCCGCGAACGCTGCGGTGGCGGTGACTCTGGAAGAGGAACGCTCCGGCAAGGGCACCTGAAGCGGCTGGTCCCACAATGGCGCGCGTGCGGCCGTTTAAATGACGTCGATCGAGCTTATCCCTGCTCACGCCGATGATCTTTCTTCCCCGCCGCCATGGCTTCGCCTCGGCATTTTGGCCGCGCCGAGGCAGGAATTTTCTGCTTCCGTCGCGGAAATCCTGAGCCAGGTTACCAAACCGGATCGGGACCAACGCTGGGGCGCGTTTTGGGCAACCGAAAGCTTCGAAGGTCAGGTTCGGGCTGTTGGTTTGTGTTCCTTCAAGGCGGAGCCGAGCGATCTGCCCGAGGTGGAGATCGCCTACTTCACGTTTCCGCATCGCGAGGGCCGCGGCATCGCGACCGCCATGGTCCGCGAATTGACCGAACGAGCTTTGCAATACGTCTCTCTCGTCATCGCCCACACGCTTCCGCTCGAGAACGCGTCGTGCAAGATATTGCGGCGGTGCGGTTACGAGCGGGCAGGTGAGATGATCGACCCGGAAGACGGGCTGGTCTGGCGCTGGCAGTATCCGACGATTGCTTCGCGCGACGCAAACAAATAGCCGAGCATATGGTCGGCGCCGCGCCAATCCTTTCCCAATACTCAAACCACAGTTCATTCCAAAACAAGCGCGATCCCACGATCGAGAACAATCTGTCGCTTTCCGCGGCGGCATTCTCGCCCGGTGGCCTCGCTGCGTCCGATAATTCAATCGATTCTGTAGATTGAAACATCATAAAATACTTGTTGGATCGATCCTTAGTCATGCGTCATCCTCTCTCGCATCGAAGCCGGGACGAAGGAAACGACGAATGACCGCCCAAGACGCCATCCACGCATTGTGGGCCGCTTCGATCGCAACACCCATTGATTCGAAGACCAACGGTGCGCGTGTCATCGCCATCGCGCTCGACCTATCGCTCGCGGGCATCTTCGCGCTGTACCAGAAAACGAAGATTTATCTCTGTCATATGTCGGGAGTGCGCTCTCATCGATTTTAGCGAAGTCAACGGGGTGGTTACTTCGCTGCGTGGGAACAGCCTGAACTCTTCAGTACGAGATACGAGCAGCATTCAGATCACTGCGCCAATCGACGTGAGATGAATGGCGCGCACGATGTGCGTCCCCCACAAACCTCACTCAACATCTTTGTCGCGATCAACCTGGTCCCGTCGGACCAACAACCAAGGAGATTGACCAATGGATACAATCAAGAAGCCCGAAGACATCAACCAGCCGCGCCGGCGTTTTTTTGGCACTGCAGCTCTGACGATCGCTTCCGCTCAGTTGGCCTTGAACAGCTTTGCCGAGGCGCAACCAAGCAAAGCGGAGCAGGCAGGTGTGCGCTCGATCAAACCGGGAACTAACACGTCGTTTGGCCCCTTGAAGCAGATCGACGCTGGCCTTCTCAATGTCGGATACGCAGAAGCTGGGCCTGCCGATGGTCCGCCGGTCGTTCTTCTGCACGGCTGGCCCTATGACATTCACAGCTTTATAGATGTCGCGCCCTTGCTGGCGCAGGCCGGCAACCGCGTGATCGTTCCCTATCTGCGTGGCTATGGCACGACACGCTTTCTCTCCAGCGCAACGTTCCGGAACGGCCAGCAGGCGGCGGTCGCGATGGATATTATCGCTCTCCTGGACGCGCTCAAGATCGAGAAGGCGACCCTCGCCGGATTTGATTGGGGAGCGCGGACGGCCAACATCATCGCGGCGCTCTGGCCGGAGCGCTGCAAGGCCATGGTCTCCGTGAGCGGTTATCTGATCGGCAGCCCTAACATGGTGCCGTTGCCGCCAAAGGCTGAACTCTCATGGTGGTACCAATATTACTTTGCAACGGAAAATGGCCGGGCCGGCTACGAGAAATATCGGCACGATTTTGCGAAGCTCATCTGGCAGCTGGTTTCGCCGAAATGGAATTTCGACGATGCCATATTCGATCGCAGCGCAGCGTCCCTGGATAATCCGGATCAAGTCGCCGTCGCAGTCCACAATTATCGCTGGCGAATCGGCCTCGCCAAGGGCGAGCCTCAATACGACGATCTGGACAAGCGACTTGCGGAATTTCCCGTCATCACGGTGCCTACCATCACGATGGAGGGCGATGCCAATGGTGCGCCACATCCGGAGCCTGGTTCCTACGCCAAGAAGTTTTCGGGCGAGTACCAGCACAGGACTATCAAGGGCGGTGTCGGACACAACCTGCCGCAGGAAGCGCCGCAGGCCTTCGCCAAGGCAATCGTCGAGGTTGCCGAGATTTGATCGGCGTTAGAGAGGACCTGCGGAGCGGTCACATCCACCCCGCAGGGCATCACACTGCGCACTCTTCTCTGTACGAGGACAACAGTCAGATGACAGGAAGACACGGTGGCCAAGGCTTGAACTTTGTAATCCCCGTGACGAAGCGGGACAAATCATCGGGGGCGCCGCTGGATATACCTGGGCAGGCATTTCCGAACTGAGACAGATGTGGATCGACGAAGCACATCGGAGGCGCGGATATGCTCGATCAGATCAGCCGCATTCCCTTCAGGCTCGCATGTCCGCTCTTGCCTACGATGATGTGGTCGTGGACGGAAATTCCGAGCGGAGCGGCAATGTCGATGATGGCCTTCGTCATCTGGATATCCGCACTTGACGGAGTCGGATCGCCGGAAGGGTGATTGTGCACCAGGATCAGGGCGGTCGCCGACAGTTCAAGGGGCCCGCTTGATGACTTCGCGCGGATAGACCGGCGTGTGGTCCACGGTGCCGGTCTGCTGCACTTCGTCCGAAATCAGCTGGTTGCGCTTGTCGAAGAACAAAAGACGGAGCTGCTCCTTGTCGGCAAAAGCCATGCTGGTGCGGCAATAGTCGATCACCTCATGCCACGACGAGAGCAAGGTGCGCCGCTGCAACTGGCCCTTGGCGATGCGCTGGGCGGCGGCGGCGATCAGTTTGATTTCGGTGATGGTCACTTCGCCCACGCCGTCGATCTCGCGCAAGCGCGTCTCGGGCGCGTGAATGGTTTCGGCGAAGGAGCCGAACTTCTTCAGAAGCGATTTGGCCAGCGGCTTGACGTCCCCGCGCGGGATGGCGCGAAACAGTACCATCTCCAGAAGCTCGTAATCGCTGAGCGCGTCCGCGCCGGCGCTGCGAAACCGCTCGCGCAGCCGCATCCGGTGGCCGTGATAATGCGGCACCTCGGCCGGCTGATCGGGCGTATCGCTGGTGTTCGCAGACATCCGCGCCACCATGCAACGGGAATTGAATTTTGCAACCGGTAATTGTCAGGCTTGAGGATGTCTGTCGCTCCTTCCGGGCTCTCCAATCAAGCGATCGTGATCGGCCGCGGAATTCCGGGTGCGGTCACATTCCGCGCGCCTCGAGTGTCTAGTGCGCGATGGCTGCGAGTCCTCGACTGGGTGGGAACTCGGCGCCAGTTTACGAGCGTGAAAACAGGATGTCTGAACCGAGGGAATGTCAGGCCGAGCAGGCCGGCACCGACCTGAATCAAGCTTTCGCCGAGTTGCGCCCGGCCATGCTGGCGCTGGCTTACCGCATCACCGGCAGCCGCGCCGACGCCGAGGATATCGTGCAGGAGTGCTTCCTGCGCTTTCATCGGGCTCGGCCGGAGGAGGCCGTGCGCTCGCTCAAGGCCTATCTCGGCACCATCACCGCGCGGTTGAGCCTCAATCGCCTTCGTGACCAAAGGGCGCGGCGCGAGACTTATGTCGGCGAATGGCTACCCGAACCGATCGCGACCATCGAGGAGCCTGGCATTGTGGCTGAAGACGTTTCGTTTGCCCTGCTCATGGTGCTGGAGCGTCTGTCTCCGGTCGAACGTGTGATCTTCGTGCTGCGAACCGCCTTCGATTTCAATTTTGCAGAGATCGGCAAGATTGTAGGACGCGACTCGGCCGCCTGCCGCAAGGCCTTCAGCCGCGCGCGCCTCCGGGTGCTCGCCGAACGGCCGCGCTTTTCGATCGACCGCGAACGTCATCGGGCGCTCGTGCGGGGATTTATGGAAGCCACCCGCGGCCAGGATCTCGAGCGGCTGGTGTCGCTGTTGGATGAGAAGGTCGAACTGCATGGTGATGGCGGCGGCAAGGCATTGACCGCCAAGAAGCCGGTCAGGGGCGGCCGGGCGGTGGCGCAATTCGTGCTCGCCGCGACCCGCGCTCGTCCACCGGGGACCTTCGTGACCGAAATCGATCTCAACGGCGCCCCTGCCCTTGTCTTGCGCGGGCGGGAGCCCGGAAACGTTGCCGCCGCCTTCCTTTTCGAAACGGACGGCAAGCGCATTTGTTCGATCTTCAGCGTCGCCAATCCCGACAAGCTTGCCGCGCTCAGCCGCGCGCTGCGCGGCAGCGGCGAAGATTCCGTGACCACAACCGACAAAGGAGCAGAGCTGTGATCGTGACCCCGTCCACCTTCATGCTGATCGAGGAAGTCCTGGTTGTGATCGCCATCATCGTGGGTGCGGCGTGGTACTTCTCGCGCCGGCGGCGCGGCGGCGCAGCGGCCGGCCCTGCCACCCCAAAATATCATCCGCTGTTCGTCCTGCTTCACTGGGCGGTTGCGTTTGCGATCGCCAACCTTCTGCTGCGCGGCGCCCTGATCATGCGGTACATCCCCAACAGCGATCCGGAAAAGATCGACGGTCTCAGAGCGCACATGTATGCGGGGACGCTCGTACTCACGCTGATGCTGATCCGCCTCGTGGTTCGCCGGAAAACCCAGCTGCCGCCGAGGGCAACCGCGCGCAACCGCGGGCTCGATTGGCTCGCCAAAACCTCGCATCGCCTGCTCTATGTCCTGGTGCTGGGGCAGGCGCTGAGCGGTCTGTATATGGCAGTGCAGACCGGCCTGCCCGACGTGCTGATCTTGGGCCGAGGCACCTTGCCGGAAGATTTCTGGATGTTTTCAATCCGCAGTGTCCATTATCTGGTATCAAGGCTCTTGATGGCGACCATCGCGCTTCACATTACTGGTGCGCTCTATCACTCCTTCATTCTCAAGGATGGGCTATTGCGCCGCATGAGTTTTGGCCGCCGGACCCCGGCGCATGATGTGGGGAGAATTGAGAGCGACCGTCGAGGGGTGGCTCAGCCAGCCAATGCCGGTCAGGCGGTATAGCGGCTGATGCGAAGGCGTTACGCCGCCACCGGTGGCTTTTCGTTGTGGCGTTCGGAAAGCGTGAAAATCTCCGCCCCGGTCGCGGTCACGCCCACGGAGTGCTCGAATTGTGCCGACAGCGAGCGGTCGCGGGTGACGGCGGTCCATCCGTCGGAGAGGATCTTCACATGCGGCTTGCCGAGATTGATCATCGGCTCGATGGTGAAGAACATGCCCGGCTTGAGCAACACGCCTTCGCCGGGCCGGCCGACATGAATGATGTTCGGTTCGTCATGGAACATGCGGCCGAGCCCGTGGCCGCAAAAATCACGCACCACGCTCATGCCTTGCGGTTCGACGAAACTCTGGATCGCGTAGCCGATGTCGCCAGTGGTTGCACCGGGCTTCACCGCAGCGATGCCGCGCATCATGGCCTCGTAGGTCACCTCGACCAGGCGCTCGGCCTTGCGCGCGATCGGCGGAACTGCATACATCCGGCTGGAATCCCCGTACCAGCCCTCGACGATGAAAGTCACGTCGACATTGACGATGTCGCCTTCCTTCAAACCCCGCTCTCCTGGCATGCCGTGGCAGACGACATGGTTGATGGAGGTGCAGGTGGAAAAGCGATAACCGCGATACATCAGCGTTGCGGGATAGGCGCCATGGCTGAAGGCGAATTCGCGGACGAATTCGTCGATCCGCGAGGTCGGCACACCCGCCTTGACGACGTCGGTCAGCTGATCGAGGCACTTGGCCACCAGCGCGCCCGCCTTGCGCATGCCGGCGAATCCGCTGGCTCCGTGCAACTTGATCTGCCCGGTTTTGCGCAGGGAAGTATCGGAGGCTTCGACATAGCTCATGAGTGGACGAGTCTTTGGAAAAAGGATTGATTTGAAGGGTCTAATTTAATGATTGGCGCCGTCAGCGCAAGCCGGTGTGCTGGATTTGACATTCGCTTCTGGGCCGCCACCAAGCCTCTATTGCGAATGTCAAATCCAAAACCATACTGGAATCCAATATTTGCCAGTGTCCCTTTGGTTTCTGACGTTGCCAAACGGGACCTGCGCGATCTGAAGCGAATTTCAGAACCGGAGCACCAGGTGCGGGCCGGCCGGAACGGCAACTGCGATTGCCGGGGAATAGCCAGGTGCGGCGTCAGCTCGAGACCTCCACGGTGGTGTCGACGGGCAGGGTACCACCGCGGACGCGGATTTCGCGCACCGGGTAGGGGACGCGGATGCTCTCGCGCTTGAACGCTTCCCAAAGCGCCAGCATGACATCGCTCTTCACATTGTCCATGCCGTCGGGGTCGGCGATCCAGAAGGTCAATGAGAACTTCATCCCGGCTTCGGCAAATTCGACCAGGATGCAGTTCGGGGTCCTGGACTTGATGGCGCGTGGCGCGGCGGCCGCGATCTCGATCGCGAGCTTGCAGACCCGCCTCGGATCGGCGTCGTAATTGGTGGCGAAATTGACCTTCACCAGCGTGTTCTTGTCGGTATAGGTCCAGTTCGTGACCTTCTGCGTCACCAGATCCTCGTTGGGGATCAGGAATTCGCGGCCGTCGCCTGCGGCCACCGAAATATAGCGCGTCTTCATCGCGCTGATGCGTCCCGAGCTGTCGCCGATGGTGACGAGGTCGCCGGGCTTCACCGACTTGTCCGCCAGCAGGATGATGCCGCTGATGAAGTTGGCCACGATCTTCTGCAGACCAATGCCGATGCCGACGCCGACTGCGCCGGAGAACACCGCAAGCGCCGACAGATTGATACCGACCGCGCTGAGCGCGATGGCAACCGCCACGACCATCAACCCGAGCCGGATCATCTTCACCAGCAGCACCTGAATCGAGGGCGTCAGGTCGGTGGATCGGTTGATCCGGCTCTCGGCAAAATTGCTGGCGATGTTGGTCAGCCACAACGCGAGGATCAACAATAACGCAAGCTTGATCACGAGTAACGGAGTGAGGCGCAATCCGCCAAGCACCACCGAGACCGAGTCGAGCATCTCGATGGCCGGATCGAGCTGGCCGATGATACTCAGCGCCGCCACCAACCACGCCGACAGCGAAATCACCTTGACCAGGAATGCGTTGCGGATGACGGAGGTGAAGAGGCGGATGAGCAGCCAGGCGATGGCGAGTTTGGCCGCCACGACCAGCAGGTAACTCCGGCTTGGCCAGGTCGAATGAGCCATCACCACGCGTGCGGCGATGATGAGCAGCGCAAAGAGAGCGGTCGAGAAGCTGCCGATCAGGACGCGCGCGAGCCGCCGCAGCGGCACCGGCCAGCGCATCGTGAGCGCGGTCGTGTCGAAACGCGCACGCAGTGCTGCCTCGGCTGCATAGGCAATCCCGGCGGCAGCGAGAATCAAGCCAAGCTGCAGATAAAACCAGGGCGAAGTGACCTCCGCACCGACCGAGCGTGCCGCGGTCTGCAGGAAATCGATTATTTCTTTCGGGTCCATCTCTAGCTCTCACAGGTCAGATAACACCGTTGCGCCGCTCCAATGCGAATTTTTGGCGCAGCCCACACAACCTGGTGTTCGTATCGTCGCGCGGCATAGTGGTTTACGAACTCCGGAGTCGAAAGGACACCGGAAAATCCATGATTCCGGCGTAGCTTTGGTTCGGCAGTCCGCATAACGAATAGCAATGATACGGACTTCTGAACCGCCGCACTAGCCGCCGGCGCCATCGCCTGCCATCGAGCGGGATAAGTCTTTAAGGCGGCGCCGGCAGAAACCGGTTGGCGTCGAAGTGTGGCGACGATAAGGATGCAAATACTAGTGGAGTGGATTTGACATTCGCTGCGCAACCGGTCGCGAACTCGCCAGCGAATGCCAAATCCCAAACTCCACCAGAATCTTACATTTTACTATGGTCCCTCTAACATTCGCAAAAGTGTCGGCTGTAGCGGGATGCGAATGTCAGAATCGGGCCACTGGTGTCCCGGTTCTGACAGGAAATCAGAGGGACACCGGCAAATATCGGGTTTTCGATGTGGATTTGGATTTGACATTCACTATGAGGACTCGCGGTGATACCGAAGCGAATGTCTAATCCGCCACACCAGGATTTGCAGAAAGCCCATGACCTCTCTGGATTCGGTCAGTATCGCCATTCTGCTCGGTGCCGTGCTCGTCATGGCCGGCATTTTGTCGAGCCTGCTTGCGCTACGCTTTGGTGCGCCGTTGTTGCTGGTGTTTCTCCTGATCGGCGTACTCGCCGGCGGATCCGGCCCCGGGAAGATACACTTCGATGACCTGCACTCGACCTATCTGGTGGGATCGGTTGCCCTTGCGCTGATCCTGTTCGATGGCGGCCTGAGAACGCGCTTTCAAAATATCCGCACTGTGCTCGCCCCATCGATGGTGCTGGCGACCATCGGTGTTCTCTTGACGGCGCTGATCACGGCGCCGGTCGCCAGATACGCGCTCGACCTGAACTGGACGGAGGCGCTCCTGGTCGGCGCCGTGGTCGCCTCCACCGACGCGGCCGCCGTATTTCTGCTGATCCATGCCCAGGGGCTGCGCTTGCGCCCGCGCGTCGGCGCAACGCTGGAAGCGGAGTCCGGCACCAACGATCCGTTCGCGGTGTTCCTCACCTTGATGCTGGTCGAACTGATTTCAGTCGGCGAAAGTTCAGTCACGCATGTTTTGCTGGAACTCGGCCGCGAGGCCGTCTTCGGTGCCATCGCCGGCGTCATCGGCGGCCGTCTGGTGGTGCTGGGGCTCAATCGCGTGGCGCTGCCGCAGGGCCTGCACGGACCTTTCGTCACCACCGCGGCGCTGGTGATCTTCGGCGTGGCGCAGATCGCGCACGCCTCCGGGTTTTTGGCCGTCTACCTCGCCGGCATCATTATCGGCAATCAGCCGACGCGCGCGCACAATTCGGTCGTGACGTTCCTGGACGCCGCGACCTGGCTGGCACAGATCGTGATGTTCGTTCTGCTGGGTCTGCTGGCATCGCCGCAACGGCTCGTCGTCAGCATCCTGCCGGCGGTGATCGTCGCGCTGGTGCTGATGCTCGTTGCACGCCCGGTTGCAGTGTTTCTTTGTCTCGCACCTTTTCGGTTCAACTGGCGGGAAAAGATCTTCATCGCCTGGACCGGCCTGCGCGGCGCGGTCGCGATCTTCCTGGCCTCGATCCCGATGTTGGTTGGGCTCTCCAAGGCCTATCTGTACTTCGACGTCGCTTTTGTCGTCGTCATCATCTCGCTGCTGCTGCAGGGCTGGACTCTGACCGCAGCGGCGCGGCGGCTCCATGTCGCCCTGCCGCGCGCCGAACGCGGTCCCCGTCGCGTCGAACTCGATCTGCCCGGTCAGCTCGAGCAGCAATTGGTCGGGTACTCCGTGCGGCCGAAGAGCCTTTACTTCCGGCGCGGCCTGATCCCGTCCTGGTCGAAGCCGACGCTGGTGATCCGCGACGAACACATCCTCTCGCCAATCGAGGCCGATCCCGTCCGCCCCGGCGACTACATCTACCTGCTGGCGCCGCCGGAAAAAGCCGAGGCCCTGGATCGATTCTTCATCGACATGTCGCCGAGCTCGGCGCCAGACCCGCATCTGCTTGGCGATTTCACTGTTTCCGGCGAGCACACGCTTGGCGAACTGGTCGATGTCTACGGCGTGGCGCTCGACGAAGAGCAGGCCGGACTGACGCTTGCCGATTATTTTGACATTCACCTCGACCACGCGCCGAAGGAAGGCGCCACTTTGGAACTCAATCCCATTGTGCTGGTGGCGCGCAGCATCAGCGGTGGAAGGGTCAGTGTGGTAGGCCTTCGCCTGCCCGAAGATCCCGAGGAAGTTCCCGTGAGGACGGGCTTCGAAGCACTCAAACGCAAGCTCAAGAATTTCTGGTCGTCGGTCGCGGGAATTTGAATTTGGCGAACTGGCCTCTGGGCCTTCACGCGAAAGCCGGTTGCCACCAGGGTCCGGAAGCCCTCGCTTTTGTTACCAGAGAGCAGTCAAGAAAATGCCGCAACAGCCGAAGATTTGCGCAGTTCCGTGGCAGCAAAATGGGAACACATCGCGCCCGGAATGGTTTCTCAGCCATGTCGCAGATACATCGCACTAGTGCGGCGAATTTGGTCGCCGCGATTGCTTGCGAACTTCGGAATCGGAGCTCTGGTTGCGGGATGCAACAGCTACATGGAATCGACCAGGAGTGACCCATGCGAAAATACATCATCCCCATCGTCGCAGTGATAGCGCTCGCAAGCGCAACGCCGGTCATGGCTTATGACACGGGCGGCCTCCTTTCGATGCAGGAAGCATTGGACGTTGCGACCGATATTGGTTTGACCACCGTATCCCACACCCAATTTGCCGGCGATAAATGGGAAATCCAGGGTCGGGACAGGACCGGCCGTTATATTGAGGTCGCTGTCGACGCCACCACCGGTGACGTGCTTTGGGTCAACCGCTAGCCGTGAAAGTCATGGTCGCGGCGCGCGCCCGAGCAGAGCGTTCCTAGAGCGGTGGATTTGGTAACACTTCCGCTCCGCCCAGCGCGGTCACGCGACCGCGCTGGAGCATGACGACCTGGCTTGCCAGTTGGCGCATTTCGGAAGCGTCATGGCTGACATAAACCATCGGAATGCCGGCTTCATCGCGCAGGCGAACGAGATAAGGCAAGATCTCAACCTTGCGTTCTTCATCGAGCGATCCCAGCGGCTCATCGAGCAGCAGCAGGCGCGGTCGCAACAGCAGGGCGCGTCCCAACGCCACGCGCTGGCGTTCGCCGCCGGACAGACGGCCTGGACGACGGTCCAGAAGATGGCCGATGTCGAGCAGACCGGTGACACGCTTGCGCTGCGCGGCGTCGTCGGCAAGGCGATTCATGCGCCGCCCATAATCGAGGTTCTGGCGCACATCGAGATGCGGAAACAGCCGCGCATCCTGGAAGACATAGCCGATTCGGCGGCGATGAACCGGGACGCGCACCGACGCAGCCGTGTCGTCGAGCGTCTCGCCGTCGATGCTGATGCGGCCGCGATCGGGCCGCAGCAATCCGGCGATCATGTTGATCAGCGAGGTCTTGCCGGCGCCTGAGGCGCCGAACAGTCCGGTGACGCGGCCTTCGCTTGCGAAGGAAGCCTCGACCACGAATTCGCCGAGCCGCTTTGAGATGTCCACCTGCAGCATGATCAATTTCCGTGCAAACGCCGCAAGGCGCGCCGGGCAAACCATTCCGAGCCAATCAGCGCAGCCATCGCCAGCAATATGGAAACCACCACCAGCCGCAGCGCGGCGCTGTCGCCCTCCGGCGACTGGATCAGCGAATAGATCGCGGATGAAATGGTCTGGGTCTCGCCGGGGATGTTCGACACGAAGGTAATGGTCGCGCCGAATTCGCCGATTGCCTTGGCAAAGCCGAGCACCATCCCGGCGAGCACACCCGGCAACGCCAGTGGCAAGGTTACCGTCAGAAAAACCTGCCAGGGCGCGGCCCCGAGAGTTCCCGCAGCCTGCTCCAGCCTGCGGTCGACGGCCTCGATCGAAAGCCGGATCGGCCGCACCAAAAGCGGAAACGCCATGATTCCGCAGGCGAGCGCCGCGCCCGTCCAGCGAAACGCGAATACGATTCCAAGATGGTCGGCGAGCCATTCGCCGACCAGACCGCGCCGCCCGAAGGTCAATAGCAGCAGATAGCCGGTGACGACGGGCGGCAGCACCAGCGGCAGATGGACCAGCGCATCCACCAGCGCCTTGCCCCAGAATTCGCGACGCGCCAGCAGCCAGGCCACGGCGATGCCAAGCGGGGTACCCACGAGTGTGGCGACCGTAGCGACCCGCAGCGAAAGCTCGATCGCTGTCCATTCCGTTGGCGAGAGTTCAAGCACGAGGATTTAGGTGGTTGGGCTTACGAGAAACGAGAATCCGAATCTTTCGAAGATGGCTTTGGCGGCCGACGACCGCAAAAAGGAAAGATAGGAGAGGGCTTCCGGTTTTGCGGTCGTCGTCGCCGCTACCGGATAGATGATCGGGGGGTGGGAGTCAGCCGGGAAGGTGCCGATGACTTTCACGCCGGGCTCGATACGCGCGTCAGTGGCGTAGACGATCCCGAGTGCCGCTTCGCCGCGCGCCACCAGCGTCAGCGCCGCCCGCACGCTCTCGGCCATCGCGAATTTCGACTCGGCGGCCTGCCAGGCGCCGAGTTTTTCCAGCGCCGCCCTGGCATATTTGCCGACCGGTACGGCGCTTACGTCGCCGGTTGCGATCCGGCCGCTGCCGGCGAGCTTCGCAAGATCGAAGCCGGGGCCGATCGTGACCTGGTTGATGCCGGAGTCTTTCGGCGCGATCAGGACAAGGCTGTTGCCGAGCAAATTGACGCGCGTCGCGGCGTTGACCGCCTTCTTATCGATGGCATAGTCCATCCAGTCGGTGTCGGCGGAGATAAAAACGTCTGCCGGCGCGCCCTGCTCGATCTGCTTTGCCAGCACCGAACTTGCGGCATAGCTTGCGATCACCTTGATGCCGGTCTTGGCGGCATAGGCCGCATCGACGTCGTCGAGCGCATTCTTCATCGATGCCGCGGCAAAAACCGTGATGTTTTTGTCCTTTGCCGGGGCAGGCGAAGAGGATGATCCGCACAGGATCGCGATGGTGACAAAAACTGCGGCAAGCCGAACCATGGGCGCGCTCCGTGCCCGACCGCGCGCTCGCGCGCGATGTCAGGTATTGGTCAAGGTGAGATGCGACGGGCAGAAAGCGCGTTCCACTGTGGCCTGACGGCTTACGGCCATCAGGTGGTTATCGCACGCAAAACCATAACAGGCTCGCAAGGCTGGTAAAACCGTTAAAATTGCCGCGGACGACGGGTCTTGCCCGTCAGCATCATTCGGAGGGCAGGATGGCAATCGAAACCGAATTCTCCCTGACGCCGCTGACCTGAAGCACGAACGGGCTTGCCGAGATCTCGTATTTCATGGTCTTGCGAATACCGTCGCAGTCGGTAACGCCACTGAACGCTTTCGGCTTCAAGACATGCCCGTCCTGCACCAGGTCGACCCAGCCGCCCGCCGACAGGCTGATGGTGTAGATTCCGGGCTTGGATGGCGCCTTGAAACTGACGAAACCGGCGAATGTGCCCTCTTTCGGTGCGCGTTCCGGCGGGGTGGGAAGCTTCGCCTCGGCCGGCGCACTGAGAGCAAGTATGGCTCCGCTCGAAGTCAAACTGGTCATCTCGGTGCCCGAGGCAAGCCTGGCGCGATCCGGTGCGGTGAGTGCGGCGCGCTCGTGATCGATATTCCATTTGAACTTGTCGCAGCCGCTTGGCTCTTCGGCCGACCTTGCAGGGGCGGCTGCGAGCAGGACCAACGCGACACAGATTAGCGCTCGCATCATTAGTGCACCGCGATCATGACGTCGGAGGCCTTCACGACGACGGTCACCTGGTCCCTGACTTTGATGGCGAGCTCATCGACCGCCTCATTGGTGATCGCGGAAGTAATGATCTGCCCGTTCCCGATATCGACCCGCACATGGGAGGTTGTTGCGCCTTTCTTGACGTCTACGACGGTGCCCTTGATCTGGTTGCGCGCACTGATACGCATGATGGCTCTCGCGATTTTGAGCCGTGCGGTGACACCGCGTGCGTGACGGCTCTCTGGTCGAACTGGGAAGGGACCATCGTCCCGGCGGGGCCTTCGCGCTTGCGGCGTCGACGGTGGTGGACATTAACGCATTTGCAACCTGCAGCGATAGTCCTCGCCGGAATATTAGTGCTTTGCGTCCGGCGCGGCCAGGACCTGGCGGCAGGCAGGAGGCAGTTGCGCCATGGTCAGCGGCTTCGGCTTCGGTGGCTCAATTTGCGGCTTCGGGTGGATCACCTCGTCCCTGAACCAATAGGCGAGATCCGCGGGACTGCAGGCCTCGCCTTCGGTGGGTTCCGGCTGGCTCTCACATTCGGTGCCGCCCGACGGGCATTTGATGCGGATATGGAAATGATAGTCGTGGCCGTACATCGGCCGTATCTTGGAAAGCCAGCTGCGGTCGCCTTTGGCTTCGCGGCATAGTGCTTTCTTGATCGCGGCATTGACGAAAATGCGCTGCACGCTTGGCTCCTGCGCCGCGTCGCGAATCATTATCAGATGGCCCGGCATCCAGACATTCGGATCGATATCAAGCCGGTCGGGCCGCACCATCATCACTGCCGGCATCTCCTCGCGTTCCTCGCGCGACAATTGCCGGTCCGGCATCGGCGTCAGCCAGATATCGGCATCGAGACCGACCTGATGGCTGGCATGTCCGGTGAGCATCGGGCCGCCGCGCGGCTGTGACATGTCGCCAACGAGGATGCCGGGCCAGCCGGCCTCCTTGTGCACCTTGGCCGACAGGCGCGCTACCAGCGCGACGAGATCCGGATGTCCCCAGTTTCGATTACGCGACAGCCGCATCGCCTGCCAGGTCTTTCCGTTGATTGGCAACGCCTGCGCGCCGGCGATGCAGCCGTGGGAGTAAAAACCGATCGCCCGCGTCGGCATCGCGGTCGGCAGCACCTTGCGCGCGAACAATTCCCTGGCGCCGATCGTGGGATCTTTCGGATTGGCGAGCGGCGGCAGCGGCTTGGGGTTGATGCTTCCCTTGTCCTGCGCGATCGCGGCACCGGCTGCGATTTCACCGGCGAAGACGAGGAAAAAAGGGAGGAAAATGTACCGGCGATTCATGGCATCATTCTACATTACGCGCGTAACGCCTGGAATCCGTTGATCGCGGATATGCAACGCCAATCGCGTTTTGCTGCGCAGGGTCCATCTCTAGCGTCGTCGCAAGCATTTTTGCGAAAGTGCGTCATGATTCGATAAAGCGGAGTTTTGGGGCGCAATCATGAAACGGCCGTCGGTGGGCGACAAAAGCCGGTGCCTGGGTCGCGAATTATCTGGTCCGTGCGCTTCTGCGCCTGTTCAGATGATAGGTGAGAGCCAGAGCCAAGGCGGTGGTGCAAGGCTTTGCCCGGCCGAGTAGGAAATGACGCGGCCTCGCGCAATCCGCCCAGGGAAGCGTCCATCGCTTCTGAACAGCTCGCGCTGTTCACGCTTTTTCGGATCATGCGGCTAGTGCGGTGAATTTGAAGTCCCTATCACTGTTGCTGCAATCTCATCATAGGAACTTCAAATTCAAAAACCGCACTAGAAGCATTAACTAGCTATAGCGTTTTCGAGCGAAGTGGATACCGGTTCGCGTGAAGAAAACGCGTCAAAACAAAAGATTAGAGCCTCGGTTCTGATTCAATCAGAAGCGAAAAGGCTCTAGTGTTCTTTCGATTCCGAAGTGCGCATCACAGGTCGCTGCGAATATTTGCGAACTTCGGAATCGGAGCACTAGATGGTCGGTCCGCGCGGCAACGCGCTGTTGGTCAGGATGTTCGTGCCGACGTCCTCATAATGGGTGTCGCGGGCCTGGATCTGCTGCGCGATGGCGTGCATGTCGCGGAAGCGTCGCTCGAACGGGTTGGCCCTGAACACGGCGGTGGCGCCGGCCATGTGATAGGCCGCGTCAACCACCGAAGCCGCCTGATGGATCGTCCAGGTCGAAGCAAGGCGGATCGCCGCGCGGTGCTCTTCGCCGAGATTTCCGCTGCGGGTCAAATCGTGCCAGGCGGCTGCGGCTGTCGAATAGAGATAGGCGCGTGCCGCCCGTAAATTTCCTTCGGTGCGGCCGATCAATCCCTGAACGGCACTGTTCTCGCGCATCGCCGTGATGCCGACCGAGTGCTTGGCGCGGGCGAGATCAACGGCCGCATCGAGCGTGGCGCGGGCGACACCGAGCGAAATCGCGGCGAAACCCAGTCCGAACATGGTGTAGGTGGTGATCCTGTAGAGCAGTCCCTTTTCGCGCAGCGCCGTGAAATCGTCGCGCAGCGCCGCGAAGTTTTCCGGGATGAACAAATTCTCGACCGAATAGGAGTCGGTGCCGGTGCCGAGCAGCCCGATGACGTCCCAGACATCGTGCATGGTGGCTTTTGTCGCCGGAAAAACGATGGTGCGGATTTCCGGCGTACCGTTCGGCTTCATCCGCCTGGTGCCGTCGGCTTCCAGCACCTGGACATGCGCGCCGAGCCAGTTCGCCTGGCGCGAGCCGCTGGCGAAATCCCAGCGCGCGGTGATGCGGTAACCGCCGGGGACGACATGGACTTCGTTGGCAATCGCGCCCCAGGCCAGGATGTCGGTCGGCTTGCCAAAAATCTCGCGCGCGACATCCGCATCGAGATACGCCGCCGTCATGGCGCAGACCGAGCATTGGCCGAGGCACCACGCCGTGGAGGCGTCGGCTTTCGCGATCTCCTCCAGCATCTGCATGAACACTTCCGGAGGCGCCTCCGCCCCGCCAAAACTCTGCGGCAGCAGCGACCGATAAAGCCCGTTTTCGATCAGCGCGGAAACCACCGGTTGCGTCAGGCGGCGTGTCCGCTCGATCTCGTCGGCCTCTTGCGCGATCAGCGGTGCCAGCGCCCTGGCCCGTTCCACGAGGCCCGAGGCGCCCAAGGCTTCGGGCTTCAAGGCTTCGGGCTTGTTCATGGGATTTCCTTGCCCTTTATCGAGTGATCAATTGCGGGCCATGTTGGTCCATCTGGCGGCGCGGATCAAGATGGGGATCGCCGGATGCGCAAGCGCGGCAAGCATGCCTGTCACCTTGCCAGTCCGAGGACAAGAAGGAGCGAGCGGTCAAGCCTTTCAGATGTTTTTGCGTCGATGCGGCCGATAACCCGCCGAATGCGGTCACGGCGTAGTGCGACCAGTTTATCTGTCATGATTTGCGACCGCAGGCGAAGGCCGTTCTCCGGTGCGGGTTCGATCAGTGGCCGGAGCAAATGTCTGTCCTGCAGGTCCGACGAAACGGGACAGATCAGTATGGCCGAAAAGTCGGCGATCAATTCGTCGGCTCGAACGACGATGCCGGGCCGCGGTCTTCCCAGATCGCTCGGGACGACCGTCAGCACGACATGACCTCGCGTTATTTCGACGATTCCCAATCGTAGACCTGCTCGATCCAGTCATCGATCGCGTCATTTTCGGGATGCCGTGCAATCAGCTTTGCCTCGCGGCGAATTTCCGCGAGCACCTTGGGATTGCGCAAATCCGGCACCCAATGCTGCACCGGACGCAGCCCCTGCGCGCGCAGCCGCGCGCGACGCGCGGCCATGCGCTGTTAGGGGGTGCGGGGTTTTGACTTTCTTGGGGTCGTGGCCATGGAAGGACCGTAACATGTTACGGCGAAAAAGCAACGGTTTGAGCGAAATTCGTTAATTGAGCTTGGGAAGCTGAGCATCCAACTGGCTTCGTAGAGTTGGCGGACATTGGCCCGACTTCACGTAGGTCGCTAGCTGCCGATCTTGGAAATCACCATGGATCAGCGTCATCAACTGTAGCTGCCGATCGCTCGTTCTCTTCTGGCCTTTGCCAAAAGCAATCATGGGCAGAAAACTGCGTTTCCAATCGAGACGCACCACTGCGCTAGAGCAGACTTTACGGCAAAACCATTGCTGCGCGGCCATCTTCCAATGATATGGAAGGTCGCGAAAACTCATCCGAGCTCGCGGGTGCGCAAGGCTTGTTAGATTCGCAAGTCGCAGTCTGAATCTTTGTCAGAGCTAGCTTGATAGCCTCCGATACGGCGCTATCCGTGATTGCTTTGCCAAATTTCTGATCGAATGTTTCTTGGGCTACAGAATTACCCGCTAACATTAATAGCCACGCGGCGACGCAAAGCCCGATAATGCGCAAATCTCACTCCCTCAAAGTCAGATCGACGGGGCTCCGCAAGATCGAACGAGTGACGCGGCATATCCTGCAGGAAAGTGGGCATTTGGAACTACTACTTTAAGTAGATGAACAATCAACTATCCACCTTCAGCGCGGCAATAAAAGCTTCCTGCGGGATGTCGACCTTGCCGAACTGGCGCATCCGCTTCTTGCCTTCCTTCTGCTTCTCCAGAAGCTTGCGTTTGCGCGTGATGTCGCCGCCATAGCATTTGGCGGTGACGTCCTTGCGCAGCGCGCGCACGGTTTCGCGCGCGATGATCTTGCCTCCGATCGCGGCCTGGATCGGGATCTGGAACATGTGCGGCGGGATCAGCTCCTTCATCTTCTCGACCATGGCGCGGCCGCGGCCTTCCGCGCGGGTGCGGTGAACCAGCATCGAGAGCGCGTCGACCGGCTCGCCGTTGACGAGGATCTGCATCTTGACGAGATCGGCCGGCTTGTAATCGGTGAGATGATAATCGAACGAGGCGTAGCCCTTGGAGACCGACTTGAGACGATCGTAGAAATCGAACACCACCTCGTTGAGCGGCAATTCGTATTTCACCATGGCGCGGTTGCCGACGTAGGTGAGCTCCTTCTGCGAGCCGCGCCGGTCCTGACACAGCTTCAGCACGCTGCCGAGATATTCATCCGGCGTCAAAATCGTGGCCTCGAGCCAGGGTTCCTCGATCTCGGCAATCTTGACCACGTCGGGCATGTCGACGGGGTTGTGGATCTCGATCACCTGCCCATCGGTGAGGTGCATCTTGTAGATCACCGAAGGGGCGGTTGCGATCAGGTTGAGATCGAATTCGCGTTGCAGCCGCTCCTGAATGATTTCGAGATGCAACAGCCCGAGAAAACCGCAGCGAAAGCCGAAGCCGAGCGCAGCGGAGGTTTCCATCTCGAAAGAGAAACTCGCATCGTTGAGCCGCAATTTCCCCATCGCCGCGCGAAGGCTTTCAAAATCGTCGGCATCGACCGGGAACAGGCCGCAGAACACGACGGGAATGGCCGGCTTGAACCCCGGCAACATCTCTGTCACCGGCTTGCGGTCGTCGGTGATGGTATCGCCGACGCGGGTGTCGGCCACTTCCTTGATCGCGGCGGTGATGAAGCCGATCTCGCCCGGACCAAGCTCCTCGATCTGCTGCATCTTCGGCGTGAAGAAGCCGACGCGCTCGACCTCGTAAGCCGCGTTGGTGCCCATCATCCGGATGCGCTGGCCCTTCCT
Source organism: Bradyrhizobium sp. (assembly GCF_035570375.1). Classification (GTDB taxonomy): domain Bacteria; phylum Pseudomonadota; class Alphaproteobacteria; order Rhizobiales; family Xanthobacteraceae; genus Bradyrhizobium. The sequence goes on along the minus strand of NZ_DATMLW010000078.1, from coordinate 43,572 downwards.
GAGCACGCCATCGACGATCCGAACCAGCACCACCACGCCGAGATAGACGTCATACCAGCTGTCGACCAGAAGCGCCTTCAATGAAGCCTCGCGGTCACCCTTCGGGGGCGGCAGCCGGTGGACGATGGCTTCCAGCACCTCGTCGATGCCAAGCCCGGTCTTGGCCGAAATCATCACCGCGTCGGACGCATCGATGCCGATCACGTCCTCGATCTGCTGCTTGACCTGATCCGGTTCGGCGGCGGGAAGATCGATCTTGTTGAGCACCGGCACGATCTCGTGGCCGGCATCGATGGCGTGGTAGACATTGGCGAGCGTCTGCGCCTCGACACCCTGGCTGGCGTCGACCACCAAGAGCGAGCCTTCGCACGCGGCAAGCGACCTCGATACTTCATAGGCGAAGTCGACATGACCGGGCGTGTCGATCAGGTTGAGGATATAGGTCCTGCCGTCCCTGGCCGCATAGGTCAGGCGCACGGTTTGCGCCTTGATGGTGATGCCGCGCTCGCGCTCGATATCCATGGAATCGAGCACCTGTTCCTTCATCTCGCGCGCCTGCAGCGCCCCGGTGGTCTGGATCAGACGGTCGGCCAGCGTCGATTTGCCATGGTCGATATGCGCAACAATGGCGAAGTTGCGGATGTTCGAAACAGGGATGGATGTCATGGGCGCGGGATAGCATTCGCATTCCCGCGCGGCAACCATATTAAGCCATTCCGGCGAGGCTTCTTCACGCCAAGCTGATTCCACTTCAGTGAAAAACGCGCTAGTTCAGAAGCGCGGGATCCGCCAGTCGGAACTTGATATCGAATAGCGGCACCTTTCGATTCGTCGGGGGCCGCTGTAACAAGAGACCACGACGGCATGTCATCAGCATCATTTTCGCCCTCCGCCCGGGTATCCCGCCGCCGCTGGCTCAGTCCACGCCGGCTGGCGGCGTGGCTGGTGGCATCCGCAACGGACCGCCACGAGGCTCCGGTGCTGGTGATCGGCTTTGCGGCGGCCCATGCGGTTCTGTGGACTTTCATCCTGATCAATCTCAAGGCGGCGCAGGACGTCCACATGGACGTCGCCGAAGCCTTCGCCTGGGGCCAGAAATTTCAGCTCGGCTATGGCAAGCACCCTCCGCTGTCGGGCTGGGTCGCCGGGCTCTGGTTCAAGCTGTTCCCGATTGCCGATTGGTCCACCTATGCGCTGGCAATGACGATTCTCGCCGTCGGCATGGTGATATGCTGGCTGATTGCGCTGCGCGTCGTGGATTATCGCCGCGCGTTCTTTGTCGTGGTGATGCTCGCGATCTATCCGATCTTCAATTTCAAGGGATACAAGTACAACCCCGATCTCTTGCAGCTCGTCACCCTGCCGCTTTTGGTGCTCGCCTATCTGTACGCCTTCGAGAAGCGCAACGTCCGCGCGGGCATTTGGCTCGGGCTCGCCGCTGCATTGGCGCTGATGACGAAATACTGGGTGCTTACCATGATCGGCGCGATCGGGCTCGCCGCGCTGATTCATCCCGACCGGCTGAGATTCTTGCGCTCGCCGGCGCCGTGGGTGGCGATGCTGGTCGCCGTCGTGGCGATGATTCCACATCTGATCTGGCTGAAGCAGGTGGAGTTCGTGCCGCTGACCTATGCCGGTGACGTCTATGGACTTTCAGACTTCGCGCAGAGCGCGATCCTGGTTCGCGGGTATATCGGCCATAATCTGGCGTTGCTCGCTTTGCCGGTGGCGCTGGCGGCGCTCGCGATTTTCTGGACAGGCTTGCTGCGTCGTCCCTCGCTTGCGGCTTCGCGTGTCTGGTCGCCGGGTCCCAACGCCGGCGTGAACACATCGCAGGCGCTCAACATCTGGATCATTCAGCTCGTGGTCGCGATCGGCCCGCCGCTCGGCGCGTTGATTTTCAAGGTCTACATGAAGACCGATTGGGGGATCTCGCTGTTCTTTCTGACCCCGCTGGCGCTGGTGGCCATTCCCGCGCTGCGCCTTCCGGCCATCGCGTTGTTCCGCCTTGCCGCGATCTGGCTGGTGTTGACGCTCGCAACGCTGCTTGCCTCACCCGGCATCGCGCTTCGCGAAATCGCGGGCAATTCGTCTGCAAGCTACACGGCGCGCTCCCAGCTTGCCCGCGAACTGACCGAGATGTGGCATCAACGATTCCACAGCCGCTGGGCCGTGGTCGCCGGCACCACGGAAATCGGCGAGCCGATGACGTTTTACAGTCCGGATCATCCAGCGCCGCTTACGCCCGGCGAAATCTGGTCCTCGGGTCTGACCTCGCTGGAAGATGCAAGGCGCCTCGGTTTTATCGGAATCTGCGATACCTCGGACTACCGGCTGCCGATCTGCGAAGCCTGGATGGCGGAGAACGCCAAGAACGCCGAGCAACTCGCCGTCAGCACGCAACGCTTTTTCCGCGGACACCCCGGTCCTTCCTCGACCTGGAAGGTCTATATCGTGCCGCCGGCGAAATGATTTCGCTCACCTCTCCCCGCAAGCGCGGGGCGAGGGAGCAGCTCTCACGTGCCTTCCTCGTTGAACTTGCCAGCGACGAGATCGGTGATGGCATCCAGTGCAGCCTGCGCCTCCGGTCCGCTTGCCGAGACGGTGATGGACGTGCCGGGACCCGCGGAGAGCATCATCAGGCCCATGATCGAAGTGCCGCCGACGGTTTCGCTGCCCTTCGTCACCCACACTTCGGCGTCGAAACGCTCGACCATCTGCACGAACTTTGCGGAAGCGCGTGCGTGGAGACCTCGTTTGTTGATGATCGGAAGTTCGCGGGAAATTGCGCCCGGCGGGATGCTGGGGCCGGGAACGTCTCCGGGCGACGAACCCTCGTCGCTCATTTGCCGGCGAGCACGCGGCTCGCAATGGTCACGTATTTACGGCCGGCCTCCTGGGCCATGGCAATGGCGTCTGGAAGCGATCGCTCCTCGCGAACCTTGGCTAGCTTGACCAGCATGGGAAGATTGATGCCTGCGAGCACTTCCACCTTCGGGCGGCTCATGCAGGAGATCGCGAGATTCGATGGCGTGCCGCCGAACATATCGGTGAGGATGGCGACACCATCGCCACTGTCGACACGATTGACCGCCTCGATAATGTCGCTTCGACACAAATCGGCATCGTCCTCTGCCCCGATCGTGACGGCTTCGATTTGCTTTTGTGGACCCATGACATGTTCGAGTGCGGCCTTGAACTCGTCAGCAAGCCGGCCATGGGTCACAAGTACTAGACCAATCATCGAGAACTCCTCGCGGGTGCTTTTGGTGCACCGCACGAACGCGCCACTTTGACCATCCAGAGCCCCCGCGCAAGAGGCGATCGTCACGATTCTCCCGGAAATTAGTTGGATGGGAGAGAGCTTCGCGCCTCGGACCACTAGAACTATTCGGTCGCGATAGTGGGGTTGATATGGTTACCAATTCCCTTCCGCCAATCCGCCGAAGGCTGGGGCGAAGATGAATTCGCTGACAGGGACAGGGCGGCTACGACGAGCGGGAGCCCATCAAAACCGTGACCTACGGGGATACGTGGTATTGAAATACCATCAATCCGTGCAGACAAGGCCTCGGGCGCCGGCAACCGTTCGGCGTCTTCGGCGTCGAGATCGACCACGAGCCCGACAACAGCCTCGTCGGCAAATTCGCAGCGGCGAATGCCGAGCCCGCGGATTTCGATCAGGCCGGCGAGTGCCGGCGCCGGCCGCACCGTGAGCACGCCTTCCTTCGCCGCAACATGGACGCGGTCGTCGCCAACCAGAACGGCCGGCGCGACCTGCCCGGCGCGGCCGGCAAGAACGAGATCGAACGCAAGGCGCGATTTGCCGGAGCCGGACGGTCCGCGGATCAACACGGCGCGTTTTCCCACCAGCACCGCGGATGCGTGGATGCTGGCGCCCGTGGCCCCCGTCATGGCCCGGGCAGCCTGACCACGAAGCGGGCGCCGGCCACGCTCGGTTCGCCCTCGGCGCCCGGCGCGCCGGCGCGGTTTTCCGCCCATATCCGGCCGCCATGGGCCTCCACGATCTGTTTCGAGATCGACAGCCCCAGGCCCGAATTTTGCCCGAACCCCTGGTGGGGCCGGTCGGTATAGAAGCGCTCGAAAATCCGCTCCAGCGCGTCTTCGCGGATCCCCGGCCCATCATCATCGACGACGATGTCGATGTCCGACCGCACGCGCCGGCACGTGATCCGAACCTTGCTGCCGACTTGCGAGAAAGACTGGGCATTGGAGAGAAGGTTGGAGACCACCTGGCCGAGCCGCGAGTCGTGGCCCGGCACCGAGAAGGTGTCATTGGCCCCCCGTCCTTCGAAACGCAGTTCGACCGCGATATTATTGCCGCGCCGGGTTTCGTTCGCCACCGACGCCAGCGCCGTGAGCAGGCGGCGAAGGTCGACGGAGGTCATGTCCTGGCGCTGCAATTCGGCGTCGAGACGGCTTGCATCGGAAATGTCGGAAATCAGGCGATCGAGCCGCTTGACGTCGTGTTCGATCACCGCGAGCAGCCGCGCGCGACTGTTGTCGCTGCGCGCCAGCGGCAAGGTTTCGACTGCGGAGCGCAGCGAGGTCAGCGGGTTCTTGAGCTCGTGGGCGACATCGGCGGCGAACATCTCGATCGCCTCGATGCGATTATAAAGGGCGTCTGTCATGTCGCGCAGCGCGCCGGACAAATGCCCGATCTCGTCGCGGCGGCGGGTAAAATCCGGAATCTGGATGCGGGTGCGGATGCGGCGACGGACGCGTTCGGCACTGTCCGCAAGCCGGCGCACTGGCCCCGCAATGGTACTCGCCAGCAACAGCGACAATACGATCATGACTGCGGAAGCCACGCCGCCCACCTTCAGGATCGCCAGGCGCTCGGCCGTAACCATCTGGTCGATGTCGTCGCCCTGGGTCGAAAGCATCAGTGCGCCGTGGACCGCGCGGAAGCGCTGCACCGGAACGGCGACCGACACGATCACCTCGCCGCGGTCGTTGACGCGCACCACGCTGCTCTTCTGGCCTTTCAGCGAATGCGCGACTTCCTGATAGCCGTTGCCGTTCTCCGGTCCGAGTTCGCGATAGAGCGGCAGGTCGCCGCGGTTGAGCCAGGTCCGGATCGCGATCATCGTCCGTTCGGCGATACCGGGCTTCTCGACCGAGGGCGGCGGCAGTTCGAAACGCAGCACGTCGCCGCGGCCGTAAAGGCTGCGGCTGTCGAGGATGAGGCTGCCATCGCGGTCGTAAATCCTGGCGCGGGTCTTGGTCGGCGAAATCAGCCGGCGCAGCACGGGCGCGACGCGCTCGGGATTGATCGGAAAATCGAGCCCGGAAGATTCGTCCGGCGCACCATAGGTTTCGCCGGGTTTGAGATCCTGCAGGCGATCGGGGTCGATGGTGATGGTGTTGGTCTCCACCGTCGCCGAGGCCGCGATGGCTCCGGCGATGATCTCGGCCTGCACCAGCAGGCTTTGTGCGCGCGCATCGATCAGGCCGGCGCGGAATTGCGAGAGATAGAGGATGCTCGCCACCAGTGCGACCAGGCCGGCGATGTTGAGCGAAACGATGCGCCGGGTAAGGCTGGAGAAGCTGAGCGTGAAGAAGAACTGGCCGACCCGGCGCAACCAGTCGAGCAGCCACTCGCGCCCCGACAGCGGCGGGGTTTCGCTTGCAACGGTGTCGAGAACGACGGGCGGCGAGGCGTCGTCGGCACTCAGGCCTGCATCAGGTTGCGTTCGATCAAGCAATGGCCAAAACCGCCAGTTTCCAAAGGTCCTGCGATCCGTCCCGTCGCATCCTACCCTAGTGCGGTGGATCTGACATTCGCTTCGGTATCGCCGCGAGTCCTATAGCGAATGGCAAATCCAAAACCGCACTAAAAGGGTGCGCCGGCGTCAGTCGGCGAACCGCGCGCCCCCTCAGGTTTCCTTGAAGCGATATCCAACGCCGTAGAGAGTTTCGATCATCTCGAAGTCATCGTCCACGACCTTGAACTTCTTGCGAAGCCGCTTGATGTGGCTGTCGATGGTGCGATCGTCCACATAGACCTGGTCGTCATAGGCCGCGTCCATCAGCGCATTGCGGCTTTTGACGACGCCGGGACGCGTGGCCAGCGCCTGCAGAATGAGAAATTCGGTCACGGTGAGCGTCACCGGTTCGTTTTTCCAGGTGCAGGTGTGGCGCTCCGGATCCATGCGCAACAATCCGCGATCCAGCGCCTTGGCGTCGGTTTCCTTCGGCACGGCGGTGGGATCTTTCGGTGCTGCGCGACGCAGCACGGCCTTGACGCGCTCGACCAGCAAGCGTTGCGAAAACGGCTTGCGGATGAAATCGTCGGCGCCCATTTTGAGGCCGAACAATTCGTCGATTTCCTCGTCCTTGGAGGTCAGGAAGATCACCGGCAAGTCGGATTTTTGACGCAGCCGGCGCAGTGTTTCCATGCCGTCCATGCGTGGCATCTTGATGTCGAGGATCGCAAGGTCCGGCGGACTGGTGCGGAAGCCATCGAGGGCGGACGCACCATCCGTATAGGTCATGATGCGATAACCTTCGGCCTCGAGTGCAATCGAAACGGATGTCAAAATGTTGCGGTCGTCGTCGACCAAGGCGATTGTGGGCATGAGCCTGCTTTCAGATACTGCTACTTAGGTTGCTGAAACGGCGAATAATTCGGTGATGCGCCGCATAAAATGGGCTTCGAACGGGATCAGCGAGCAATGCAAGCTGGGCTGAAGTGTGACCGAGTTCCTTAAAAGCGCCTCATCCTGCGAAGCGCCCGACCCATATGAAGGTCCGTTTACCCGAGAAAAGGGCCTCAGTGCAATAGCTTGACGAGGTAATATCGATGCAATTGACCCCCGATTTCGACCCGGCGAGGCTGGCCCGCTCCTTGCTGCGGCGCCGCCGTGAGGGGGCACTGGCGACCCTGATGGCAGGCCGTGGCGATCCCTATTGCTCGCTGGTGAATGTCGCAAGCCACGCCGACGGCTCGCCGATCCTGCTCATCTCTCGGCTGGCTGTGCACACGAAAAATATCCTTTCCGACCCGCGGGTTTCGTTGATGCTGGACGAGCGCGGGAAGGGCGATCCGCTGGAGGGGGCGCGGATCATGCTGTTGGGGCGGGCCGAGGAAGTCGGCGCGCCCGATCTCCAATTCGTGCGCCGGCGTTACCTCAACGCTCATCCGTCCGCGGAAGCCTTTGTAGACTTTAAGGATTTTTCCTTCTTCCGGATACGCGCCAACGCCACCCATCTGGTTGCCGGTTTCGGACGAATCGTGGACCTGAAGCCGGAACAGTTTCTGACCGATATTTCCGATGCGTCTGCGCTTTTGGAAACCGAGCAAAGTGCCATCGACCACATGAACGCCGATCATCGTGACGCGATCAACCTCTATGCGACAAGGCTCGTGGGCGCGGAGCCGGCCGACTGGCGCTGCACGGGCTGCGATCCGGACGGGCTGGATCTGCAGGCCGGAGCGCAAACCGTGCGGCTCGACTTTCCGCAGCGAGTCACCGCTCCGGGCGAGCTGCGCAGGGTACTGGTCCGCCTGGCGGAGGAGGCACGGGCGAATCAGTAGGGGCTTATTCACAGTCGATGTGGGTCTGTTTCGCGGGCGTGCGCCCACAACTCCGGCGTGCGTCGATCCGGAAGCCGCCATTGGGCTATCCCGCGAACTGCACAATGCCGGCTTGCCGCAGAGATCGCCAATTTCCAAGACGCAACCGAGGTCCGTTTGCCGGTTTGTTGCGGATTCGTTCGAACTCGCAGTGGCTTGCCGGGTCAATTGATTGTGCATCGCAATAGGAGCCGGGGCCGTTCGGATCGCGGCTGATTGTCGCTTCCCAAAGCGCCACTGGGAAACATCCGTGCCCTCTCATATGAAATTGAGCCGGATCAAAATGTCGCCTTTAATGAGCCGGCCTTGGGAATAAACCAATAGCAAGGGATCGGCTTGGCAAGCAGGGCGTTCCTGACTAATAGGTCGCCGAACCTTGACTGTAGGGTTATATTCATTTTGACGGTAACCGCGACAAAGGCGCGTGCGGCGGCCTTCGCGCTTCGATATACGCGGGTTCGAGGAGGATTGTTTCCGTGCAAGAGACTGGTATTCGCAACGGCGCATTCGGCGCCGACAAGTTCGGCTTAAGAAATCTCAAGCGCGTGCACTGGAATCTTGGCGCCCCCCAGCTTTACCAGCACTCCCTTTCCGCCGGCGAGGCGGTGGTGACCGCCGATGGTGCCTTGTGCGCGGATACCGGCGATTTCACCGGCCGCAGTCCCAAGGACAAGTTCACGGTGCGCGATGCCACCACCGACAGGAAGATGTGGTGGGCCGGCAACCAGTCGATCACCTCGGAGCAGTTCGAGGCGCTTTATGCCGACTTCCTCAAACACGCCGAAGGCAAGACGCTGTTCGCACAGGATCTCTACGGTGGCGCCGATCCGAATTTCCAGATCAAGACGCGCGTCTTCACCGAACTCGCCTGGCATTCGCTTTTCATCCGCACGCTGTTGATCCGCCCGCAGCTCTCCGAGCTCAGGGATTTCGTGCCAGAACTGACCGTCATCGACATGCCGAGCTTCCGCGCCGATCCCAAACGGCACGGCGTGCGCTCGGAGAACGTGGTCGCGATCGATTTCGCCCGCAAGATCGTCCTGATCGGCGGGTCTTATTATGCCGGCGAGATGAAGAAGTCTGTCTTCACCACGCTGAACTATTATCTGCCAGCAAGGGGCGTCATGCCGATGCACTGCTCGGCCAATGTCGGGCCCAAGGGCGATACCGCGATTTTCTTCGGCCTGTCCGGCACCGGAAAAACCACGCTCTCTGCCGATCCGCAACGCACGCTGATCGGTGACGACGAGCACGGCTGGGGCAACGACGGCGTTTTCAATTTCGAGGGCGGCTGCTACGCCAAATGCATCAAGCTGTCGGAGGAGGCGGAGCCTGAGATCTACGCCGCCAGCAAACGTTTCGGCGCCGTGCTCGAAAACGTGGTGCTCGACGAGGACACCAGAGAGCCGGATTTCGACGACGGCTCGAAAACCGAGAACACCCGCTCGGCCTATCCGCTCGATTTCATCCCCAATGCCTCGCGGACCGGCCGTGCCGGTCATCCGAAGAATGTGGTGATGCTCGCCGCCGATGCGTTCGGCGTGTTGCCGCCGATCGCGAAATTGACGCCGGCGCAGGCGATGTATCATTTCCTGTCCGGCTATACGGCGAAAGTTGCCGGCACCGAGCGCGGGCTGGGCTCCGAGCCGCAGCCGGAATTCTCGACCTGCTTCGGCTCGCCGTTCCTGCCGCTCGATCCTTCGGTCTACGGCAACATGTTGCGTGAGCTGATTGCGCGCCACGGTGTCGATTGCTGGCTGGTCAATACCGGCTGGACCGGCGGCAAGTTCGGCACTGGCAGCCGCATGCCGATCAAGGTAACCCGCGCGTTGCTGTCCGCGGCGCTCGACGGCAGCCTGCGCAATGTGCAGTTCCGTACCGACAAATATTTCGGCTTCGCCGTCCCGACCGCGCTGCCGGGCGTGCCGAGCGAAATCCTAAACCCGGTCAATACCTGGAAGGACAAGGACGAGTTCGACAAGACCGCCCGCGCTTTGGTCGGCATGTTCCAGAAGAATTTTGCCAAGTTCGAGGCCCAGGTCGATGCGGATGTGCGTGCGGCCGCGCCCGATGTGAGGCTCGCGGCCGAGTGAGGTTCGCGTTTCCCGATCGCTCCAAAGATGGAGTGTCCCAGTGACGAATAAGGGCGGCAGCATGCCGCCCTTATTTGATTTTCAGCGTCATCGCAGTGAGAAGCGCACTTCGTTCGCGTGTGGTCGTATCCCGCGAATGCGGGGTATCCAGTACGCCGAGGCTTCTCGATTTTGAATGATCGTCTCTGGAATACTGGATCATCCGCATTCGCGGATGATGACAGTCATCGGGCTCAGCCCATCGCTCCGCGCTGGGCGGATGCCTGCGACGGCGGCCCGTGCACCGGCACGTTCCAGATATCCTCGGCATATTCGCGGATGGCCCGGTCGGAGGAGAACCATGCCATCCGCGCCACGTTGAGAATCGAGGCGCGGGTCCAGGCCGGAACAACCTGCCAGCGGGCGTCGATGCCGCGCTGGGCTTCGAAATAGGAATCGAAATCGGCGCTCACCATGTAATGATCGAGATGGCGCAGGGCGTGGGCGATCGACTCAAACCGGCCAGGGTCGCCAGGTGAGAATTCGCCGCTGCCGATCGCGCTGACCGCGCGCGAAAGCTTTGGCGAGCGGCGGATCACGTCGGTGGCGTCCAGCCCCTGCTTGCGCCGCACCACCACGTCCATCGCTTCCATGCCGAAGATCGTGATGTTCTCCGCACCCACATGGTCGCGGATCTCGATATTGGCGCCGTCCAGCGTGCCGATGGTGACCGCGCCGTTGAGCGCGAGCTTCATGTTGCCGGTGCCGGAAGCCTCCATGCCCGCGGTCGAAATCTGCTCGGAGAGATCGGCGGCAGGAATGATCGCTTCCGCAAGACTGACATTGTAGTCGGGGAGGAAGGCGACCTTCAGGCGGCCTGCGATGACGGGGTCGTTGTTGACGATTTCGGCGACGTCGTTGATCAGCTTGATGATCAGCTTGGCGTAGCGATAGCTCGCCGCGGCCTTGCCGGCGAAGATTTTCACGCGCGGCACCCAGTTGGCTTGTGGATCGTCCTTGATCGCGTGATAAAGTGCGATGGCCTCCAGGATGTTGAGCAATTGACGCTTGTATTCGTGGATACGCTTGATCTGCACGTCGAACAGCGCGGCCGGATCGACCTTGATGTTCAACCGCTCGCCGATCAGGCGTGCGAGCATGAGCTTGTTGTGGTGCTTGACGCTGCGGAATCTTTCCTGGAACGCGCTGTCGCTGGCGCGCGCCTCGAGATGCGCAAGCCTCGTCGGATCGTCGAGCACGGCCTCGCCGCAGGCCTCGCGCAAGAGTTCGGTCAGCTTCGGATTGGCGACCATCAGCCAGCGGCGGAAGGTGATGCCGTTGGTCTTGTTGGTGATGCGGCCGGGATAGAGATGGTTGAGATCGTGGAACACGGTCTCCTTCATCAGGTCGGAATGCATCGCCGAGACGCCGTTGATGCGGTGCGATCCGACGAAAGCCAATTGTCCCATCCGCACCCGGCGGCCGGATTTCTCGTCGATCAGCGAGACCGAGGCGCGGAAATCGACGTCGCCGGGACAGCGCTCCTCGGCGAGCGCGAGATGGGCGTCATTGATGCGGTAGATGATCTCCAGATGGCGCGGCAGTATGCGCTGGAACAGCTCCAGCGGCCAGGTCTCGAGCGCTTCCGGCAGCAGCGTGTGGTTGGTGTAAGAGAGCGTGGCGACCGTGACCTGCCATGCGGACTCCCACGGGAAGTTGTGCAGGTCGACCAGAATGCGCATCAGCTCGGTGACGGCGAGGCTCGGATGGGTGTCGTTGAGCTGCACCGCGGCCTTCTGTGTGAGTCCGCGCAGCGGGCCGTCGGAAACGAGGTGGCGCCTGACCAGATCCTGCAATGAGGCGGAGACGAAGAAATATTCCTGTCGCAGCCGCAGCTCGCGCCCTGCAGGGCTTTCGTCGTTCGGATAAAGAAACTTGCAGATCGATTCGGCGCGCGCCTCTTCGGCGACGGCCCCGATATAGTCGCCGGTGTTGAAGACATCGAGCTTGAGCGGGTCGGGCGAACGCGCCGACCACAGCCGCAGCGCGTTGACGTGCTGGCCGCGCCAGCCGACGATCGGGGTGTCGTAGGCGACCGCCTGCACGGCTTCCGCCGGATGCCAGATCGCGCGGTCGCGTCCCTTTTCCTCGACATGTTCGACGCCGCCGCCGAAATGCACGTGATAGATCACTTCCGGCCGCTGGAATTCCCAGGGGTTGCCGAAGCTCAGCCATTCGTCCGGATATTCCTGTTGCCAGCCCTGATTGATGATCTGGCGGAACAGGCCGAAATCGTAGCGGATGCCATAGCCGATCGCCGGGATGGCGAGCGTTGCCATGCTTTCCATGAAGCAGGCCGCGAGCCGCCCGAGGCCACCATTGCCGAGAGCCGCATCCGGTTCGCATTTGCGCAATTCGGAGAGGCTTTCGCCGAGGTCGCCGAGCGCGGCTTCGAACACTGCAAGCAGTCCCATATTGTTCAGCGCGTCGGTGAAGAGACGGCCGATCATAAATTCGAGCGAGAGGTAGTAGACCCGCTTGCTGCCGGCATCGTAGCTCTGCTTTTCCGCGGTGAGCCAGCGGTGCACGATGCGGTCGCGAAGCGCGAGCGCCGCGGCATGATACCAGTCCTGCCTGGTCGCCATGCCGGCGTCCTTGCCGATCGCAAGGCGGAGCTTGGCGAGAATGGCGCTCTTGATCTCCGCCAGCGCCAGCTCATCGACGGGCTGACCCGGCGCCGGAAAATTCACGGGGAAGGATGGGTCTGGCAAACTTTTCGATCCTGCGACTGATTGAGACGAATCATACGCGCCTTAGGCCACGATCGAAACACGCCGTGGTATCGGGTGCCATGCATGCACGGGTTTTTATGCAAGGACCGGGCCGATTTAGTGGGGAATTGGCATTAGTTAACGCTACGACCGACTACCACCGGCCTTCTAGCCGTCGTCGTCTCGGCGAAAGCCGGGACTTCTAGCTGAGGCATCAAAGTTTGTAGGGTGGGCAAAGGCGCTCTTGCGCCGTGCCCACCATCCTTCTGCAAACTCGCTTTGAATGGTGGGCACGCTCCGCTTTGCCCACCCTACGATTTGGGGAATCCATGGATGAAAGAGGCTGCCAACTGAAGCGGCCTTACTTGGCAAATGTAACTGTGGACGGCAGTACGCCAGTAAGTTGCAAGATCACCATAACGACAACGGCCGGCCACAAGAGCGGTATCGTTAGGTAGAACACCGCCAGAATTGCTAAGTCATGAGTGGAGTGGTGACGCTGGAATCCGCCGTTAAGCTGACCAGAGCGACAGCAACTCGAATATCAGCGCTCCAGCCAGGTAAAGGATGATCCGTCTCAGTTTCATCGTGTGGTTGTGAATGAGGATATTCCCGAAATCAACTTGGGACACTGAGGGTCAATATACGGACAGTACCCAAAGAGGTTGGAACAAATTAAGAACACTTTAGCAAGCCTTTGATATATCATAGTGATTCGGCATCTTGCCATACAACATCTAGGGTCTGCCAAGCCTCATGAGGACTACATGTCCACCATCGCCTTTGATCAATTCGCACTCACCCGCATTGCCGACTTCGCCCGCTCGCTGTCGCGGCTGCATCGGGCCTCCCACCATCAGCTCGTCGAGGACGATGCGATCGATCGGGAATTCAACGCCGTCTGCCTGTCGGTCTGGGGCTATTCGACCGACGATATCAGCGACGACCTGTTCAGCGATGGCGACCATGCCTTTCTCGACGCGCTCGATGAGGCGCATGCGCGCCTGTTCGCAGCCGAGCAGGGCTATGACCTCGTCGATGATGAGGGCATGCTCACGGACTGGTGGGGCTATTGCTGGATGATCCTCGCCGAAAAGCGCGGCCTGCTGACGCCTGAAAATCGCGCCGCGGCGCGGGCTAGAATCGAGGAAAAATACCGGTCAGCCCCGAACGTGATCGGCGTGATTGTCGGAAGGTAGTGGAACGAGCAGTCATTCCGGGGCGATGCGATAGCATCGAGCCCGGAATCTCGAGATTCCGGGTCTGGTCCTTCGGACCATCCCGGAATGACCTGAGAAGTGTAGTCCCCCGGTCCGTCTAACAACGAGCGGCACCAACTATCGCCTAATTCGCTTCCGCGCGCTTGTCCCTCGCCGAGACCGATTTCGGCGCGGAAGTGACGGGCGGGATCAGTTCGCGGTCCCTCTCCAGCCGCGTCTCATTGGCGAAGGTCTCAGCCGTCGGCGGCGCCACCTTCATCTCGCTGAGCCGGGCGCGCACTTCCGCGGTGAGGCCTGGATAGGAAGCGACAGGTGTGAATTCCGCGGTCTGGTTGTTGCCGACCCTGATGCCGGAATAGGCGACCAGCCCGTCGGTGGTGGCAACGACGTCGCCGGCGCGCAACGACGTATCGAGCGTCAGATCGACCGGGGCAAGCCCCACAGAATTTTGGCCGTTGCAGGTGCAGTCGGCGCGCAGCGCCTTCCGATAGGCGTAGGCGTTCTCGCTCTCCGCGTAGCGCTCGCCGGCGAGCGTGACGGCGCTGTCGATGCTGGAGCCAAAGAAGACTTTTGTCAGACTCGCCGGACAAAAGGCCTGGCACACCTGCGCCGGCGTGCCGGCTCCGCGCGTCAGCGGAAAATACTTGCCGTCGCAGCTTCGCACGCAGAATGCGGGTCCGCTGCTAGATGCGACCGGCCGTGACGGCGCGGTGGGCTGGTTCTGACCGAGCGGATCGGCGAAAAAGTTGGTTTGGGTCGAAGCCTGGATCTGCTTCTGAAAGGCGCCAAAAAACTTTTCAAACAGGTTTTCGGCGGAAACTGTGCATGGCGCAAACGCAATCGTTCCGGCCAGGCAAGCGGACGCGGCGGGCAACATGCGGCGCCGCTTGTGCCGATCTGCCAACTCTGTACGCAACGCCTACTCCATCACGCGCTACAAACGCCGCTCCGGCATTGCTGCCGCCAGCGCTCCTGACATTAATGCGCGATGGTAAACGAGCTATGAGTGAGGGTTGGCTTAAGGAAAAGAATCCGGTCCGCTCAACTGTTGAGGAATTCGCTGGCCCTGTAGAGCCAGCGAAACGGCAGTCCGGCCTTTGCGAAGGTCTCGGCGGCACCTTCTTCGCGATCGACCATGGTCAGGACCAGCGCCACCTCGGCTCCGGCCTCGCGCGCCGTCTCCACAGCCTTGAGCGCAGAGTCACCGGTGGTGGTGACGTCCTCGATAATCGCCACGCGCTTGCCCTGGAGGGTCTCGTTTTTCGCCAGTCCCTCCACCGCAAGCCGGGCTCCATGCTCCTTTGGCTTCTTGCGCACGAAGAAGGCTGCGATCGGATGGCCCTTGATCCAGGACAGCTGCGCCACCGCGCCTGCGAGCGGCACCGCGCCCATTTCCAGACCGCCGACCGAATCGAGACCGTCGTCCTTGAGCGCCTCATAGGTCAGTTCCGCAAGCAACGTCGCGCCTTCCGGGTCCAGCATGGTCGGCTTGAGGTTGAAGTAGAAATTGCTTTTGCGGCCCGAGGCCAGCGTGACTTCACCCAGCCCGAAGGAACGTTTGCGGATGATCTCGGCGAGGCGAGCGCGGGAGGCAGACTTGGACAAGGCGATCTCTCGAAAAGGGAGGCGCAATCTATTCGCGGACGGGCACACATGGCTAGTGTGGTGGATTTGACATTCGATTCAGTCTGGCCGCTGAATCCTTAAATCGAATGTCAAATCCAAAACCACACGAGAAAGTCAAGTTTGCTGGTGTCCCTTTGGTTCTGACATTCGTAAACGAAGGCGCCGCGGCATAGTACGAATGTCAGAACCGGGACACCAGTGCGGAACTTGCACCGTCAACAGCATGAGGACGTAACCAAAGCCCGCCGGTTGCGCAGTGAACTGTCGCGCACCGCGCATGAACAGGCGATGTACAAGGCACGATTGTAACATCCTCCCGTTCGGGCTACGGGTATCCGGCTATTTTCACGGGAAACGGCAGGAAATGACGATTGAACTCTATACCTGGAACACGCCGAACGGCCGCAAGATCAGCGTCGCGCTGGAAGAAATGGGACTGCCTTACAAGGTCTTCCCGGTCAACATCACCAAGGGCGAGCAGATGGCGCCAGAATTTCTCGCGATCAGCCCCAACAACAAGATTCCGGCGATCGTCGATCCCGATGGCCCAGGCGGCAAGCGCGTCAGCATCTTCGAGTCCGGCGCGATCCTGCTCTATCTCGGCGAGAAGACCGGTAAATTCCTGCCCTCATCCCTGATCGAGCGAATCCCGGTTTATGAGTGGCTGATGTGGCAGATGGGCGGTTTCGGCCCGTTTCCCGGACAGGTGCATCACTTCATCGCGCTGGAAAACGAGCAGGACCGCGCCTATGGGCTCAAACGCTTCATGGCCGAGACGAGACGGCTCTATGGCGTGCTCGACCGGCGGCTTTCGAACCACGAATTCGTGGCGGGCACGTTGTCGGTGGCCGATTTTGCGATCCTCGGCTGGGCCTGGCGGCATCCGCGCCACAAGGTGGAGCTGTCCGATTTTCCCAGCGTCAAGCGCTGGTACGATCAGATGATGGCGCGTCCCGGCGTCACGCGCGGGATGGAAGCGAAGCTGGATTAAGTGAGGAGCGCGCTTGCCCTCTCCCCTTTGTGGGAGAGGGTGCCCGAACAAAGTGAGGGCGGGTGAAGGGTCTCCTTCTGCGGAGTCAAACCCCTCATCCGGCTCAATCTCCTTCTGTCGATTTCGCCACCTTCTCCCGCAAGGGGAGCAGGTAAGAAACCTCACGCCCTTCTCGTCACTAGAGCCTTTTCGGTTCCGATTGAATCAGAACCGAGGCTCTAATCTTTTGTTTTGACGCGTTTTCTTCACGCGAACCGGTATCCACTTCGCTCGAAAACGCTATAGCGCCATCCGCACCGCAAGGCCACGCGGAGGTCAGGCAGACGAGTTATACGCGTTGATGCCACGTACGAAATGTTCGAGCGCGCTGCGGAGCGCCCCGGCGAGTTCTGGATCGGCCGCGATGCTGCCGGCATCGTGGGTAGTTCCGAGCAGCGCCAACGTGATGGAAGCGTCCTTGATGAGCCGCGCCGACATCGTCTCAAGCGTGAGCGTCAACGCGGCGGCTAGCGCATGGGTGGCCCGCGGCGAGGTATTGATCAGCGCCACCGGCTTGCCCGGAAAATCCTCGCTCCCCACCAGCCAATCGAGCGCGTTCTTCATCACGCCCGAAACACCTCGTGCATATTCGGGGCTCGAGATCAGAAGTCCGTCCGCCGCACCGATCACTGCGCGAAACCGAACCACTTGCGCGGGAAGATGCCCGCTTTCGAGATCGGAATTGAAGAAGGGGAGCTTGTCTATTGCCTCGAACAGCTCGATCTCGACGCCGGCGGGCGCAAGGCTGCGGGCAGCGTGAAGCACGCAAGTGTTGAGGGACGACGCGCGAAGGCTGCCGGAAATCGCAAGGAGCTTCATCGATGGCCGCCACGTTGACTCAATGCGCCTCGTCCCAATTGTCCGCGGCGCGGGCATCGACATGCAACGGCAAGGAGAGCAGCACGGCCGGGAACGGCGCGTCCTGCATCACGTGCTGCACCACCGGCAAGGTGGCCGCGACTTCTTCGTCGGGCACCTCGAAGATCAGTTCGTCGTGAACCTGCAGCAGCATCTGTGCGGAAAGCTTCTTCTCGGCGAGCGCATCTTCCATCCGGATCATGGCGCGGCGGATGATGTCGGCGGCGGTGCCTTGCAGCCTCGCATTGATCGCGGCGCGTTCGTTGAAGGAGCGGACCGAGGCGTTGGATGCCTTGATGTCGGGGTAATGGCATTTTCTGCCGAACAGCGTCTCGACATAACCGTGAGCGCGGCAGAAATCCCGCGTCGCGTCCATATAGGCGCGGATGCCCGGAAAACGCTCGAAGTATTTCTTGATATAGGCAGACGCTTCCTCGCGCGCGATGCCGAGCTGATTGGCAAGTCCGAACGCCGAGATGCCGTAGATGATGCCGAAATTGATCGCCTTCGCCCGGCGCCGCACTTCGGCCGGCATGTCCTTGATCGGCACGCCGAACATTTCGGAAGCCGTCATGGCGTGAATGTCGAGCCCGTCGCGGAAGGCCTGCTTGAGCACGGGAATATCGGCGATCTCGGCGAGCAGCCGCAATTCGATCTGCGAGTAGTCGGCCGATACCAGCTTGTGGCCGGGCGAGGCGATGAAGGCGCGGCGGATTTTGCGGCCGTCTTCGGTGCGCACGGGGATGTTCTGCAGGTTCGGCTCGTTCGACGACAGCCGCCCGGTGGTGGTCGCAGCCAGCGCGTAAGTCGTGTGGACGCGATGGGTCTGGGGGTTCACATAGGTCGGCAGCGCGTCGGTGTAGGTCGATTTCAGTTTCGAAACCTGCCGCCATTCCAGGATCTTCTTCGGAAATTCGTGGCCCTGCTCGGCCAGCTCATCAAGGATCTGCGCCGAGGTCGACCACGCGCCGGTCTTGGTTTTGGTGCCGCCGGGAATAGCCATCTTGCCGAACAGGATGTCGCCGATCTGTTTCGGGCTGCCGACATTGACCGGCTCACCGGCGATCTCCTGAATCTCGGCTTCGACCCGCGCCGCGGTCTGGGCGAACTCGCCCGACAGCCGCGACAGCACCTGGCGGTCGATCGAGATGCCGCGTCGCTCCATGCGCGCCAGTACCAGGACCAGCGGCCGCTCCAACGTTTCGTAGACCGCCGTCATGCGCTCGGCGACCAGGCGTGGTTTGAGCACCCGCCACAGCCTCAAGATCACGTCGGCATCCTCGGCCGAAAACGCGGTCGCCCGGTCGATGGCGACCTGGTCGAAGCTGAGTTTTCCCTTGCCGCTGCCGGTCAGCTCGCCATGGGTCATGCTGGCGTGTCCGAGCCAGGCTTGCGCCAGCGCGTCGAGCCCATGGGAATTGCGGCCGGCATCGAGCGCGTAGCTCATCAATTGCACGTCGTCGTAGTTGGCGAGCGTGATGCCGGCCTGCGCGAACATCACGGCGGCAAACTTGGTATTGAATCCGATCTTGAGAATGCCTGCCGATTCCAGCATCGGACGCAGCGCCTCCAGCGCCTCGCTCGTGCTGATCTGGTCCGGCACAAGGCCCGTGGCGAACAGGCCGGCGCCATCGCCGGACTGCTTGTGGGCGAGCGGAACGTAGCAGGCGTCGTTGGGCTTGAGCGCCAGCGCAATGCCGCAGAGCTCGGCCTGCATCGGATCGATCGAACTCGCCTTGGTTTCAATGACGAAATGTCCGACATCGTGCGCCCGCGCGATCCACGCCTTGAGGTCGGCAAGCTTGCAGATGGTCTGGTACTTGTTGCGATCGACCGGCGTTTTCCGGGCTTCCTCGGCGCGCGCTGCGGCGAGCGCCTGGGGCGTGCCCTTGAGGCCCGAACTCTTGTCGCTTCTGCTGTCGCCCGACCTGTTCGATGCGCTCCCTCCCCTCTTGAGGGGGAGGGTTGGGGAGGCGGGTATGCCGGAAACATCGAAAGGTGCACCCCCCTCCCGGACGGCTTCGCCATCCGACCTCCCCCTCAAGGGGGGAGGTGAGGAGTTGGCAACATCCGCTGTGACGTTCGCCGGATCGATCTGCGAATACTCCGCGACGCGGCGCGTCAGCGAGGAGAATTCCATCGCCTTCAAGAATGCAATCAGCCTGCGTGGGTCGGGCTCGTGCACTGCGAGGTCGTCGAGCGGCACTTCGAGCTTGACCCTGTCGTCGAGCAGCACCAGTTGCCGCGAAATGCGCGCCTTTTCCGCGTTCTCGATCAGCGCTTCGCGCCGTTTCGGCTGCTTGATCTCGCCGGCGCGCTTGAGCAGCGTTTCCAGGTCGCCATATTCGACGATCAATTGTGCCGCGGTCTTGATGCCGATGCCGGGCACCCCCGGCACGTTGTCGGTGGAATCACCGGCGAGCGCCTGAACCTCGACCACCTTCTCCGGTGGCACGCCGAATTTTTCGATCACCTCGGCGATGCCGATGCGGCGGTCCTTCATGGTGTCGTACATGGTGACGCAGTCGGTCACGAGCTGCATCAGATCCTTGTCCGAAGATACGATGGTCGCGGTGGCGCCGCGCTCGCAGGCTTGGCGCACATAGGTGGCGATCAGGTCGTCGGCTTCAAAGCCGGCCTGCTCCAGACAGGGCAGATCGAAAGCGCGCACCGCCTGGCGGATAAACGCAAATTGCGGAATCAGATCGTCGGGCGCGGGCGGCCGGTGCGACTTGTAGTCGGCATAGATCTGGTTGCGGAAAGTGACTTCCGACTTGTCGAACACGATGGCGAGGTGAGTCGGTCGGTTGTCCGGCGGCATGTCGCGCAACAGCTTCCACAGCATGTTGCAGAAGCCGAGCACCGCGTTGACCTGCAGACCGTCGGACTTGCGGTTCAGCGGCGGCAGGGCGTGATAGGCGCGAAAAATATAGGAGGAACCGTCGACCAGAAACAAATGGTCGCCCTTCGCAAGTGCCGTGGCGGCAACGGGCTTGGGGGCAGCTTTGGCGGAAGTCGCCGGGGATGTCTTTGAAGATGTTTTAGGCATGGCGGCAATGTAGGGATTTTTGACCGGATTGGCACCCGTTTCTCGCGCCCAATCCATTTCATTCTCCCTTGTTCATCCAGGGGACATGCCCTTTTTCACGGTTTTTCCGGTTTCCCCTTGACGCTAAGATGCTTTAAGACCCGCCCCAAGAATCACGCCGTTAACTATTTCGGACAGGTTGAAAGTAGCGGCGAATTTGAAGTTCCTATCGGTGTCTCGGCTACTCATCACAGGAACTTCAAATTCGAAGCCGCTACTCAAATTAATAAGTTGCTGGAGCTCCTTTGATTCCGAAGTTCGCATCAGAGGTGGCCACGATAGCTTGCGAACTTCGAAAATCGGAGCTCTAGATGCATATCGCCATGATCGGTACGGGCTATGTGGGGCTGGTATCGGGTGCGTGCTTTGCCGATTTCGGCCACCAGGTCACCTGCGTCGACAAGGACGAAGGCAAGATCGCCGCCTTGCGCCGTGGCGAAATTCCGATCTTCGAGCCGGGGCTCGACACGCTGGTTGCCACCAATGTCAAAGCCGGCCGGCTCAATTTTACGACCGATCTTGCCGCCCCCGTGGCCGAAGCCGATGCCGTGTTCATTGCGGTCGGCACGCCGTCCCGGCGGGGCGACGGGCATGCCGATCTCAGCTATGTCTATGCCGCCGCCCGCGAGATTGCCGCGGCCATAAAGGGATTTTCCGTCGTCGTCACCAAGTCCACCGTGCCGGTCGGCACCGGCGATGAGGTCGAGCGCATCATTCGCGAAACCAATCCCGCGGCCGACGCCGCGGTCGCTTCCAATCCGGAATTCTTGCGCGAGGGTGCGGCGATCCGCGACTTCAAGTTCCCGGACCGGATTGTGATCGGCACTGAGGATGAGCGCGCCCGCAAGGTGCTCGGCGATATCTACCGGCCGTTGTCGCTCAATCAGGGGCCGTTGATGTTCACGGCCCGGCGCACCGCGGAGCTGATCAAATACGCTGCCAACGCCTTCCTCGCTACCAAGATCACTTTCATCAACGAGATAGCCGACCTTTCCGAGAAAGTCGGGGCCAACGTGCAGGAGGTTGCGCGCGGCATCGGGCTCGACAATCGCATTGGAACCAAATTTCTGCACGCAGGTCCCGGCTTCGGCGGCTCATGTTTCCCGAAGGATACGCGCGCGCTGGTCAAGATCGCGCTCGATCACGACGTGCAGCTGCGCATCGTCGAGGCGGTGCTTGCGGTCAACGACAATCGCAAGCGGGCGATGGCGCGCAAGGTCTCGAATGCGACCGGCGGCAGTCTGCGCGGCAAGACGGTTGCCGTGCTCGGCCTCACCTTCAAGCCGGACACCGACGACATGCGCGAGGCGCCGTCGATTCCGCTGGTGACCGGACTCCTCGACATGGGCGCGAAAGTGCGCGCCCACGATCCGGTCGGCATGGAAGCGGCGCGCCGCGAATTGCCCGAGATCGAATATTGCGACGACCCCTATGTTTGCGCGCGCGGCGCGGACGCGATGGTGGTGGTGACGGAATGGGCACAATATCGCGCCCTCGATCTGGAACGGCTGAAGAGCGAACTGGCGCATCCAGTGGTGGTCGACCTGCGCAACGTGTATCGCCCCGAGGATATGGCCACGTACGGTTTCACGTATGAAAGCGTAGGCCGTCCCGCCGAGCCAAGGAGCTGATGGGCGCTTTCTTCCCCTCTCCCCTTGTGGGAGAAGGTGCCCACGATACGAAGTATCGTGGGCGGATGAGGGGTCTGCACCCGCGGAGAGAGACCCCTCACCTGTCGCGATGCTCACTGCGTTCGCATCTCGCCACCCTCTCCCGCAAGGGGAGAGGGGAAGAATCAGCCGACGCGGCCACAACACGAGCTAGATTTGCCCCGCACCTTCGACACGCCGCTTCCGATCGACGCCGTGCTGGACGAACTGGCGGGCACGCTTGAAAGCAACGCCAGCACTGTGCTGGTGGCCCCGCCCGGCGCCGGCAAGACCACGCGGGTGCCGCTCGCGCTGCTAGATGAGCCATGGGCGAGAGGCAAGAAAATCATCGTGCTCGAGCCGCGGCGGATCGCGGCGCGCGCCAGCGCCGAGCGGATGGCGCACACGCTTGGCGAGCGCGTCGGCGAGACCGTCGGCTATCGCGTCCGGTTCGGCTCCAAGGTATCGCGCGCCACTCGGATCGAAGTCGTCACCGAGGGGATTTTCTCGCGACAGATTCTGGACGATCCCGAATTGTCGGGTGTCGCGGCGGTGCTGTTCGACGAGTTTCACGAGCGCTCGCTCGATGCGGATCTGGGACTGGCATTGGCGCGCGATGTGCAAACCGGATTGCGCGAGGATCTCCGCATCCTGGTGATGTCGGCGACGCTGGATGGGGCGCGGGTCGCCAGACTGCTCGGCGACGCGCCGGTGATTGAAAGCCAGGGCCGCGCTTTTCCGGTCGAGACACGCTATCTCGGCCGAAAGCCGGACATGCCGCTGGAGCGGCAGATGGCGGACGCCATAGCGATGGCGCTTCGTGCCGATCACGGTTCGGTGCTGGCGTTTCTGCCGGGCGCTGCGGAAATACGCCGAACCCAGAATTTTCTTGCCGAGCGCGTCCACGACGCCTTGATCGAGTTGGTGCCGCTGTTCGGGGCCCTTGATGCCTCCGTGCAGGACCGCGCCATCGCGCCGGCCGCGCCGGGCCGCCGCAAGGTGGTGCTTGCAACCTCGATCGCCGAGACATCGTTGACCATCGAGGGCGTGCGCATCGTCGTCGATTGCGGGCTTTCGCGCCTGCCGCATTACGAACCCGACATCGGCCTGACGCGGCTCGAAACGGTTCGCGCCTCGCGCGCCGCGGTCGATCAGCGCCGCGGCCGCGCCGGGCGTACCGAACCCGGCGTGTGCTACCGGCTGTGGGATGAGCCACAGACCGCTTCCTTTGCGGCCTATACCAGGCCCGAAATCCTCAGCGCCGATCTGTCTTCGCTGGTGCTTGACCTCGCGCAATGGGGCGTGCGCGATCCCGCAAGTCTTGCCTTTCTCGATCCGCCGCCGGCGCCGGCACTGAACGAGGCGCGCGAACTCCTGGGCGAACTCGGCGCGCTCGATGACGAAGGCCGGATCACCGCGGAAGGCAAGAGCCTGCGTTCGCTGGCGCTGCCGCCACGACTGGCGCGCATGATCGTGGATTCGCATCGCCTGGGTGCCGGCCGCTCTGCGGCCGAAATCGCCGCGGTGCTCACCGAGCGCGGGCTCGGTGGCGACCACGTCGATCTCGACGCGAGGTTGGACGCCTTTCGCCGCGACCGCTCGCAGCGCGCCGACAGCGCGCGCACGCTAGCACAACGCTGGGCGTCGCAGGTGGCGCTTGCTTCTCCCTCCTCCCTTGGTCGGGGAGGGGGGCCCACACGGGCAGTATTACCCGTGGTCACCCCCGCCCCCAGCCCCTCCCCACAAGGGGGAGGGGAGCCCAGGCATCTCCCCGGAAGGAAAGCAGATCCCACACAAAGCGGGGGCAAACCCTCCGTTGGCGTCATGCTCGCGCTGGCCTTTCCCGATCGCATTGCACGTAACCGCGGCAATGGCAGTTTTGTTCTGGCCAACGGGCGCGGGGCTGCGATCGATCCAACCTCAGCGTTGTCGCGCACGCCCCATGTGGCCGTCGCCGAACTCACCGGCACCGCCGCGCAAGGCCGCATTCTGCTGGCGGCGCCGATTACGCAGGCGGAGATCGAGGCGCATTTTGCCGATCAGATCGAGACGGTGGACGAGATCACCTTCGACCGTACCGCCATGGCGCTGCGGGCACGGCGCAGGAAGACGTTGCACGCGCTGACGCTGTCGGAAGCGCCGCTGGCGCTGCAGCCATCCGAGGAAACCGCCCGTATCCTCGGCGAGGGCCTGATTGCGGCCGGTTTTCAGCAATTGCCGTGGTCGAAGCCGGCCTTGCAATGGCGCGACCGCGTGATGTTCTTGCGAAAGGCCGAAGGCGAGGGCCCGCAAAATCTCTGGCCCGATCTTTCCGACACAGCGCTTGCGGCCCAACGCGAGGCATGGCTGACACCGCTGCTTTACGACAAGACGTCGTTGAAGGAGATTTCATCCGGCGAGCTTTCGGATGCGTTGATGACGCTTCTGCCCCGGGAATTGCGTACGCGGCTTGATCGCGAAGCACCGACGCATTTCGAGGCACCAACCGGCTCACAATTGGCGATCGACTACGAGGCCGAGCAGGGGCCGACGATTGCGGTCCGCCTGCAGGAATTGTTCGGCCTCAACATTCATCCCTCGATCGCCCGTGGAAGGATTCCGCTGGTGCTGGAATTGTTGTCGCCGGCGCACCGGCCGGTGCAGGTGACACGCGACCTGCCGGGCTTCTGGCGCGGCAGCTATGCCTCCGTGCGCTCCGACCTGCGCGGACGCTACCCAAGGCATCCCTGGCCCGAAAACCCGGCGAGTGCGCCGCCGACCCGTCGCGCCAAGCCCAGGGGAACGTGAGCGAAGGGAACATGAGGGAAGGGAACATGAGGGAAGGGAACGTGAGGGGCTGAACGCGGGATTCATGCTTGCGGCATTCTGCGCCACCTTGGTTTGCGAAAACAAAAGCAGGTTCTCCCGTTAACGCTTCGCTCATCCTTTTCGGCAAAATCGCTGGCCTCGCCCGGCATCGTCGGTCGAACTTTTCCCGCCGGCATGATGTGATCGGCGAATCCTCTGATCAGGTGTGGCGCGATGCGTAACATATTGATTTTTGCCGCGATCCTGGTCGGCCTCGGCACCTTCATGGCGCAGATGGCCGACAGGGTGACGCCGGCGCCGGCCGCCGCCACGCTTGCCGCTTCGGTCCGAAAAGCCTCTGTCGCCGAAACCGTATCGCAGGCCGGAGCGCGCAGTCTCGCCATCCCGCGCGACGCGCGCGGTCATTTCCAGACCGAAGGTCGCATCGATGGCCAGCGGATCGCATTCATGGTCGACACTGGCGCCTCGGTCATCGCCCTGAACGAAAGCTCGGCGGCGCGGTTCGGGTTGCGGCCGACGCCCGGCGATTACCGGGCAGCCGTCACGACCGCGAACGGCTTGGTCAAGGCGGCGCCGACGCGCCTTGCCATGGTTGATATCGGGGGCCTCGTGGTACACGACGTCGACGCGATGGTGCTGCCGGATGAAGCGCTTTCGGAAAACCTGCTCGGCCTTTCCTTCCTCTCGAGGCTGAAGCGGTTCGAATACGCCAACGGCAAGATGATACTTGAACAGTAATCGGGCCGCATTCGCCCGACGAGCGAACCAGTTCCCCGGCGAATACGTGGCAATTTACCTTGAGAAGGCGGTTCTTCGGCCTTCCGCGCGGCTTCCGCATTCGCTATGGCTGCTCTGTCCGGTTCATATCGTCACAAGGCCGATTTTGAATGTTTCCGAAGCCGAAATCTGTGCTTGTCCCCAATACCTATGCCTTCGAGTCCGAGCCGATGGTCAAGCCGACCGGCTTTCGCGAATACGATGCCCGTTGGTTGTTCGGCAAGGAAATCAACCTGATGGGAGTCCAGGCGCTCGGCATGGGGCTCGGCGCACTCATCGCCGAACTCGGCGTCAGCCCCGAGGTCGTGACGGGCCACGATTTCCGCGGCTATTCGGCTTCGATCAAATACGCGCTGATCGCGGGGCTGCAGGCCGCCGGCTGCAAGGTCCACGACATCGGGCTTGCCATGACGCCGATGGCGTATTTCGCGCAATTTGCGCTCGAGGTGCCCTGTGTGGCGATGGTGACGGCTTCGCATAACGATAATGGCTGGACCGGCGTCAAGATGGGCGCCAACCGGCCGCTCACCTTCGGCCCCGACGAGATGACGCGCTTGAAGGAGATCGTGCTCAACGCCGCCTTCAGGAACAGGGCCGGCGGTTCGTATCAGTTCCACGAGAATTTTCCGGCGCGCTACATCGCCGACCTCACCAGCCGCCCAAAACTCAAGCGCAAGCTCAAGGTGGTGGTCGCCTGCGGCAACGGCACCGCGGGCGCCTTTGCGCCGCAGGTGATGGAAGCGATCGGTTGCGAAGTGGTGCCGCTCGACACCGAACTCGATCACACCTTTCCGAAATACAATCCCAATCCGGAAGACATGGAAATGCTGCACGCGATCCGCGATGCGGTGCTCGCGCACGAGGCGGACGTGGGTCTGGGCTTCGATGGCGATGGCGATCGCTGTGGCGTGGTCGACAACTCAGGCGAAGAGATTTTCGCCGACAAGGTCGGCGTGATGCTGGCGCGCGACATGTCGGCGATCCACAACAACGCGCAGTTCGTGGTCGACGTAAAATCGACCGGGCTTTTCCTGACCGACCCCGTGCTGCAAAAGCAGGGCGCGACCACGGCCTATTGGAAAACCGGCCACTCCTACATGAAACGCCGCACCCATGAACTGGGCGCGCTGGCGGGCTTCGAGAAATCCGGCCATTTCTTCTTCAACAAGCCGTTCGGCCGCGGCTACGACGATGGCCTGGTTTCGGCGATCGCGATTTGCGACATGCTCGACCGCGCAGGCGGCAAGTCGATGGCGGACCTGAAAAACGCGCTGCCGAAAACCTGGTCATCGCCCACAATGTCGCCGCATTGCGCCGACGAGACCAAGTATGGCGTGGTTGACAAGGTGGTGAAGCACTTCGAGGCCGCGCAGGAAAAGGGCGAGAAAGTCGCCGGCGAGAGCATCCGCGATCTCGTCACCGTCAATGGCGTGCGCGTCACCGTCGAGGATGGCAGCTGGGGCCTGGTGCGGGCCTCTTCCAACAAGCCGGAGCTGGTGGTGGTGGTCGAAAGTCCGGTCTCGGAACGGCGAATGCGCGACATGTTCGAGGCGATGGATTCGGTGCTGCGAACCCATCCCGAGGTCGGCGAGTATAACCAGAAGCTTTGAGGTCTCGTGTCCCGGGCGTGGCGCAATATGAGCGAAGCGATAGTGCACTGCTGACCCCGGACCCATGCGCAGCAATTTCGTGGCCTCTGGGTCCCGGCCCGGCGTCGCAACACTTCGTGCTGTATCGCGTCCGGGACGCGGTTGCGCCCTACGCCACCCGCAGCGAACCGAGGAAGCTGCCGACCTCGGATTTCAGCCGGCTCGACTGCGACGACAAGCCGTTGGCGGCATCGAGGAGCCGCGACGTCGCGGTCTGGGCCTCATCGGAAGCGCGCGTGACGCTAAGGATATTTTCGCTCACGTGCCTGGTGCCGTCGGCTGCCTGCTGCACATTGCCGGAGATTTCCTTCGTCGCGGCCCCTTGCTGATCGACGGCCGCGGCAATCTGGCTCGAGATTTCGTCGATCTCCGCAATCGTTCCGCCGATCGCCTGGATCGCGCTGACCGCTTCGCCGGTCGCGGTCTGGATACTCTGAACCTGCGCGGAGATTTCCTCGGTCGCCTTCGCGGTCTGATTGGCCAGCGCCTTGACCTCGCTCGCCACCACCGCAAATCCCTTGCCGTGTTCGCCGGCGCGCGCCGCTTCGATCGTGGCGTTCAAGGCCAGAAGATTGGTCTGGCTTGCGATATTCTGGATCAGCGTGACGACCTCGCCGATCTTGTGCGTGCCGCTGGCCAGTCCCTCGACCACGGAGTTGGTGCGGCGTGCCTCCTCGGCTGCCTTGCCGGCGATTCCGGCCGAGCGGGTCACCTGTTTGGCGATCTCGCCGATCGAGGCCGTCAATTCCTCGGTCGCTGATGCAACCGTTCCGACATTGGCCGAAGCGCGTGTCGATGCCTCCGCCGCCGCGGCCGTCTGTTGCGTGGTTGCCTGGCTGTTGCGGTTAATCGAGGTGGACAGTCCCTGGATTTCGCCCGCCGCCACCGCGACGGCTTCGACGATGTGGGAGATCTTGCGCTCGAAGCCGGAGGCGAGTTCGCGCATTGCCGCCTCGCGTTCCCGCTTGGCTCGATGCTCGGTCTCGGTACGCTCGGCATTGGCGCGCGACTCGGCCACGTTTGCCGCTTGCGCTTCGGCGGTCTTCTGCGCCGTCGTCTCGAACAGATGCGAGAGCTTGTGGGCAAGCCAGATCAATACGCCGGCCTCGATGAGGAGGATGACGGCATGAAGCACGACCCGTCCGAGGTCGGCGCCGCCGGGATAAACCGCCGCGGGCAGCACCAGGTTCAGAATCAGGTGATGCAGCGCCACCGCTATCGTGGCGGCAATGATCGGCCGATAGTCGCAGTAGGAAACGAGGCAGGCCAGCGCCGCGAAGAAATACATGTGGGTGTCGATCTGCCAGCGATGCCCGGCGAGCTGGAAGGTGAACACCGACACATCGCCCATCAGTGCGACGGCAAAGATGAGGCGGGTCGAAAGTTCGTTGCCTATCATGCGCCATGACAGCGTCGCGGCCGCAGCCATCGCCGCAGTGATCAGGAAAGGCAGCATCCAGTCGGTCCCGCGCGCCATGCTGATGGCGATTGAGACCGGAACGTGTAACCAGAGCACCGCAAGCAAGGCCCTGCTGGTCGTCTCACGCAATTGTTTGAGATCACTGCTCTCGATCATCCTCGGTTTCCCCCGCCTTCAAACGTCAAACAGGCCGCGACCGCCTGCGGGTCGATCGCAAGCCAGACACCGGCCTGGCGCAGCCGGTCCACTCCGCCAGGGTTGTCAGGCCGAACAACCAGTACGGCTGGAATTGCCGTCGTTCTTATGATCGAGGCGTTGGCGGACGCCGCGGCCTGGAACGCTTGCTGCGCATTCCACCAAATCGGGAACACAACTGCCACCACCTCGGCATCGGCGCGAATCTGAAAGGAGAATGCGGCGAGCGTGATCCAGCTCAAAAACAGCAGGGCGGTCGCGTTCAGCCACGCAGGCCACCGGATCGCTGCACTGCCGCTTTCGTGCCCCATCGCGGCAAATTATCGAGTCAATGCTAATTACTGGTAAAAATGCCGCCGCCCGCCGAGAAGACATCGATAATACAAATGGTTGTACTATGGCTTCAGAAAACGGCGGGGTTGTTGCAACGGACGACATTGCCGCGCAAGGGATCGGGAAAGGCACGGCGAAGCGAAACGCCGTCCCTCACGCCCGTGACGCTTTGATCGGAGTCGATCCGTTCGCTAGCTCATCGCCGGTATCGGCAGGGCGGTCACCGACTTGATCTTCTCCATCGCAAAGCGCGACGTGACATTCTTCAACGGCACCGCGCCGATCAGCCTCTTGTAGAACACGTCATAGCTCTGCATGTCTGCGACCACGACGCGCAGCATGTAATCGACGTCGCCAGCCATCCGGTAGAATTCCATCACCTCCGGCATCGCGCTGACGGCGTCGGCGAATCTGCGCAACCACGCTTCGGAGTGATCGGCGCTTTCGACCGACACAAAGACGGTGATGCCCAGCCCGATCTTGTTCTGATCGACCAGTGCGACGCGGCGGAGGATGACGCCGTCGGCTTCTAGCCGCTGGATGCGTTTCCAGCAGGGGGTGGAAGACAGCCCGACACGGTCGCCGATCTCGGCAACAGACAGCGAGGCATCCTGCTGCAGGACGGTCAGGATCTTGCGGTCGATAGCGTCGAGCCTTCGATTGGGCTCCAGGGTGTGAACGGCTAATTCGGTCATGAGAAGAACTTTCTTCCAATAAGGGGGTTTGTGACCCTATTATAGAGAAAATCCTTCTAATTCAAGTCCGTTATTGCCCGGTGGACGCTGTTCCCACGGCTTGGGCCTGGCTCAAAAGCGCTTCAACTTCAGCACGTTGGGGTGCTGCGAAAGCGCCTCCGAAGCGAGTGCATTTCAGGGCAGCGGCGGCAGAGGCGAATTTGAGCGCCGACCGCAGATTCTGGCCCTCGGTGATCGCGAGGGCAAACCCCCCGTGGAAGACGTCGCCTGCCCCCAACGTGTCCACGGTGTGGACCGGGAAGGCCGGCGTCTGCTGCAGGTGGTGATGCTCGTCGAGCCAGATCGTGCCCAGCGCGCCGCGTGTTCCGGCCAGAAACGACGGAGTTAGTTTCGCGATCTTCTTGAGGGCCTCGCCGTCATCGGCGATGCCGGCGGTCTCCTGCAGGGGCTCGCTGGAGAACACCAGATGCGAGGAGGCGGTGAGAAGGCCCTCGCGCAACGACATGGCGCGGTCGACGTCGACGATCACGGGAATGCCGCGCCGCGTCGCTTCGGCGCACAGATTGGTGCAGAACGCCGCGCAACGGCTCTCGGTCAGGATGGCGTCGCAGTCCTCAAGCAGCGTGTTGGTGTCGGGCAGGCGCACCTTCCACAGTTCGGGATCGCGGAAGGTGACGATCGTGCGCTCACCGCTTGGATCGATCATGATGTTGGAAATCGGCGTCACCAGGCCCGGCATATGGACGATGTGCCGCATCTCGATGCCTTCCTCCGCCATTTTATCGAAAATGTATCTGGACGTTGTTTCGCGCGCATCGCCCATCGGCCCGCAGATCGAGGCGCGGCCGCCGAGCCGTGCGATTCCGATCGCCCCGTTGAGCGCATTGCCCCCGCAAATCTCGTCAAAATGCGTGGCATTTTCCTTGGAGCCGCGCGCCGGCAATCCTGGCACGCGAAACGTCAAGTCGCGCACCGGCATGCCGATGCAGAGAATCCGCGGAGGTGTTTTTCGCGGGGTGCGCCGCGCAAGTATTTGGGCATCATTCATGGCTATTCCGGACGGTGCGGGAACCTGAAGCTCCGATTCGAAGGCTTGCAAGCTATCGCGGCGATCTCTGATGCGAATTTCGGAATCAAGCAAGCTCCGGGAAATACCGATTTCTGGTAACGGCTTTCGAAATCGAAGTTCCCGCAATGAGGCCACAGCCGCATCGGGAGGAACTTCAAACTCACCGCACCGGATGTACTAGCGCGGTGAATTTGAACTTCCTATCAGTTTTGCTGCAACCTCGTCATAGGAACTTCAAATTCAAAAACCGCACTAGAAAACATCAAGTGACCAGTGCTCCTGATGATTCCGAAGGTCGCATCGGTGGTCGCCGCGAATGTTTGCGAACTTCGGAATCGGAGCACTAGCGCCGGCCCGAACGTAACAGACGCGGCCGTCATGGGTTCCCCCCATGCCCGCGGTCCGAACCCTTGACCCAACGTCCGAGCAGATGATGTGCAATCGCAAACGGGTGCGGACCTGCAAGGCCATCGGGATGTTCCCGCCTGATCATCAGGGCGGCTTCCGCATGATCGAACCAGCGTGCGTCCTCGAGTTCCGTGCGATCGACAACGATATCTTCGTTGAGCGCGCGCGCGGTGCATCCGATCATCAGCGACGACGGATAAGGCCACGGCTGGGTCATGTAGTAGTTGACGTCGGTGCAACGGACCCCGGATTCCTCGAAGATCTCGCGGCGAACCGCGTCCTCGATGGTTTCCGCGGCTTCGACGAAACCAGCAAGGCACGAATACATGCCGGGCAGGAAATGCTTCTGCCGGCCGAGCAGGACCTTGTCGCCTGAAGTCACCAGCATGATCACGACGGGGTCGGTGCGTGGAAAATGCTCGGCCTTGCAGTTCGGGCAGTCGCGCTTCCAGCCCCCTTCCTTCATCGCCGAGCGGGTCCCGCAATTGGCGCAATAGCCATGGCGCTGATGCCAGTTCACGAGCGATTTCGCCATCGCGATCGCCGAAAGCTCGCTGGCCGGGACGACGCCCTGCATGGCCATGCCGCGCAACTCGCTCACCGCAGCGTCGTCTCGGGTCAGCAGCTGCTCCACTGCGCCGGGCGAGATTCCCATGCCGAACACCGGCGCGCCTTGGCGCAGCCCTAAGAAGATCGTGCCGGGATTGGCGCCCAATTGCCTGGCCTCATTGAGGCCGAGCAGGGCGCGGGGACCGGTGGCCTCACGTCTCACCACCAGCGAATCGCGATAGACGACATAGGCACGGGCGTCAGGATGGGCCTCGAGCGCGAGCAGTTTTTCCTCGTCACCGCGCAGGTGGGCGGCGCGATCGAGAATATGGGAGATGAAGCCCGGCTGGCCCAAAGGAAACGAATCGAAAGCTGTCATGTGTTCAACCTAGTGCTCCGATTCCGAAGTTCGCAAATATTCGCGAAGCCGCGGCACAAATGATGCGGACTTCTGAACCGCCACACTAGCAAACCTAAAATTCCAGTGCCGGTTTTCCATTTGAAGTCCCTGAACGAATTTGGCGCTTGTGCTGCAGGAACTTCAAATAGGCGGCGCTAGCCAGATCTTGCGGCGGAGTGCGCTGATAAATTTCTGGACTTCCTCCGCATCGTGCGCAAGCGGGGGCACCACGCCCCAGACCGGGCGCGGCCAGGCGGCATCGCCGGAGCGGCGCGCAATGATATGGACGTGAAGCTGCGGCACCATGTTGCCAAGGGCTGCGATGTTCAGCTTGTCGCATCTGGTGATCTCTTTGAGGGCACGGGCGGCGCGGGAAATTTCGGTCATCAGTTGCGCTTGTTCGACCTCGTCGAGATCGATGATCTCCACGATGTCGGGCCGTCGCGGCACCAGCAACAGCCACGGGTAATTCGCATCCTTGATGACCAGCACCCGGCTCAGCGGCAGGTCACCGATATCGATCGTGTCTTCCTTGAGCCGCGGGTGGAGCGACCAGGCGGTTTCGGACATGAGGGCTCCCGAATACCCTTCCTCGGGCGTGGACGAGGTTTCATAGCAAGGCGCCACACCCGGCGAAAGCAGATGATCCAGTTTCGCTTCCGCACTCCGTCGAAATCGACGGTCCGGGGCCTCTGGAAAGGGCCGCCTTGCGCCGGGTTTGAACGGTCATGAGCCCGCTTGCTTTCCGGTCGTTTTGGCCCCAAATAAGGGCCGGGAGATTGGCGGTGGACGAGCCACTCGCCAACCGGGTCAGGTCCGGAAGGAAGCAGCCCTAACGAGGTCCGGATCGGGTCGCTCGTCAGTCTCCCACCTTTATTTCTGGCGAATCGCGCAAAAAACGGCAGCCTGACCTCGCGTCGGATCTGCTCCCGCTGTTCCGCAAAGCCGGCCTCGAGAGATAATCAATTGCGGATCGATCGATGACCGACGCTGGCGCTCCTTTGATGCCCCCTCACGATTCGGAAAGCGCACTGCAGGGTGGTTTTGATCTTTCCGGCGCGGCCAGTGCCGGCAAGCCCTATCGTGTGCTGGCGCGGAAATACCGCCCTGCCACTTTCGACGACCTGATCGGCCAGGACGCCGTGGTGCGCACGGTCTCGAATGCCTTCGAAACCGGGCGCATTCCACAGGCCTGGATCCTGACCGGCGTCCGCGGGGTTGGAAAGACCACGACCGCGCGGATTCTCGCCCGCGCGCTGAACTACGAATTGCCTGATGGCTCGGTGCAGGGGCCGACCATCCACATGCCCGTCATGGGGGTGCATTGCCAGGCGATCATGGAGAGCCGGCACATGGACGTCCTGGAAATGGACGCCGCCTCCCATACCGGTGTCGACGATGTCCGCCAGATCAACGACAGCGTGCGCTACGCCCCGGCGAGCGCGCGTTACAAGGTCTACATCATCGACGAAGTCCACATGCTTTCGACGGCGGCGTTCAATGCGTTCCTGAAAACGCTGGAAGAGCCGCCGGAACACGCCAAATTCGTCTTCGCCACGACCGAAATCCGCAAGGTTCCGATCACGGTGCTGTCGCGCTGCCAGCGCTTCGATCTGCGCCGCGTCGAGGCCGATGTGCTGATGGCGCACCTTGCCCATATCGCGACCAAAGAGGGCGTGGAAGTCGAGCCGCAAGCACTCGGCATCATCGCGCGGGCCGCCGAAGGCTCGGTGCGCGATTCGCTATCGCTGTTCGATCAGGCGATCGCGCACGCTGCAGGTCCTGTTCGCGCCGATGCCGTGCGGCAGATGCTCGGGCTTGCCGATCGCACCCGCGTGATCGATCTTTTCGAACATCTGGTTGGCGGCGACATCGCCGGCGCATTCCGGGAGTTTCGCGAGCAGTATGACACCGGCGCCGATCCGGTCGTGGTGCTGTCCGATCTGGCCGAATTCGTCAATTTCGTCACCCGCGTCAAGATCGTGCCGGCGACCGCCGACAACGTCGCCTTCGGCGAAACCGAGCGGCTGCGCGCGCGCGAATTCGCCGCCAAAATCTCGATGCGGGTGCTGTCGCGGATGTGGCAGATGCTGCTCAAGGGCATTACCGAGGTGCAAGGCGCCACGCGTCCCGCCGCGGCTGCGGAAATGGTGCTGGTGCGCATCGCTTACGTGGCCGACATGCCGACACCCGACGAGGCGATCCGGATGATCGAGCAGAATGGCGGGGCTTCGCCCGTCGTTGCCGGCAACGCGCCGCCGCGCAGCACGCCGGCCGCGCCGGTTTCCTCCATGTCGACTTCGCCCGTCAGGCAGGCGCCTACCCCTCGTGCCAATGCGGAAGCTTCAGTGCGGCCCCAGATGATGGCGCCGCCTCCGGAATTTCAGTCCATGCCGGCGCGCCGGATTGCAAGTTTTCCGGAACTGGTGGCGCTCGCTGCCGAAAAACGCGATTTGCAAACCAAGGCCGCGCTGGAGGCCGATGTCCGGCTGGTCCGTATCGAAGACGGACGGTTGGAGGTGGCGCTGGAGCGCAGCGCGGCGCGAACGCTGATCAACGACCTTTCCCGCAAGCTCGAGCAATGGACCGGGCGGCGCTGGACCGTGATCGTATCGAACGAGCCCGGACAGCCGACGCTGCGCTCGCAGAACGAGGCGGCGAGGAGCCAGCGCGAGCGTGCCGCGGAATCCGACCCGCGGGTACAGGAGGTGCTGGCGCGTTTTCCCGGCGCCAAAGTGGTCGAAGTGCGCAAGCTTGCCCCCGAGCCGCCGGAATCCCATTCTAACGGTGAGGACCTCACCGAAAGCTCCGATGGCGACGATCTATAATTCTGGAAGGAATCTGTCATGGCTGACTTTCTCGGCATCATGAAACAGGCAGCGCAGCTGCAGTCGAAGATGCAGGCGATGCAGGAAGAGCTCGGAAATGTCGAAGTGGAGGGCATTTCTGGCGGCGGTCTCGTCAGCGTGCGGATGACCGCCAAGATGGAAGTCAAGTCCATCAAGATCGATCCGTCGCTGATCAAGGCGGACGAGCGCGGGATTCTCGAGGACCTGCTGGTGAGCGCGCATAACGACGCCAAGCGCAAGGCGGAAGCCGCGATGGCGGAGAAAATGCAGGCGCTGACCGGCGGTCTCGGCTTGCCGCCGGGCCTCGGTCTTGGCTAGTGGAGTGGATTTGACATTCGCTACCCCAACTGGTGCCACTTTCCGAAGTTCGTGTCCCGTTACAGCACCCACCATTCACGAACTTCAGAAAGTCATGGGCACCAGCGAATTTATTGACTCCAGTGCCGCTTTTCGATTTGAAGTTCCTGGATATAAAGTACGCCGCTTGTAGCGCAGGAACTTCAAATCGGCGGCACTGGCCGCGGATTCGCAAAGCGAATGTCGAATCCTGAACTCCACTAGATTTCATATTTGGTAGTGGTCCTTTGATTCCAACATTCGCAAAGGTATCCGCTGCAACGGGAAGCGAATGTTAGAATCGGACCACTAGCAGATGGCCATTGCGGTTGCCGGCCCCGAAATCGAACGCCTGATTCAGCTCCTGGCACGCCTGCCGGGGCTTGGGCCGCGCTCGGCGAGGCGCGCGGCGCTGCACCTGATCAAGAAGCGCGAAGCACTGATGACGCCGCTGGCCGCCGCATTGCAGGTTGCGATCGACAAGATCCAGGTCTGCAAGACCTGCGGCAACATCGACACGCAAAATCCCTGCACGGTCTGCACCGATCCGCGGCGCGATCGTTCCATCATTGTAGTGGTCGCCGACGTCGCCGACCTCTGGGCGCTGGAGCGCGCGCACGCGACCAACGGGCTCTATCACGTGCTCGGGGCGACACTGTCGCCGCTTGACGGCGTCGGTCCGCAGGATCTGACCATCGAGGCACTGGTCAAGCGCGCCCATGATGCTTTAGTGACTGAAATTATCCTGGCCCTGAACGCAACCGTCGACGGTCAGACTACCGCGCACTACATCACCGACCTCCTGCAGGACGCCAATGTCAGGGTGACGCGGCTCGCCCATGGCGTTCCGGTCGGCGGCGAGCTCGACTATCTCGATGAGGGCACGCTGTCGGCGGCAATGCGGCAGCGAACGCTTTTCTGAAGCGCGATGGCTTCAGGTTCGATCACCGCCTGGTCGTCATTGACGGTCGTAGGGTGGCAAAGCGAAGCGTGCCCACCGTTGAGGATGGAGTTAGCGGAGAGTGGTGGGCACGGCGCGAGTGCGCCTTTGCCCACCCCACACGTTCTGGCCAGATGAGCGAGGCGGTGGTGACGAAATGGAGCCTGGTGACGAGGCATTGATGGCGCGATGTTGCCGCATCCATTAATGTCATCGCCCGGCTTGACCGGGCGACCCAGTATTCCGGAGATAGCAGCGAAAAATCGAGAAGCCGCGGCGTACTGAACTGGATCACCCGCTTTCGCGGGTGATGACGGGTGATGTCTCCAACGCCGCGAAATGCTTGCGCCGCTGCAGGTAGGCAAGCAGGATCAGGCTCGGCACCGCGACCACGACGCAGATAACGAAGAACAGCGGCCATCCGGTTGTCTTCGCGACATAGCCTGCGCCTGACGAAAGGTAAGTTCGCCCGACTGCGGCCAGCGCGGTGAGCAGCGCGTATTGGGTCGCGGTGTGCAGCGGATTCTGGCACAGCGCCGACAGATAGGCGACGAAGATCACGGTGCCGATGGCGCTGGTGAAGTTTTCCGCTGATATCGCAAAGGCCAGCGCCCATTGATTGACGCCGACCAAGGCAAGCCACGAGAACGACAGGTTGGCGACGGCCTGCAGCACGCCGCCGATCCATAGGCTTGCGGCAAGGGAGTAACGCCTGGCAACAAAGCCACCGGCAAAGCCGCCGATCAGGGTCGCGGCAAGTCCAACGCCTTTGACGATCGCGGCGTAATCGTTGCGCGAAAAGCCGAGGTCGATCACGAAAGGCGCGGTCATGCTGCCGGAAAAGGCGTCGGTAAATTTGAACAGCACCACGAAGGCGAGCGCGGCAAGCGCGTCTTTCCGGATCAAGAATTCCGAAAACGCGCCCCAGGCGGCATGGATCACGCGCGCAAACGCGGTCTCGCTGCCGGTCGCTGCTTCCGCGCGCGCGGATTGCGCGGGTTCGGTGGCGACGAGCGCCGTGACGGCGCCGATCAGGATCATCGCGGCCATCGTCACATAGCCCCACATCCAGGCGGAGGAACGCAGTGTCCCGGCGCTCTCATAACCGCTCACCAGGAACAACGCACCGGCGGTCGAGGCCAGCATGCCGATCCGGTAGGCGGCGACATAGCCCGCCATGCCGGCAGCCTGTTCGCTCTCGGGCAGGCTCTCGACCCGAAAGGCATCGACCACGATGTCCTGCGTCGATGACGCCGTTGCGACCAGCAGTGCGGCGAACGCCACGAATGCGGGCGAGCGCGCTGGGTCGGCGAGCGCGAGCAGCAGGGTCGCCGCGATCAGCAGCAATTGCGAAAACAACAGCCAGCCGCGTCGACGGCCGAACTGGTGCGTGAAGAATGGCACGTGCAGCGCATCGACCAGCGGCGCCCAGAGGAATTTCAGCGTATAGGGCGTCCCGACCAGCGCAAAAAGTCCGATGGTGCCAAGATCGACGCCGGATTCGCGCATCCAGACCAACAGCGTCGAACCCGACAGCGCCAGCGGCAGGCCGGAGGAAAAGCCGAGAAACATGACAATGAGCACCCGGCGTTGCAGATAGACTGCAAGACTCTCACGCCAGCTAACGCGCGTAGCGGGGTTTGGGGAAGATGAGGTCGTTTCCGGTGTCGACATGGAGCGGTGTTAGCAGATTCTGGCGCAACAAATGATAATGTCGTCGCCCGGCTTGACCGGGCCACCCAGTATTCCAGAGGCCTATCGACCGCCCTTGGCGATCTCCGGAAAAAGATCGATCCAGTTCGGATTGTCCCGCTCAATCAGTGAAATCTTCCACGCACGGGGCCATTTTTTAATCGCTTCTCGCGATGGATGGCCTGATCAATCTGGTCGAAGATTTCGAAGTAAACGAGTCGTGTCACGTCGTAACGTTTTGTGAAACTCTCGGCGATCCTCGATTTATGTTTAGCCACGCGTCGGATGAGATCATTAGTCACACCAATGTATAAGGTCCCACCAATGCGGCTGGCGAGAATATAGATGTAGTAGCTGCGAGTTCCCATCTGCCGTCTCTGGAATACTGGATCGCCCGGTCAAGCCGGGCGACGACAGCAAGATTCGCGGCGGCAGCCTGCGTCAATTTTGCTCACTCCCCCGCCTGCAGCTTGCGCGGCAGCGGGAACAGTTCCGGCGTGGCAGGCCTGACGGTACGGGGCGCTTCCAAAGGCGCATCGGCCTTGCTGAAGTCGAGTTCCTCGATTCGACCAGCGCGCTTTTCGATCTTGTCGGCGGAAATCAGGATCTGGCGAACATCCTCGTTGGCGTCGGCAAAATGCTTCTGCAACTTGAGCACGCGCTCGCGCAATCGTCCGAGATCGTCGCCGAGATTGAGCACTTCGGTCCGAATCTGGTCGGCGGCGTCGCGCATCCGTGCATCTTTCAGGATCTGCTGCATCACCTGGATCGCCAGCATCAGAAGCGACGGCGACACCAGCACGACGCGCGCGCGATAAGCCTTCTGGATCACATCGTCGAAGCGATCGTGAATCTCGGCATAGACCGATTCGGAAGGCACAAACATCAGCGCGCTGTCCTGGGTTTCGCCCGC
Organism: Bradyrhizobium sp.; assembly: GCF_035570375.1. Lineage (GTDB taxonomy): Bacteria > Pseudomonadota > Alphaproteobacteria > Rhizobiales > Xanthobacteraceae > Bradyrhizobium. Next base: position 4,625 of record NZ_DATMLW010000078.1, on the reverse strand, counting down.
GATCAGGTATTTTTCGGCGATGTCGCCGACATGCTTCATGACATCGGCGCGTAGCCGCTGGCTGGCTATTCTCTTTTCCTCATCGCTGCGCGCGTCGTGCAGCGCGGTGATGGCCTCCAGCGGGAACTTGGCGTCGATACAGAGCGGGCGCTGGTCGGGCAGGAACACGACGCAATCGGGCCGCTTGCCGGTCGAGAGCGTGTGCTGGAATTCGTAAGCGCCCTTCGGCAGGCCGTCCTGGACGATCGCCTCCATCCGCGCCTGGCCGAAGGCGCCGCGCGATTGCTTGTTGGCCAGCACGTCGCGCAGCGTCGTTACCTGCGAAGTGAGATCGGTCAGATTCTTGTGGGCGTTGTCGATGATGCCGAGCCTTTCATGCAGCACGCGGAGCGAATCCATCGTGTGGCGCGTCGTCTGTTCCATCGACTGGCCGACGCGGTGGGTCACCGAGTCAAGCCGTTCGGTCACCGCACGTGCCATTTCGGCCTGGCGGCCGGCCAATGCCTGGCCCATCGCATCGACGCGGCCGGTGGCCTCGCTTTGCGCGCGCAGCACCTCGGCAAGGCGGTCCTCCAGCTCATCGGCGCGCTCGGCCTGCGCCATTGCCAATTCGAGCCCACGCCGACCGGATCGCGCGACCACGATGGCGATGACCAGGAGCAGGATGAGGGCGAGCGCACTGAGACCGATCAGCACATCGCCGGTATGGACCGGCCATTCGCCGATCCTGAAAACAATGTCGTTCATGCCGCCGTTGTAACCGATTCGCCCTTGAATACGAACGAAGAGGGAACGATTATGTGGAACGCGGGCGATTTTTGTGGTTAACGCTTCCTTAAAAAACATGGTTAAGCGCCGGTTAATGCGCTCATCCCGACACATTGACCCCCGCAAATCCCAAGCTTAAATCCCGCCATGGCATTAAGAGAAATCATCATCCTCCCCGACAAGCAGTTGCGGCTCGTCTCCAAGCCGATCGAGAAGGTCACAACCCAGATCCGCAAGCTCGCCGACGACATGTTCGAGACCATGTACGACGCGCCGGGAATAGGTCTCGCCGCGATCCAGGTTGCCCAGCCGTTGCGCCTGATAACCATGGATCTCGCGCGGAAGAACGAGGAGGGTGAGGTCACGCCGCAACCGCGGGTCTTCATCAATCCCGAGATATTGGCCTCATCGGAGGAGACCTCCGTATATGAGGAGGGCTGCCTGTCGATTCCCGAATATTACGAGGAGGTCGAGCGGCCGGCGAAGGTGCGCTTTCGCTTCACCGATCTCGACGGCAAGGTGCACGAGGAAGACGCCGAGGGCTTGTTCGCTACCTGCATCCAGCACGAGATCGACCATCTCAACGGCGTGTTGTTTGTGGACTATCTGTCGAAACTCAAGCGCGACCGCGTGATGAAGAAATTTTCCAAGGCTGCCAAGCGCGCAGCGGAGTAAGGGATAGAGTTTAGTCATGTCTGTCATGGCCGGGCTTGACCCGGCCATCCACGTCTTTGCGGCGACAAGAAAGACGTGGATGCCCGCGACAAGCGCGGGCATGACGAAAGGAAAATCGACACCTCGTCACACGTGGAAAAGTTCATGCCGCTACGTCTGATCTTCATGGGTACGCCCGAATTCGCGGTGCCGACGCTGCTTGAACTCGTGGCCCATGGCCACCAGATCGCGGCCGTCTATACCCGCGCGGCAAAGCCCGCCGGCCGCGGCATGAAATTGCAGATGAGCCCGGTCGAACAGGAGGCCCGCCGCCTCGGCATTGCCGTGGTGACGCCATCGACACTGAAGACGCCGGAGGCGCTGGGGGAGTTGCGCGCCTGCGAGGCAGACGCCGCCGTGGTCGTGGCCTATGGCATGATCCTGCCGCAGGCCGTTCTCGATGTCCCCCGGCTCGGATGCTTCAACCTGCATGCCTCGCTGTTGCCGCGCTGGCGGGGAGCCGCGCCGATCAACCGCGCCATCATGGCCGGCGATAGCGAGACCGGCGTGATGGCCATGATGATGGATGCCGGGTTAGATACCGGCGATATCGCGATGGCCGAACGTGTCACCATCACGGATGCGATGACGGCGGCCGACTTGCATGACGCGCTGGCCCCACTCGGCGCCGACCTGATGGTGCGCGCGATCGGCGCGCTGGAACGCGGCATGCTGCAATTCAGGCCGCAAGGCGGCGAGGGCGTGACCTATGCCGCCAAGATCGACAAGGCCGAAACGCGCATCGACTGGAACAGGCCAGCGCGCGACGTCCTGCGCCATATTCACGGACTGTCGCCATTTCCCGGCGCCTGGTGCGAAATGACGCTCGAAGGCGCGGCTCAACGGGTCAAGATCCTGCGCGGCGAAATCGCCGGCGGATCCGGTACGCCCGGCGAATTGCTCGATGATCGCCTGACGGTTGCCTGCAGGCAGGGCGCGTTGCGAATCCTCCAACTGCAGCGCTCCGGCAAGCAGCCGATGAAGGCGGAGGAATTTTTGCGCGGCACGCCGATCAGGGCAACGGCGCGGTTAGGCTGATGCCCGTCGTCAAACACCACTGTCATACCCCGCGAAGGCGGGGTATCCAGTACGCCGCGGCATTGAGATCGAATCGAGATTTCAGGGAATACTGGATCATCCGCTTTCGCGGATGATGACTTCGGTCTTGGACGGATATGCCCCGCTATAAACTCATCATCGAATATGACGGCGCCCCGTTCAGCGGCTGGCAGATTCAGGACAATGGCCCGTCGGTGCAGGGCGCGCTGGAAAACGCGGTCAAGGCAATCTGCGGTGAAGAGATTCGCGTTCATGGCGCAGGCCGCACCGACGCCGGCGTGCATGCGCTCGGGCAGGTCGCGCATTGCGATATTGCCAAGCCCTTCGCGCCCGGTCGCTTGCGCGACGGCCTGAACGCGCATTTGCGGCCGTTGCCGATCGGCGTTCTCAGCGCGGAAATCGTGCCTGACAATTTTGAGGCGCGGTTTTCCGCGAAAAAAAGGCATTATCTCTACCGCATCGCCAATCGCCGCGCCAATCTCGCGCTCGACGTCGGGCGCGCCTGGCGGCTGCCGCGCCCGCTCGATACAGACGCCATGCACCTGGCCGCGCAACGTCTTGTCGGCAAGCACGACTTCACGACATTCCGCGACAGCGAGTGCCAGGCGAAATCGCCAGAGAAAACGCTCGACCAGCTCGACGTCGCAAGGGATGGCGATGCCGTCAACATCCTGACCTCGGCGCGCTCGTTCCTGCACAGCCAGGTGCGTTCGATGGTCGGTTCACTGGTCTGGGTCGGCGAAGGCCGCTGGTGCGCCGACGATCTCGCGGCCGCCCTTGCCGCCCGCAGCCGCGCCGCCTGCGGCCCTGTCGCCCCGCCGGACGGGCTCTATCTGGTGCGGGTGGATTATTAGTCTTTGATACACGGTCGTCATTCCGGGGCGCGCCTAAGCGCGAACCCGGAATCTCGTGCGATAACTTCTAGATTCCGGGTCCACGCGAAGACGCGTGTCCCGGAATGACGTTGTAGGGTTAGCGGACGAGAACGAGCAATTTTCGAACAGGCTTCAGTCCACCGTCTTTAACGCCTTCACCTCATCCCAGAACTGATCCTGTCCGCTCCCAACATCGGCGATCCAGTGATCGGCGACCAAATTGTTGGCATCGTCGGTGATGAATTTGAACGCGCGCCAGGGGATTGAGTGGCGCTGGCAGACATGGGCGATCGCGAACAGTTCCATGTCGACGACATCGACATGGTTCTCGTTGAGCCACGGATCATCAGACGTCACGAAACTGTCGCCGGTCCCGCAGGTCACGCCATCAAATCCGGAGGACAGCTTGTCGAGGTTGGACGAGTACGGCGTTCGTCCGCGCGGCACCAGCGGCATGGCCATCATGTCGCGCTGCACGACATGCGCCACTTCCACAAGGCCGGAAAGCGTCTCGTTGATTCGCCCCGCGGTGCCGTAATTGATCACCAGCGATGGCCGCAATACCAGGAGGGCAAGCGTCGCCGCACTCGCGGCATTCACCTTGCCGACGCCGCTATAGATCACCTCGACGTCCGCCGGCGCGCGGGCCTTGTCCAGCTCGTCGTCGATCGCGGTGAGCACCAGGATTTTCCTGGTCATGCGAAATAACGATCCAGGATGCCGCGGTAGATCCTGGTCAGCTTCTCGAGATCGGAAACCGGCGTCCGCTCGTCGACCTGATGCATGGTCTGGCCGACCAGGCCGAACTCGATCACAGGACAATAGCCCGAGATGAAGCGCGCATCCGAGGTGCCGCCCGAGGTGCTCAATTCCGGTTTGCGGCCGGCGACCGCTTCGATCGCCGCGACCGCGAGATCGGTGAAGGCGCCGGGCTTGGTGACGAACACGTTGGAGTTGGAATATTCCCACACGATCCGCGCCTTGATGCAATTGCCGGCCGCCCCGGCCATGCGCTGTTCGACCAGTTCGCGCAGCGAATCCTGCGTATGCAGATCGTTGAAGCGGATGTTGAACTTGGCGCGGGCCTGTGCCGGGATCACATTGCTGGCGGCGTTGCCGACATCGATCGAGGTGAATTCAAGGTTCGACGCCTGAAACTGCGCGCTGCCGTGATCGAGCGGCTCCTGGCTCAGCGCCACGACCAGGCTT
>NZ_DATMLW010000077.1:0-3001 GCF_035570375.1 Bradyrhizobium sp. | reverse complement strand
GCAGAAAGACGAGCCCGCTGAGCCCGGCGAAAGTCTTGGTGACGGCGTTGATGCCGTCGACCATGCTGGTGATCGTCTTGGCGCCGCTGCCATAGGCCGCCTCGATCGCCAGAAACACCAGCATGACCAGCACGATCAGGCCGCTCATGAAGGGCGAGTCGCCGATGATCGCTCCGGTCTGCGGATTGCGCAGCGGGGCGCCGGTCGGACCGTCAGGAGCGCGATAACCGACGACGCTCACCACCAGCGCATGGAGCGCGAGCCTCAGCCCCCTCGCCTCCTACCACCCCGGTGCGCCACCGCAGGCCGGCGGGGCCGGCGTGGCGCGTCAACTTGACAATGCCCTTACAGGCTCAGCACATAGCCGCCGCCTTGGGTTTCAAGCTGCAAGAACCGTCGAGGAACCGATGATGATGGCCCCGCACCAGAGGCAAGTCGCTTGCTCGATTCCGGTGCATCCACCGGCTCCGCCCGCCAACGTTCCACTCGATGTTGCAGTGATCACACGAGCAGCACTGACCACCGGGTTTCTGAGGATCTTGTTTTTGGGCAAATCGACTGCTCGGACGACGGTCCGCAAGTTGAAACTCGTGCTTTGTCTATCCCTAGTGTCGGCAGCACTCTCAGTCGGGCTTTGCCAGCCGAGCCTGGGGCAGGGTGATGCGGATTTGGAAGCGCCGGGTTTGGCACCTTTTCCCACTACTTTGGCACGCGGCGCCACGCTATTTCAGAATGTCCGCATCTTCGACGGCAAGAGTGCCGCGCTTTCGGCTCCCTCCAATGTGCTGGTCAAAGGCAACGTCATTGAACGGATATCGGTGGATCCGATCACCTTCGAGACGAATGCCAATGTTCACATCATTGCCGCGAACGGGCGGGTGCTGATGCCGGGCCTGATTGATGCGCATTGGCACGCGTTCATGGCGGCGACACCACAAATGCTCCTGATGACCGCCGACTCCTCATACCTTCACCTGTTGGCTGCGCGACAGGCCGAAGCGACGCTGATGAGAGGTTTCACCACTGTGCGCGACCTGGGGGGCCCCGTGTTCGGGCTCAAGCGCCCCATTGACGAAGGCATAATGCTTGGTCCGCGCATTTATCCCTCGGGCGCTTTCATCTCCCAAACCTCGGGTCATGGAGACTTTCGGTTTCTCTTTGAGGTTCCGCGGACATTGGGCGGGCCGTTGAGCCATTCCGAGGTCGAGGGCGTCGCAGCCATCGCCGACAGCCCCGATGAGGTGCGCCTGCGCGCGCGAGAGCAGTTGAGGAACGGCGCGACTCAGATCAAGCTAATGGCGGGCGGTGGCGTCGCCTCGCCCCACAATCCGATCGAATCGACCCAGTTCACCGAAGCGGAGATTCGTGCCGCGGTTGAGGCTGCGGACAATTGGGGCACCTATGTGACCGTCCACGCGTATACGCCGCGTGCGATCCGACAAGCGGTCGCCGCCGGCGTCAAGTGCATCGAACACGGTCAGTTGATCGACGAGCCCACCGCCAAGCTGCTAGCAGACAAAGGTATCTGGTGGAGCTTGCAGCCTCTCCTGGATGATGAAGACGTGCCGGCGTTGAGCGCGGAATCTCGGAAGAAGGCATTGGAAGTTTTCGCCGGAACGGACAATGCCTACCAGCTGGCGAAGAAGCACAAGGTCAAGACGGCTTTTGGCACGGACGTTCTGTTCGATGCGAGGATTGCCAGCCGACAGGGGGCCATACTCGCCAAGATGGTCCGCTGGTACACCCCTGCCGAAGCGCTCAAGACGGCCACCGCGGACAATGGAGAATTGATGGCGCTTTCCGGGTTTATCGATCCCTATCCCGGCAAACTCGGGGTCGTGGAAGAGGGCGCGCTCGCAGATCTGCTGCTGGTCGATGGCAATCCGTTGGAAAACATCAAGCTCATCGAAGACCCCGACGAACACTTTCTGGTCATCATGAAGGACGGCACGATCTACAAAAATACGGTGCCCAAGTAAGGACTTTGTCCATAAGAGCCTCGATTCTGATGCACTTAAGCGACAGCCGCCTTTTTTAGAATAAACAAAGACTTGCGACAGATTCCTTTTTTGCAGAAAGCAAAAGGTGGACGCAGCGGTTGACCGGATCGTGCCGGTGAAATAGCCTTGGTGGTGACAAATCTCTAGAAACGTCTCTAGAAATGCACCAGTGAGTTACAGTTCTGTCAGTGTTTTCGCATTGGCGTAACCGTGGGAGGATACTTCATGTTGAAGGGCAAGGTGGCCGTCGTTACCGGCTCGACGAGTGGGATTGGGCTCGGGATCGCGCGCGCGCTTGCGGCCGGGGGCGCCGATCTCGTGATCAACGGCTTCGGCGAGGCGGCAGCGATCGAGAAGCTGCGCCAGGAGATTTCCGCGGCCTACGGCATACGCGTGGCCTTTAGCGCCGCCGATCTCACCAAGCCAACCGACGCCACGGGACTGATCGAGCATGCGACGCGCGAACTCGGGCGCGTCGATGTGCTCGTCAACAACGCTGGCATCCAGCATGTTGCGCCAGTGCACGAATTCCCGGTCGAGCGCTGGGATGCAGTCATTGCGATCAACTTGACCGCAGTATTCTTGACCACTCGTGCGGTGCTGCCGCAAATGCTCGCGCGGGACTGGGGTCGGATCATCAACATTGCGTCGGTACACGGGTTGGTCGCGTCGGTGGACAAGTCCGCTTACGTCGCATCCAAGCATGGCGTCGTCGGCTTCACCAAAGGTGTGGCGCTGGAGACGGCGACCACCGGCATCACCTGCAACGCGATCTGCCCCGGCTGGGTGCTCACGCCGCTGGTGCAAAAGCAGATCGATGCCCTTGCTGCCCGCGAGAACCTGGATCCCGAGGAAGCGAGGGTGAAGCTGCTCGGCGAGAAGCAGCCCTCTCTCGATTTTGCCACTCCGGAGCAACTCGGCGCGCTCGCCACATTTCTCTGTTCGGACGCCGCGGCGCAGCTCAACGGTGCGGCGTTACCCGTGGACGGTGGCTGGCTCGC
>NZ_DATMLW010000076.1:0-22305 GCF_035570375.1 Bradyrhizobium sp. | reverse complement strand
GTCGAAGTTTTCGATATCGATCCTTTGACGGCCTATCTTGCCACCAGCCCGGGCGGGGCAGACTCGGTCGCCATTATTGCGGCATCCACCAATGTCGATGTCGGGTTTGTTATGGCGCAGCAGATCGCTCGTTTTATGCTCGTCCTTATCATTGGCCCGGCTTTGTCTCGATTCGTTGCGGATCGGATAGCTAGGAATGTTTTAAATATTTCCGACAAAACTCCCACCTGAGTGAGTTGGTCGCAGAAGATTAGTTCAGTCGGGTGCCGGTATGGATAATCCCGATCAGGGATGGTTGGCTCGCTTACGCGAGACCGAGCCGATATTGACGGACGGGATAGCTTGGACGGCTATAGGAACAGAAGCCGATATTATCAGAGGATAGCCATGAAGTCCCTATCCGTGCGGTAGCCGTGATGGTGATGTCCGTTCAGGGTCAAACGCAGACCTGACAGCCCCGAAACGCGACTTCCGGTCTTACCTGAACAACGGACATCATTAGGTCGGCTCGGTTGGTCCGTTCAGTGCCAACAACGGAAGTCGACGTTACGACTGGACTCATCACTTCGCGGCTTCCGGCATCACTTCCATCTGTTCATGGAGAATGACCCCCGACAGCGGGTCGAACTCGCCGACCCAGGGCTTACGCTGCAGCACCGCCTTGGTATGGGTGTAGCCCGCGTCCCAGCGCTGCATGATGCCGGACGCGCTGAAATCGATATCCTTGGTGTGCGTCTCGCGATCGAGCTGGGGTGCCAGCAGGCGGACCACATGCATTCGCGTCGGACAGCCATAACTCGCCAGTTCGCGCACCTCAGGACTGTTGCGCTCGGATTCGGGCAGCCGCGCCGCGAACTGGTTGATGACATGACGCAGCCGGTGCGCCTGCTGCTGGCGCGCGATGTGGCTTGCGATCCGGCTCGAATACTGCACGTCCTTATGCCGGTTCAAAACCTCCGCCATCGTGGTCGGCTCGGCGCCGGACGGATTCCACAAATGCACCGCGAAGATCAGCGAGTCCCTGCGCGGAATGTCGTCGAACACCGCTTCCGTCGGCGTGTTCGACAAAATGCCGCCGTCCCAATAGAGTTCGCCGTCGATGCGGATGGCCGGAAATGCCGGCGGCAAAGCGCCTGATGCCATGATGTGCTTCACGCCTAGCTTGGTATCGCGGCTGTCGAAATAACGCATCTGACTGGTGCGGACATGGGCGGCCCCGACGGTGAACCGTGGCGTGCATTGATTGACCAGATCAAAATCGACAAGTTCGGTCAGCGTCCGTTCCAGCGGTGCGGTCGAGTAATAGCCGGCATTGTCGGCACCCAGCGGATAACTGTCGCCGGCATGGGCCAGCGCGTTCGGCCGAAAGAAACCGGCAATACCGTTGGTCACGGTTGCCCAATAGGACAGCTTTTCGTTGAAGTCCGGCAGGACGTGGCGAAAACTCCAGACCGGACTCTGCTCCATTCTTTTCCAGAATTCGCGCAAACGCGACAGCCGGTTCTGCGGCGAGTTGCCCGCAATCAGGCTGGCGTTGATCGCCCCGATCGAAGTGCCGATGATCCAGTCCGGCTCGATACCGGCCTCATGCAGCGCCTGATAGACGCCGGCCTGGTAGGAGCCGAGCGCGCCGCCACCTTGCAGCACCAGAACGACCTGACCGGGGTCGGATTTTTCCGGCAACGTCTCATTCGGCGAAGAACAGTAGTTCTGCATGTTCATGTCACGCTCCATTCGGATCACGTCGACTCCTAGATCTTCGCGAGCCGCTTGAACCTGTTACCTTCACGTTTCAGTGGGGACACCTTGCGTCTTCAGCCGGATATTCATGGCAGATCCGTGCGTGGATGTTCTTTTCGGCCGAAATCTGCCCCCGGCGCGGAATTGACGGAAATGCTTTTTGGCTTCCGAAGTCATACGCCGCCGCTATTGCGGTCCTGATGTACCCACCGGCGCTTTTAGGCTAGTTTGCCCGAAGCAAGCCGGGCGGCACGATCATGGAAATGCACCAGGTCAGGTATTTCCTCGCGGTTTCGCGTCTGTTGAACTTCACGCGCGCGGCCGACGATTGCAACGTGACCCAGCCGTCGCTGACGCGGGCGATCAAGCAGCTTGAGGCCGAATTGGGCGGCGATCTGTTCCGCCGCGAACGCCCGGCCGCGCAATTGACCGAGCTCGGCCAGCGGATGCTGCCGCTGCTGCAACAATGCTACGACGCCGCCGCTGGCGCACGCATGCTGGCATCGTCCTTCAAGAGCGGCGAAATCGGCGCACTCCGCATAGCGCTCACCGATTCCATCGACCTGTCGCTCCTGATCCCGCATCTCGACCAGCTCAAGCGGCAGTTCAACCGCCTGGAATTTCGCTTCCTGCGCGGCAACAGCGAGGAAGTCGGCGAGTATTTGAAGGCGGGGGAGGCCGAGCTCGGCATCGCCGCTGAGCTTGGTAGCGACTGGGACCGGCTGGATACCTGGCCGCTGTTTACCGAATATTTCACTCTTGTGGTGAGCAAGCGGCATCCACTCGCGAGCCATGACCATGTCGCCTTCGATGATTTGCGCAACGAGCAGCTCTTGTCGCGAGACTATTGCGAACATTCCGAGCGAGTGGGAAAATCGCTGCGTGAGCACGGCGTCGCCGTCGATCGCAGCCACGAGATTTCCTCTGAACGCGACCTTATCGAGCTCCTCGAAGCCGATATCGGCGTCGCCGTGATGCCCCAAACCACGCCGATTCCGGAGACGCTGAAGCGCGCCACCATCGACGGGCTGGATTCGCGGCGAACCGTCCACCTCTACGGGGTCGCTGGCCGTCAACGCGCCGCGGTCGCATCTGCGATGATGCGGATGCTGCGCGGCGCGGACTGGCAGCAATTCTTGAGTGGGAGTGCGTGAGGTGATGCGCCACTAGCGCCCCTCGCTCGTGTTTCTGACTGCGACGATCAGATCATCGATTTCCATCCGACTGCGAAAGTCCGGATCGACGAACCGCGCCCTCACCAACCCATCGCGGTCGACCACGAAGGTTGCGGGTATCGGCAGCATCCAGTCATCACCACCATGAAAATTCGAGATGTCCAAATAGGAAAGCAACTGCTGGATCTCGGTGCCCACCCAGATCGCGAGATTGAGCGACAAGGCATAGCCGTTGTCGAGGTCGGTCAACACCGGGAACGGCGCGCCTGAATCGGATTTGAACCGCTGGGTGTATTTTTGGGTCTCAGGCATGATCGCAACGAGCTGGCCACCCAGCGCCGCAATGCGGTCCTGCGCCTTGATCACCGCGCTCACATTCAATCGGCAGTACGGACACCAATGTCCCCGATAGAACATCACGACGAGCGGGCCCTGGCTGATCAGGGAATCCAGAGTGACGAGGCGCCCGGTTTCGTCCGGCAGCATGAAAGGCGGCATGATTTCGCCGGGGCGAGGCGCATTCTCTCCGCCGCCATTTTCCTTCAGACGAACGACCAGGCGATCGACCGCCTCGCTATAGGCCGGAAAGATATCGCGTCCCGCGCCGGCATAGGCCTGTAGCCGCTCACTGAGCGTTCCCTCCATATCGCGGCAGCGCTGGAAGGCGAGCTTGAGGCGTTCGGCATTGGCAGGCGAAAGCTGCGTCATATTGGCTCCAGTCGAATTGATAGGCATCTTATTTTCCTGTTTAGGCCGCCCGCAAGAGGCAATGCATCAAAGGCTGGTTCGGCCCCGCCTGCAAATGCCGATGCCCAATCGGTTCAATAGCTGACATACATCGCAAAACGATCGCGCCCGGCTATCGACCTAAAACTCGCGCGTCTCCAAAGCAGCATAGCGCACCGCTATGGACTCAAGAGCAAGCCGGCATTTCATCCGGCGAGCGGTTTCAACGATGGTGGTGTCTTCGCCGGCCAATTATTCCGGGCCAAGGCAGAACAGAGGAGACCACTATGTTGAAATTAACGAATTCGGGCACAGCCTGGCAACGCCTCGTGCTTGCCGGCATCATCGCCGGATCGACTGTGGTGACGTCGAGCGCCTTTGCCGGCGAATGTCCGGCCGGCAAGACAAAGCCTGACGTTCGCGAAAAGGTCGACTACAAGCCGGTGGGCGTCACCGACGTCACACTTGGCTCGATCGATCTTGAAAAGCAGCCCGCCCACATCAAGGGTCGCGAACTGCGCTTCCGTAAACTGACGATCGAGCCCGGCGGTATCGTGCCGTGGCACAGCCACGACGACCGCCCCGCGCTGATCTTCATCCAGCAGGGCGAGATCGTCGAATATGCCAGCAACTGCTCCGAGCCGATCGTCCACAAGACCGGCGACATCCGGCCAGAAGTGTTCGGCACTTCGCACTGGTGGAAGAATCTCGGCAAGGAGACCGTCATTCTCTATGTCGGCGACGTCCGCAAGGATCCGCAAGACCACAATATGTAACGAGACCTGAGATGTAACCGTTCTAGCTGTAACGAGACTTGGCGACCGCACGGGCCAAGCCCTCGTTGCCGGAAGTGACGCCCTGGACCCCACCGTGTTGCCCCGCACGCCCAGGCGTCACATCCCTCTCTATTCAGGCGAGCCGCGCCATGACCGAGATATCCGCGCCTGTAAGAACCGAAGCGATGGAGATGCACGGTCACTCGCCGGGTGTCGCGCTGCGGTCGCTGGTTATCGGCCTGACCGCCTTTCTCACCGTGGTCGATCTGTTCGCGACCCAGGCGATCCTTCCTTCGCTGACCCAGCACTACAACGTGACGCCGGCCGCGATGGGCTTTGCGGTCAACGCGAGCACCATGGGCATGGCAGTCGCCAGCCTCGTGATCGGCGTCCTAAGTCCTCACTTCGATCGGCGGCTTGGGATCCTTATCAGCCTGATCCTGCTTGCCATCCCTACTTCTCTGCTCGCGGCCGCGCCTGATCTCACCACGTTCACGATCCTTCGCGTGATGCAGGGCCTGTGCATGGCCTCGGCGTTTGCGCTGACGTTGGCATATCTTGGCGAACAATGCAGTTCGATGGACGCCGGCGGCGCGTTCGCGGCCTATATCACCGGCAATGTCGCCAGCAATCTGATCGGCCGACTGGTTTCCGCCGCGGTCGCCGACAGCTTTGGACTGGCATCGAATTTCTATTTCTTTGCGATACTCAATCTCGCCGGCGCGGTGCTGGTTTATTTCACGATCCGGCGAGTCCAACCGATGCATGCGATGTCTGTGGTGCAGTCGCCGCTGAAAGCGGCAATCAGCCATTGGCGCAATCCAGCGCTCCGCGCTGCCTTCGCGATCGGCTTCTGCATCCTGTTCGCCTTTATCGGCACCTTCACGTTCGTGAATTTCGTGCTGGTACGCGCGCCGCTGTCGCTGGGGCGTATGGATCTCGGCTTCGTCTATTTTGTCTTTCTGCCCTCCCTGGTCACGACACTCCTTGCCGGCAATGCGGTCGCGCGGTTTGGCACGCAGCCGGCGATCTGGGGGGCGCTTGCGGTCGCTGCCATTGGCCTGCCGCTGATGCTGACCTCGCATCTTGCGGCGGTCCTCACCGGGATGGTTTTGGTCGGGGCTGGTACGTTCTTCGCTCAAGCCGCAGCTACCGGCTTTGTCGGGCAGGCTGCGCATGAAAACCGCGGAGTCGCGAGCGGGACGTATCTCGCCTGCTATTTCATGGGCGGCCTTGTCGGCAGCGCCGTGCTGGGACAGATTTTCGACCATTTGGGATGGATCGTTTGCGTAACGGTCATCGGCGCCTCACTCGCCATAGCCGCTGGACTGACAGTCCGCCTGCGAGCGTAAGTCCGCTCCGGGTCCTTTTCAGACGTCGGCGCTCAACGCGCGCGAGGTCTGCTTTGCCCCCAGGAGCGGACATCAACAGGCCGCCCGATCAGGTCCGTTTTGTGCCGCCATTAGCGGAAGTGGCTCAACTTCATTCAATGACCTCGTCACGCATCAGAAATGACTCCGGAATAGTCGGTCAGGCGCCTTACTCGCGGATAACCGGATGTCGTCGACGTGCCCCGATGAAACGAGTCAGATCAAATCGTTCAGAGTGCATCGTGGTTGGTAATTGGCCAATCTTCGCTAAGGCAACCATAGCCGGAAGCGAAGCCATTTGCTTTGCATCGATGGCGCTTTGTCGGTAAACACAGTAGGAGGCTCCAACAATCATGCGAATTGGCATTCGCCTGGCGATTTCCGGTCTGGTCCTCGCATCGATCATGGTGAGTGCGATCGGCGTCCACGTCCTGTGGTGGCGCACAGCGGAAGCGAACAGCCACGCGCTTGCAGAAACGATCAACGAGCAGATCGTGTCGGCGGTCGAAAAGGAACTCACTACCATCACCACCGAAGCGCGCGCGGCACATACCGCGATCCGGACATTATTTGTTCAGCACGTTCTTGAGACCCGCGAAGCGGACAAACGCGAGTTCGTATTTCTGTCGCAACTACAGTCGCAGCCAAACATATCGTGGGTCGCGTTCGGCTGGCCTGACGGAGCATTTTTTGCGGCGCATAAGCTCGGCGATCTGGGACTGGAAATGATGGAAATCGCGCCCGTCGACGACGAGATCAAGCGCCGCATCGACCAATATGGGGTTGTAGTCGGAGACATCCAATTCGAGAAACGCCGATTCGAAAATACAGATTACGTCGTCACCGATCAGGAATGGTACCGGAGCGGAATGGCAACTGACGAACCGCGTTGGTTCGATGTCATGGTTCATCCGGTAGGATCGCGCCCGTCGATTGCTTATGCCGGCCCGATCGACGTGTACCAGAAGCGCCAGGGTGTTCTCGCTGTCATCATCGAATACACGCGGCTCGCCCAATTTCTGTCGCAGCTCTCCGTTGGAAAATCCGGCGCGGCGTTCATTCTGGGTCGCGATGGGACCACCATCGCGGCGCCAGATCCGGATGCCGATGAAGTCAATATGCAGCGGTCGGACCAGCCGTTGTTGCCGATCGCCCAAAGCGCGATCAAGAAAGCCGGCAGTTCTTACGACAGCGACAAGAAGATTGCGGCTCCTGTAAGGTTGGTCGCCGCGGGAGATGCCTATGCAGTTACTTTGACGCCGCTCGCCTTTCCCGGTTGGACGCTCGCGACCGTCATTCCGGAAGCGGAATTTCTTGGTCCGATCGAGACTACGATACGAAAGTTACTCATTGGGCTGGCATTTCTCATTCTTGCCGCTGGTATTCTTTCGGCCTGGCTTGCTCGACGGGTGATTGCTACACCATTGATCATGGTAGTCGATGAGCTCAAGCACGTCGCACGGTTCGATCTCGATCAGGTGCGGCGGCACGCCTCGCGCTTGATCGAACTTGAAAATCTATCGAATGCCATCGCCGACATGGCCGGCGGGCTTGCCGCATTTCGGAAATACATACCTGCGGATCTTGTGAAGACACTGGTCAGCAAGGGTATCGAACCACGTCCCGGCGGCTCCATCCGGACCCTGACGGTCTTGTTCGCGGATATTGCCGGCTTTACCGGGTTGTCTGAACGGCTTGGCGATCAGATCATCCCGCTGCTTTCCGGCTATCTAGACACCATGTCTCGCGAGGTCAGCACCCACGGCGGCACAATCGATAAATTCATCGGCGATGCAGTGATGGCGTTCTGGGGCGCACCCGCGGCAAATGCCGCTCACGCTGTCGACGCCTGCCGAGCGGCGCTGGCCTGCCAGCGTGCCCTTCGGGCGTCGGGACTGACCGAGGACAGTGGCCAGCCGCTCAGAGTGCGCATCGGCGTCAATTCCGGTGACATGCTTGTCGGCAATATCGGATCGGAATTCCGGCTCAATTACACGGTGATCGGTGATGCCGTAAATGTCGCCAGCCGGCTTGAAGGCGCAAACAAGGAGTATGGCACCGAAATCATCATCGGAGAGGAAACGCGCCGCCTTGCCGGCGATAACATACATGTGCGCGAACTCGACCGGCTGATGGTCTATGGACGAGCGGGCGGAATTGCAATCTACGAACTGCTTAGTATGGCCGAACGCGGAGCCATGCTTCCAGGTTGGGTGGCGCTGTATAATTCCGGCCTTGCGGCCTATCGCACGCGCAATTTCAGCGTTGCCATAAACCTGTTTCAGCAGGTTTTGGACGCGCGGGCGTCAGACCAACCCGCGCGCATTATGCTCGAACGATGCAGCCAATATCTCAAATCGCCGCCGGGAGGGGATTGGGAAGCGACGAACGCAATGAAAGCCAAATAGGTCCGCAAAGTTCGCCATCGGTTGTTAGCGTGCGGCGCAGCGGAGGCCGTATCGAATTAAATCCGATGGTTATCGTAAAATTCCGCTCCGATCACAGCATTGTGAGGGCGGGGTCGGAAATGTGCAGCGGGACGTGCGTAACCACGCTACGATTGCTACGAGCCCTGCCGTCGTCGGATTCTTCGGCACGCCGATGGTAAAAGTTGTGTCTATGCCGTCGACCCGCAACGCCCGATGTTCCCGGGAAAGGAAACTCCTATGAATTCCAAGAACGTCATCGCCAACGCCACAATCGCCGGCTCCTTCGCCGCTGCCCTCACTATGATCGCTGCCCCGGCATTCGCAGCGCCGAAGCCGCCGCAGCCCACCATGGACAAATGCTACGGCATCGCGATGAAGGGTGACAACGACTGCGCAGCCGGCGCAGGCACCACCTGTGCTGGTACCGCGAGTGCCGACTACCAGGGCAACGCCTGGAAGTACGTGGCGAAAGGGACTTGCACGACAATAAAGACCCCAAAGGGTATGGGCTCGCTCGAGCCAATCAAGTCCTGAGCTAAAATGAGGCGCGGGCCGTCCCGCGTGCGCTCCCCTATTTCTTCGGCACGCAAAGCCGGAACGTACATATGTCCATCGCTTTGAATCTGCCGGCGTGTACCGGCGTCGGCTTCAAGCCCGCGCATTTTTGCGACATCCTCGCCGCTCCGCAGCCGCTCGGATTCTTCGAGGTACACGCGGAGAACTACATGGGTGCCGGCGGACCACCGCACGCGCAGCTCGGCGCATTGCGCGAACACTATGCGTTGTCGGTGCATGGCGTCGGCCTGTCAATTGGCTCGATGCAGCCGCTCAACCGCGACCATCTCATGCGGCTTAAAATGCTATGCGATCGCTACGAGCCGGAGAGTTTCTCGGAACATCTCGCCTGGTCGTCGCACGACGATGTCTACTTGAATGACCTTTTGCCGCTGCCCTATACGCAGCAGACGCTGGCGCGGGTCGCCGAGCATATAGACGAGGTGCAGACGGCGCTCGGACGCCAGATGTTGCTTGAAAATCCATCTACTTACATTCGTTTTTCCGAAAGCACGATTCCGGAGGTCGATTTTCTCACTGAAGTATCGAAGCGAACCGGATGCGGATTGTTGCTCGACATTAACAACGTTTTCGTATCAGCAAAAAACCACGGTACGCACCCGCTGCCATATCTGGACTCGTTTCCATTCGATCAGGTGAAGGAAATCCATCTCGGCGGGCATGACGAGGAAACGGACGATGTCGGCGCCCCGTTGCTGATCGACACCCACGGATCACCGATTGCCGAAGCGGTCTGGACGCTCTACGCTCATGTCGTCGCCCGCGCTGGCGCGCTTCCGACCTTGATCGAGTGGGACAATGACGTTCCCGATTGGCCGACGCTGCTCGCAGAAGCGGTCGCGGCACAGGATATTCTTTCTGATGCGTCACGCGCGCCGGCGGCATGAGAGGGGCCATGCTCGCACCGTTCGAGACGTCGTTTGTGGATGCGCTGCTAAACGCCAATCAGCCGGTTCCTTACG
This sequence comes from Bradyrhizobium sp., assembly GCF_035570375.1. Classification (GTDB taxonomy): domain Bacteria; phylum Pseudomonadota; class Alphaproteobacteria; order Rhizobiales; family Xanthobacteraceae; genus Bradyrhizobium. Next base: position 12,551 of record NZ_DATMLW010000076.1, on the reverse strand, counting down.
GCATAACCGCTCATAATGCGACAGTTCCTACGCGGCGCTTTGCCGTCTACCGCAACAATTTGGTGGCGGGCTTGAGGAAAGCGCTCAGGACCCGTTTCCCTGTGGTCGAGAAAATCGTAGGCGAAGAATTCTTCGTCGCGATGGCGCTGGTCTTCGTGAAAGAGCAGCCGCCGCGCTCGCCTCAACTCGCAACCTATGGGGACGAATTTCCCGCTTTCATCGCGGCGTTCGAACCGGCACGTGAGCTTCCCTATCTTGCGGACGTGGCCCGGCTCGAGGCCGCGCGCACACGTTCCTATCATGCGGCCGACGCCACGCCCATCGGCGCGGACCATTTTGCGACGCTCGATGCCCACGCTGTCGGGGCCATCCGCATCGAGATGCACCCCTCGATTGGAATCGTTCGCTCGGCATATCCGATCGTCACGATCTGGGCGATGAATAGCGGCGAACAGGAGCTTGCGCCGATTGAGAATTGGCGCGGCGAGGACGCGCTCGTCTCTCGCCCCTATCTCGAAGTGCAAGTCCGCGCGCTGCCGCTGGGTGGCGCGGCATTTCTGCTTGCACTCGCCGCAGGCCGGCCGCTTGGCCAGGCGGCCGAAGCTGCGATTGCCGACGATCCGAATTTCGACCTTACCAGCAACCTCGCGGGACTTATCGGCTCGGGCCTCGTGAGGGAAATCGTTCATCCAGAGCCGAAGAAATATTGGCAGTCATGACCAACGTGCTCCCCGTCGCAGCGCGTCCCGGATCGATTCTGGTACGGATCGTTCAAAGGGGGATCGCGGCGTTGGATCGCATCCCCGGGGGGTTTATCGCGCTCGCGGCTCGCATTTTTCCGGCCGCGGTGTTCTGGCAGTCCGGCGAGACAAAGGTTGCGGGCTGGCACCTTAAGCCCAGCGCTATCTCGCTCTTCGAGAACGAATATCAGCTTCCGCTGATCGATCCTACGATCGCCGCTTACGTGTCGGCCTTTTCCGAGCATTTCTTCCCGATCCTGCTTGTTATCGGGCTCGCAACAAGATTTTCGGCGTTGGCGTTGCTGTGCATGACGGCGGTGATCGAGATTTTCGTCTATCCCAGTGCCTGGCCGACCCATGGAGTGTGGGCCACTTGTTTTCTTGTCGTGATCGCGCGGGGCCCGGGTTCGCTATCGCTCGATCATTTGATCGCGCGCAAATACCAGTAATCCGGATAGCGTCCTGCCTATGGCCGCCGACGATGCAGTCGAATTCAGAAAACGGCCTGGCCGTTCGATTCCCGCCACCTCAATTTAGGACAACCTCGCGCGTTCGGTGAATGACTCGGAATGTCGCATTTGGGTCAATTTCGGAAGTCGGCGCTCGTAATCGCGAGGTCTGCTTTACCCCGATGAGCGGACATCGCGAGGCTGGCCACGCATGTCTGAAAAGTGCCAACAACGGTCATTCGGGCATGCCCATTATTCGATAGGCTTCCGCAAACTTCTCGAAATCGTCTTTACGAAATAGTGTTTGGCTTCGCAGGTTCGAGATACGCTGGGTTGGATCCAGCTGCAACGCAACGAGCCATGCTCGTTTGGCGTCCTCAACATGCCCGGACTTGGCGCAGCACGCCGCCCCAATACGTTGCAGTGCGACAAAGTTTGGCCACCGCCGAATGCCTGTCGTCGCACATTCAAGCGCTTTCTCGTAACGACCCGCGAGAAAATGCGCACTTGCGAGCCCGGAATAAGCAAGAAACGTGCGCGGCTCGAGCGGACTCAGACGCACGGCGTGCTGAAAATGCTCTATCGCCGCATCCAGCTCTCCGAGATACATTTTTGCGCCGCCTCCCCAGAGACGCGCGACGGCAAGGTTTGGATCAAGCCTGATCGCCTGATCAAGAACGGGCGCCCCTTCTTTGAGATTGCCGACGACATAGGTCAGAGCTTGACCGGCATAGGCCAGGACTCTCGCATCGTCATTCGACAACCTTAATAGGCGACGCGCCAACTGATCGGCTTCAACGATCCCTCGATCACCGATTTTGATCCAGGCGAAAGCCTTGCCCGAAATATACCAGCCAGCGATAGCGGCTTGAGCCAGCGCAAAGTCCGGATCAAGTTCAACCGCTTTCCGAAGGAGGGGCATCGATTGCTCGTGTCCCTCCTTTGTGAATTGGTACAGCAATGCCAGGCCACGCAGATAGAAATCGTAAGCGCCGAGATTATGCGTTGGTTTTTTCCGCGCGAGCGCGATCTCTGCGTCCTCCAACTTTGGAGAGATGGCGCCTACAATGCTCGCGGTGATTTGATCCTGAAGGTCGAAAATGTCTTCGAGACCGCCATCGAAGCGATCCGCCCAAAGGTGAGCATTCGTCGAAACCTCGATCAGCTGCCCCGTAATACGAACTTTATTTCCGGCCTTCCGTACGCTCCCCTCCAGCACGTAACGAACACCCAACTCGCGACCAACCTGCTTGATATCGATCGGCTTGCCCTTGTACGTGAAACTGGAATTACGGGCGATAACGAACAGCCATTTAACCCGCGATAGAGCGGTCGTGATGTCTTCCACCACCCCGTCAGCGAAGTATTCCTGTTCGGGGTCACCGCTCATGTTCTGGAAGGGCAGAACAGCGATGGAGGGCTTTTCGGGCAGCGGAAGAGGTTTGGTGGCGGCCTCGCTCGGTGACTTTGCGGCTAACACCCCCGACTGACTCACGGCGTAGAGCCGCACTGGCAGATCGATATTCTTGAGCGATTTTTCGCCGAGATCGTCAAATGCGAAGCTCGTTTTGCCTCGCACCTGCTGGAACGCACTGCTGGACAGATAGACGCCACCGGGTTCGCATTCACCCTCGACGCGAGCGGCAACGTTGACGCCATCGCCAAAGATGTCATCGTGGTCGATGATAATGTCTCCAATATTGATGCCAATGCGAAAGTTGATCTTTGGTTCTGTGGCTTCGTTCCGTTCAGCCATCTTGTCCTGCACGATCACAGCGCAGGTCACCGCATCCACCACACTTGCAAATTCCACCAGCATTCCATCGCCAGTGGTCTTGACGATGCGGCCTTTATGCCCGGCAATCGTGGGATCGACGACCTCTCGCCGCAACGCCTTCAAGGCTGCCAGAGTGCCGACCTCGTCGGCTCCCATTAGCCGAGAGTAACCTGCGACATCGGCTGCTAGGATGGCTGCAAGCCGACGTTCGACCCGCGCCTCGGCCATTTAGTCTCTCCGGTCCAGGGCAATAATTGGCAACTCTATGGGCCAAAACCGGCGCGTGTCCATCGCCTTCGCAATGACCGCTGTGGGTCGATGCTGTCGAAAAAGGGCTTGATTTAATTGACGTCCCAAACACCTGACAGAATCTTGGCGGCGCGCCGTCCATGAGACCTTTCGATCTCTTGCTGCGTCAGCTTTGGCCGGAGACGCCTCGCAGCCATCAGCGCGCCTCGGGCGAGTTCGGCCCGCCCCAGCGCGGCCTGAGCCACGGCTTCAAGGATCGGCGGGAGGTAAAGGCGGGGATCTCGTCGTGCGGCGATGCGAGCCTCTTCCAGCGCCTCCTCCGGTCGGTCGGCACGCAGCAGAAACCCACCCAGCCCCCAGCCCCAAAATGCTAGCCGCCTGTCGCGGGGGCTAAGCTTAATTCCGTGGCGCATACGAACAATTCCAGCGTCGAGATCGCCCGTCATCGCGAGCGCCGCGCCGAGAGCTACCTCGGCCTGCGCATTGCTTGGATCTATTTCCAGAGCCTGCCTCAGGATTTCCACCCCTCGCTCCGTGTACCCAAGATCGGCGAGTGCACAGCCGGCATAACCCAAGACTTCTGAACTGCCTGTATCGGCCGCAATCGCCATTTCGGCCGCCGCTAGCGCCTCCTGGATTCGCTCCGCCGAATGTTCGACCAGGCCCGTGGTTTCCGCCAGCGCCGTTAGAAGGGCCAGTTGCCCCCGCGCAAGCGCGAAGTCACCGTCGAGTTCGAGCGCCCGTCGGAGGAAGTTTTGTGCTTCCGTAACAGCTAACTCGTTCCACCCCTTGCCTCCGAGCGCGCCTGCGGCCTGATGGTAGCAGCCCCAGGCATCGACATTCTCCGGACGCTGACGCCGGATTACCGTGACCTGTGCCTGGGTGAGCGCAGGCTCCAGTTCGATAATTATTCCGCGTGCGATGTCGTCCTGTAGTTCTAACGTCTCGGCGCGCGTGGCCTCGAACTTCCCGGACCAGAGAATGCGGCCTGTCGGGGCTTCGGCAAGTTGGGTTGAAACGCGGACTTGGTTGCCAGCACCTCGAACGCTTCCGTCCAGCACGTAGCGGACCCCCAGTTGTTGGGCGACGATCGAAGCTGGCGTTTCAGGATTTCGAAAAGCAAAGGAGGATGCCCGAGAAATCACGAAAAAGCCGGGTACCCTTGCGAGCAGCGCGATAACGTCTTCCGCCAGCCCTTCGGCCAGAAATTCGAGCTCACGATTTTCCGACAGAACCTTAAACGGCCTAACGGCAATCGACGGCCCCTCGGCAGCCGAACCGGCCTGCGGGCGCCAGGAATGCTCTATAGCACTGGCACCGTTTGCATCGTCACCCGGTCCGAACATGACCTGAAATGCACGCACAGGGCGCTCGATGTTCCTTAGCAAGAGTCCACCAAGGTCGCGAAACTCGGCCTTTACATGATTCAACACGGCATCATGGGCAGCGGCGGAAATGATGATGCCGCCCGGCTCGGCTAATCCTTCAAGTCGCGCGGCAACATTTACGCCGTCACCAAAGAGATCGTCGTCTTCTATGATGACGTCGCCGACATTGATCCCGATCCGCAACTCAAGACGCTTATCCTGCGGCACGGAGATGTTGCGTTCCTTGATGCCGAGTTGAACCTCCACCGCGCAACGCGTGGCGTCAACGACACTTGCGAACTCGATCAAAAGCCCATCGCCGGTGGTTTTGAAGATACGACCGCGATGCGCGGCAATTTTGGGATCAATAATTTCCCGCCGATGGGCCCGGAGCGCGGCGAGCGTACCTTCCTCGTCGGCACCCATGAGGCGGCTGTAGCTCGCTACATCGGCAGCGAGGATGGCAGCCAGCCGTCGTTCGACGCGCGCCTCGGTCATAGGTCCCAATCCACCGTGGTTTCAAAGTTTAGGCTCGGGAGTAGCGTGTGTCTATCGAACGACCTGACGGCCTCGAAATCCAACTTCCGCTTTTCCCCCGAAAGCAGACTCAGATCGGACATCGTCGGAGGTCCGTTTCGTGCCAAAAGCTGACCCGATGTCGCATCTGTGATGCTTCTCACGTTTCCGAAGATAGCAGAGTGTAATATTAATTGCTTGTATCCTTCGGGAGGGGCTTATGCACCGAGACGTGCTATTTGCCTTTTTTGCTGCTGTGTTTTTCGGCGTTTTTGCCACGCCAGCTTTCGCCGACAATCGAGTAGCGCTTCTCATTGGCAATGGCGCCTATGCTCGTGTACCGCACCTGCCGAATCCGGTGCACGACGCCGAAGATGTAGCCGCTGCCCTCAAGCGATCTGGCTTTGAGACCATCGTTGCTACCGATCTCGATAAAGCCGGAATGGATGAGGCGATGATTAAATTTGCCCGGGCGGCGCGGACTGCCGACGTGGCGATGTTCTATTACACCGGGCATGCGCTGCAGTTCGGAGGGATCAACTATCTTGTGCCGGTGGACGCCCAGTTAAACGATGAGGCAGACTTGCGGCGCCTGGTTCGGGTCGACGACGTCATCGCTGACATGCAGCCGGCGAAGAACTTGCGCATCCTTGTGCTGGATTCTTGCCGCGACAACCCACTCGCCGCGCAATTGAAACGCTCCATCGGGACTACCCGCAGCGCCAGCATTGGGCAAGGTCTTGCGAAAATCGACAGCCCAGAGGGCATGATCATCGCCTATGCGACGCAGCCCGGGCGCACGGCCGAAGATGGCGACGGTCGCAACAGTCCCTATACAACCGCGTTCCTTAAGAACGTCGAGACAAAGGAAGAGATAGGCACCATTTTCCGCCGCATCAGCGCCGATGTTTATGAGACGACCCATCACGCGCAGCTTCCAGAGTTGTCCTTGTCGCTGATCGGCGAGTTTTATCTGAACGGCAAATTGCAGATCACCGCGACGCCAGCTCCGATGCCTGCCCCAGTCGATCCTTGCGAGGCCGCAAGCGAGCATTGGAAGAGTGCCGAGGCCATCAACACAAAAGCGGCGTATGAAGATCATCTCGCGCGCTTTCCGACCTGTTTGTTCGCGGACCTCGCCCGAGCCAAAATTGCTTCGTTGACGATACTGGACCCGGCAAAAGACAAGCGGCGCTTCGACGGACTCTGGCTGGGAAAGCTTGTCTGCGAATCCACGGCTTCTGGACTGCCTGGCTTTGAGAGAGAATTTGGCGGAAGAATCAAAGACGGCGTCTTCCATGCGGAGACGGGTCTGGTCGGTAAGCCGGGCTCACAAATCTTCGATGGGACGATTGAGCCCGATGGGTCAGCGGATATTCTGCAGAAAGGATGGAGTGGCGCGAAGGATCCTTTTCACCGCCCGCTTGGGACAGAATTTAACAATAGGTATCTCACCAAATTCGACGGCTCCCATGCAAGTGGCACCAGATCTGACCGACCCTCTTGCAACGTGAATCTTACAAAACGCTAGGACGCGATTGGTGATGGCTCACCGGATCTTCGTGCAACTCCAAGCCGATGGCTTGGCTTATGGCGACAGGAAACCTAGTTCCTCCGTTGAGGAACATTTTTTACGCCAGCTCAGAAGACAGATCGCCCTTGTCCGCTCCGGGTCAAAAAGCTGACCTGACGGCCTCGAAATCCAACTTCCGCTTTACCCCTGAAAGCAGACTCAGAGCGGACATCGCACCATGCCCGTTTCGTGCCGGAAGCGGTAATGGAGGCCTATTCAATCACCTCAGTGGCGAAACCTAAGACTGATGTCGGGATTTCTATGCCGAGTATCTTTGCTGTCTTTAAATTCACGACAAATTCAAACCTGCTGGACTGATCAATTGGCAAATCGGCGGGCTTGTCCCCCTTCAGTATTTTGTCCACATACGGGGCCGCCGCTTTGTAGCTATCAAAGAAGTTTGCGCCGTAGGACATCAGCCCGCCTGCCTCTGCGAAGGTCCGATATCCAGTCATGGTAATGAGGCGCGACTTCACCGACAACTCCGCAAGCGCCTTGGAATTAGAAAAATATAGCGGGTCTATTAGGATCAGAAGTACCCCTATTCGTTCTTGGACGACAGTTTCGAATGCAGCTTCAAATTCAGATGGCTCCCGCACTTCAAGAAAGCGCAGTTGCAAGCCGAGCATTTCAGACGCCTTCTTTGCTTCTTTCACTTGTTGCGTTTGGAACGTCACGTTGGTTGGATTGAACATCGCCGCGATATCGGTGCGGTCAGGTGCTACCAATTTTAGTAACTCCAATTGTTTAGCGACGAGCGCGAGGGCCAGCGTGGATGTGCCTGTCACATTGCCCCCGGGGCGAGCGAGTGAAGCGGCAAGCCCCGCACCAACTGGATCGCCAACGCCCACCATCACGATGGGAATTGTGGTGGTCTGGTTTTTGGCGACTTCGGCAGCCTTAGTAACGAACGCTACGATTACGTCCACCTTTAGACGGATCAGATCGGCGGCCAGTTCGGAAAGGTGGTCGAACTTTCCCTCTGCCCATCTGTATTCGAACCGAATGTTGCGTCCTTCGACATACCCAAGCGCCCGGAGGCCTTCGATTAGCCCGTCAACATTGCCTGTTTTCGGTCCCTCAGGACTGAGCACGCCAACAACCGCGATCCCTGATCGCTGGGCACTAGCCGCTAAGGGCATAGCGGCAACCGCGCCGCCGACGAGTGCGATAAACTCCCGCCGTCTCATGCGGTCCCCTTCTAGGATCAGGCGGTCGCAGTGTAGCGGTAAATCGATGCTCGGAAGATGTCGGAAAGCCGGCCTTTCGATTTATTTTTGTCGACGTCCGAGATGGGTCAATCGCGTCACTTTGGCTGTCGGCTGACCACTTCCGGTTTGCACCCAACTCCGGACAAGTCGCTGTGCCGCAATAATTGACGCTAAGTGCCAATAACCGACATCAAGCTGCAGCGATGTTTGCGAACAAAGATGGATGGCCTTTCGCCGGTCACTGGTTCCTGAGCCATCGAGGGTCGTTTCCGCGCCACCGTTATTCCAGCTGCATGCGGACGCCTTTGGCGCCATTTAGCAACCGCCGCAGGTGAAAGCCGGCAAGATTGTCGTCGGCATGTAGTCCGACCAGCGCCGCGAACGCCGGCATCGCCGCCGCTTCGCCCGCCTCGAGCTTGGCGAAGGCTTCGCAATATTGCGTCGTCGCCGGTTTATTGAAGGTTGACGCCGGCAGCGGCTCGTAGGCGCGAAGCAGCTCGCTGGGGCCGCGCAGCACGAGATCGCCGACTGGCCGCCCCGAAAAGTTCCCGGAGCCATCGGCAACCGTAGCGCTGACGCAAATCCGGGTGCCGAGGAATTTGTTGGCGGCCTCCAGCCTAGCGGCGATGTTGATGGTGTCGCCATAGGCCGTGTAGTCGAAAAAACGGCTGCCGCCGAAATTGCCGACCAGCGCCGGGCCGGCGTGAACGCCGATGCGGGTCGCGCCGAAGTTCACGCCCTTCGACTTCCAGCGACCGCGAAACGCCTCGGCCCAGAAATCGAGATCGTGCGCGCATGCAACCGCGCGCGCCGCATAATCCGGCTGATCTCCAGGGGCGTTGAAGAGAATCTGGATTGCATCACCGATGATCTTGGCAACCGTGCCTTCATGGGCGAACACGATGTCGGTCATGCCGGCCACATATTCATTGAGCAGCGCGCCCAGCATCTCAGGCGCGGCAGCTTGCACGAGGGTAGTAAACCCGGTGATGTCGGTGAAAACGGCCGCGACCTCTCGCCAACGCACCTCCATGCCGTTGCTCTCGCCGATGGCCGCGAGCCGGGAGGCGATCTGCGGCGAAAAATACCGCGATAACGACGCATGCGCGCGCTCGGCTTCGGCCTGGCGGTGACGCGCCTCGCGCATCATCTCGACATGACGGATGGTCTTATCGATCGTCATTTCCAGATCGTCGAAATCGATCGGCTTGGTCAGAAAATCGAACGCCCCGCAGTTCATCGCGGTGCGGATGTTGCGCATGTCGCCGTAGGCAGAAACGATGATGGTCGATTTATTGTCCTCCGCCTCCTGCAGTTTCCGCAATAACAACAGGCCGTCCATCCGCGGCATGTTGATGTCGGATACCACCATGTCGACATGCGGGTATTGTTCGATCGACTGCAGCGCCTCGATGCCGTCATGGGCGAACACGAACCGCATCGCGCCGTCGCGGATCTGCTTGCGGAACTTCTGCAGCACCAGCTCCTCGAGATCGAGCTCATCGTCGACAACGAGGATGGTTGCGGTCATGCGGCCTGCCCGAGCATGGTGTCCGTTGTAAACTCACGCCTCCTCATCGAGCCCTCCCGTTGAAAGATGCAGCAGAATGTGGGCCCGGCGTTCCCCCGGATCCGCGTCAAGATTGTCTTTGAGGTCGATCTTGTGGCTACCGACGGCACTCGGCTGCCAATTATTGCAAGCCGTCGCTTTTTGGGCAGCTCTCAGGTAAGCACTGTGCTTGGCCGTGCGCAGACGCTACACTGAATTTACCTAGTTGTCTCTAATGACGAATGTCGCTTTCGGGCCATAAACGGTCATTCGATCACCTCATCGGCGCGACCGAGCAGCGAGAGCGGCACGCTAATGCCAAGCGCCTTGGCGGTTCTGAGGTTGATGAACAACTCGACTTTCGTGGACTGCTGCACCGGCAGGTCGGCAGGCTTCTCACCGTTGAGAATCCGGCCGGTGTAGGCACCGGCCAACCGGTAAGAATCCTCTACACTTCCTCCGTAACTCATTAGCCCGCCAGCCGCGACGAACTCGCGATACTGGTAGGCTGCGGGCAATGCGTGACGGATCGTCAGTGCAGCAAGCTCGGCGCTCCGGGAATTGAAGAACACGTCGCTGCCGATGACGAGTCCGCCTACACCCAATTTGAGCACAGTTTCAAAGGCTGAGTTTATGTCGCTCTCGTTGCTGGCATCCAGGATGTGGATGCGCAGCCCCAGGGTTTTGGCCGAGGCCAATAACTCTTTCGACATCGTTTCCACAAAGGGACTTGAGGGATTGACGAGAAAGGCGAACACGGCGGCAGTCGGGACCAGTTCATGTAGCGCCTCCAGCCGTTTCGGCCCGAGCTCGACGGTCAAACTAGTTACGCCCGTTAGGTTGCCGCTTGGTCGATTCATGCTCGCGACAAGCCCAAGCGCGACTGGATCGGCGCCGATCCTGAAGATGATTGGAAGTGTGTTGGTTGCTGCCTTTGCGGCGAGTGCCGACGAACTTCCATCGATCGTGGTTATCACTGCTACTTGGCGGCGAACGAGATCAGCAGCCAATTGCGGCAATCGATCGTATTGACCATCCGACCACCGATATTCGATCCCCACGTTCCTGCCCTCAACGTAGCCAGCTTCCTTGAGACCTTGGCGAAACGCACGCAAAAGGCTCGCGTGTGTCTCCGGCGCATCACTGTCGATGAGCCCGATCACTGGCATCGTCAGCTGCTGCTGCGCGCGAGCTGGGAGCGGCACCGCAACCACTGCGCCGCTGAGCGTGGCTAAGAATTTTCGCCGGCAGATGTGAGCTGCCATTTGATTCCTCCCGGGGGCTGCCCAGGCGACGGAGCGACGGTATCACACTTTCAATCGTGTGCTCTGTGACAGCTGACACCTCAGGCGCAGAAACGTTCCCATGACCGGTTTGGGTCATTTTCGACGGATTCGGCGGCGGTTGTCGGCTGGTCGATGTCCGCTATGCCCCGAAAGCGTCGAAGCTTGGCCGGACCAATAGCGTTGCGTTTGGCCGGACTCCTGTGATTCAAACTTTATCTCTACCGTGCTCGCAACAGGGTCGAACGGTTCTTCAATCGGATCAAGCAATGTCGTCGGGTCACGACGCGTTACGACAAGGTTGCAGCCAACTACCTTGCCTCCGCCCAGCTTGCATCGATCCGGCTATGGCTGGCTGCCGTTAATGAGTCCACGCCCTAGCACTACTTTGGCAGATTTATTACTGCGGCTTTTCACGGCTTCGTCTTCTGCAGTATGGGCATCGCTGAGATGGCGGTCGAAGTATGAGATTGACGATGGCGTGGCGCACCGCTGGCAGGCTTGGCTGAGGCGGAGGTCCGTTGATTCTTTTTTTTCCGCCCCGCTTGTGCGAGGCGACGGTGTTGCAAGAAGGCGTAGGCGATCATGGTCATCAGCGCGTGACGATGAAGACCTTGCCATGATCGCCCCTCGAAGTGATCAAGCCCGAGTTCCTCTTTCAACTGCTGATGCGCCTGTTCGCAAATCCATCGTGCCTTGATGGTGGCGGCTAGTGTGCGCAGATCTGTCGTGGCAGGCAGGTTGGCAAGATAGTATTTCTTTTCCCCCGAGGTCCTGTGTTCGCCGATCAGCCAAGCCTCCTCGCCGGGAAGATGCTGCTGGCCCTTATCCTTGATCCGCTGGGGAGGCCCATCGGCGATCCGCACCCGAACGGCGGCAAAACGCGCCTTCAATCGGCCTTTGGTCCCGTTTCGCCAACTCACATTTTGCCACTTGGCATCGGCGAGCATGTCTTCGGCTGCCCTCGACAGGATGTTCGGAATGTACCGCTTGCGGGGACGCCCGCGCCCAGCAATCGGCCAGATCAGCTTGACGTCGACCGGGTACACCTTCAGGTGACGAGGGATGCCGACGGCCCAGGCCAGCCCGCGTGCCGTGAGCCCTTGTCGAAACGGCGCACTGAGGCCGTATCCTGCATCCGCCAGCACACAACCGAAGCGCATGCCGGCTGCCATCGCGCGATCAATCTCGGCCAAGGCGATCTCTGGCTTGGATCGTGGTGTTCGGTATTCGACAGGTACGCCGGCGCGCTTCAAACGTGCGGCATCGCTTGTCCAGCTCTCGGGTAGGAAGAGACGCAATGCGATCATTGCCGGCACTTCACCACGCGCGAGCGTCAGCGACACTAATGTTTGGCAATTCGCCGTTTTGCCCAGGGCCGAGGCATATTGAGCCGCGACACCGACTGAGTGTTCGCCCTTCTTCGGCACCGCGGTGTCGTCGATAACCAGCACCGCATCATCGCCGCCGACGAGCCGGTCGGCCTCATTGAGCAGCTCAGTCTCCAGCGGAGCCGCATCCCAGACGCCATCGGCGATGAAATGATGCAGCTGATCGTATTCGCCTGCCGCAAAGCGCTCTGCCATCGGTTGAACGCTTTTGCGTTCACCAGGGCCGATCAGCCCTGCAATGTAAAGCGGACACATCCGCCGCCGGGCCTTATGACCCAAGCGATCCAGGAATGGCTTCAGCCAACGCTCGAGCTCGTCTTCCCAATCCGACGTCGCGTTCCCCATGGTCGGCCCTCCACAAGCCGACCCCCTATGAATCACTGAAAAATCGATTCGGGAATCCTGATAGGCTCTTCAAACTGAAAAATCTGCCAAGGTAGTGCTAG
>NZ_DATMLW010000075.1:0-3463 GCF_035570375.1 Bradyrhizobium sp. | reverse complement strand
ATCACCAAAGCCAGTTTGTCCGATCGACCGGAGAGTGCGCACGTGCACTCGCCGCTGGCGCTCAGCATCGAAACTCGCGGCGACCAGCACGCAAAGAGGCCAATGCCTTGCGACCGCGCATCGCGAGGCAATTTGAGACGGACAGTCGTGGGATTGTCTGCCGTGGCCATTATAGGTCTTGCGATGAATTTCGTGGTCTCGCTTCGGGCAGCACCATCCCAATCGGGGCTCATTGCCCAATCCGAATTGGTGTCGCAAGCCAGTAGCGTCGATCGATCTCGAAAAGGCGACCGAATCACTCCTGTCGCGCCGGTGATCAGAGCAGAGCTCCCGCCTGGATGCGATGCGCCGTTCAGTTCGCTGGCGAAATTCTCGCCGCCGAATTTCGCCGGGCGCTGCTTGACTTGACCTACAACGGCAAATCGTTTGACGATGATTTCTGCTTCGCCTCAGTTATCAGACGGCTGATCGCGCCAGCTTTGCTTGGCGCCTTCCTCTATTCGATCACCTCGTCGGCTGTCATTTGCATGATCAACGGCACGGTGAGGCCGAGTGCCCTAGCGGTCTTGAGATTGATGACCAATTCGAATTTTGTGGACTGTTGGACCGGCAAGTCGGCCGGCTTTTCGCCCTTGAGTATCCGCCCGGCGTAGACACCGGCAAGGCGATACGCGTCGGTGAGGCTGGCCCCATAACTGATGAGCCCGCCGGCGACGGCAAACTCGCGCAGATAATACATCGTCGGTACGGCATTGCGAGCCGCCAATTCTACCAGCTGATCGCGCCGATTGAACAAGAACTGATCGCCGCCGAGGATGATTGCATTGACGCGCTGCTGAACGAAGCTCGCAAAAGCCGCGTCGATGTCGCGTTCGCTACTGGCATTCATGATCAGGAGTTCAAGCCCGAGTGCGCGTGCCGCAGCCTGCTCGTCTGCGGTCTGGGTTTTGGTAGTTGGGTTCGCGGGATTGATCAGGAAACCGATAAGCCGCGTGCTCGGGACCAGCTCGCGCAGCAGTTCCAGCCGTTTTGGCCCGAGTGGGTGGATCAGAAAACTAATCCCCGTGGCATTGCCGCCGGGGTGGTTGAGGCTGGAAACGAGACCCAGACCAACCGGATCGGCACCGGTCGCGAAAATGATCGGAATTGTTGCGGTTGCGGCTTTGGCCGCCACTGCAGCAGGCGGGGCGAGCCCGACGATCACGGTCGCGGGATCGGCCACCAGCTCGTCGGCTAATGCCGGCAACCGGTCGAAGTGACCGTTCGCTGAAAGATATTTGATCGCGACATTGCGGCCTTCGATATAGCCGATGTCTTTGAGGCCCTGCCGAAACGCGCCAAGCTGTCGATCATCTTGCTGAGCGCCGCTCAGCAAGCCCACCAGCGCCATCGGCTGCTGCGCACCAGACGTCAAAGGCCATGCGGCCGCGCCGCCGAGGAGCGTGATGAACTCGCGTCGCCTCATGGGCTCCTCCTTCCTCAGGCTGGGGGGCCGCCCCCCACATTGGCACACTGTTGCGCGAGAACCCTGCCTTGCATCGCAGCAAAATTGATCGTCGAATGGCAGAGATGGGTCATTCGCGTCGGGGCTGGCCGATGCCGCCGTCCATCCATGTCCGCAGCACCTCCAATACCGGCCGTAAGTTCGATGCCTCGGCGCCTGTAGCGAAGTGCCAATGATCGGGATAGGGGGGAGCCTCGCGGCTCCGCCCCTCCCACACCACCTGGCATACGGGTCCGTACCACGGCGGTTCGGGAAGTTGCGCTAACGCGCATCGATCAAGGAGGGGAGACCGAGCGATTTGAAGTGGGCATTGGAAAGCCCGACGGAGAGGGCTTTGCTCCGGGCGATGTACCATGGGCCACGGCCGCTGTCGGCCGTATTGCACAACTGCCCAAAGACTCGCAATGCGATCAGTGCCGCACGGCGGCGACGTGGTGTTTTCCACTGACGCCACAGAGCGGCCCGCAATCGCAACCGGACCCAGCGAGTGAGAGCCACCAACACCTCGGGCGTTTCGCAGAAGCCAAAATAGCTGCGCCAACCCCGCATATACGGGGCCAACTCTTCCATTGTCGTCTTCATGCTGACGCCCTTGGCCCTGCGCGTGATGTCCCGGATTCGCTGTTTGAACCGTTCCAGAGATTTCGGCGCGATCATGCGCTTGATGTCCGGACCAGCCGTAAAGCTGAATCCGAGGAACTTCCGTTCCTGCGGTCGTGCCACCGCGCTCTTTGCCTCGTTGACCTTGAGCTTGAGCTTTTGTGTGATGAAGCGCGAGATGCTCTCCATCACCCGATGACCCGCGCGTTCGCTGCGAACGTAGATGTTACAGTCATCCGCATAGCGAACAAAGCGGTGTCCGCGGCACTCCAGTTCCTGGTCGAGTTCATCGAGCACGAGGTTACTTAGCAGTGGCGAAAGCGGGCCTCCTTGCGGGGTCCCTTCCACGCTCGGGCTGACCAGCCCGTTCTCCATCACCCCGGCATTCAGGAATACCCGGATGAGTTTCAACAGCCGCTTGTCCTCGACGCGCTTGGCGATCTGGCCCATCAGTTTGTCGTGATTGACTCGATCGAAGAACTTTTCCAAATCAAGATCGATCACCCATCCGTAACCTTGCGCGATGTACTGCTGCGCTTGCGCCACGGCTTGATGTGCCGACCGACGCGGTCGAAACCCATAGCTGTGAAGGGAGAACGTCGGATTCCACTGCTTCTGCAGAACCTGCATCACCGCTTGCTGGATGAAGCGATCCAGCACGGTTGGAATGCCAAGCTTTCGCACCCCTCCGCCATCCGGCTTCGGGATTTCCACCCGTCGCACCGGTTTCGGTTCGTAGGTCCCGTTCAGCAATTGCTCCCGAATGACCGGCCAGTGCTGCTTCAGATAGTCGCCAAGTTGATCGACGGTCATCCCGTCGACGCCCGCGCTACCTTTATTGCTCCTCACTTGCCGCAATGCTTTCTTCAGGTTTGCTCGTTCACATACGTCCTCCATGGTTCGACGCGTGTTGGCTGGGCGTTCGGGCTCACTCACCGCCGATGGCGATTCGATGTCTTCCCGTCCCGCCTGCCGGGCTTCACCCGTCGGCGCCGATGAGAAGTCCAGTCTCAACTGGAGATTCAGCCGATTGTCGCCTTCGAGATTCATGTCCTACTTGCCGCTCCTCCCGTTCGGGCCTTCAGCCACCGTTCCCGGCTCGGCCTATCGGTTGCCTCCACCTTTCGGTTCGGAGTGCCTCACTAGCCTTGCCGACGACATGACCTACTACGCCCTCTGCTGACTTCTGCCCTGCGGTCAGACCACCTCGCGGTACTCTCAGTCGCCGAAGCGACACAGGGCAGATCTCCTGGGGTAAGCTCAGTCGCCTTCCGTGCACCATCGCCGGGTCTACGCTTCGCCTCCTTGATGGATATGGACTTCGCGGTAAGTGGCCCGCTCGTCCGACGCTCGCGCCTT
>NZ_DATMLW010000074.1:0-6799 GCF_035570375.1 Bradyrhizobium sp. | reverse complement strand
GTACTTGATCGCATAAGTCTGGCCGATGCGTCCGGGCGCGCGCCGCTCTGACACAATCATATCCGGTGGCGACAGCGTTTGCGCATCCGCCATGGCGAGCGGATAAGTCTCCACAGGATGGTGGATCGGCCGCCAAACCTGGATGATGGCGAAGCGCCGCTGCAACAACTCTTCGGCTTGGTCAGGGAGAATATCGCGCACACGCTGGGGGGCCGACCATTCCGTGTAGTCGTTGTGAACACGGCGGACGACCTCTCGGGTCCTCTTCGACTCGCGCATTTCGTCGTCGGCGGTACGTAGCGTGTGGTCGAATACGACGACGCGCCTGGCGCCGCTCTCGCTTTTGATCAGCGCTTCCATCTCCGGATAGTAGACCCGCCGGATTTGATCCTCGTCATAGAAGTCCTCAACTTTCGTGTCGTGGCACACGAAGCGAAAGCCGTGGCGCTCCAACACAAAATTTTCCGGATGGCGACGGCCGTTGTGAATGGTTATGCGGCGCGGATCGGCTGTGCCGCCTGAGCGTGTGTCGGTACCGCCGGGACCGGCGACGACGGTGAAAACCTTGCTGCCATCGTCGACAATGTAGTTCAGCGTCGCTTCAATATGGTCCGGCGCGAGAGCGGATTCTTCAGTCGGTGTTGCGGCTTGCGGCATGGCGAACTCCCTGTCGTTCGCCTTCAATTTAGGTGTCGTGGCGGCGCAAGGGAAGTGCAGCTTTACGGCCGTGGCGGATATCCTTTGTGCCGGGCCGATGTCCGATTTTCGGACGCAAAGCAGACACTACCTTCCTGCATCGGTAGGACCTGTTTATAAAGACAAATCCGCCGCTATCCGACAGGAAAGATCCTCTGCCATGACCGCGCCTGCAACCAATCCGCCGAAATGGAACGTCGGCCTTGTCGGGTACGGCGAAGTCGGACGTATCCTCGCCGAAGATTTATGCAGGCAGGACGTCAAGGTGATGGCCTTTGACGTCAAGCTTCGAGGCGACGAGGCGGGCGGTCCCTTGCGCGATCACGCCAACCACCATGACGTGCGGTTGACGGCTTCGCATGCCGAACTTGCTGCGCAATCCGATCTTGTCGTTTCCGCCGTCACCGCAAGCCAGGCCGTGTCGGTGGCCGAGGCGTGCGCGGGCACGGTGAAGCGCGGCACCTGGTTCCTCGACTTCAATTCGGCTTCGCCCGGCGCCAAGCAACGCGCGGCAGCGCTGATCGACGGTGGCGGCGGCCGCTATGTCGAGGGCGCCGTGATGACATCGATTCCGCCCTACCGCATCAGGGTGCCTTTGCTGCTCGGCGGCAAGGATGCGGGCGAACTCGCGCCGCTGATTGGTGCGCTGGGATTCAACGCCAGGGTCGCCAGCGAAAAACTCGGCGTCGCCTCCGCGGTAAAGATGTGCCGCAGCGTGATGATCAAGGGGCTTGAGGCCATGCTGATCGAGAGCTTCACCACCGCGCGCGCCTATGGCGTCGAGGATGCGGTGCTGGCGTCGCTGAAGGAAACCTTCCCCGGCATCGACTGGGAAAAGCAGGGCGCCTACTTCTTCCAGCGCGTGATCGAGCATGGCCGCCGCCGCAGCGAGGAAGTGCGCGAGGTGGCAGAAACCGTACGCGAGATCGGGCTTGAGCCATGGTCGTCGCAAGGCACGGCCGAACGCCAGGCGTGGATGGCCGATCTCGCCGACCTCGGCCTGTTCGGCGAGCGGGGACTTGAAGGTTTCGCGCGCAGTCCGGATTGGCGCTGTGAAGCCGACCGCATTCTCGTAAGCATCGCGAGCAAGAATAAAAAGACGGGCAAGTGAATGGTCGAAACTGCGCGCTCCGAAAAGACACCAGGTTGGCTCGACTGGTACGAAAACCCCTCAAAACCCCGCTTCAAGGTGCCGCCGGGCGCGGTGGATGCGCATTGCCACGTCTTCGGCCCGAAAGACAAATTCCCTTATGCGCCGGAGCGCAAATATACGCCGTGTGACGCCTCGAAGGAGCAGCTCTTTGCCCTGCGCGATCATCTCGGCTTTTCGCGCAACGTCATCGTGCAGGCGACCTGTCACGGCGCCGACAACCGCGCGATGGTCGATGCGCTCAACCATGCGCACGGGCGCGCACGGGGGGTTGCGACGGTGCGGCGCGACAGCTCGGATGCTGATTTGCGCGTGCTGCACGAGGCAGGCATCCGCGGCGTGCGCTTCAACTTCGTCAGGCGGCTCGTCGATTTCACGCCGCGAGAGGAACTGATGGAGATTGCCGCCCGCATCGAAAAACTCGGCTGGCACGTCGTGATCTATTTCGAGGCGGTCGACCTGGCTGAGCTATGGGACTTCTTCACCGCCCTGCCGACGACGGTCGTCGTCGATCACATGGGCCGGCCCGATGTGAGCAAAGCGGTGGACGGGCCTGAATTCGAACGCTTCATCAAGTTCATGACCGAGAATCCGAACGTGTGGTCCAAGGTCAGTTGTCCGGAGCGGCTGTCGGTTTCGGGACCGGTAGCGCTCAACGGCGAACAAAACGCCTACCGCGACGTGGTTCCTTTCGCGCGCCGCATGGTCGAGACGTTTCCTGATCGCGTGCTCTGGGGCACCGACTGGCCGCATCCCAATCTGAAAAACCACATGCCCGACGACGGCCTGTTGGTGGACTTCATCCCGCAGATTGCGACCACGCCCGAGCTGCAACGCAAGCTTCTGGTCGAAAATCCGATGCGGCTCTACTGGCCGGAACTTTGCTGAAAACGGCCCCGCCCGGCGGCGCCTCTCACACCGGGATCGATCTACGTGCGCCCGATGCGCCACAATGATTGCGGCGGATCCAACAGGCCGCAAAGCCTCGGAGCCAAATGGCTCCCGCTTCGCTCCAGCCTCGCCCGCTGGCAACGCTTGTCGCTTCTACCTGTCCGAGTGATTTGCGCCCTTGCCGATCGGCGATCGAAAATGGCGCAGTGGAACTCAGTGCAGGGTTTCGAACGCTACTTCGCCGCTCTCGTCGATCGACATGAAGGCGTAGAGCCGGGAAAGCTCAGCCTCCAGATGCTCGTTGACCAGCATCAATGCTTCAAGCGCTCCTCGCATGTTGCCATCACAGGATGCAATAATTCTTTCGATAGCAACCTCAGTTCGCTTGTACGCCATGTGCATTCCCCTACTTAAACACCCGCCGCAATATCTTGCGGGGATTGGGGCAAAATTCGGCGCCCTCGGCGGACATTTCATGGCGTGCGGAGTTTTCAACAGGCTTGGCGGCCGGTCCCGGCGTTTTCTCCGCTCTTTTCTCGGGCTTGTTCAGGCCGCTATCGCCAGGCTGCGCGGGCTGACGACGTACTCCTTCAATACCGTATCCTTGGCATCGACTTCAACCAGAGATACGTCATACGTCCACAAATCAGCGAGATGTTGTAGAACACGCCTGGCGTCGGTTTCATTGAGCTGGGCGCCCTTCACCACGACGTGGCGCAGCATCAGGCGGCGGTCGCCCGCAAGGTCGACATCAACCACTTCGATGTTCGGATCGATATAGCCGACGTCATACTGCTTGGCGAGTTCCCGGCGGATTCGCCGGTAGCCGCGCGCATCGTGAATCGCATCGACCTTGATGCCGGCGGCTTCTTCGGGATCGTCGTGCAGATGGAACATCCGCCAGCTTCGGATCAGACGCGGGCTGAGGAACTGGCTGATGAAACTTTCGTCCCGGTAGTTGGCCCAGACGTTGCGCAGCACACCCATGACGTCGCCAGAGCCTGCGATCTCGCCGAACCACTCGCGATCCTCGTCGTCCGGGCGGGTCACGATGCGCTCGATGTCCTGCATGATCGCAAAGCCGAGCGCGTAAGGGTTGAAATCCGAAAAGCGCTGGTCGTCGAAATCGGGTTGGAACACCACGTTGGTGTGCGACTGCAGGAATTCGAGGAAGTTGCCGTCAGAAAGCCGGCCCTGCTGGTGCAGCCGGTTCATGATGCGGTAATGCACGTAGGTCGCGGTGCCCTCGTTCATCACCTTGGTCTGGCTCTGCGGATAGAAATATTGCGCGATGTGGCGCACGATCCGAAGGATCTCGCGCTGCCAGGGCTGCAGGCGGGGCGCGGTCTTTTCCAGGAAGTAGAGGATATTTTCCTGCGGCAACCCGAGCAGCTTGCGCCGCCGCTCGCTGCTCAACAGCTCCGCGCTCTTCACCGGTCCTGTCGGCACCGTCCGCCACAAATCGTTGAACATGCTCTGTTCATGCGCGCGGCGTTCCTTGGCGCGTTTTTCCTCTGCGCGAAGGTCGAGATTCTTCTTGCCGGGATAGCGATCGATGCCATGCGACATCAGGGCATGGGCCGCATCCAGCGTGACTTCGACCGCGAGCCGCCCGTGACGCTCCTCGCATTGCGCCACATAGGTCTTGGCAAAGTCGAGATAATCTAGGATGCCGTCGGCATCGGTCCATTGCCGGAACAGGTAGTTGTTCTTGAAGAAATGATTGTGGCCGAAGGCTGCGTGCGCGATCACCAGCGTCTGCATGGTCGCGGTGTTCTCTTCCATCAAATAGGAGATGCAGGGCGAAGAGTTGATCACGATCTCATAGGCGAGACCCTTCAGCCCCTTGCGGTAGAACGCCTCGTGATGGGCAAAATGCTTGCCGAACGACCAGTGTTTGTAGAACAGCGGCATGCCGGCCGAAGAATAGGCGTCCAGCATCTGTTCGGCGGTGATGATCTCGATCTGGTTCGGATAGGTATCGAGCCCGAGTTCGCCTTTCGCGATCTCCTCGCAGGCATCGTGTATCCGCTGCAGCTTCGGGAAATCCCAATCCGCTCCCTCGAACAGGCGTTCGGCTGTCGCTGTCATGGCGCGGCTTTCTCCTGGTTTCGTCGACGCTGGAACAGTTCGTGGAACACCGGGAAGATCTGGCTGCGCTCGTTGACCTTGCGCATGGACAGAGGTGCGCCGTCGGCGCGCAGGCGCTGATACAGCGTCCACAGCGAGGAGTCCGGCATTTCGAAGGAGCTGCCGGTGGCCTCGCCGACCTCGAGATAGGCAAAGAACTGGCTCACGGGAAGGATCTGATCAGTCAAAAGCCGCCCGGTGAGCGCACTGTCGGCGATCGAGTTGTCGCCGTCGGAGGCTTGAGCTGCGTAAATGTTCCAGTCGGCGGGGCGGAAGCGCGATCTGACGATGTCGCTCATCGCCTGCAGCGCGCTCGACACCAGCGTGCCGCCCGACGCGGGCCCGCGGAAGAAGGTCTCCTCGTCCACCTCCTCGGCGCGGTCGGTGTGGCGGATGAAGACGATCTCGACATGCCGGTAGCGGCGGGTGAGGAACACGTAAAGCAGCATGTAGAAGCGCTTGGCGAGATCCTTCATGTGTTCGGACATCGAACCCGACACGTCCATCAGGCAGAACATCACCGCCTGCGCCACCGGCTTGGGCACCGTCTCGAACCGGCGGAAGCGGATATCGATCGGATCGATGAAGGGAATGCGCTTGGCCTTTGCTTTCAGCGCCTCGATCTCGGCGATCAACTCGGCGCGGCGCCCTTCGTCCTGGCAACTCTCGAGCTCCGCCTCGAGCCGGGCGATCGTCTCCGGCCTCGGCCTTCTGAGCGCGACGCGGCGCGCCAGCGCCAGTCGCACCGTGCGGCTGACCGAAATATTCGCCGGTGATCCCGAGGTCGAATAGCCCGCACGCTGGAGGCCTTCGCTCTCGGCGTCGGCCAGCCTGCGCTTGGCCAGATCCGGCAATTCGAGATCGTCGAGAAAGAGGTCGACGAACTCGTCGCGGGACAGGACGAAGCGGAAATCATCCTCGCTGTCGCCTTCGCCCGGCTGCGATCCCCGCCCTCCCCGGCCTCCATCGGGGCGTGGAAGGATGTCACCTTCGACGAACTTCTTGTTGCCGGGAAGCACCCGGTCGCGCGTACCGCCTTCGGTGCGAAACCGCGGCTCATGCATCCCGTCGAGCGGGATCGAGACCTCCCCGCCCTCCAGCACGTCCTTGATGTCGCGTCCCTCGGAGGTCTTCTTCACCGCACCCCGCACCAGCGCCTTGGCGCGACGCAGGAAACGCTGACGGTTTTCCAGGCTCTTGCTGCCTGGATTCAGACGCCGATCGACTATGAACATCGCCACTGTTCTAGTGCTCACTTTCCGAAGTTCGTGTTCCTTGCAGCACCCACCTTTCACGAACTTCGGAAAGTCATGGGCACTAGCAAACTATTATTTCAGTACCGCTTAGCGATCTGAAGTCCCTGAAACGAACCGGCCGCAAATAGCGCAGGGACTTCAGATCGGGCGGTACTGGCCGCCTCAGCCGGCTTGCTTCACACGCATGTACCACTCGACGAGCCTGCGGACCTGACGCTCGGTATAGCCGCGTCCCACCATCCGCGCGACGAATTCGCCGTGCTTCTTCTCGGTTTCGCCGTCCTTCTTCGAACCGAACGAGATCACCGGAAGCAAATCCTCGACCTGCGAGAATATGCGCTTCTCGATCACTTCGCGAATCTTCTCATAAGAGGTCCAGGACGGATTCTTGCCGCCGTTCTGGGCCCGCGAGCGCAGCGAGAACTTCACGACCTCGTTGCGGAAGTCCTTCGGGTTGGCGATTCCGGCAGGCTTCTCGATCTTGGTCAGTTCCTGGTTGAGAAGGTCGCGGTTGAGCATCTGGCCGGTGTCGGGATCCTTGAAGTCCTGATCCTCGATCCACGCGTCGGCGTAGTCGACGTAACGGTCGAACAGGTTCTGGCCGTAATCGGAGTAGGATTCCAGATACGCTTTCTGAATCTCGTTGCCGATGAACTCCGCGTAGCGCGGCACGAGC